>CACYZT010000006.1 GCA_902778935.1 uncultured Bacteroidales bacterium
AAGCGTCATGGCGTAACCGTTTCGGTTGACCTGAACTTCCGTAAGAAACTGTGGACCAGCGAGAAAGCTATCTCGATCATGCGTCCGTTGATGAAGTACGTGGATGTTTGTATCGGTAACGAAGAGGATGCAGAGCTGTGTCTCGGCTTCAAGCCCGATGCAGATGTAGAAGGCGGCGAGACCAACGCTGAGGGCTACAAGGGCATCTTCGAGCAGATGATGAAAGAGTTCGGCTTCAAGTATGTTGTTTCGACGCTTCGCGAGAGCTACAGCGCTACCTTCAACGGCTGGAAGGCGATGATCTACAACGGCAAGGAGTTCTACCAGAGCAAGCGTTACGAGATCAACCCGATCATCGACCGCGTGGGTGGTGGTGACTCGTTCTCCGGCGGTCTGATCCACGGTATGCTCAAATACCCGGACAACCAAGGTCAGGCTCTTGAGTTCGCAGTAGCTGCTTCGGCTCTGAAGCACACCATCAACGGCGACTACAACCTTGTTTCTGAGGATGAGGTATTGAGCCTTGCAGGTGGTAACGCAAATGGACGAGTACAGAGATAAAGCTTAATTTACCATTTGGTCATTTACCATGTACCATTTATTGGTTCATTTGGCTATTTAGCCATTTGGCGCAGTAGATGATGTAATGGTAAATGACTAAATGGAAAAATAAATGACCAAATCGTAAATGAATAAATCGTAAATGATTTTATGGCAAAGTTTGATAAATTTCAGGTGATGGCGAAGATTGCCGCTGCACCGATGGTTCCTGTGTTCTATCACAAGGATGTGGAAGTTTGTAAGAACGTGATTAAGGCTTGCTATGAAGGCGGCGTGCGTGCGTTCGAGTTCACTAACCGTGGCGATTTTGCACACGAGGTATTCGGCGAACTGAGCAAGTGGGTTGCTGTTGAGTGCCCGGAGTTGGCACTCGGTATCGGTAGTGTGGTTGACGCTCCGACAGCAGCGCTGTACTTGCAGTTAGGCGCTAACTTCGTAGTTGGTCCGTTGTTCAACAAGGATATCGCGGTGGTATGTAACCGTCGTTGCGTGACTTACTGTCCGGGTTGCTTGACACCGAGCGAGATAGGTTTGGCACAAGAGGTGGGTTGCGACTTTACGAAGGTGTTCCCGGGCGACGTTGTTGGTCCGAACCTCGTGAAGGGTCTGATGGCTCCGATGCCGTGGTCGAAGATTATGGTTACCGGTGGTGTAGCTCCGGAGAAAGAGAACCTCGAGAAATGGTTCGCAGCAGGTGTTTACTGCGTAGGCATGGGCAGCAAGCTCTTCCCGGGCGACAAGGTAAAAGCCGGCGACTGGAAGTACGTTACTGACAAGTGCAAAGAGTGCTTCGAGATTATTGCTAATTGTAAAAAATAATCCGATATATCGAGAAATCGAGATATCGAAATATCGAATCTTTTAAAAGAAAACAAAATGAATGACGTAAAAAAAGCTGTCATGACCAACTGGCGTTGGGTCATGTGTGCGATGCTTTTCTTCGCCACCACGGTTAACTACATGGATCGTCAGGTTCTGTCGTTGACCTTCAAGGAGTTTATTCAGCCCGAGTTCCACTGGACCGATGCCGATTACGGTAAAATCACCGGTATCTTCTCCATTGCGTACGCTATCTTCTGCCTTTTCGCCGGTAAGTTTATCGACTGGATGGGCACGAAGAAAGGTTACCTGATTGCTATCGTTGTATGGTCGTTGGGTGCCGTTCTGCACGCAGGCTGCGGCTGGGTAACGGAGAATATCGTTGGCGTAGCTGACAAAGCAGCGTTGCTGAATGCAACAGGTGCTCTTGCAAGTAGTATTTCTATGGTGAGTGTGTGGTTGTTCCTTGTCTGCCGACTGATTCTTGGTCTTGGCGAGGCAGGTAACTTCCCTGCCGCTATCAAGGTGACCGCAGAGTATTTCCCGAAGAAAGACCGTGCGTTCGCTACAGCTCTGTTTAACGCAGGTGCGTCGGTGGGTGCGCTGGCAGCTCCGGCTACTATTCCTTTGCTGGCAAAGAACCTTGGTTGGGAGTGGGCGTTCATCATCATCGGTGCGCTGGGCTTCCTCTGGGCCGGTATCTGGATCTTTGTCTATGACAAACCGGAAGAGAGCAAGCATGTAAACGATGCTGAGTTGGAGTACATTCATCAAGATGAGAAAGAAGCTCCGAAGCAGGAGGTAAAGGAGGAAAAGCAGATGTCGTTTGGCGAGGCTTTCAAGCACAAACAGACTTGGTCGTTTGCGTTTGGTAAGTTTATGACTGATGGCGTTTGGTGGTTCTTCCTTTTCTGGGCTCCTGCTTATTTCCAGGACCAGTTCGGTATCAAGGCTTCCGACCCACAGGGTATTGCGCTCATCTTCACGCTGTACGCTATCGTGACGGTTGTTTCGCTGTTCGGCGGATACCTGCCTAAGATCTTCGTGGAGAAGAAAGGCATGGAGCCGTACGCAGGTCGTATGAGAGCTATGTTGATCTTTGCTTTCTTCCCGATCTTTGCGTTGTTTGCTCAGCCGCTCGGTGGTATCTATGGTCCTTGGGCGGTAGCTATCATCATCGGTATCGTGGGTGCTGCTCACCAGAGCTGGAGTGCGAATATCTTCTCCACCACGGGTGATATGTTCCCGAAATCGGCTGTGGCTACCATCACCGGTATCGGCGCTATGGCCGGCGGTATAGGTTCGTACTTAATCAACCGCGGTTCGGGTCTTCTCTTTACGTATGCAGAGAAACAAGGCGAACTTTTTGCCTTCTTCGGCTTCACGGGCAAACCGGCAGCATACATGATTGTGTTCTGCATCTGCGCGGTAGCTTACCTCATCGGTTGGAGCGTTATGAAGGCGCTTGTTCCAAAATACAAACCAGTAATTGTTAAATAATTAAACTTTTAGAATTATGGCAAATGATAAGAAATTGGTCCGTAGCAATAATAAAATTATTGCCGGTGTATGCGGAGGAATCGCTGAGTATTTTCAGATTGACCCAACGCTTGTACGCGTAGCATATGTAGCGCTGACTTTGTTCACAGCCGGTTTCCCGGGTGTAATTTTGTACATTATTATGATGCTGCTTATGCCGCAACCTGAAGGTCAGGCTTAAGCGACTCTATATTCAGACGAACTGAATAAGCGTTAAAGCGGTCATCGCTTCTACGATGGGCACGGCGCGAGTGGCAACACACGCGTCGTGTCTTCCTTTTACGCCGGCTTTGGGTGTGGAAGGTGTGGGTTTGAATACGCAGCGGAAGATGATGTCTGTGCCATCCGAGATACCTCCGGTTATGCCTCCGGAGATATGATTGATGGCACTACCGGGTTGCGTGACGCCCTCGAAGCCTGTGCCGTATTCGAATCCTTTGCATGCATTGATGCTCATTACCGCGTAAGCCAGATGTGCCTGCAGTTTGTCGAAAATCGGTTCGCCTTTTCCTGCTGGTAAGCCACTAATACGGCACTCGACGATACCACCGATGGAATCCCCGTCGCGCTGATAAGCGGCAATCGTGTCAGCGAATTTGTCCGGGTTTGTTTCCGCTCCCACTTGAATGAGCGAAGCATGGACAGCAATGCCTTTGAGCCGCAATGATTGCTTGGCGAAGCAACCGGCTACGACGCGTGCGGCTGTTTCGCGAGCTGAAGCTCTGCCGCCGCCTCTCCAGTCGCGAATACCATATTTGATTTCATACACTCTGTCGGCATGTCCGACGCGGTAATGATGTTTGAGATATTCGTAGTCTTCCGGCCGTGCATCTTTGTTACGGATGATGAACGCAATAGGAGTGCCGAGCGTGGTTCCATCCATTACACCGGATAACCATTCCACTTCATCGGGTTCGTTCTTAGCGCGCGACGATTCACCAGCATAAGCTAACTCGTATTGACTCCGTGTTGCCTCCGTATTGCCTCCTTGTTGCCTCCTTCCTGCTCTCTTATCCAATTCGGCACGAATCATGTCGAAATCAATATGCAAACCAGCCGGTACTCCGTCGAGTACGCCTCCTATGGCTGCTCCGTGCGACTCTCCGAAGCTCGTGAAAGTCCATTTTTTACCAAATACGTTCATCGTTTTTTGCTTTGTGGCATAGAATTTGCTGCAAAAGTACTAAATTATTTGCATATATGCAAATTTTTTACTATCTTTGCGCAAAATTTTGAGTATTATGAGAAAATATGTCTTAATAGTTGCCCTCTTGGGTGTACTAAGTTCCGTTTCTGCGCAGCAGTTGCCGGATAGCCATTTTGAGAACTGGGGAGACAAGTTCAACGGCGATAAGCAATTGACCGAATGGCACGGATCGAATGTCAATCAGGCGGGTTTTAAGTTTACGTTTATGTATCAAAAGCCGGGTAGAACCGGTTTTAGTGCGTATGTGACCGATCGTGCTGTGGGCATACCCAAGCTCGGTATCGGTGCTATTGGTCCGGGTTACCTGTCGTTGGGTACGCCGTGGCAGTATTTGAAAGGACTGAATGTCAACGGAGCTACTGCCGGCACGGAAGGCGGTATCGCCTGGAAATACCGTCCTGACACGATGGCGGTATGGGTCAAACGTGTAGGACCTGCGCCGGAGAAGGAGGATTTTCATCTGCTTTATTATGCATGGTCAGGCACTTCAAAAGGGACGGCGTATAAGAATAAGAAAGGCGGTTGCACTTCCACGGAGCGCATCAACGAAGAGAGCGATATACGTCAGAAAACAGACGGCAACGAGTGTACCGTAGAGACGCACGCCAAGCAGATTGCCGAGGGATGGCATCGCGCGCGGGCTAAATATGACGAGTGGACGCTTATCAAAGTGCCGATTATGTATATGAGCGATGCGAGACCGACGATGTGTAATGTCATTTTCTCTGCCGGCAACTATCCTGCTTTCCGCGCCAATGACGGCATGTACGACGGCAATGCGCTGTATGTCGATGATGTGGAGTTGATTTATTCGTCGTGCATTGACAAGTTGACTATTAACGGCAAGGAATGGAAGGCTTTTGACCCGAATAGCAGCAAAGTGCAGACCTATACTCTTCCTGCCGGCAGTGCCGCGGAGATTACTATTGCGGGTTATCGCGGTATCGGAAGTCTGACGAATATCAAAGGTGAGACCGCACGGTTTAATGGCCGCAAACTGGGTAAGGACGAGATGACCGTTGTTCCCGGTGCGATTAATGGTGCGCCATGGACCATCACCGTGACAGCAGAGGACGGAAGCAGTACACATACATATAAGTTGAAGATTGAAAATTGAGTATCGAAGATTTGAATAGTGTTGATTGGGCGCTGTTGGGAGCGTTGGTAGTGCTGTTTATAGCGCAGGTGTGGTTCTATGCCCCTTACATGGCCGCTCCGGCGAGGAAGATGCGTCGAAATAAAAAATCGTCAATCGTCAATCGTCCAGTCGTCAATCATTCCGGTGTGTCAGTTATCTTGACTGCGCACAACGAGGCGTATAATCTCTCGCAGCATTTGCAAGTATTGCTGACGCAGGACTATCCGGAGTATGAAGTGATAGTGGTGGATGATGGTTCGGAGGACGACACGCGTGCGGTGATAGACCGATATATGGCTCACGACCCGCGCCTTCGCATGACGTTCGTACCCTATGGAGCACGCGTACGCTCGACGAAGAAACTGGCGTTGACGCTGGCAGCAAAAGCGGCGAAGTATGATTATTTGTTGCTCTCCGAAGCGGATTGTGTACCGGAGAGTGCGCATTGGATTAGCACCATGATGAGCGGCTTTGCGGCCGAGAAGAATATCGTTTTGGGTTTCAGCGCCTATTTCGAGGGAGAAGGTCACGTGAACCGAATAGCCCGCTATGAATCGCTGTTTAACAGTTTGCATTTCCTCGGTGCAGCGCTTTGCGGATATCCGTATATCGGTTTAGGACGCAATCTGGCGTACCGCAAGTCGTTGTTCTTTGAGAGCGGAGGATTCACGCACCTAATGACCATCAAAGCCGGTGATGACGAGTTGTTTGTCAATCAGGTGGCAACGCGCGGCAATACAGCTGTGGTCTTGAACCGAGATGCGTTTACCTGGTCGCAGTCCAAGAAGACGATGAAAGACTGGTTGTTGCAGCGCCGTCGTCATCTGTCCGTAGCACCGGAGTACAAACAGATTACCAAAGTGCGGTTGGCAATGGAGCCTGTAACCCGCGGACTATTCTATATCATGACGATCGTGGCGTTGGTCGTTTGCCGGCTGTCGATAGTAGGGCTGGCAGCGATAGGATTGTTCCTCGTGCGCTGGGTGCTGCAAAGTGCGATATTGAATGTATCAGCGCGGCGGATGGGCTTAAAGCGGTTTAAGATGGGCAGTGTGCTGTGGTTTGATATCGTATTACCGATTATCTCGCTCTACATGCTTATCGTTCCGCAGCGAAATAGAAACAAATGGTGATAACAGAAAAATTTAAATTGAACAAATATGGCAGAACAGAAACAATTGAACATCAACATCGCTCCTGACAAACAGCAGGGCGTGTTTGCAAACTTAGCGCTTATTGCGCATACTCCTACGGAGTTCGTATTGGATTTCGCCCAACTGATGCCCGGTATTCAGCAGGCTAATGTAGTGGCGCGTGTAGTAGTGACGCCTGATCAGGCTAAGAAAATCCTGATGGCGCTTCAGAATAACATTGCCCAGTACGAGCAGAAGTTCGGTACTATCCAACCGATAGGCGGTCAGCCGCATGGTAATACCTTGCCGTTGACGTTCACTGGTGGTGAGGCCTAAAAATTTGAAGATTTGAGAATTTGAAGATTTGAAACTTATTTACTATGAAAACATTTCCCGCTTCGCAGTTAATCATCAATGGTGATGGTTCTGCATTCCATTTGCATTTAAAACCGGAGTTTCTGGCGGACAAAGTCATCCTCGTGGGTGACCAGGACCGCGTGAATATCGTCGCGTCGTTCTTTGATGAAGGTTCTATCGAGTGCGATGTGCAAAGTCGTGAGTTCCACACGATAACCGGTAAGTATAAGGGCAAACGTATTTCCTGTATCTCAACCGGTATCGGTACCGATAACTGCGATATCGTGATGAACGAGATTGACGCTCTGGCGAATATCGATTTCAATACGCGTGTAGAGAAAACGCAGAAACGCAGCTTGGATATCATTCGTATCGGTACAAGCGGTGCGATGCAGGAGGATATTCCGTTAGGAACATTCCTGGTTAGCCAGAAATCCATCGGTTTTGACGGCGTGCTCGCTTTTTATCACGACCGCGACAAGATTTCTGACCTCGGCTTTGAGAAAGCGTTTGTGGACTTCGTAGGTTATCCGAAGAAAGCAGCGGTGCCGTATGTGGTAGCTGCCGACCCGGAACTCGTTAACCGCATTGCCAAGGACGATATGATGCGCGGTTGTACGATTGCCGCGAATGGTTTCTACGGCCCGCAAGGACGAGTGCTGCGTGTCGATTTGGCGGTGCCCGATATCAATGAGAAGATTTCGGCGTTCCGTTATGAAGGCCAGCGTATCACTAACTATGAGATGGAAGGCAGTTGTATAGCCGGTCTTGCGCTGCACATGGGCCACCGCGCTATGACCGTGTGCTGCATCATCGCGCAACGCAAGGTAGAGGCGGCGAACACCGATTATAAACCGCGTATCAAGGAATTGATTCGCACCGTACTTGAAAGAATTTAATGAAAAAATTAGCAATTATCTTGGCGGCGGCAGGAATTCTCTGCGGCTGTCAACACAAAGAACAAGCATTCCAATACAACGTGGATAAGTTCTATGATTTAGAGATCCTCCGATATGATGTACCGGAGTTTGACAGTTTGAGTCTGCAGCAGAAACAGCTGCTGTATTGTTTGAGCGAAGCAGCCCTTTGGGGACGCGATATCCTGTTCGACCAGAACGGTCGATATAATCTCCGTATCCGTCGTGCGCTGGAGGCATTGTATCTGAACTATCCGTATGATAAGAACACGGATGAGTTTGCTGCCTTCGAGCGTTACCTCAAGCGTGTCTGGTTCTCGAATGGTATTCACCATCACTATTCGGAGGATAAGTTCCTTCCGGAGTTCAGCCAAGAGTGGTTTATGAACGCTTGCGGCGAAGCCGGTATCGCTTATGACGAGGAGATTATTCCCGTGATGTTTGACCCGGCCATCATGGCGAAGCGCACCACCGCACAGGATGGCGTGGACCTCGTCCTTTGTTCCGCCGGTAATTACTATGGAGATGGTGTGACCCAAGCAGAGGCGGAGGAGTGGTATGCGCTCCATAAGGACAACAGTCCTGAACCGAAATGGATTGGTCTCAACTCGCAACTTGTCAAGAATGAGAATGGCGAGATTGAAGAGCGTGTCTATAAGGTAGGCGGACTCTACGGCGAGGCTCTCGAGCATGTCGTCTATTGGCTCAAAGAGGCACGCCAGTATGCGGAGAATGACCAGCAGCGTTTGGTTCTGGACCAACTCATCGCTTTCAATGAGACGGGTGACCTCAAGCTCTTTAATGAATACTGCATTGCCTGGGTGAAGGACCTTGACAGTCGTGTCGATTTCGTCAACGGATTCACAGAGACCTATTCGGATCCGTTAGGTATCACCGGTACATGGGAGTCGATGGTTAATTTCAAAGACTTGGCTGCTACCAAGCGTACGCAACTCATCTCGGACAATGCTCAATGGTTCGAAGACCACTCGACGACCGACCCCAAATACAAGAAAGAGGAGGTTAAGGGAGTGACCGCGAAAGTGATTACGGCTGCTATCCTTGCCGGCGATTGCTATCCGGCTACGCCTATCGGTATCAACCTGCCGAATGCCAACTGGATTCGCAAGGAGTACGGCTCCAAGTCCGTCACGATCGACAATCTCATGCATGCTTATAACGAGGCTGCGAAAGGCAACGGTTTCAACGAGGAGTTCATGATTGACGATGAGATCCGTGCTATCTACGAGAAATACGGTGCTCTCTGCGGCGATTTGCATACCGATCTTCACGAGTGTGTCGGTCATGGTAGTGGCAAACTGCTGCCGGGTGTGTCCAAGGATGCGCTCAAGGAGCACGCTTCGACGATTGAGGAAGCCCGTGCTGACCTCTTTGGACTCTATTTCCTCGGCGACCCGAAACTCGTTGAGTTAGGTTTGCTGCCTAACGAAGAGGCATTTAAGGCAGGCTACTACCAGCAGCAGATGAACGGCCTCATGACCCAACTCGTGCGTATTGAACCGGGTAAGGACATCGAGGAGGCGCACATGCGTAACCGCCAACTTATAGCCAACTGGGTCTATGAACACGCAACGAACAAAGAGGTGGAAATCATTGAGCGCGACGGCAAACATTACCTCCGTATCAATGATTATCAGGGTCTGCGTCGTCTCTATGGCGAACTGCTGGCTGAGATCCAGCGCATCACTTCCGAAGGCGATTACGCTGCGGCTAAAGAGATGGTTGAGAAATATGCGGTTAAAGTTAACCAAGACCTCCATAAGGAGATTTTGGCGCGCTATAAGAAGCTGAACCTTGCGCCGTATAAAGGTTTTGTGAATCCGGTATATACTGCGGTTCGCAATGATGCAGGGGAGATTACGGATGTCAAGATTGATTTCTCCGAAGGTTATATTGACCAGCATCTTCGTTACAGCCGCGACTATAGTCCGCTGCCCGACATTAATTAATGAATAATTATTAATGAATATTGCAACGTATTGCGTTACCAATATCGAAGAGTATTGCAAATAGAATTCTTCTATTGCAGGCTATCCATGGAGATCCGCTTATGCGGGTCTCTTCGGATATGCCCGACGACGTCCTCGTCCTTCATGACGCCTTGGAACAACTGCGGGAATATAAAAAATCACCAATCACCAATCACCAATCACAAATAATTCTTCATTTGAAGAATTGCGGCACGGCGTTGCGTTTTCTGCAGGTCCATATAGCCCAATGCTACCCCGGCGCACCGATTACCCTTACCGGCGATCCGCGACTCATGGAGCGCGACGGCAAACCGACCAGCCAAACTATATCTGCGCGAATACTGCATGGCGAGGATATCCCTGTAGAACCCGACGAATCGCCCTATATCACAATGTCCCGCCGGATAAAGGAGCAGTATGAGAAAAACTCTGTAATCTGTCAGCCCGAAGGGCGGTCTGTGCTCTGTCAGCAAAGCGGTCTGTCAGGCGTAGCCGGTCTGCTGGAAGCCGATTGGTCGGCTGCCAGCTATTGGTACGAATATGTGGCGATACACGGAGGTTCGTTGTTGCTCGAAGGTCTGACTTCCGATTCCCTCCAAGGAGACAGGGTAGTGGCTGATATCTATGCTGAATATTTCGGTGTAGAGACTACGTTTGTCCCCGAAGGTGCTCTAATTCGGTCTGTCAGCGCAGCGGTCTGTCAGCCCGAAGGGCGGTCTGTCTTCTGTCAGCCGAAGGCGGTCTCTCTCAATTTTGAGAGAATCCCCGATCTCTATCCGGCGATTGCCTTGACCTGTGAACGCCTCGGCATAACTCTCCATGCTACGGGCACAGAGCGGCTGAGATATAAAGAATCTGACCGCTTGGAGGCGGTCAGACTACATGAAGTCCGCAATGATCATCGGATAGCGATGGCGCTTATGGCTGCCGATTATCCGGTGTCGCAGGACGAGCAGCGATGTATTGCCAAAAGTTACCCTGCTTTTGTTTCGGAAAATTGCGCTTGTCGCAATAATCGTGCCCTTTAGGGCTAAGAACTCGGTGGAGTATAGCGGACTCGAAAATTGCCTACGGCAATAATCGTACCCTTTAGGGTTAAGAACCGCTGTCTCCTATGTGGAGCATGGGAGACTCGAAAATTGCGCTTGTCGCAATAATCGTGCCCTTTAGGGCTAAGAACTCCCGCGGTCGAGCCGCAATGCTCTAACGTTAGTGGAGTATAGCGGACTCGAACCGCTCACCTCAACACTGCCAGTGTTGCGCTCTAGCCAGATGAGCTAATACCCCTCGTACGCGCATGCATACAAGCATGCGCGTACCTTATTATCATACTACTCCGCTGAAGCCCATGAAGGCCATAGCGAGCAGACCGGCTGTCAGAAGGGCAATCGGTGTGCCTTTCATTGCCTCCGGCACTTTGTTCATCGCCAGTTGTTCGCGGATACCTGCGAACAGGATGAGTGCCAGACCGAAACCGAGTGCGGTAGCGAACGCAAAGAGCGTACCGGTCAGCATGCCGTGCTCTGCGCCCATCGGCAGTTTCTCTGTGCCGTTAGCTACAAGGATAGCCACACCGAGAATACAGCAGTTGGTCGTGATAAGCGGCAGGAAGACACCGAGCGCTTGATAGAGCGACGGACTGATCTTCTTCAGAATAATCTCAATCATCTGCACGAGGGCAGCGATGATGAGGATGAAAAGAATCGTTTGCAGGAACTCCAGTCCCCATGCTACCAGCAGCATCTGCAGCAGGTAGGTCACCACCGTAGCAAGCGTGAGCACGAAGATAACAGCTGCGCTCATACCCATTGCGGTGTCGATTTTCTTACTTACTCCCAGGAACGGGCAGATTCCTAAGAACTGGCTCAATACGATATTATTAACAAATATCGCAGAGATAAATATCAAGAAGTAAACCATAACTTATTTCTTTTGAAGTTTGTTAATAATAACCATCAGGTAAGCCAATGCGATGAAGGCACCCGGTGCGAGAACGAATACGAGTGCGCCGTAGTTATCCGGGAAGATATGGAAGCCGAAGCAAGCACCCGTTCCGAGCAGTTCGCGCAGCGCGCCGAGGATAGTAAGAGCGAGCGTGAAGCCCAGACCCATTCCCAGTCCGTCGAGAGCACTCAGACCCACGCTGTTCTTTGCTGCAAACGCCTCTGCACGACCCAGCACGATACAGTTCACCACAATCAGCGGGATGAACAGACCGAGCACGTCATAGATAGCCGGCAGATAAGCCTGCATCAGCAGCTGAACGAGCGTCACGAAGGTAGCGATGACTACGATGAACGCAGGGATACGCACTTTGTCCGGAATCAGATTCTTGAGCAGCGATATCACGATGTTCGAGCAAACGAGCACGAAGAGCGTTGCCAAGCCCATAGACATACCGTTGATGGCACTGGTGGTAGTGGCCAGTGTCGGACACATACCGAGTACCAGCACGAAAGTCGGGTTCTCTTTGAGAATACCGTTGGTGAATGTTTTTAATGCGTTACTCATGACTTGCCTCCTTTTCTTCAGTGATTACAACTTCTTCAACCTCTTCCTCTTTCGGTTGCAGTTGGCTGGCACCGGTGTTTGCCTCGGTACCTTTGAACTCTGCGTAGGCTTGGTTAACCGCCTTCAGGAATGCGCGGGAAGAGATAGTAGCCGCTGTGATAGCGTCTATCTCACCGCCGTCTTTGCTAACCTGCAGGTTGCCGCCTTGGCGACCGATGATGTTCTGGTTCGGCTTTTCGGCATTCTTGAACCAGTGTACCATGTGCGAGCCCAGTCCCGGAGTCTCCTGATGCTCGAGAATCTCGTAGCCGAGGATGTTGCCTTCCGGGTCAAAGCCGACCATCACGCGGAATGTGCCGCCGAAGCCATCTACAGACGTCTCGATAGCTACGCCATCTTCATGACCGGCGAGTACAGCCAGTTTAGCCGCTTCTTGTTTCGCTTTCTTCTGAGCGTTGATGTTCTCCAGGGTCAGGATATATACGCCTGCCAGCAAGCCTGCTGCTACCATCGAGATGATGACGAGGCTGAGAACCATATTCTTAAACGAACTTTGTAGTTTTTCCATAGCTGTACCTCCTTATTTTCTTTTCTCGCCGAAACGGGTCGGACGGAATTTGTTCAACAATGGAACGCAGGCATTCATAATCAGAATGGCGAACGACATTCCTTCGGGATATGCGCCCCAGGTACGAATCACCATCATGATGAAGCCGATACCGATACCGAAGATGATTTTACCCCATGCCGTCATCGGGCTGGTCACATAGTCGGTAGCCATGAAGAATGCACCGAGCATCAGACCGCCGCTGAGCAGCTGGTAGGCTACGAATTCGCCGGACGACATACCTTCCGGAGTCGCAATCCATGCGAAGAGCGCTACGGTAGCGATGATCGAAACCGGTATATGCCATGTGATGACTTTCGTGCAAATCAGGAACAGACCGCCGATGATAAGCGCCAGTGCGCAAACCTCACCGAGGCTACCGCCCATAGCGCCCAGGAATGCATCCTTGAGTGCCGGCAGATTCTCCATCACGCTCAGGTCACCGGTTTTCATCATGTGCTTGAGGTAATAGAGCGGGGTAGCGCCTGTCTCTGCGTCGATATACTTGGTAGCAAAACCATTAGCGATAGGCCAGGTGGTCATCTGAGCCGGGAACGAGATGAGCAGGAACACACGACCCACGAGAGCCGGGTTGAACGGGTTCTGTCCCAGACCGCCGAAACTCATTTTACCTACGCCGATAGCGACGATAGCGCCGATGACTACAATCCACCAGTCGATGCTCGATGGCAGGTTGAAAGCCAGCAGCAGACCTGTCAGCACAGCCGAGAGGTCACCGATGGTTTGTTTGTGCTCCTTGAGCAGGTAACGGCTGATGACCCATTCGGTCAGAACGCAGACGCAGACCGAGATGGCAGCCGTGATAAGAGCGCCCCAACCAAACTCCAGCACCGAGACTACGTACGCAGGCAGCAGTGCGAGAATGACCAAGAGCATATTCCGGCGTACACTGTCACCGCTGTGGGCGTGAGGAGCCGGAGCTACAATTAATTGTTTCATATCTAAATAATTATCAATTTTCAATTATCAATTTTCAATTTTCAATTATTTCTTAGCAGCAGCACGTTCGCGGAGGATGGCTCCTACCTTGGCTTTCGCCGGACGGATGCCGTCGAGCAGACGACGATGCGCAGGACAGGTATAGACGCAGCAACCGCAGTCGATACAATCCATCACATCGTGCTTCTCGCACTCTTCCCACATCTCCAGTTGACTCAGACGTTGGAGCAGATAGGGCTCGAGACCCATCGGACAAGCCTGAACGCATTTGCCGCAACGGATACAGTTGTCTTCCTCCGGACGGATACTCTCTGCTTCCGGCAGGAACAGCAGTCCGCTCAGACGTTTGTTAGCCGGCATACCTTCGATATGGTCCATCGCGCGACCCATCATCGGACCGCCGCCGATAATCTTACCCGTATCCACGGGCACACCGCCTGCGAGCGCAATCACTTCCTCTATCGGCGTACCGAAACGAACGGAGTAGTTACCCGGTTTGGCGAGGTTCTTTCCGGTGACGGTCATCACGCGGCTGATGAGCGGTTTGTTTTTCTGCACAGCCTCATAGACGGCATAGATCGTAGCTACGTTATCTACCACAGCGCCTACCTCGATAGGCAGCGCACCGCTCGGTACCTGACGGCCGATACATGCGTCGATGAGCTGTTTCTCACCGCCCTGCGGGTATTTGAGTTTGAGCGGCTGTACCTCGATACCGAGATGGGTTTTCGCCAGTTTGCTCATGTGCTCGATGGCATCTTTCTTGTTGTTCTCGATGCCGATGATAGCGCGCTCTACGCCGAGGGCTTTTTTCAGGATTTGAATACCGATGATGATTTCCTCGCCGTGCTCGAGCATCAACTGATGGTCGCAGGTCAGGTACGGTTCGCACTCTACGCCGTTGACAATCAGCACTTCTGCTTTCTTGCCCGGAGGCGGCAGCAGTTTGACGTGTGTCGGGAAGCAAGCGCCACCCAGACCTACGATACCGGCTGCAGCAATCTTGTCAATGATTTCTTTCGGCTCCAGCGTACATTGCTGCTTGAGGTCGGGCGTACGGTCGATCTCCGGTAACCACTCGTCTCCTTGTACATCGATGAAGATAGCCTGTCCGGCAGCACCCCATGCGTCTGTCCAGTCACCTATCTTGGTGACCGTTCCACTCACCGGCGAACAGATGTTCGCACTCACGAAACCGCCGGCTTTGGCCAGCAGTTCGCCTACTTTCACTTTCGCTCCGACTTCCACCACAGCCTGTGTCGGCGCACCGATATGCTGAACCAGCGGAATAATCGCTTGCTTCGGCAGCGGGCACTCCGTGATAGGCTGGTGTGCGGAGAATTGTTTGTTGTCATGCGGATGAACTCCGCCTATCTTAAATGTTCTCATAAGCTAACTAATTAACGTTTTTCGTAGAAAAACCATTTTAACTCTTTAACTCGTTTAACGTATTCCCAACGCGAGCGGGAATACTGCTTTCGGAGTAGGCAGTGCTTTAATCTTGGCAGCGATAGCAGGGTCGAATCCTTTCTGCGCTCCGCCTTCTGCCTTCTCTTCCTGAGCCGGAGCTTCGCCTCCGCCGGCTGTGAGCACTTTCTTCACCTCTTCCATTGTCGGATCGCCGCCCACAGGACAAGCGAGTCCTTCGATGCCGTTTGCTTTGACGCACGCTTCCGCGAAGTTACGGCAACCGGCAAATCCGCAGCCACCGCAGTTAGCACCCGGTAACACAGCGGTCACAAGGTCGATGCGCGGATCTTCTTCCACCTTGAAGAACAGGCTGACTACATACAGCAGACATGCTGCCAGAAATGCCGTCACGCCCAAAACTCCCATTGAAATCAGAATTAAATTCATGTTCTTGGATTTTTGTTAATTTGTATTGTTTGTTAATTTGTTTATATCTTTCTACTTTGAGCGCAGCGTTCTTTCGATATATCGACCTCTCGTTCTATCGCTCTCTCGGTAAATCAGTCCGTCAGCCCGTAGGGCGGTCTGTCAGGCGAAGCCGGTCTGTGTTCTGTCAGCGTTAGCGGTCTTCTTACACCCTCCTCGCAGAGAACGTAAACTGCTTCTGCAGCCGGTGCTTGAATACGCTCAGACCGATGTAATAGAGCGCAATCGCGCATAGCGACAGCGTACCGATGATAGCTTCGCTCCAGTCGGTAGCATAATCGAGAACGGCTATCACTGCCATCATCACCACGAACGGAAGGATGTACGCTAACAGGATAGCTTTCCATGCCAGCCGTTCGCGCACCTCCACCTCCACGCGGTCACCGGTCTTCATCGGCTCAAGCATGACGGCATCAATATATTTCTGCTGACTCTCGGACGACATGCACATCGACCTTGCCTTGCATGCGGCGCAAGCGCTGGTCTGCACAATCTCTACGTGCGCCAGCTCTCCGTTCGTGCTCAGCACGATGCCTTCATGTCGGATGATTTCGTCCATTGGTCTCTTTCTTCTTCTTATTAGGGTGCAAAATTACAAAAAAATATTGATATACGCAAGCGCGCACGTGCTTTATCGGTAAAAATGGTAATTTTTCCACCTTTTCCGTCAAAAAGTACTGCTTCCCCGTTTTTCTCTCATTTTGTCACAAAAAATCGACTTTGCGTAAAAAAATGCCCCATTTTCTTGACTTTGCGTAAAAATCTTCATTTTGGTGTTGCGTAATTCAATAATTTGTTGTACCTTTGTACACAATTTCTTTATATCGTATGAAAAACAGATTTTTGACATTGTTGATAATTGCGGCGCTTTCGTTAGCAGGCGTTAGTCCGATTTGTGCGGGCAACAAGTATCTATGGACGTTTGATAATTTCCAAGCGACGAGCATGGGTGGCAATGTGATTCGTTTCACGCTGCCGGTGTGGGTGTATGGTAAGGGCTCGAACCATACCGAGTACCTCTCGCGCGAGTGGAATATCGGCGACCCGCTTAAAGACTCCTACATCGTGTATAGCGAGGTGCAAGGGGATTTCGACAATGCCCATCGTATCATGACCTTCGGTGCTGACCGCGGTAATAACTATGACTGCCGCGAGACAGGGTACGGATACTCCTATGCGTATGTGCATGAGGGTTCGTGTATCGTGAGGAATATGTATAACGGCGTTCCGGTCACGCTGACGGCAGGTGATGACAACTATTGGCATAACTCATGGCTGACGACGACCCGTCAGAACACATCGTATGTGGACCATGTGCTGTTCCTTGTCGTGGACTGGTATATGCCGACCGAGCTGGAAGGCAAGACTATCTATATCGGTTTGCATACCTTTACGTTTTACGCGAATGACGGCTCGGTGGACGGACGGACGATATGGGATTTCTGGCCAGGTTCGTTCTATGGCGGAGACATGCCGCAGAGCCCGCAGCTGTTCGAGCCGTATTTCTACAGCGTGGCCACCGACAAGCAGAACAATATCGGCAAGGCCGCTATGCAGTATATGACCTTCCAGGACCCGATTTCGTACCACACCTCGTTGAATGCGCAGGAACAGACTATATCCGAGAAAAGCGGTACGGTGCTGGTGGACATGCAGGACAGCGTGCAGGATAATTTCTACGGAACATTCAATGTATGGATTAACAAAGACGCGCAGTTGTCCCAGCAACTCCAGTCGAACAGGGTGCTTATTCCTGCCTACCATAAGATTTATGACGTTGATGCGAACGAGGTGCAGGACAGCCATCATTGCGTGACCGGCGAGGTAGAACTGGCATGGCGTCTGGAGCACCCTGATGCGCAGGATATCATGGAGTCGGATGTGTTCGAAGTGCAACGAGCGACGAAGGAGGATTTCTCCGATGCCGAGACGGTAGGCGTGTATCCGATGCTTACCGACAGCGGTGTCTATCGGGTGACCGACCCTGCAAAAGCGGTGCTGACGGCATTGTTAGACACGACGAAGATACCATCCAGTCAGAGCACTATCAATAGTTACAAGGGTAATATCGAAGTGGCGGACACCTCACGACGCTACGCGATTATAGAAGCGGAACTGCGGTCGAGCGTCAAGACGCCGGGACATCCGCTTTACTATCGTATCCGACGTGCCTCTGCCGCTTCATGGGGATGGAAACCGTCTTCCTACATGGCGGAGACGATGTTGCTCAAGTCCAATTATCTCGCACCGCTGGCTGACACACAGACGGAATACACCTTGGACCCCGCGTTCGAGGAGAACAGAGTCGTGCATTTCAATATCAAGATTGACAATGCGCTCATCTCGCATACGATACCTGACATCGACAGCGTGCAGTTCGATTTCACTCCCACCAGTGTCTATGGCATGACCGGCACGATAGAGCAGATCAAGCAGCAGATAGCGCTTCATATCAATCTGGACTCTATCAAGAACATGCTTTATCAGGACCTGGTGGATAAGATTCATTCGGTAGGAGTAGGCCGCTGCCAATGGGACGAGAATGCGCGGCTAATCCTTTCCCGCAAGCTCGTAGAGACCGGCGATGTATATGAGATGATTATTCCCACCGACAGCATCAAAGTGCAGGACGATGGCTCGTATATGGTACACGTGACGGACATTGCCGACCAGAGCTGCGTTCATTATGAATACAGCGTTCGTATCGACCAGAGCAATGCCTTGCTCCATGTGCAATACGACCGGCAGTTAGACCCTATAGCGCTGTCCGGACCGGACCTGTATAACAACAAGGGAGGTGAACTGACAGCGTTCAGCGCGACCATCGGTACGGACAAGCGTGGTGTCGTTCTGACATGGGAACGTACCGCCGGCTCTATTGACTATTTCATCCTCGAGCGGCGTATGGTGGGCGCCTCCGCCTATGACACCCTCGCCACGGTAACGGACGAAGGCTATTTTGATGAACATATACCTTATAGTCATGAGGTGGTGCCGGGTAAGGCTTATGACTATCGCCTCACCTCGTTCTACACCTGTCATGGCATGACGACGACTTCGACGAAGAGCACCAAGGGTTCCCGTTCGCCGTACGGCAGTATCGCCGGACGCATAGCGTACGCGGATGGCAGCGGCTGCTGCGGCATCAAGGTGCAGCTGTCGCAAGACTCCTTGCCGGACATCACAGCCTTTACGGACGAGAAAGGAAACTTCCTGTTTGACAGTCTGCTCTACGGCACCTCCACTACGTATGCCGTGACGCCGGTGTCGGAGACAGCGCAGTTCCGCTTTAACAACACCGATGCCGCGAGTGCGTCTGTCACCCTCACGGCGAATAACAACGAGGCGAAAGGCCTGGCCTTTGAGAATATCTCATCCGTCATACTCTCCGGACGCGCGTTGTATAAACTTTCCTCCGTGCCGGTACGCGACGCGAACCTGCTGCTGAACGGCAAGCTGGTGATGAAATTCAATGAACCGCTGAAGACCGATGTGTCCGGTAATTTCGAACTCCGCGTGCCGCAGAACTCCGCCTTCACGCTGCAGGTCATCAAAGACGGTCATACGTTCGAGAACAACGGTTTCGTGCGCGAGTACGACTCTGACTCCCTCACGCTATCCAAAGACCTGCCGGGTGTGCGCGTATGGGACATGACGAAGGTGCGTCTGTCCGGTCGTGTAGTGGGCGGTCTCGACCAGGCATCGCTGCCGCTCGGACAAGGACTGAGCAAGAACAACCTGGGTGATAACATCCAGCTGGTTCTGGAGCTGGAGGGGGATAACACCGCTTATATTGTCCGTGACCCGCAGGACCTGACCAAAGACACACTGGAATACCAAATAGGCAATACCAAAGTGCATTACCAGCACAAACGCATCATCATCGAACCCGACTCCGCCACAGGCGAGTACGAGGCTGACCTCTTCCCTGTCAAATACAAAATCGTGCAAGCCACAGCGGAAGGTTATGCCACGCTCTTTGCCAAGGGCAAGACGAGCGAGATAGTGGACCTCAGTGCCGCCAAACCTGACTCCTTCTCCGTCATCTATCGCGCACCGATAGAGGTGACCTACAAGCAGTCCCAGTACGGCATGGAGTATGACTACTGCGGCGTGAAAACATGGACGGCACAGACGATATTAGGTCAGGATGTGAAAGTGGACCTCGCTGTGCCGGATTCGGCGACGGGTCAGTGGACTTACCTCTTCGGCGCGCCGGTATTCCCGTCCGGTGATTATCAGTTCCGCGTGACGGCCCATGAGAACTACTATTATAACAACGACCGCACGCGCGAACCCGATATCGTCTATCTGAAGGGCGGAAAACTAAAGATTTACAACGGTTTGCGTGCCTCGACCGAGATATCCGAGCAACCGCTGGATAACAGCGGTGCGGCCTTGGTCAATGTCACCTTCGACCATATAACGCTTGTCCAAACGGGTGACTCGGCGCTCCATTCGCTGGATTTCTCGGTGGAGACAGACGGCGCTTATGTCACGTCCACTCCGCTACGTGCTTACGTATTGGGAGGCGTGGAGAAACCGTCCGATTTCCTGGCAAAAGAAGGGGGAACCATCACGCTGCTCGATATCTTGCGTGACCCGCCCGGAAGCGGCTCGTACGCTTATCTGGAGAAGGGAACGAGTTATCATGTCAAATACAAAGTGGATTATAACTACCGTTTCGGTCTTGACCTCCAGTTGTCGTACGGAAACAACAACCAGTATTTTATCGGAACCTATGCCGGTACGCCTGCCGGTGCGACGGCAGGTATGCTCAATGTCGTGCAGGAGACCACGACATGGAATCTGCCTGTCTCTATACAGTTCACCGGTAAGTCGCAGGCGGACTATACTTTCACCACCAACGAACGAATCCAGACGGGCAGCGGTCCGCTGGAGGTAGGCGCGATGGGAGATGTGTTCATCGGTGTGACCAACGGTGTTCTCACCGGCAAGGCGGACGCGTTCCGCGTGGTGGACTCCATCTCGTACGAGATGCTCAAGGGACAGATAGACAACCGCAATGTGATGGTGGTGAAACGAGGCTTCGCCGCAGACGGCCAACCATGGTATCTGATGCGCACCGAGGATGTGCTGATAAAACAGACCATCCAATCCTCGTTCGCTTATACCCAGAGCCATATCATCAATACCATCATCCCGCAACTCTTCTATCATCGAAACAGCATGTTGCTGACGGGTAGTCGGGATGACGCCGTGGCGTATGCCGAGATGGCGAAGAAACCGGTCTATTGGAGCAAAGTGCCGACCGACTCCCTCGGTTACGGCGAGGACGGATACTACGAGCTCATCAAGCCGAGCTCCTATTCCGGTCTGGTCATTGACGAAGTCAACGCCACGAACCACGCCATCGACAGCTGGCTCAAAGTGCTGGAGACCAACGAGCGCGAGAAAGTGAACTCTCAGACCGAGACACCGCTGCAGACACTGTCCGTCAGCGGAGGTATGACACAGTCATATACGGAGAGCTACGCCTATGCCGAGTTCCGCTCGTCCTATGTGGGCTACCCGCTTGTTAACCGCCAGACCGGTGTGCAGGGCGGCGGTGCCGGCGGCTTCATCGTAGGGCAACTCAAGCGCCTGTTCAGCTCGGAGACCATGACCGCGTTGGAGAAACATTTGCAGCAAGCAGACAAATCCTCCAGCAGTGGAAAAGACCTCGGGCAATACCTCAAGGCCGAAGTGGGCGAAGCGAAAATAGACTTCCATGTCGATCCTATCATAGACATGTCGACGGGTAACCTGCCGGAGAACGGTCTGACTGAGGAGAACGTGAAGACCACCGGTTATACAATCGCTCCGGGAACGTTCGAGCATCTTACATTCAATGTGTATAAGAGTAAGGTTGATGTGTTCAACGACGACGCGGAAACACTCCGCCACGCCGCGAGCGACTTTGACTCGGACAACAAGGATAAATATCTCTTCGGCTCCCTTATGTACCGCACCTTGGGTGGTGCCACCGTTTGCCCGTGGGAGGGCGCGGACTCCACCTATTTCTATAATTCCGGCACGCCGCTTAATATGGCTACTCAGAAGATAGAGAACCCGCAAATAACCCTCAACCGTCATGAGGCAAGCGATGTGCCGTACGACCAGCCTGCACGCTTCACCATCACTATGTGGAACGAAGCCGACGAAACCGTGGGTATGGCGAACGGCGTAGGCGTACCCCTTAGACTCCGACTCGATGACACTACCAATCCTTATGGCGCCAAGATCAGTGTGGACGGAGTGCCGTTGGGCGACGGACGGGAGTTCATCTTCTACGGCAACCAGCCTGTCATTAAGACCATCGAGGTGCAGGCGGGAGAGGCGTACAACTACGAAGATATTTGCCTCATTCTCGAATCCGAGTGTATGCCGCTTACCACCTATCAGAAGGCGTGCCTGTCCGTACACTATATGCCCGTTTCCTGTCCGGTGAATATCTCCGTGCCGTCCGACAAGTGGATACTGAATACCCTCTCTCCGCGTGACAAACAGGGCTACTACATGCCGGTTAGTATCGACGGATTTGATGTGAACTATGATAACTTCGACCATATCGAACTGCAGTACAAACAGACGACTCAGTCCAATGACGCCTGGGTCAACCTCTGCTCGTACTTCGCTGACGACAGCCTCTACCAGTCGGCGTCCGGCACGAAGCAGATGATTAAGAATGGTAAGATAGAGCACTATCGCTTCTATGGCGAGAACGACCCTGTCGAGCAGAAATACGACCTGCGTGCCGTTTCCTTCTGCCGTCACGGTTCAGGATTTATCACCAAGTCATCTCCCGTCCTGACCGGAACGAAAGATACCCGTCCGCCGCGTGTGTTCGGACAACCTGAACCGGCTGACGCCATCCTCGGAGTGGGTAATAACCTCTTACTCCGCTTCAACGAACCCATCGCCGGTAACTACCTCGACGAGGATAATAACTTCCAAATCATAGGTTATACCAACGAAACAGGTATTACCACCGGCGTGTCTCTCTATTTCGACGGAACGGACAACTCGTATGCCCTGTCTAAAGTGCAACGTACCATTTCCAACAAGTCCTTCACCGTCGATATGCTGGTTCGTCCGACGAATCCGCATGGAGCGGAGACCTTCCTGACCTATGAGATGAAGGACGGACTCAAGTTCAGCTTCGGCAAGACCGAGGACGACCGTCTCACTACCACATTCAACAAAATGACGATTACCTCTCTGCCGATAGAAGAACCGATGACGGCGTTCATGCGTGTTCTCTTCATCTACGACCAGGACCAAGGAGGCGTTCATTTCTATGCCGGCACCGAGGATATAACCGACACCGCTGCCGTGGATAGAGACGCCCTGGCGAACATCAAATACTCGGCAAGTGCACCGATTTGTATCGGTAAAGGCTTCGAAGGTAACATGAAGGAGGTTCGTCTATGGACCAAAGCCCTCACAACCGAAGAAGTGGCGCAGACCCACATGACGCGCCTTACCGGTTATGAACGGGAACTGCTGGCGTATTACCCTATGGATGAAGGAAGTGGCGAGATCCTGACCGACAAGGCCAACGGCGCTACCCTCTATACCCACGGCACCGCTTGGGAACACCAACCGGGTATATCGCTGCACATAGCCGACTCACAACTGGTCATCATGGATGGCAACCTGATGAGCCGGTCCGAGAAACAGGACGAGACGCTCATCTTCTGGTTCAAAACGGCCGTGCAGAACGGCTCGCTCTTCCGTGCCGGTTGGGTCGCTCCTACCGATACAACCGCGGCGAAGGGTACGCTCATCTGTCTCAACGATGGCAACCTCTATTTCAATAATAATAACAACCAATGGAGGATAGCAAGCAATGTCGCTGATGACAGCTGGCATCACTTCGTCATGACCGTCAGCCGAACGTATAACAATGTGGCGCTCTATCTGGATGGACGCCTCTTGCAGAACTTCGATGCTGACCAACTCGGAGCCGTCAGCGGAGATATGTTCCTCGGTGGTGACGGTTTTGAGGGTAATATCGATGAGTTCACTATCTTTGAACAGGCGCTTCCTCAATCGCTGATGACGTCCTACGGGTCCATCTCTCCCACAGGCGAAGAGATGGGATTGATGGCATACCTGCCCTTTAGCGAGATGAAGGAGAACGAAAGCGGTATCCTCGAGCAGGTCTTCTCCGTCAATGACCAGCGCGTCTTCAAAACCAGCGAAGGAGATATCGTCGAGAAAGTGCAACCGCTCATCACCGGCATTACAGACGGTACCGATATCAACGACCTCGGCGATAAAACACAAAGCGCACCCGTTGAGGACCTCGGACAATTGACCAAAATCAAGTTCGACTGGGCGTTCAACAACGATGAACTCATGATTAATATCAACATGCGTGACTGGCAAATCAACAAGCAGCAGATGTATATCACTGTACGCAATGTCGAGGACCTCAACGGCAATCCGATGGTATCGCCTGTCTCTTGGACTGCCTTCGTGGACCGAAACGCTCTCAAATGGGCAAAACGCAACATCTCCATAGATGCTATTTACGGACCGGAGAAAGACCCCATCACACAGAAGATTAATATCATCAACCATTCCGGTAAACGACACCAATATACCATTGAGTCGCTCGCTGACTGGCTCTCCGTCGATGAACCCTCCGGATCTATTGATCCGACCAATGAGATAAGCGTTACATTTACCTTCAGCCCTGAGTTGTCTCCCGGTGAGTACTGCGATGTTGTCTATCTCACCGATGAAGACGGACTGTCCGAACCCTTGCACTTTGAGTACACCGTCGAAGCGCTGCCGCCTTATGACGAGGTGGACAATGGCAAGTATCCGCTGAATATGTCCATCTGCGGACAGGTACTCTACGATGGTGCTTATGACATCGATGCCAGCGATATCGTCTATGCCTTCTACTATAACGAATGTGTGGGAATGGCGACCATCGATGTGGACGATGCCTCCGGTATCAGTCGCGTCTATCTCACCGTCTATGGCAATGAGACGATGAACAATAAACCCATCGTCTTCCAACTGTGGGAGTCTCGCACCGGTAAACTCGTGGCGCTCGCTACATCCGTGGATATATCTTTCGCGCACGGCAATATATACGGCTGCGGAAACGAAGAACCGGTTATCTTTACCGATATCGGCTCGCAGACGCAGAATATCGACCTCAACACCGGTTGGAGCTGGATTTCCTTCAATGTCGATGTCGAGGAGAAAAAAAGCCTCATCAAAGAGGTCATGACCGCTGCCCAACCTTGGACCGACGGAGATATCATCAAGAACCCTGCCACAAAGCTGTTCGTCAGCTATTCCAAAGACATGGATGCTTTCATCGGAATGTTCAATGCCTTTGACTATCATCACATGTACATGGTTTATGCCAAGAATGGCAATATTATGCGCGTGAGCGGAGAACAACTGACTGAGGATAAGATGACCGTCACTCTCAAAGGTAACGGCGCATGGAGCCCGCTGCCTTGTCTCCTCTCCGAAACGACCTATATCACCGATGCACTCGCCGGATATTATGACAATGCAACGCCCGGAGACCTCATCAAGAGTCATGACCGATTTGCCGTCTTCTCCGCTAACAAACACTGGGAAGGTAACCTCAAATCGCTCCGACCCGGAGAGGGCTATCTCTTCAGACGCCTCGCACAAGGCGATGTCAACGTGCCCTTCTTTAACCAATCTGTCACTCCGCAGCAAACTATGGCCAAAGCCAATGCCAATGCCAATGCCAACGCTGCCTTCACCAACCCGCAAGCCGCTACCAACATGACTATGATTGCGGCGATTGAAGGATTAGAGGATGAGGAGATGAGAGGATTAGAGGTATATATCAACGATGAATTGGTCGGAGTAGCTGAGCCTCTCTCCCTTGAGGTGAGAGCCGGAGAGGAGTTATTCTATTTCCTGACCATCCAGAGCGATATAGCCGGAGAACTGCGCTTCAAACTCGAGGACGGCACTCCTCTCTCCCTTGAGCGGGTGAAGAGCTCTGCTCGATCGATCGTCCGGGGGACGGTCGTAGAACATCCCGGAGAGAGGTTATTATATGAGCCCGACAGCCATTGGGGAAGCCTCGAAGAACCCCTCATCCTCACGCCGGCTAACAAAGTTAACGCTTACAAAATAATCGAAAATAATAATGTCTTAATTATTCGCAACAATGAAAAATATGATGTTACAGGTAAAAAACTCTAACGAACCCATTCGACGTTCGTTCATTATAGCTGTTCTCTTCTTGCTCTGCCTGACGGCTTGCGAAAAGAAGGACCCGTATGTTAATCCGGGCGATACACCTGACCCGCAGTGGAAAATCACGGTGGACACGACCGACATGACCGCGTCCATGACAGCGATTGTCAAAGTTGCTTTCGCGCAATCTGAAGGAACACTCGCTGCCTTCATGGGTAACGACTGCTGCGGCATAGCGCAGTATATAGAAGGGCTCTATTGGCTCTATCTCTCTCCTGCAACGAACGCGAAGGACGTGCAACTCAAGTTCTATTCGCCCAACCTCAAGCGTATCTTCGTCGCGAAAGAGACCTTCCCCTTTGTTAACGACGGTCTGCAGGGCACTGTCTCCAAACCCTTCACACCCGAATGGGACGTCGCCCAATAACCAATCCTCAAATCTTCAAATATGTCCATTGTTCTAATGTATGTGGCAGCTTTGCTGCCAGCCATCATCCTGGGGCTCTATATTTGGCGCAAAGATCCGCATCCCGAACCCTTCGCATGGATAGGACGGGCGTTCCTTTGCGGTGTCCTCATCTGTATGCCGGTCGCGATGCTCGAGAACTGGGTAATGCACCTCCTCTTTGGCGATGCCGGACCCGCCACGCTCATCGGCTCTACCGGGCAGGCATTCCTCGTAGCGGCCGTACCCGAAGAGGGTGCCAAACTGCTGGTCTTATGGCTCTTGCTGCGCAAGAATAAAGTGTTCGATGAGCATTTCGATGGTATCGTCTATGCCGTTTTCATCAGCCTCGGCTTTGCAGCCATTGAGAACGTAGCCTATGTCTTCATGGCGGGTGAGAACTGGCTCTCCACGGCTGTCATGCGCGCTCTGCTCGCTGTGCCCGGACACTATGCCTTCGCTATTCTCATGGGCTATTATTATTCGCTCTACCACTTCGTGGACCGCTCCAAACGCAATGCATGCCTCATGTTCCTCATGCCCGTCCTTGCGCACGGCGTCTATGACTCCATCGCTATGAGCGGAAGTGTCAACCCCATCGCAGGTAGTATCAGCTTCGTGGTGCTCATCTATTTCTGCATCAAACTGCAACGTGCCGCCCAGGCGAAAATCCAAGACCTATGTACCCGAAATTGAAAAACCGCCCTTGGCGTGTACTCAAGAGTGAGAACATCCTCCATCTCGGACAATGGCTCTCCGTACGGCAGGAGTGTGTCCAGTTGCCTTCCGGAACACAGATCCCTACCTGGTTCGTGCTCGAGTTCCCCGATTGGATCAATGTCATCGCTATCACCAAGGATGGCAAAATGGTCATGGAGGACCAGTACCGCCATGCCTTGGGACAGACCCATTATGAACTCGTAGCAGGCGTCATCGATGAAGGTGAGACGCCACTCGAAGCTGCCAAACGCGAACTGAGTGAAGAAACAGGTTACGAAGGAGGCGAATGGCAACTATTCATGACCCTCTCGCCTAATCCTACCAACCATAACAACCTCAGTTATACTTTCCTTGCTACCGGCGTGGAGAAAGTGCGCGAGCAGCACCAGGAACCTACCGAGGATATCCATGTCCATGTCCTCGAACCCGAACAGGTACTCGAGATGTTACAAGACGGAGAAATCATACAGGCCCTCCATGCCGCACCCTTATGGAAGTTCTTTGCACAAAAATAACACGACGCTTTCATAAGGCCTGCGCCGATTACCACCTCCTCGAGGACGGCGACCATGTGCTCATCGGGCTCAGCGGAGGAAAAGACAGCCTCCTACTTACCGAACTGCTCGGACGAAGGGCGAAGATTTACAAACCTCGCTTCACCGTCACTGCGCTCCATGTGCGCGTCAAGGAACGAGATTACCAAACCGACCTCTCCTATCTCGAGTCTTTCTGCGCCGAGGCCGGCGTCCCCCTCCTCGTCCGTGATACCGAAATCGGAGAAGCACCCGCCAATGCCCAATCTTCAAATCTTCAAATCTTCAAATCTTCAAATCGTAAAAGCCCCTGCTTTTTATGCTCCTGGTACCGCCGCAAAACCCTCTTCAATGTTGCGCAAGAGCTGGGCTGTAACAAGATTGCCTTCGGCCATCATCGCGACGATGTGCTGCAAACGCTCCTCATGAACCTCATCTATCAGGGTGCTTTCGCGTCCATGCCACCGATGCTCCGGCTCGAGAAAATGCCTATCCGTATCATACGACCTCTCTGTCTCATCGATGAAGCCGATATAGCCGCTTATGCGAACGAAAGGGATTACCACAAGCAAACCAAACTCTGTCCCTTCGAGCATGTCAGTTCGCGAACGCAAGTCCAACAACTGCTCAACGATATCAAAACCCTCAATCCCGAAGCGCCTGACTCCCTCTTCGCCGCTATGACCAATATCAAACCCGATTATCTCCCTAAATTATAAATCTTCAAATCTTCAAATCTTCAAATATGTCCAGTATTTACACCATCCTCCTTCTTCTTGCGTCGAATATCTTCATGACGCTCGCTTGGTACGGTCATCTCAAACTGCAGCAGACCGGTTTTTTTACCAATGCCACACCCCTTATCTTCGTCATCCTCCTCTCCTGGGGCATCGCTTTCTTTGAGTACTGCCTGCAGGTTCCGGCTAACCGTATAGGCTTTGAGGGCAACGGAGGCCCTTTCAGCTTGATGCAACTCAAAGTCATTCAGGAGGTCATCACTCTTATTGTCTTCATCGCTTTCTCTGCCATCGCTTTCCACATGCCTCTACGATGGAACCATCTCGTTGCCTGTATCCTTCTCATCGCTGCCGTCTATTTCGTCTTCGCCTTCAAATAACCCTTCGCCTTCCCGTTAGTCCGTTCGCCTTTATCACAAAAATCTTCGATTTTATTTGCATATATCATTTTTTTTTTGTAATTTTGCACCGCAAAATAATACTGATTAACAATGAAAGCAAAATTATGGATTCTTTTGGCTGTGGCAATGGGTGTTACAGCGTGTGGTTCGGGTGTGCCCAATGTGGTGCCCACATCGTATCAGACAATGACCATCGGTAAGAGTGACATCAAGGTGCCGCTCAAGTACAGCGCGACGCTCAAAGGTACAGCGGATGTGACCATCATGCCGCAGATTAGCGGTCAGCTGATGGAGGTGTGTATCAAGGAAGGTCAGCAGGTAAAGAAGGGACAAGTGCTGTTCCGTATTGACAGCCGTGACGCCCAATTGGAGTTGGAGTCAGCAGAGGCGAACCTGTTAGCCGCTCAAGCACAGGAGAGTAGTGCCAAACTGGAATTCGAGAGCAATACGAACTTGTATAATAAAGGTATCGTTAGCAAGTATGTGCTTGACAATGCGGAGAATCAGTACAAGCAGGCCAAGGCTTCGGTGGCGCAGTATAGAGCCATAGCCAACCGTGCACGTGTAAACCTCAGTTATTGTACCATAGAAGCGCCTGTCGCCGGTGTGATTGGTTCGATTCCGGTGTTCGCCGGAGACCAGGTGAGTCCGGGCACGTATCTGACGCTACTCAGCGGTAACGCCAAGATGTACGCGGAGTTCTCCGTGAGCGAATCGGTGCTCGAAGAGCGCGCCAATGGCGAAGCGAATGGTTCGCTGGCGAGTTTCCCGGATGTGACTTTCCTCTTCAAGAGCGGCACGGAGTACGGCCACAAAGGACGTATCACCAGTGTTACCGGTACGGTCGATCGTACGACCGGTGCGCTCACCTGCAAGGCGACCTTCCCCAACCCCGACGGTATCCTCTATTCGGGTATCCAGGGTACGGTTCTTGTCCCCTTCGCCGTGAGCGATGTGATGGTCGTTCCGCAGAACGCTATCGTGCGACTGCAAGACAAATCGCTGGCGTACAAAGTAGGTGCTGACAGCTGTGCGTACAGCGTCATCGTGAAGACGGTGAACTTTGGTTCCGAGCGCGACCTTGTGGTAACCGAAGGTCTCGAAGTAGGCGATGAGATCGTAACCATCGGCGCGAACAATTTAGTAGAAGGACAGAGAGTGATTTTCTAATTTATGAAAGAGAATATTTTCATCAAGCGAAGCGTGATGGCCATATCGATAGCATTGGTCATTATGCTCGTTGGATATATCAGCCTCAACACTCTGCCTGTGGAGCAATATCCGAATATCGCTCCGCCGACAGTGGATGTATCTACTTCCTACGCGGGCGCTGATGCGAACACCTGTATGACTTCTGTCGTTCGACCGCTGGAAGAGCAAATCAACGGTGTGCAGGACATGACATACATGACGGCTACCGCTTCTTCGACGGGTGATGTGAACATCATGGTCTATTTCAAGCAGGGCACCGACCCCGATATGGCGGCCGTCAATGTGCAAAACCGTGTGTCACAAGCAGAGGCGTTACTGCCGGCGGATGTGCTGCAGACAGGCGTGACCGTTACCAAACGGCAGAACAGTATCCTGCAGATCTCCGGTCTTAAATCGACCGATGGCAAGTATGACGCGGATTTTATATCGAACTATATTGATATCAATGTCAAGCCGCGTTTGTTGCGTATTTCCGGTGTGGGAAATGTCAGTAACTTAGGTAACACCTACGCGCTGCGTGTATGGTTGAAACCGGATGTGATGGCGCAGTATGGTCTCGATCCGACGGATATATCTTCCGCTATCAGTGCGCAGAGTTTCGTCACCTCTACCGGTACGCTCGGTCAACAGTCGGAGAATGCCTACCAGTACCCAATGGAGTACAAAGGTACGCTCAAGAGTATCGAGGAATTTGAGAATATCGTCATCCGTACGCAGGATAACAGCAATGTGCTGTACCTCCGCGATGTGGCGACCGTGGAGATAGGCGCGAAAGCCTACACGATGACCTCCGATATGGACGGCAAACCCGGTGTGTTCTTTCTCGTCAACCAGTCGCCTGGTGCGAACGCCACACTGGTGAACCAGCAGATTAACGAGTTGTACAAGCAACTCAAGCCGACATTGCCGGCAGGACTGGAGTTTGTCACGCTGGAGACCAGCGATGACTTCCTTTATGCGGCCATTCATAATGTGGTGGAGACACTTATCATCGCTATCCTCCTCGTCATCATCGTCGTATATTTCTTCCTGCAGAACTGGAAGGCGACACTTATTCCTTCTATCTCTATTATCGTGTCTCTGCTCGGTACCTTCACCATTGTGCAGGTAGCCGGATTTTCGCTTAATATCATCACGCTCTTCGGATTGGTGCTCGCTATCGGTACGGTCGTCGATGATGCCATTGTCGTCGTCGAAGCCGTGATGGCGAAACTCGAAACGGGCAAGATGAAGGGCACTCCAAAAGACAAAGCCGTTCAGGCAACCCGCGAGGCGCTGAGCGAGGTATCAACGGCCGTTATATCCTGTACGCTCGTTTTTATGGCGGTGTTCATCCCTGTGACATTCATGAGCGGAACGAGTGGAACCTTCTTTACCCAATTCGGTGTGACATTGGCGGGTTCCGTAGGTCTCTCTTGTGTCTGCGCATTGGTGCTCTGCCCCGCCCTTTGTGCGATTTTGATGCGGCCTACTGATGAGAAAACGCTCGATGGCAAGAAATGGAAGGGTATCGACTACTATACAAAGATTGCTTACGAGGCCAGTTACAATGCTATCTTGGGCAAATACCAAGGTGCTGTGCAGAAATACCTGAAGCGCCCAGCGCTGTCGTTTGCGCTTTTAGCCGGCGCTATTGTGCTGTTCGTACTGTTCATGAAGATTATGCCTTCGGGTCTCGTTCCGCAGGAAGACCAAGGCGTTATCATGTGTGAGGTGCGTATGCCGGAAGGAGCAACGCTGCACGAGAACAGTGAGATTATGAAACAGGTGGAAGAGAAAGTGCAAGCCATTCCGGAGTTGGAGAGTTACGGGTTGGTGAGCGGATATGGACTTATCTCTTCCAATGGATCGAGTTACGCCTCGCTGATTATCCGTCTGAAGAATTGGGATAAGCGTAAAGGGACCGAACATTATATCGACAATATCATGTATCGTTTCTACTTTGATTGTCTGTCGATTAAGAATGCGCAGGTACTGCCGTTCCAGATGCCACAGATTCCGGGATATGGTACATCCAATAGTATCGACCTGCAAGTGCAGGATAGGAGCGACGGAGACTTCTCCGATTTCGGAAACAAGACCAATGCGCTGATGGTGAAACTGATGGAGCGTAAGGAGATAGCGAGCGCGATGTCCACTTTCTCGGAGCGTTTCCCGAAATTCAAAGTGCATGTGGATCCCGTTCAGTGTGAACGCGCCGGTACCACGGCTAAGTCGGTGCTCAGCACCCTCGGTGCGTACTGCGGTGGTTCGTATGTGGGTAACTTCAACCAGTTCAGTAAGGTATATCAGATTTGGATAAGCTCCGCACCGGAGTATCGTCTCGACCCTTCCTCGCTGAACAATATGTATATCAAGGTAGCGAACAATAAGATGGCGCCGCTCTCGCAGTTTGTGACGCTCGAGGAGATTGTCGGCTCGTCCTCGCAGAATCACTTCAACCTCTTCCAGTCTATCTCGTGTTCCGTAACGCCCGCAAACGGCTACTCGGAGGCGCAGGCGCAGCAGGCAATAGCGGAGGTATTCAAAGACAATATGCCGAACTACTGCTCCTATGAATATGGCTCGATGTCGCGTGAGGTAGCCTCCAGTGCGAAAGACAACACGACGCTCATCATCTATCTGATCTGCGTTATCCTAATCTATCTCATTCTTGGCTCGCTCTATAACAGCTGGCTCACGCCGTTCGCGGTGCTGCTGTCCGTGCCGTTCGGTTTGATGGGTTCGTTCCTATTCTCATGGATTGGCAATAAGATAGGCCTGCCGGGCATGGAGAACAATGTCTATTTGCAGACAGGTGTCATTATGTTGATTGGTTTGCTCGCCAAGACAGCGATTCTTATTACCGAGTTCGCGTCCGAGCGTCGTAAACAAGGACTGAGTATCGCAGAGGCGGCGTTCGAGGCTTGTAAAGAGCGTCTGCGTCCGATTCTGATGACAGTCATCACGATGATTGCCGGTATGATTCCGTTGATTATCTCCGGCGGTGCCGGTGCTAACGGAAACCGTGCCTTGGCGCTTGGTGTCGTAGGCGGTATGAGTATCGGTACCATTGCCCTGCTATTCATCACGCCGGCGTTCTTCATCATCTTCCAAACGTTGGAAGAGAAAGTGAGCGGAAGTCCCGTCAAAGAGGATGCGAAAAGCGCAAACGGAAAGGAGGAAGCGAAATGAGAAAGTATATAGCTATTATTCTTGCCGGGCTTGTATTGAGTTCCTGCGGCGTATATAGAAAATACCAATCGCAAACGGATGCACCGGAAGACCTGTTCGGTAGCGGCGATTCGATTGCGCATGAGGCGCTCAGTGACACGGCTTCTCTTGCAGAGATTAGTTGGCGGGAGTTTTTTACAGACCCCTTGCTTCAAAATCTGATTGACTCGGCACTCGCGCGCAACACCGATATGCAGTCGGCCAAACTGGTGGTTCAACAGGCGCAGGCTTCGCTCAAAGCAGCGAAACTGGCGTATCTGCCTTCGCTCAGTCTTAGTCCGCAGGCGAGCATCTCAACCCAGATGTTTGGTTCGGCAGGGAATGGTACGGGGCTGAACTATTCATACAACATCCCGCTGCAACTCGACTGGAACATAGGTATTTCCGGTTCAGTGACGGTCAACAAGCGTAAGACCCAGGCGGTGCTCGAGCAGGCGAAAGCTTCTCGTGATGCCACGCAGGCAAACCTCATCGCCACCGTAGCACAGGAATATTACCAACTGCTGCTGCTCGACAAAGAGTTGGAGATCCTCATCGAGACGGACAGCCTTTGGGATGAATCGTTGGAGACCGAGCGTGCGCTGTGGGAGAACGGACAGGCATACTCGACGGCTGTCAACCAGATGGAGTCGTCTAATCTTAGCGTCAAGACACAGATAGTCGATACCAAGCGGCATATTCAGTCCGTGGAGAACGAGATATGCAAACTGCTCCGTATGACGCCGCGTCCTATTGAGCGTACCGCGTGGGGCGACTATGAGCTGCCTGGGCGTTTCAGTACCGGAGTACCGGCTGCGTTGCTCGAGAACCGTCCGGATATCAAAGCGGCAGACCAAGTGCTTGCAGAAGCATTCTATAACACAGCGCTGGCGCGTGCACAGTTCTTCCCTTCGTTCTCGCTGCAAGGTATTCTCGGTTGGATAGGCGAGAGTGGGGCTGACCCGGGAGCAATGTTGCTCAAAGCTTTGGCGTCTCTGTCGCAACCGATTTTCGCAGCCGGTAAACTGACGGCGCAACTCAAAATCGCCAAATATAACCAGGAGGATAAACTCAACAAGTATGTCCAGACGGTGATCGAGGCGGGTAATCAAGTGAACGAGGCGCTGGCGGACTGTCAGGCAGCCAAGGATAAGATGGAGCTGTACAAGCGTCAGGTAGAGGTTCTGCACCTTGCCTACACCGGCACACACGAATTGATGAACAACGGTAAAGCGACCTATATGGAAGTGCTGAAGGCACAGGAGTCGCTTCTCTCTGCACAGCTGAACGAGGCGGAGAATATGTACAACGGAGCCATCGGACTCATCGGACTATATATCGCCCTCGGCGGTGCCGTACATTAAACGAAACATAGCAAAAACAGATAATGAAAGAACTAACAACCAAGAAACTGCTGGATACCATCATTGAGGGTATCCGAAATCGAAAAGGACAACGCATTGTGACCATAGACCTGCGCAAAATCAAAGAAGCACCGGTGGAAATGATGCTTATTTGCGAAGGACAGAGCAACACCCAGGTGGCGGCTATCGCTGACGAGGTGGATGATTTCGTGCGTACGAAGACACATGTGCATCCCCTCTCTGTCGCCGGACAGGAGAACGCCGAGTGGATAGCCATGGACTATGGCACGATATTCGTGCATATCATGCAGCGCGAACCCAGAGCTTTCTATGACATAGAGCACCTCTGGGCGGATGGTAAGACCACGGAACTACCCGAAATGCTCTAATAACCAATCGTCAATCTTCAAATTGTCAATCGTAAAATCATAATGTCATCAACAAAGAAACAACCAAATCGCCCGCGGAACGGTGCCAAGCAACCGCGAGGACCGCGCAGATGGCTCAGCATCCTCTTCTATACCGCCGCCTTTACGCTCATGGGATTTTATCTCTTCGGCGATAAGGACGGACGGGGAGCAAGCAAGGAACTGAGCTACACCAAGCTCAAAGCCTACATCGAAGTAGGCGCTGTCGAGAAAATAGAAGTGGCCGATGACCTCTTGGCTACCTCTACCGTCAAACCCCAGAGTTACACCCTCGTCTTCGGCACGCAGGGAGACGGAGAGCGGGCCAAAGGAACACTACGCACACAAGTGCCTTCCATCGAGGAGTTCTCCAAGTATATCGACTCCGTCAACGCCGAACGCAAAGCGAACGCACAGGCGCCGATAGATGTCAAATATAACAAGTCACACGACTACTGGTATCTCATCCTGGTCAATATCCTGCCGTTCGCCCTGCTCATCCTCTTCTTCGTCTATATGAGCCGCGGCATCGGCGGTGGCGACGGACCCGGAGGTATCTTCGGCGTCGGAAGAGCCAAAGCACAGCTCTTTGACAAGGAGAAAAAGGACAAAGTGACGTTCCAGGATGTAGCCGGACTCTATGGCGCCAAGCAGGAAGTGCAGGAGATAGTCGAGTTCCTCAAGAATCCGAAAAAATACACCGAGATTGGCGCGAAAATACCCAAAGGTGCACTCCTCGTAGGCCCTCCGGGAACCGGTAAGACGCTCCTCGCCAAAGCTGTGGCAGGCGAGGCGGATGTGCCCTTCTTCTCGATGTCGGGTAGCGATTTCGTGGAGATGTTTGTCGGCGTCGGCGCTAGCCGCGTGCGCGACCTCTTCCGTCAGGCGAAAGAGAAAGCACCATCTATCATCTTCATCGATGAGATAGACGCCATCGGGCGCAGTCGCAGCAAAGGTGTCATGACCGGCGGTAACGATGAACGCGAGAGCACACTCAACCAGCTCCTCACCGAGATGGACGGCTTCGGCACCAACTCCGGCGTTATCATCCTCGCCGCTACCAACCGAGCCGACGTACTCGATGCCGCCCTGCTCCGTGCCGGACGTTTTGACCGACAGATACATGTCGAACTGCCCGACCTCCAGGAGCGTAAGGAGATTTTCCAAGTACACCTCCGACCGCTCAAACTTGATGAGACCGTGGACCTCGATTTCCTTAGCAAGCAGACACCCGGATTCTCCGGAGCGGACATAGCTAACGTCTGCAACGAGGCTGCACTCATCGCGGCCCGGGGAGAACGAAAGAAAATCGGCAAACAGGACTTTATGGATGCTGTCGATCGTATCGTCGGAGGTCTCGAACGAAAAAATAAAATCATGACCGAGGACGAGAAGAAGTCCATCGCCTTCCACGAGGCAGGGCACGCCACCATCAGTTGGATGCTGCGATGGGCGAATCCGCTCGTCAAAGTGACCATCGTGCCGCGTGGCATGGCGCTCGGCGCAGCGTGGTACTTACCCGAAGAACGACAACTGACCAACCAAGAGCATATCCTCGATGAACTCTGTTCGCTGCTCGGAGGACGAGCTGCAGAGCAACTCTTCCTTCATCAGACTTCTACCGGCGCACTCAATGACCTCGAACGTGCCACCAAGCAGTCCTATGCCATGGTCGCTTACTATGGCATGAGCGACAAACTCAAAGATGTCAGCTTCTATGACTCCACCGGCCGATACGACTACGGTTTCGTCAAACCTTATTCCGAAGAGACCGCCAAACTCATCGACGAAGAGACGCAACGCATCATTGCCGAACAGATGGCGCGAGCCAAACAAATACTGACCGAACACGCAGAAGGACATCATCAGATAGCCCAACTGCTCATCGAACGAGAGGTCATTACCGGCGAAGATGTAGAGCGTATCCTCGGCCCGCGTCCATGGAAGAGCCGCGGAGATGAACTGCTTGAGGTCAACGCACAGATAGCCGCTGAAGAGGCTGAAGCTGCTGCCAAGAAATCCAAAAGAAAACCCCGTAAAAAGAAAGACGATAATGACAAGAATCCTTCTTAACATCGCGCTGCTATGCGCAGCTATGATGGTCTCGGCGCAAGAGGCGCCGGAGAAACTGCCGATGGACCCTACCGTTCGGTACGGCAAACTGGACAACGGACTCACTTACTACATCCGTCATAACGAGCAACCCAAACAGCGCTGCGAGTTCCATATCGCACAAGCGGTAGGTGCTATCCTCGAGGAGGATAACCAAAACGGCTTGGCGCACTTCCTCGAGCACATGGCATTCAACGGAACGGAGCATTTCCCAGGCAAAGGCATCATCAACTACTTCGAGTCCGTAGGAGTGAACTTCGGAGGAAACATCAACGCCTATACCTCCATCGACGAGACCGTTTACCGCCTGTCCGACGTACCGACATACCGCGCCGGCATCGTGGATAGCGCACTGCTTGTCATGTACGATTGGAGCTGCGGATTGTTACTCCTGCCCGAAGAGATAGACGCCGAACGAGGCGTCATTCGCGAAGAATGGCGCACAGGACGCACCGCTCGCAGACGGATATGGAAAGAACTGAACGCGAAGATGTACCCGGGTACCCAGTATGCCAAACGCGATGTCATAGGCGACACCGCCGTCATCAATAATTTCGAATACCGGGCGCTGCGCGATTATTACAAGAAATGGTACGGACCCGATAATCAGGCCATCATAGTCGTTGGAGATATCGATGTGGACACCATCGAAGCGAAAATAAAGGCACTCTGGGCAAATGTGCCGAGACGCGCCAACTACGGCGAGCGCCCCATTTATACGGTTAACCATAACGACAAACCGCTCGTAGCCATCGTCACGGACAAAGAGGCGGAAGGAAGCCGTGTCACAATGGAGTACAAATTCGACCAACTGCCCGCAATCATGCAATCTACCGCGCAGGAGTACATGCTCACTATGGTGCGTAACCTGGCTTGTAACATGCTCGACAACCGTTTCTCCGAATTGGTACTCAACCCCAACAACTCCTTCACGGCCGCTGGTTGCTATTACGGCGAAACGGTCAAGAAAATGGATGCCTTCAATGCCATTGTCCTGCCTAAGGAAGGCCGCGAGACCGAGGCTTTCAATGACCTCCTCTTCCAATTGGAGAAAATGCACCGTTATGGCTTTACACAGAGCGAACTCGACCGCGTGAAAAGCGAGAAAATGAGCGCTATGGAGAAGTACTACAACGAGCGTAACAATCGGCAGAACATCGCCATCGCACGGGAGTGCATCCGTCATTTTGAAGACGGCGAACCGATGCCCGGCTCCGAATGGGAGTACGAGTTCACCAATGCCGTACTGCCGATGGTATCCCTCGAGACAGTCAATGAAGTGGCAAAATCCTTAATCCATGCCAACCCGACAGTCGCTATCTCCGGTCCTGAGAAAGAAGGAGTCAATATCCCGTCCGAAGAGACCGTCTTAGCTGCTCTCGCTGCGCAGAAAGACCTCGCGATAGAGGCACCCGTAGAAGAGACTACGGACACCGAACTCGTCAAAAAAGCACCCCATAAGGGCAAAGTGAAAAAGGTGCTGCACGATAGCGAATTAGGCACAACCGAGTGGCAGCTATCCAATGGCATCACAGTGGTCTTCAAGCCCACGGACTTCAAAGCCGACGAGATACTTATGCAGGCGTTCTCCAAAGGAGGCTATTCACAAGTGAAGACAGAAGACCTGCCCTCCGCTCAAGTGGCAACCTCAATTATCGACTTTTCCGGTATCGGTCGCTTCAATCGTACACAGCTCGAGAAAGCCCTCGCAGGCAAAACGGTCTCCGTTCATCCGGAGATATCGGAGATAGTTGAGCGGATGCATGGCTCTTCGTCCGTAAAGGACTTTGAGTCGATGCTCCAACTGACCTATTTGTACTTCACCGCGCCGCGGCATGACCAAGAGGCGTACGAGACACTGATGGGCTTGCTTAAGAACCAGTTGCTCAATCGCGATAAGAACCCTAAGAACGCCTTTAGCGACTCCATCCAGGTAATGGGTTCCAACCACTCCCTTCGTGCCCCGTTGTACAACACGGACCTCCTCAGCAGAGTGAACCTCGATAAGGCGCTCGCTATCTATAAAGCGCGGTTTGCCAACCCTGCCGACTTCACCTTCGTGTTCGTGGGAAACATCAACCCCGAGGATGCCAAAGTGAAGGACCTGATTTGCCTGTGGCTGGGGGGCTTGAAGACGAAGAAAAACTGCCATGAAGAGGTCATTGACCATCATGTCACTGTGGCACTTGGCCAGCAGAAGAATTACTTCAGCCGTCCGATGGAGACAACCACGGCGTCCAATCGCATCCAGTACACCTCCTACGACATGCCCTATACAATGGCTAATGACCTTAATATGGAGATTATCGGCCGCATTCTCGGTACTCGCTATCTCGAGTCCATCCGTGAGCGCGAAGGTGGCTCGTACGGCGTAGGTACCTACGGTTATATGCGTATTCTACCGAGCCCATGTGCGGCATTGTTAATGCAGTTCGATACCGACCCCAATAAGCAGACACGACTGATGGAAATCATCCATGAGGAGATACAGACCATCGTTGATAACGGTCCGCTCGACTCCGATCTGCAGAAAGAGAAAGAGTCGATGCTCAAGGACTTCCAGGAGAACCTCGAAAAGAATACTTTCTGGCGTCAGGCGCTCTATATGTACTTCATGTACGGACAGAACGAGGTGCGCGACTACAAGGCTGCCGTGGAAGCTATCACGGCTGAAACGGTACAATCAACCCTCAAGGAGTTGCTCAAGTCCGGTAACATGTTTGAGGTCGTTATGTTCCCGGAATAATGAGGAAAGCGTGAATGAGTGAAAGAATAAACATAGTTGTTGTCAACGACGACGGCTGGGGCACAGCGGGTATTCGTCTGCTCGCTAAAGAGATGACCAAACTGGGGCACGTAACCGTGATTGCGCCGGATGGAGCGCGTAGCGGTTACGGTGCGGCTATCAGTGCCGCCCAACCGATTTATCTCAAGCGTATCGAGGAACATGACCTCAACGGCGCAGAGGTCTATACAACCAATGGTACGCCGGCTGATTGCGTGAAGATAGCCCGTGAGATACTCTTCCCTGACAAACCGATAGACCTGCTCGTCTCGGGTATCAACCATGGCAGTAACGCAGCCATCAACGCCATGTACTCAGGTACGATAGGTGCGTGCCTCGTGGCGGCAGAGAAAGGCATTCCGGCTATCGGTTGGTCGATTGACAGCCATGAACCGGATGCCGATTTGCATTGGCTGCAACCCTTCCTCTGCGAAGTGACGAAGCACCTGTACGAAGAAGGCATTGCTCCGCGCACATGTTTTAATATCAATGCACCGGTAGGAGAAATAGAGGGTATGCGCTGGACACGCCAGTGCGTAGGCCACTGGGCAAACGAGTTAGTGCCGCTGGAGGGCGAAATGCCGTCAGAGGTGCTCAAAGGATGGCGTTTAGGCGGCGCCTTCGTCAATGATGAACCATCATCCACCGACACGGACATCTGGGCAATGGAGCATCAACTGCTCTCTATCACGCCCTTGCAACTGGATTGGACAGACTATGGATCGCTTTGACCGCTATTGGATAGGATTCCTGATTGGACTTATTCTGCCCGCTGCCTTTGCCCTGACCTATATAGAGGTGATGAACCTATGGTACACGTTGGAGGCGCTGCATTTCCATGCGCCGAGCGTAATGAGCAAACTGCTGATGGTAAGTGTGTTTCCCGACTTGGCACTTATCTTCGTCTTCTATACGACGGACACATGGCGCCTGTCCAAAGGCGTGTTAGCCGGCGCGCTGCCCTATATACTGGCAGCTCTTATCGTTTCGATGTGATGATGTCTGCGGCGGTGGCCGAAGCGGGTAGAGCACCCAAAGACTGAGAGAGATGTTTGTAAGAGGCAAGCATCTCTTTTTTATACACCTCGTCGGTAAGCAGACGTTGCAATTCGGTAGCTACGTTATCGGCTGTGAAATCGTTGGCAAGATATTCCTTAATCACTTCTTTGCCGGCGATGATATTGACGAGTGTGAAATAGCGGATAGAGAAAACAAAAGGCTGTGCCCATCGGATGAGCGCGAAAAACCAAGAGTGTGCCAGATGATAAACGGCTACTTGCGGGCAACCGAATAGTGCTGTCTCGAGGGTAGCAGTACCGGAGTTGACAACCGCCGCTGAGGCTTGTTGTACGGTCGCGTACGTGTCGCGCGTGAGCGTTTCGCCCGCGCGTAAATAAGGTGTATAGAATGCATCCTCTATGCCCGGTGCCGCGCAGACAACCAAGTGATAATCCGGGAACCGACGGGCTGCATCCATCATCCGCGGAAGACTATTGCTTATCTCGGACGGGCGTGAACCCGGGAGAAGAGCTATCGTCTCTCTACTTTGAGCGTTAGCGGTCTTTCTATTTTGAACGAAGCGCTCTATCTCCTCCGCCGTCGGGTTGCCGACATAGGTACATCTATAGCCATACTTGGCATAGAAAGCCGGTTCAAAGGGGAATATACCCAATACCTCATCGCATAAACGGGCAATCCGATGAACACGCCGTTTCTTCCATGCCCATACTTTCGGCGGAATATAATAGATGATGCGTGTTTTCGGCAGGTGCTTGCGGCAGAACGCAGCCATCCGCAGGTTAAAGGACGGATAATCGATGAGCACGAGTGTGTCCGGTTGCTCGCTGAGCAATGCCTCACGGGCGATACGGAAGTTATCCTTCACATCCCGCCAATGACGAACCACCGCCGCTATGCCCATAAACGCCATGTGACGGTAATCCTGATATAGCCGGCACCCGGCAGCGACCATCCGGTCGCCACCGAGTCCTGCGAACTGTGCCTGCGGGTCGCGCTGTCGAATCTGTGCTATCAGTTCGGCTGCGTGCTGGTCACCCGAGGCTTCTCCGGCTATGAAAAAATAGCGGCTGATGACGAAGTGCTTATTGGTTAATAACCGCCATCACTTTCTGCGCCAGCGCATTGGCTTCATCCATCGTAGCCGCTTCCGAATAGACGCGGATGATGGGTTCGGTGTTCGACTTGCGCAGATGAACCCATCCGTCCGCGAAATCAATCTTCACACCGTCGCGGTCGTTGACGCGCTCGTTGCGATAGAGTTCTTTGACGCGCGCGAGGATAGCATCTACGTCTGTGTCCGGCGTCAGGTCAATACGGTTCTTGCTGATGCAATAGTCCGGCAGCGTGCGGCGCAGTTCGCTTACTTTCATGTTGAGGTGCGCCAGATGGCTGAGGAACAGCGCTATACCTACCAGTGCGTCACGGCCATAGTGGCAAGCAGGGTAGATAACGCCGCCGTTTCCTTCACCGCCGATGACGGCGTGAACGCGCTTCATCTCCGCTACTACATTCACTTCGCCCACCGCACTCGCGCTGTACTCTCCGCCGTGCGCCTTGGTCACATCGCTCAGAGCGCGGGTGGAGGACATATTGCTCACGGTGTTACCCGGCGTATGACGAAGCACATAATCAGCCACGCTCACCAGCGTATATTCCTCGCCGAACATATCGCCGTTCTCGCAGATGATAGCCAGTCGGTCCACATCGGGGTCAACGACAAAACCGACATCCGCCTTACCGCTCTTCAGCAGGTCGCTTATCTGCGTCAAGTGCTGCGGCAGCGGTTCGGGGTTATGCGGGAAATGACCGTCCGGAGTGCAGTTTAACTCAATGATATTCTCTACGCCTAACGCCCGCAAGATAGCCGGAATAGCGAGTCCGCCAACCGAGTTCACGCAGTCAATCGCTACGGTAAAGTTCCGTTTGGCGATGGCTGCTTTGTCCACGAGCTCGAGGTTGAGCACTTGCTCTACGTGGTAGGGCAGGTAGTCTTTATGTGTCATGTGGCCCAACTCATCCACCTCTGCGAAGGTAAAGTCCTCTGCTTCGGCAATTGCTAAAACACCTTTTCCTTCGGCATCATTGAGGAACTCGCCGTGCTCGTTGAGCAGCTTGAGTGCATTCCATTGCTTGGGGTTGTGGCTGGCGGTAAGGATGATACCTCCTGCTGCTTTCTCGCCGGTAACGGCTAACTCGGTCGTCGGGGTGGTGGCCAAGCCGATGTTCACCACGTCGTAACCCATGCCCATGAGCGTACCGCATACGAGGGCTTCTACCATGTGACCGCTCAGACGCGCATCACGACCTACTACAATCTTGCTGTTGTCCGGCAGAGCGGCACGACGCTGTGTCGCGTATGCTGCTGTGAATCGAACGATATCCACGGGGTTCAAGCCATCACCCACACGGCCACCGATAGTGCCGCGGATACCGGAAATAGACTTAACTAAACTCATATTATTGTTTTACTTTGATTTTCAGAATATATACGTACGGTGTCACCGAGGTCTGTTCGGCGGTGAAACCCAACTTGCTGGGTACGATAATCTCGCATTGCGAGTCCGGATATTTCATCAACTGAACCGCTACATGCCATGCTACACTCTCGCATTCGCTGGTGTTCATCAGGTGAAACTCCATCGGGTAGGCTTGGTCCATCGTCGTCCAGTAACTCAAGGTGTCAGCGTTCTCCATCAATCCGAATTTCTTGTATCGAGCGATGATGATGTCGTTCGTCAGTATTTTGGCGCTAACGGTGTCTGTACCGTCAATGCGCATGGAGTCGCCGCGCGAGATGAGATGGAAATAGAGGTTGTCGTATCCCTTCACTTTGTAGTACTCTTTCTCTTCCCATATATGGTCAACCGCGGGTTCTTCCTGGAGAATGACAAAGTTGTTGCGATTGATGTAGTTCGCAATCAGTTTGTCCTCCTGGTCGCGCAGACGCGAATAGGTGTTTTGGCTACAGCCGGTAGCGATAATACCTATGCCGGCGAGCAGATAAAAGATAATTCGTTTCATTTATTTCAGTTCTATATCGATTACTATATTTTCGTAGGGCGGTATCTCTGCCGTTCCGCTGATGCCGTACGCTGCGTACCAGGGTACGTACATCCGTGCTTTGCCGCCTCGGTGCAGTTCGCCTATGTTGTCCTCCACGCCTTGCGGCAACTCGTGCTTTCCGATGCGGTATGTACCTTCGGAATCCATGTACAGCTGTCCGTTCAGCGCATAAATCCGCATCGCAATCCGCCATTCCTGTTCCGGTTGCGGACTCGGACTGTCTTCATCGCCTCGGTCCAGGATAGCCATCCAAACATTGTCCTCGTATAGCGCATAGGATGTCTCCTGCACCTGCACAATCTGCGCCAGTTGCCTGTCGGCTGCCAGTGCCAACTGTTGGTTCAGCTCCATCAGTGCCAATTGTGCGCTGTCCGGCTGCGGAACCTCACTCTTGCGCTGACTGGGACGCTGCGGCGCCTGACGGGTGCAGGCGGCTGAAACGACGATGACGAGTAGCACACAGAGGACTACCATCGCTGCAGCGGTCTTTATACGTTCGGCGTAGCGGTCTCTCATCCCTCCTCCTGTTTTTCCAGACATGCACGACGGTATTCACTCGGGGTCACACCGTAGGTGTTCTTGAAGCATTTCGCGAAATAGCGGCTGTCGTTCAGACCCACCATATAGGTCACTTCGGTGATGTTGTATTTGCGTTCCTCCAGCAGTTGTGCCGCGCGTTTGATACGTATCTCGCGGATGAACTCCACAGGACTGAGACCGGTCATGCTCTTCAGTTTGTTGAAGAATACCGTTCGTCCCATACCCATCTCTTCCACCAGTTCGTCCACCGTCAGCGTGTTGTTATCCATCTGTTTCTCCATCACAGCCAGCAGCTTGGCGAGGAAGGTATCGCCGGGCATCGGTTCATCGGGTTTGTTGGACTCCAGTCGCATCAGTCGCTGACGGTAACTCTGCTCCAGTTGACCGCGTTGCACAAGGATATTGTGAACGCGTGCGCGGAGGTACTCGGGTTCGAAGGGTTTGGTCACATAGTCGTCCGCACCGTATTCCAGTGCCTGCAACCGGCTCTCTATCGCCGTCTTGGCGGTCAGCAGGATGACGGGGATGAAGTTATAGTCCGGATTCTTCTTGATGAACTGAGTTAGTTCCATTCCGTCCACTTTCGGCATCATCAGGTCGGTCACCACCAAGTCAATCGGTTTGGTGCGGATGATATGCTCCGCCTCTTCGCCGTTGCTGGCGGTCTCCACGTGATAATCCCTGCTCATGATGTTAGCGAGGAAATTACGCATATCCACGCTGTCGTCCACTACGAGTATGGTGCGTTTCAGTTCCTGCTGCTCCTGCTCCAGTTGGTCCATCTTGTCCTCGAAGGTCTGCGTGTAGGGCATCTGCGAAGCCGTGTGCTCTTCCTCCGTGATGAAGTCCACTTCGTCGCCGAAATGCTCTTTGCCTGTATGGAGCAGCACGGTAAAGGTGGTACCTTTACCTACTTCGCTCTCCACCTCTATATGACCGTGGTGCAGATCGACGAGCTCTTTGGTGAGGTTGAGTCCGATACCGGTGCCTGTGATGCCGGAGTTGTTCAACTCGTTGTTGCTCGAGAAGCGCTCAAAGAGCACACTCCTTTTCTCCGGCGCGATACCGATACCCTCGTCTTGAACGGCGAGCGTCACGAAGCCGGGCTTGGAGTCCACGATGACGCGGATAGCTTTGCCTGCCGGTGTGAACTTGAAGGCATTGCTCAGCAGGTTCCATAGTATCGTGTCCATGCGGGCTCTGTCCACCCATACGGTCGAGTCCTCGGCTTTGTTGATGATCTCGAAGTGGATATGTTTCTCCGCTGCTTCTTTCTTGAAGTTCGCACTCGTGTCTTCCACCAGTTCGCTCAGCAGCGTCGGCTGTACTTTGAGTTTCATCTTCTGGTTCTGCACCTTGCGGAATTCCAGCAGTTGGTTCACCATGCGGAGCATACGCTGGCTATTGCTGTGTACGATCTCCAGCTGACTGCGAACGCTCTGACTGATGCGCTCCGTCTGGAGGATATTCTCTATCGGACTCACGATGAGCGTGAGCGGCGTACGCAACTCATGACTGATGTTGGTGAAAAAGCGCAACTTGATATCCGTCACCTGTTGCTCTACTTTCACGCGTTGCCGTAGTCCGTTATAGACGGAAACAGCGTATATCGTCAGTCCGATGAGCAGGGCTATGCCCAGACAGTAGAGCAGCAAAGCCCACCAACTGAGCCATATAGGCCGCTCTACGTGAATCACGAGCTGGATGGCATTGTCCACATCGGCTCCTTCGCGGTTGGTGGACCGCACGTGGAAGATGTACGTCCCGTGCCGCAGGTTACTATAGGTGACGCGACGCAGGTTGGTCGGTTTGTTCCAGTTCTTGTCCACGCCTTCCAGCCAGTAGTAATAGTAAATCTTATTGATGCCTACGTAGTCGAGTGCTGCGTAGTCGATGGTGATGTTGCTTCCGTTCTCGATGGTGATAGTGTCGCCGCTCAAAGCCTCATCCTGTACCTCGATACCCGTGATGCGCAGCGGCGGAACGGAGTTGGAGTGACGGATGAGGGATGGGTCGAACGAGCAGTAGCCGTTCGAATATCCGAAGAGGATGGTGCTGTCAGCGGTCAGCAGCGCCTCGGCTTCCGTGAAGTAGGTGTTTTCTTCGCTCTCCAGCGCATCGTAGTAATAGAGGTCGCCTGTCTCGAGGTTCAACTGGGCGATGTCGCTCTCCGAGCAGAACCAGATGTTCGTTCCGTCGGCTACCATCGAGAGGATGATGTCGTGGAATGTCTCTACGTGAACGAGCTCTTCGGTCGAGTCCTTCGGGTCCAGCGTCAGCAGTCCTCCGCCGAACGAACCCAACCATAGGCGGTCGTGACAGTAGGTGATGGCGCGGATGTCGTAACTGGGGATGACCTTGCTCTCCATCGTCTCAAGCGCGATAAGCAGGATACCGGTCGTGGTGCCGCACCAGAGGGTGTTGCCTACCATCTCGATGTCACGCACTTTCATGCCGTGTCCTATCACCTGAGGTGCATCCCAACCATGACCGTTCCAGCGGATGATGTTCACGCCTCCGCCGTAGGTCGCTACATAGAGCGTACCGTCTCCGCCTTCCTCAATGTCATATATGTCCGGATGCGAAGTGGCAATCTTCTCTCCCTTCGCTATTCGTCCGTTTGCCCTTACCAGTCCTTGTCCTTTCGTGCCGTAGAGCAGACCGTGCTGAGTCTCCAGCGCACAATAGACGCCGGTCTCCGATTTGAGGAGCGTCAGCACGTTGCCGTCTTTCTTACTCACGAACGCCCGCACTTCGCCGTTGTCTCTGTCGGGACGACGCAGGTCGTGCAACTGGTACGGCGTCGGTTCCATCTTCACGCAATCGACACCGCCGTCGTAGGTGGCAATCCACATCTGACCGTCGCGGTCCACATACGCCGTGTGGATCATATTCGTCAGTCCCTCAATAGGATAGACCAACTCGTCTTTGTCGTAGTCATAGTAACTCCAACCGCCGCCTGTCGGGTTCACCCATGTGCGGCCTTGGTTGTCTTCTATCAGGAAGAAGTTCCATCGCAATTGACCGGCATAACGGCGGTCCAGCGGAGGCGTGAAGCGTTTCCATTGACCGAAACGGTACCGCATGATACCGTACTGCTCATCGGCCTGCCAGATGATACCGCGGGAGTCCACTTTAGTCGTCTTGCCTGCCTCGGTCATCTCTACTAACATTCCTTCCGGCAAACTGTTGTAGGGCAGCTCGGTCGTCTTCTCGCGTGAGGCATCCAGACGGTAGTAATGACCGTCATACGTGCTCCACCATATCCGTTCCTGCTCGTCTTCGTAAATCATCTCCACGCGGTTGTTCACTTGCGCTTGGATGCCGTTACTCATCGCTTTGTAGGTCTTGAATTCATACCCGTCGAACCGGTTCAGTCCGTCCCACGTACCCAGCCAGATGAAACCCTGCTTGTCCTGCAGGATAGCCATCACCGTGTTCTGACTCAACCCGTCCTTGATGGAGTAGTGCTGAACGACATAGTGCTCATGCCCTCTCGCCCCTACCGCGAGCAGAGTAATCATTAGAAAAGAAAACAGTCTTCTCATCAATTGTTCAATCGTATTTGTAGTCTGTCTGAAAACTCTCATTCCTCTTTGTGGTAACTGCGAATTATATTTATGTTTATGGCTGCTGAATTATTTTAATCTCTATTGAGATGAGGGTTGTTTGGATACTATGGGCTGCAAGTTTACTTGTGAGAACATATTAGCTAAATAAGCCTCGTTGTACGCAGTACTAAAATAATTCAGCAGTGTTTATCTATGTTTATTTACTATTATATTATATCTGTCAGGCCACAGGCCGGTCTGTCAGCGTCAGCGGTCTGTCAACGCAGTGGTCTGTCAGCGTCAGCGGTCTATCTTTGCTATCCTCTCCAGATACCGTCCGTACGCCGTCTTCATCTCTTTGCCGAGAGCCGCCAACTGCTCTGCGCTTATCCAACCGTTGCGGAACGCTATCTCCTCGATGCAGCTCACGTAGAATCCCTGGCGGTTCTGGATGGTAGCAATGAAATTACCGGCATCCAGCAGACTGTCGCAGTTACCCGTGTCGAGCCATGCGAAACCGCGGCTGAACAGTTTCACCTTCAGCGTACCTTCCGATAGGTACAACTTGTTCAGGTCCGTAATCTCGTATTCGCCACGCGCACTCGGCTGCAGGTTCGCCGCTTTCTCGCATACGGTCTTGTCGTAGAAATACAAACCCGGTACGGCATAATTGCTCTTCGGGTTAGCCGGTTTCTCCTCCAGACTCAGCACCTTGCCGTCCTCGTCAAACTCCACCACACCGTACGCACGCGGGTCTGCCACTTCGTAACCGAAGATACACGCACCGCCTGCTTCCGCTGAAGCCACCGCCTCTTTGAGCATGTGACCGAAATGCTGACCGTAGAACATGTTATCGCCCAGGATGAGACAACCCGGTTCGCCGTTCAGGAACTCGCGACCAAGTACAAAAGCCTGCGCCAGACCGTTCGGAACCAACTGCACTTTGTAACTCAATTTCATGCCGATACGGCTGCCGTCGCCTAACAACTCTTCGAACATCGGCAGGTCACGAGGCGTACTGATTACCAGCACTTCGCGGATGCCTGCTAACATCAGCGCACTAAGCGGATAGTAAATCATCGGCTTGTCGTACACCGGCATAATCTGCTTACTGATTGCTTTGCTCAATGGGTACAAACGCGTTGCGCTTCCTCCCGCCAAAATAATTCCTTTCATATTCTTTTTTGTTTTATAGTTTTCTTCGTGTTTTTTTTGTGGCTGCCGCGAATTTTATGTAACAGCTGCTTTAATGTAATAGCTACGACTTTTATTTATGTTTATGGCTGATGAATTATTTTAATCTCGATAGAGATGAGGGTTGTTTGGATAATATGGGCTGCAAGTTTACTTGTGAGACCATAGTAGCTAAATAAGCCTCGTTGTACGCAGTACTAAAATAATTCAGCAGTGTTTATCTTTTTTTTATTTACTATTATAAAATATCTGTCAGTGCAACGTTCTGTCAGGCGTAGCCGGTCTTACAGCGTCAGCGGTCCTACAGCCCGAAGGGCGGTCAATGGCTATGCCATTATTTCGGTCTGCAAAATTACAAAAAAAAAATGACACATGCAAGTTTTGTGTCAATTTTTACACATAAATGTGTACTTTTTGTTAAATTATGCCTAAAATCGCCACAATAAGCGTTGTGAGCATCAGCACCGGCATCTGCTTGTCCAGCCGCTCGCTATGCGTCCATACGTACCATAGATGCCATGCCCATACGGGTGTGATACAGAGCGTCCAGACATGGCCGTAGAGCACGAAAAGCAACAAGCATCCGAGCAGCAAACAGGTGTGATAGACTCTGCCGCCGCGTTGGCCGAGCAAACTCGCAAACGTGTGCTTGCCGTGCGCACGGTCGTTCGCCATATCGCGTATGTTGTTCAGGTTCAGCACACCTACGCATGGCAAACCGATGGCCGCACCGCACATCGCTACTTCCCAACTCATCGTCTGCGTCTCCAGATAATACGCACCCATCGTACTCAGCAGACCGAAGAACAGAAACACACCTAAGTCACCTAATCCGACGTAACCGTAACTGTGCTTACCTAATGTGTACGTCACTGCACCCACCATAGCGAGCGCACCTAAGGCAAAAAAGACGATACTCTGCACGCAGAACAAACTGCCGAATGCGCTGTATATCAATGCTGTACCGAATAGCACGCACAGGGCAGCAAATAACCAAATCATCTTTTTTATCTGCGCCATGGTGATGGCACCCGACTGCAGTCCGTAGGCTGCCCGTTCGCGCTGCTCGCTGTCCGTACCTTTGAGCGCATCGCCCAACTCATTGCTCAGATTGCTCAGTATCTGCAAACTCAGCGTCGTGCCTATCGCCAGCACAAAAACAATCGTAAACCGTAAATCGTCCAATCGTAAATTTGCAGCGTCCAATCGTAAATCAGAAGCGGCTAATCCGCTTCCTAAGATAATTCCTGACATTGACAGCGGCAATGTCCTCAACCGCAATGACTGAATATAAGGATTCATAGAGCCTATTTTGTATTAAATCCAAAAGTGCTGCAAAGGTAGTGCTTTTTTGCGATATATGCAAATAAAGTCTATGTTTTTTTTTGCAAAAATGTTTGCATATTTCAAAAAAAAGCAGTACCTTTGCAGCGATTTATAAGCATTAACTATTGTACCTTTATTGGGCTATTATTGGGTGGTTATTGGGTGATTATTGGGTTGTTAATCCGTTAGTCAGCGAACCACAAGCGTACCTCAAGCATACTCATACGTATAAAAACATATATGGCAACAGTTAATTACCAAGACCCTGTCCGCGACATCCGCGGCACCTTCCGCAAAGGCGGTATCATCAACCGCCGAAAAGCCTATCGCGACGACAAAGGTCGCATCGTCAATGAGTCCGCTCCCGAAGCCTATGTTGTCCGCCATCCGCGCGACTGGAAGCGCAACCCTGCTACCGGCAAGGAACTTGAGTGTCAGAACCGCTTCAAAGCTGCTTCGGCCGAGACTAAACGCATCCTGCTCGCTGCCAAGCCCGAAGCTTATGCGGCTGCTCATAACGGTTCTCTCCCGTCCGAAGAAGACCTCAACATCCTCCGCTACTGGCAAACCCGCTTCCAAAATCAACTCCGTCGTGCTGAGCCGGACGCACCCTTAGACCCCATGACGGGCAAACGTAAGCGCTATTCCCGTCTCGATGCTTTCATCCGCACATGCCTCATGCGCGAAATGCAGTAACCTGCCATCCGAGTGTTCTGTGCTCGCAACCTCCGTCTGCGAGAAGATCTACCTCTCCGGCTCCTAAACCAGCCTTCCTTCTATCTGTAATATCTACATCTGTATAATCAGTATGTATGTTTTTATCTCGATTTCCTTTCTTATTATTTTCTTTTTTGGACAACTTTTTTTGTTTTTAATTCTTGTATATCACTAATAATGAGCGAAATGTGATTTTGTTTTGGATAACTTTAAAAATTTTCTCAAAAAAATCTTGCCAAAAAATTTGCTCATGTCAAATAAAAGCAGTAATTTTGCACCGTTTTTCAGAAAAAGAGTTTTTTTAGATATTCCTAATCCAACCCTGTACAAGACTACATGAAGTCTTAGCAAATAATTCAACATTAAAAACTTTTAGGTATGTTAAAAGAAATTAAAATCAAAAGTTTTAAGTTATTAAATGAAGTAAGTTTTCGTCATACGGCTTACTTAAGCAAATCCGCCGTAAATGCGGATAAAAACGGGATAGCGTCCATCCCGTACTTGAACAGGATTCTGGCTGCGGATCCTGGTGATTTTTATGATGAATTAGTGGATACGTATGCTACGATTAAAACTGAACATCCGCGAACCACGGATGCCGGTGTTACACCGCCCGTAGCCGATAGTTTTGTGATATGGGGACGCATGTATGTCATTGCTTACTTTGCCTTGTTTTACAATGATTTCTGGCGCAAGTCTGTCCTCCCCAGAATGATATCTTTACAGCCGAAGCAGGCGCTCAAAGCGGAAATGAGAATCGCTGCTGCGCGTATTGATGAATATTATAAGGAGAAAGAATTGATAACGAAAGAGATGATGGCAGCTGAAGCACCGACTCCTAACGAAACGGTTGCTAAACCCCCAAAAAATGTCACGCCCCAAAAAGCGGCAATAGGAAGACCCTCACAGCAACTTTTCTATTCCTACCAAACTGAGTTGCAACAAAAAGACCTTGTACTCGCCTTCCTCAAAAAGCACAATCTCTCTTCACAGAATATTAACTGTGAAAATGATAGTACGCTCAATAAGTATCTCGCCTCCATTTATTGGCGGTGGCAGGATTTGGGATTTGTACCGGCAGAACCGCTTCCGACGGCTTTTTATAAGTTCCTTGCTGAGAATTGTAAACTGGGTTTCTCTGTGGCAAAGAAATCATTTACTAATCGCATGGGAGAAATATTAAAGCATAGGGAAAAGTATTTGGGTATATGGGGTGAAGTGACAGAATTTTTTCAAAAATAATTAGGCACAAACAATTTTCATTAGGAGGCTCTTCTCCATTGATTTTTCTAAGGGAATAATGGTACTTCATTTGGCACATAGGTGACATATTCGCCTATGTGCCGTTTTTGATTTTTTCCCCTCCGCCAAAATGCAGTAATTTTGCACCGTCTTTCGGATAGAAAAGATAGTCTGAACGGACGGCGCTTTTCGTTTTATCCTCAGTCGCCCGTTCAGAAAAAAAGGATAAGTCCGTCAGACATGCGCGCATTATTTATATTTTGTTAAACACTTTAAAACCTCTCGATGTATAGGCAATCGTAATAAAACTATGGCTAAAATTAGTCCAATGACCCACATCGATTCAATATCGGGTAAATATGCAAAGACAGACCAAGTGTACACGAAGGTACGCGCGTTTGACGAACAAACCTTCGGTGTGCGACTCAAGCACCCGGCGACCAACGAACCGCCTTCGGCGGGACAGCAGACCTCGCAAGCCAAACTGGCTTCTGTGGCTGCACTCGTCAAAACGGCTCTGGCGGACGCAGCACAGAAAGCTACACTCAAAGCAGAGTGGAAAGCGCAGAAAAAGTACAAAACGCTTGTTTCTTACGCGTTCCATAAGTTGTATCACTCGGAGCAACAAGGAGGTTAATCATGAGCCACGTTCATTTCCTTGACCCGATAGACTATATATCGGGTAAGATCTCCCGGAAGTTCCGTACGGTCTATCTGCGTAGAAAATCCAGTGACCGCCGCTTCACGCAGGTCCGAAGCGCACGCAACACACCGCTCAAACCCCGTGAAGTAGCCGTCCGACAGCGCTTCCAGGCAGTCCGCGCGATGGTAGCAGCGCGTAAAGAGGATTTGTCGAAGGTCACCCAAGACCAGATCGACTTCCTTGCGCAGAAAGACCTCGCGAACGGCAAGAAGACCATGAACGCCTACCTCTGGCTCGTCTGCGGACGCGAGTATGATGAATCCCAGGATTAATCGTCTCCGCCTGTAGGAAAGGAAAAATCGCTCAATCGGGCGATTTTTCTGTTGTTAATCCCTCAATGAGTGACAAATTTGCCAAAAATCTCCCTCAATGAGTGATTTTTGTAACAAAATATTTGTCTATATAAAATATTTTTACTACCTTTGCAGCGATTTTTAATAATACTGGTTATATGATTGACAACTCATTAGTCGCTTATCAAGAAGAACAACTGAGACGTGTGCCGACTTCATTTCATCGGTATATGTATAATCGACTTCCATGGGAAAGCCGAATGGTAGGACTGGTAGGACCGCGTGGTGTGGGTAAATCCACCCTAATACTGCAACATGTATTAGACCATAAACAGCTGGAGCAGAATCTATACATCTCAGCTGATTCTATCTATCTAACCTCTCACACATTGATTGAACTGGCAGATGAGTTTGTCAAGTATGGTGGGGAACATTTGTACATCGATGAGGTACATAAGTATAAGAACTGGTCTCGGGAACTAAAACAAATCTATGATGGTCATCCTGAGCTAAAAGTAACTTTTACCGGTTCGTCCATCCTGGATATTATAGATGGAGAGGCTGACTTAAGCAGGAGAGCTGTGATATACTCTATGCAAGGATTAAGCTTCCGAGAGTATCTTACACTATTTCATAATATAGAGAGTGACACTTACTCATTAGAGCAGATTCTAAATCAGGAGGTAACTATTCCGGGAGTTGAACATCCGCTTCCTTTGTTCCAACAATATCTCAAAAATGGTTATTATCCTTTCAGTAATGAATCTGATTTTCCTTTGCGAATAGAACAAATTGTTCGTCAGACCATTGAATCAGATATTGCACAATATGCAGATTTGAAAGCATCTACTGCCCGAAAACTAATACAACTATTGGCGGTCATATCTGCAATTGCCCCAGTGAAACCTAATGCAGATAGTTTGTCTCAAGAAGTGGGGGTCAGCAAAAATAACATCTCTGACTATCTTGTGTACTTAGAGAAAGCAGGTATGATAGGTCAATTGAGGGACAATACAGGAGGTCTGAGAGGACTGGGTAAGGTAGAAAAGGTATATATAGACAATCCTAATCTGATGACTGTACTGGCTTATGGAGAACCCAATGTGGGAAACATGCGAGAAACATTCTTCTATAACCAGATGCGAGTCAATAATCAGCTCTTGGCTTCAAGAGTCTCAGATTTTGTGATAGGTGATTATACCTTTGAAGTGGGGGGTAAGAAGAAAGGGAACAAGCAGATAGAGGATATACCCAATGGAATTGTTGTTAAAGACAATATTGAATATGGTCACCTCAATGTTATTCCCCTTTGGACATTTGGCTTTAACTATTAACATCATGGTGTACGTAACAGCCAAAGCCAAAGGCTAAAGCCGGAAAAATCGCTCAATCGGGCGATTTTTCTATTTTTCTTTGAAAAATCGTTGTGTATGTCAAAAAAAAGCAGTAAATTTGCACGCAAATTTGTGTAGTTCAAACAGGAATCGATTATGAGAAAACTATTTCTACTGGCAATAATGGTGCTTTTCGTGCCTTTTGCTACTCACGTAACGATATTAAATGCTGCGGAAGCAAATGTTGATTTTGAAAACGAGGGCAACTTCGATGTGTATAGTGCCGGCAGCGGTAAGATTCACGTGAAGGTATTCCTCTTTAGTGAGCGGGGCTATGACTACAATGCCGGTCGCGGTCAGAACCAACATTTGGGTAACAATCCCGACCCGATATGTCATGCCACAGGTAGTCGTATACATACAAAGCTACTGAAGAATGACCAAGAGGCGATTTATATCCATTACTGGGCGGACAACTACTACAACAACACCGGTGCTACCGGTTCGCATCACTGGCCGAAAGACAAGGGCGTGGTATGGGTGCAGCTATGGGGCGGCGTGATCGAGTGCACGAACACGTTTGACGGCACCAAACGCACCATCGTGGCTGATGGCACTGTGGCGCAGATAGAGCTCAAGCGCGAGGACAAGGCGAACCACTTCACGTGGTTTGAGTTTGACTGGTATCCGCCTGAGGAGTTGGATGAGGAGGATTTCAGGCTGTACGTCACCACGGATCACCATAAATGGAACCAAGCCGGTTTCTCGACGAAGACCTATGACTTCGGCGTGTTTACCGGGTCCGATATGGAGCAGGCTCCTATCATCACCGAGCCGTTCTTCTATGCGGCGAATGACAAAGGTGCCGCGGGGTATGGTAAGTTAGCGTATGTCTATTCGTTGATGACGGATGTGAGTAAATACTATACGAGCGAAGACGATACGCCGTATATCCTCACGGAGCAGTCAGACATGTTGTTTGTACAGCCGGCAGATACGGTAATACGCGGTTTCCGAAACTGCTTCTGGGCCTTACGAAGCGCGGATAAAACGACGTGGCGGTGGGTATGGTCGAACAAGGTGGATGTACCCGCGTACCATAAGATCTACGATTTCCAAGTGGGGCAGTATATCTATTACCGCGAGGATATAGGCAAATGGTATGAGGACTACCGTTTCAAGAATCTGACATGGCAGGTCAAATACCCGACGGAGACCGACGCGATAGAGGGCGATTACTTCGAGATACAGCGGGCGTACAAAGCCGATTATTCGGATGCGAAGACGATAGAACTGGTAGAGATGAGTTATGACTCTGCAGCGACCGTGAATGATATCCAGACGTATTCGTATCTGGATTCGACCGAGGCGGCTTGGTGGAATCCCGTGGAGAACAGCTATAACGTCTATTACCGTATCCGACGTGCTTCATCGTCTGTATGGGAATGGAATGCCAACCCTCTCGCTGCAACAGGCTATCTGGAAGTGCCGGAGAACAGAAAATATAATATGTTGGAGTTCTTCAAGGTTGATATCAATCCCAATCCCGTTACTTACGAGTTGGATAACAATTTCTCTACGAACAGGGCAGTACATTTTAAGATTGTTTTTTACCGTCCGTTCCGCAATGAGGAGCGTACCCGGGAAAAACCCGGCTATTCACTCGAATATTTCGATCCGCAACAGAAAGTGATTCTCCGGAAAATTATGGTGGAAAGGAATGACACCTTCCTTATCGAAATTCCCAAAGACAGTATTAAGAAGGTTTATAACCAATATTTCTATGCGCCGGACCAGACCTATACTTTCCCGTCTATGTCTGTTTATTACACGGACTACGCCAATACGCCGTGTATGCATTACAAATACGAAATGTATATCGATACGACGGATGTAACGCTGAAAGGTCTGAACGGCCGGGAGGCGTATATCTTACCCGTCATGGATGCCAAAGGGCCGGAGATCTACTATACAGAGGCTGCGAATATCAGCGCTTTTGAAGGCACGGACAAGGAGTATTCGGAATACGTTTTACTGACATGGGATGCCACCGAAGGCGATATAGGCACCTATAAAGTGGAGGCGCGTCCGAACAATACCAGCGAATGGACGCAGTTAGCGGACGGTTTGACGCAGAACTGGTACAAAGACTTGCAGGCCGACCCGATGGCAGCAGACCCGTGGCAGTACCGGCTGACGATGACCTATGCTTGTAACGGTACGACGCTGCAACGCAGCGCAGAGACGACAGGTAGTCGTAACCCGTACGGCAAGATCAGCGGACGGATTCGATATGCAGACGGCACGGGTTGCCCGGGTGTCGAAGTGAACGCCTCGCGTGTCAGTGACGGCGTCGTTCTTCAGCGTGTGACGACGGACGAGAGCGGCTATTATATGCTGGACAGCGTGCCCTATGGAGGCAGTCCCCAATACGCGGTCACGCCGGTAAGCCAGACTGCTGAGTTCCGCTATAACAACACGAGTGCGACCTTTGCCACTATCACCCTCTCGCTGGACCATTGTATATCCACGGGTATCGACTTTGAGAATATCTCAAGTGTCCGCATGAGTGGCCGTGTGCTATACGAGAACAGCACAATCCCGGTACGCGATGCCAATTTCCTGCTGAACGGCAAGATAGTAAAGAGCGGCGGTAACGCCTATAGGACCGACGCGAGCGGTAACTTCGAGTTCCTGGTACCAAAGGACGTTGCATTCACCATACAGGCGGTGAAAGACGGCCACCGGTTTGCCGGAGACGGATTTGTCCGTATCGAGGGCGACAGTCTGCTGACGCTGAGCAAAGCGTTGGACGGCGTGCGTATATATGACCAAACCAAGGTGCGCCTTATCGGACGTCTGGCTGGCGGTAATACCCAGGCTTCCAAACCTCTCGGTCACCATCTGAGTATGAACTATCTGGGTCAGGACCTGAAGATGGTCTTCGAACTGGAGGGAGATAACATCTCGCAGATCGTACATTTCCCCTCCGATCCCGATAAAGACACCGTTCATCAGCGTGTGGACTCCACTGCTACGCTCATTGAGAAGAAACGTATTACGGTCTGTCCGGATGTAGTGACGGGAGAGTACGCGGTGGATCTGTTCCCTGTGCGCTACAAGATTACCCAAGCGACGGCTCGCGGCTATGCGACTCTGTTTGCCGATGGCAAGACCAGCGAGACGCTCGACCTCAGCGATGCGGCAAAGCAGCATAAGGAGTCGGTGTATGAAGGGGATACTGTGCATTATAACGAGTCGTACTGCATCACCTACCACAGTCCTATCAATATCAGTTGTACGCAGTTACGTTTCGGTTTGGAGGTCGGGTACTACGGCGAAGAAATAATGAGGCGGAAGAATATCAAGAACGAGAACTTGGAAGTGCCGCTGGCAACCAAGAAGAGTGACGGGACGTATGAGTACCTGTTCGGCGCGCCGGTCTTTGATATGGATTACTACAACTTCCGCGTTACCGCGCACGAGGACTATTATTACAACAACGACCCAACGGACCTCCGTCACGAAGAAGTGCGTATCAAGGGAGGCAAGTTGAAGGTCTATAATGGTATGCGCGATGCGGCGAATACGGAAGTGGAGACTTATGAGCTCGATATGAACGGTCAGAAGGACATCACCATTCCCGTCAACTATGTATCGTTCATGAAGACCAATGAGTCGGCGCTGCGTGTACTCGACCTGAGCGTGGAATATGAAGGACGTTATATCGAAAGCCAAGCTATCCGCGCGTATGTAGCAGGAAACAAGACCAAGGGCAAGAATTTTGTGTCCGCACAGCACGGCGATATCATCCTCTTGGATATACTCCGTGACCCTCCCGGATCGCAGAGTTATTCGTTTATCGAAGAGGGTACAACCTATAAATACAATTACACGTACACGATTGACTGCAATTTCGGTCTGGAGATTGGTCTGGGAGCCGGTATCTCGAACAAACTGACGATGGGTTCTTATCTGGGTAATCCGGCGGGTCTATACACCGGTTATGTCCTCGATTTCAGCAAAACCATCATGGGATACTTCCCTATCGTGTCGAACTATTTCTACAAGCACGGAGCCAGCTATACCTTCCAAACGACCAGCCGCATCGAGACGGATAATGAGAAGTATTTCGTGGACCAGACAGGTAACGGTAAGTACTTCGTGGGTCAGGAAGCGGATGTCTATATCGGGGCGATACGAAATGTGTATAACGGTATTACAGACGCTGTAAAACCGATTGACTCGCTGACCTATGCGGCGTTGAAAATACAAGAGCAACCGGATGGTAACGGTACGTTGAAAACGGTGGCTACCGGACGGGATAAACAAGGTAAGTTATGGTATTTCGTAGTCGGCGAAGAGACGGAGTTCGGTATCTATATCGACGGAACCTTCGTCTATACGCACGATTATATCGAGCATAACCTGCTGCCTTCCTTGCTGCAACGCCGTAATAGTCTGCTCCTGACCTGCGACAGCGTTACGGCACGACAGATAGCCGACGCACAGCAGAAACAGGTCTATTGGAGCCGACTGATGCCGGACGATGCAGATTTCTCCAAAGAAGGCACCTATGTCTGCATGAAACCGACCGGCAGCTCCAAGCAATATAGCAATGAGGTGCAATCACTCAATGAAGAGATGGCGCATTGGTTGGATCTGTTTGTTAAGAACGAGGAGGAAAAAATCAATGCCATCTATGGTTATAACAGCCAGAAGGTAGGTACATGGTCGGTGAGCGGCGGAACACTCGTTACCCATACCGAGACCTATGAATACAGCAACAACTATACCAAACGCGTGGATTATCCGGGCGTATCGTTCAACCCGACCAGTGTCACTCGCGATCTTTTCAAGAAGTATGGTAATGAGGTGAATAACCTATTAAGTAAATTAAAAGATAATGATGATGGGTCGAAAGGTAAAGAAATACAGGATATCTACTCTCAAGCACCGGAATGGACCTTCAAGTTCTCCTTAACACCTATCCTGGACGTCGATTGGAGTTACGACCCGAATCACGGCACGACACATACCAAGAAAATAGGCTTTGTGCTCGAACCCGATAACTTCGGCCATGAGTCCGTCAGTGTCTATCGTGTAGTGGATTCGAAAAAGGGCTTCAATGCCGATTCGGAGGACACCCGCGATTTCCTGGTAGAGAACAGTTCCGTAGGCAACAAGAGCGACAATTCGCCGGACAGCCTGTACGGTTCGTACGTGTATTTCCTGGAAGGCGGCGCATCGCGTTGTCCGTTCGAGCCGGCCTATTCGACCGGTTGGTACACGCCGTCTTTGCCCCTCTCTAATGGTACGCTGAATATAGAGAACCAGAAACTCGATATCAATGTGCATGAGCGCAGTAATGTGCCTGCCGACCAGCCTGCTATCTTCCAATTACGCCTGACCAACGAGAGTGAAGGTAACTTCGGCGGTGCCGCCCTTCCTATCACATTCTATCTCAAACAGAAAGAGGGCACCAATCCGAAGGGCGCACGACTGATGATAGACGGCATGCCGCTGACGGGAGACGGACGCGCCATCAAGATTTATCATAATGAGATAGTCACCAAGACCATGATGGTCTATGCCGGAGACGGCTATGACTACGAGGATATCACGCTGGAACTGGCGTCTCCGTGCGACCCGTATAACAAATCCGCTTGTACGTTCTCGGTTCACTATATGCCCGTTTCGTGTCCGGTGAACATCACCGCCCCGCGTGACACATGGGTAATGAACACGCTCTCGTCGCAAGACTCAGTGGGCTATTTCCTGCCTGTTTCCATCGATGGCTTTGATGTCAACTACAACGGATTTGACCATATCGAACTGCAGTACAAGTTGTCCACCCAATCCGATGACGGATGGGTGAACCTATGCAGCTATTACGCTAACGACTCGCTCTATAACGCCGCTTCGGGCAACAAAGCGATGATTAAAGGCGGGCGTATCGATAATGTACATTTCTATGGCGAGCGCGACCCGATGGAGCAGCAGTACGACCTGCGTGCCGTATCCTTCTGCCGCTATGGAAGCGGGTTTATCAACCGTGCGTCCACGGTGCTCACCGGTATTAAGGATACGCGTCCACCGCGCGTCTTCGGTCAACCCGAACCCGCTAACAGCATCCTCAGCATCGGTAGCAATCTGCTTTTGCGTTTCAATGAACCGATAGCCGGCAATTATCTGGACGAGGATGATAACTTCCAGCTGCTGGGCGTGACCAATGATGTCGGTCTGACGACCGGCGCATCGCTGGCGTTCGCCGGTAACCCGCTCTCGTATGCCGAGACGAAGGTCAATCGCAGTCTCGCCGACAAATCGTTCTCTATCGATCTTATGGTCAAACCGGTGGGCAATGTGGATGAGATGTTCTTCATGCACGGCGACGGAGATGATATGCTGCTCTTCGGTAAGACTTCGGATAACAGACTCGTGCTGCATGCCGGTTTTAATGACTCGTTCATCTCCAAGCCGCTCGCTTCTCCCATGACGGCCTTCACGCGCGTCATCGTCACCTATAATCACGAGACGGGAGATGTGCGTTTCTATGCCGGTACGATGGATGTCACCGATTATAGCCGGTCCAATACCAAAATCCTCTCGCACACGTCCTTCATGCCCTTCTTCTTCGGTATGGGGTACGAAGGAAACATGCTGGAGGCGCGTATATGGACCAAGGCGCTCACGCAGGCTGAGATAGCCAATACCGCCAACCATTACCTCACGGGTTACGAGCGCGAACTGCTGGCTTACTATCCGATGAACGAAGGAAAGGGAGAGACGCTCACCGACAAGGCTAACGGCGCCACCCTATATACCCGCGGCACTTCGTGGGCGCTGGAGAAAGGTATCTCGCTTCATCTGACTGCCACCGACTCTGTTGACCTGGCAGGCGACCTGTTGTCGCGCTCTGAGATTCAGGACGAAACGCTGATGTTCTGGTTTAAGGCAGACGCCAATACCGGCACCAATGCTTCGCTTCTCACCGCTGCCAGCGGTTTCCGTCTCGCTCTCGAGAACGGCAACCTCGTGCTCTATAGTGGGAATGAGTCTTCCAATCGTCAAATCGTCAATCGTCAAATCGTCAACGGCGAATGGCATCATTTCGTCCTTACGGTCAATCGCACGTTCAATAATGTCTCTGTCTTCATCGATGGAGATGTCGTGCTGTCCATGAAAGCCCTTGATTTCGGTAGTATCAGCGGACGTATGTACCTCGGTGGCGGCTTCGAAGGCAACATCGATGAGCTTGCCGTCTTCGAGCAGGCATTGCCCAAGTCGCTCGTTGAGGAGTATGCTTCCCTCTCGCCCTACGGCGATGAGATGGGACTCATGGCGTTCCTGCCTTTCGAGCAGATGAAAGAGAACCAATCGGGTATCTACGAACTCGTCTTCAGTCCCAACGACAGGCGTATTTTCAAGGATTCGAAAGGAAATGTGCTCAACAAAATCGTGCCGCTCGTCAGCGAACAGATGGTTACCGATGCGATGAAAGACAAGGTGGACCATGCGCCTGTACACAGCCACGGACAACTGACGAAGCTGCATTTCGACTGGTCGTTCAATAACGACGAACTGATTATCAATATCCTCAACAAGGACAATGAAATCAACAAGCAGTCCGTCTATATCACCGTCCGCAATGTGGAGGACCTCAACGGTAACCCGATGGCATCGCCTGTCACCTGGACAGCCTTCGTGGACCATAACAGCCTCAAATGGGAGGACGACGACATGGAGTTATACATGACGTACGGCGATCCGATAACGGGCTATGAGTACCGCGACTTCCAGATTGTCAACAACAGTGGTATGCGCCACCAATACACCATCGAGTCGCTGCCATCATGGCTGACGATGGACCGGAACTACGGTACTATCAAACCTATGGAGGACAAGTTCGTTCGCTTCTATTACAACACCTCTATGCCGCCGGGCAAGTATATGGATATCGTCTATCTCACCGATGAGGAAGGACTGTCCGAACCGCTCGAGGTGACCTATATCGTGGAGGCTCTGCCGCCTTATTCGAGTGTGGATAAGAATAAGTATCCGCTTAATATGTCCGTCTGCGGACAAGTCGTTATTGCTGACCATCCCGATGCCAACGATGATGATAAACTCTATGTCCTCTATCGCAACGAGTGTGTGGGTATGGCGAATGTCAATGCTAACGCCAATGCCAATCCAGGCGAAGTGTTCCTCACTATCTATGGCAATGAGTCCATGGGTGGCAAGGACCTCAATTTCCTCCTCTGGCAGGCATCAACGGGCAAGACGCTCAATCTCACGCCTAACCGGGAGGTGCCGTTCCTCGCAGGTAGCGTAGTCGGTTGTCGCGATGACCAACCCGTCATTTTCGCCTCCTCCGGTGCCCAGACGCAGAATATCACCCTCGATGCCGGATGGAGCTGGGTATCGTTCAATCTCGATGTGCAGACCGACAAGAGTCCTATACGCAGTGTCATGTCCGCTGCCGAACCGTGGACCGACGGAGATATCATCAAGAACCCTGCTACGCAGCAGTTCGTCAGCTATTCCAATGATATGGATGCGTTCATCGGAATGTTCAAGGCGCTCGATTATCATCATGTCTATATGGTCTATGCCAAGAATGGCAATATCATGCGCGTCAGTGGAAACCAACTCACGTCGGAGCAGATGAATATCACCATCAAGGGTAACGGCGCATGGAGTCCGCTGCCATGCTTGCTCGACGAGTCAACGCCCATCTCCGAAGCGCTCGCAGGCTATTATGACTATGCCGCACCGGGTGACCTCGTCAAGGCGCATAATAGCTTCGCCGTCTTCTCTTCCGGCAAACGATGGATAGGAGACCTGCAGACTCTCCGTCCGGGCGAGGGATATCTGTTCCAGCGCCTCGCTGACGGCGATGTCACCGTGCCGTTCTATAACAGAGCTGTCAGTCCGCAGCAAAGTCCGTCTGCGAAGCGGTCTGTCAGTACGCAGGACGGTCTGTTTACCAACCCGAAGGCTGCTACCAACATGACTATGATTGCGGCGATTGAAGGATTAGAGGATGAGGAGAGTAGAGGATTAGAGGTGTATATTGACGACGATTTGGTCGGAGTAGCTGAGCCTCTCTCCCTTGAGCGGGTGAAGAGCTTTGCTCGATCGATCGTCCGGGGGACGGTCGTAGAACATCCTGGAGAGGAGTTATTTTATTTCCTGACCATCCAGAGCGATAAAGCCGGCACACTCGACTTCCGCACCGCCGATGGCACTCCTCTCTCCCTTGTGCGGGTGAAGAGCTTTGCTCGATCGAGCGTCCGGGGGACGGTCGTAGAACATCCCGGAGAGGGGTTATTCTATGAACCCGACGCTCACTTCGGTTCGCTGGAGTCGCCGATTATGCTAATGCCTACGGACGACAACCGGCCGTACAAAATCATTGACAACAACCATGTTATAATCATTCGCAACAATGAAAAATATGATGTTACAGGTAAAAAACTATAACCTCTCCCTTCGCCGTTCGTCCCTTATCGCCGGCCTGTTAGCGTTCGCGGTCCTCTCTGCGTATGCGCAACCCGCCGACTGCGGTACGAACCTGCAGTGGGAGTTCGAGTCCGCTACCGGACGACTCATCTTCACTTCTCCGGAACCCACACAGCGGGCTACGATGTCTTATTTGATAGACGAAGGAGTGCCTTGGGCGGAGCATAGTACTGCTATCATCTCGGTTGTCCTGCCCGATAGCCTGACCAATATCGCACCGATGGCTTTCAGCGGTTGTACGGCACTGACGGCGGTCACGCTGCCTGACAGCCTAACCTCCGTTGGTACGCAGGCTTTCAGCGGATGCACGGCATTGGCGAATGTCAGTCTGGGCAATGTGAAATCGATTGCTACCTACGCTTTCTCCGGATGTGTAGCGCTCGAGGCGATTAGCCTGCCGGCATCGCTTGAGTCCATTGACAGTTATGCCTTCTATGGCTGTTCCTCGCTCGCGATGATTGAGTGTCTGCCCGTTACACCGCCGGCTTTGAACACGAACGATGTCTTTGCCGGTTGTGCAGAGAACTTTAAGATTTGTGTGCCTGCCGCCTCGCTTGCTATCTACCAAAGCAATGATAACAACTGGGGACATTTCTACAGTGCGCATATCTCTGACTGCACCTCTCCGCCCACGGACCTCGAAGAATCCATCGTCCAATCTTCAAATCCTCAAATCCTCAAATCCATCAAGGAAGGCCACCTCTTCATCCTCCGTGACGGCAAGACTTACACCATCGACGGCCGAGAAACAAAATAGAGTTTTTCTATTCATTTTTTTTCTCCTTTTTCTTGCATATATGGAAAAAAAGTAGTAATTTTGCAACGTGAAAAATGTTGCACTATGAGAAACATTATTATCAGTAGTCTTGTTTTATTCCTTGTTTTGACAGGCTGTAACACCCGTCAGCCGCAGTATCGCATTGGTGTCAGCCAATGTCTGGATGATGCGTGGCGACAGAAGATGAATGCGGAGATGGAGAGGGAATTGCTGTTGCATCCCGAAATGACTATCTCGCGCCGTATCGCGTATGGCAGTAATGAATTGCAATGCGCGCAGATTGACAGTTTTATCAAAGAGCGCGTTGACCTGCTCATCGTCAGTCCGAACGAGGCAGAAGATGTGAAACCGGCAGTGACGCGTGCATACCGCGCAGGTATTCCGGTCATCGTGGCTGACCGGCGTGTATCCGGAGATGAATGGACGGCCTTCATCGGAGGTGACAATTATCGAGTGGGACAATTGATGGCAGATTGGTTGTTATCTATACAAGCCGTAGAGAGACAGGCTATACATGTGCTGGAAGTAGCGGGTCTTCCCGGTTCAACCCCTGCTACGCTTCGCCATCAAGGCATGATGGAAACGCTGGCTCGTAATGGCGGCGTGCAACCACAGGTCGAGTCTGTAATGGGCTCGTGGTATAAGGAGGAAGCATATCAGGTTGTTTCCGAATATTTGCGCATGCACAAGGATATAAAGGTCATCGTAGCGCATAACGACCTGATGGCTATCGGTGCAGCCGAAGCTGTGCGTGACAGCAAGGGTTATGGCAAAGGTAGCGTACGTATCATGGGTGTGGATGGCATCAAGCTTGGACTGCAGGCGATAGCGGACGGCACCATAGAGTGCACTGCCACCTATTCCTCGCGTGGCGACATGATTATCGAGACGGCAGCGCATATCTTGGCACACGAGCCGTATATTCACGATACGATACTGGAGACGATGATGGTGGATGAGACAGCGGCCCGACCGATGCTGATGCAGTACGATGCCCGTATCCATGATCTGGAGACGCTGCATATCGTGCAGTTGCAATCCGAATCCCGCTGGCAGCAGATACAAAACGGCCGTCTGGTGATAATCATTAGCGTTGTGTTTGTATGCATCCTATTTATAATAGTGCTGTCATTCCTGATATACTCGCAGCGTAAAATTAAGAAAGAAATCAAACGAGATATCCTGCCGCAGTTGGAGGAAGTGCAGGAGGCAATCCAGCTCAGCCATCGGGATGTAGCGTTTGCCGAGCGGATGAAGCAGATAGTGGATGACCACCTGACCGACCCGAATCTGAATGTGGAGTATCTGGGCAGTGCGTTGTCGCTGAGCCGCACGCAGGTCTTCCGTCGCGTGAAGACAGTCACCGGCAAAGGTCCGTTGGATTATATCCGTGAGCGTCGTCTGCTGCGCGCAGAGGAACTGCTCCGCACGACGGATATGACGATTCAGCAAGTGGCGCTTGAGCTCTGTTTCTCGTCACCGGGCTATTTCTCCAAATGCTATAAAGAGTACTTCGGCCATCTTCCAAGTGCTCGATAAAAACAATACAGCGCTATTAAAAATGTTGCAAAATATGTACGATTTGTTGCAGTGAAACATACGTGCCATATTTTGCAACATTATTTTTTGCGTGCGTGCGTAATATGTAGTACCTTTGCACCGTCAAAACCCGAAACAACATAATACAATGAAAAAAACAGCATTCTTTTTCGCTCTCTTAGCCTTCGCCATGACAGCATGTGTGAATCAACCGGCTCATCATCCCACCGATGAACCGTTCCGCTCTGTTTATCATCATTCTCCTGCTCAAAACTGGATGAATGACCCCAATGGCATGTTCTACGATGATGCCGCTCAGGTTTGGCATCTCTACTATCAGCATAACCCCTTCGGCACCACTTGGGGTCCGATGCATTGGGCTCATGCCACCTCGACCGACCTCATCCACTGGGAGCAACAACCGATAGCCCTTGCGCCGGACTCTTTAGGCACTATCTTCTCCGGTTCGATTGTTATTGACCGCAATAACACAGCAGGCTTTGGCGAGAACGCTATCGTGGCCATCTATACTCAATCGGAAGTATGCGGTCAGCATCAGTCGATTGCCTACAGCCTTGACGGCGGTATGACTTTTACTAAATACGAAGGGAATCCTGTTCTGATGGGCGACATCGCTGATTTCCGCGACCCGAAAGTATGTTGGGATGAGCAAACCAACCGCTGGCTCATGACGCTGGCATGTCAGCAGGAGATACGTTTCTATTCCTCGGCTAATCTCAAAGAATGGAAATACGAGTCCTCTTTCGGAACCGGTTACGGAGCACACGGCGGCGTATGGGAGTGCCCGGAGTTGTTGCAGTTCGGCGATCAATGGGTCTTACTGGTGAGCCTTAATCCGGGCGGTCTTTTCGGAGGCAGTGCCACACAGTATTTCGTAGGGCAATGGAATGGACATACATTCACTTGCACCGACGATCCGGAGGAGACCAAATGGCTCGACTACGGCAAAGATAACTATAGTACTTTCACATGGCATAACGCACCGGATCACCGCATTGTGTCTATGGGCTGGATGTCCAATTGGCAGTACGCGAACAACGTACCGACGATAGCCTTCCGCTCGCAGAACACCATCGCGCGTGACCTATCCTTATATAAAGATGACGCGGGCGAGTGGCGCGTACGCGTGATACCTTCGCCGGAAAGTATGGCTATCAAAGGCGAGGAGACGAAGAAATTAGGCGACATCGCTATCGTAGAGCTGGAGATGAGCAGCAACGAGACCGGTGTCATCACGCTCTCCAACAGCAAGGGCGAGAGCGTAGTGATGGCACTTGATGCACATCGGCAGACTTTTTCTATGGATCGCACGTCTTCGGGTGACTGCTCGTTCTCTCAGGATTTTGCAGCACATACCACCACGCCGCTCTTTGTCAAGCAAGACACATACAAAGTTATCTTGTTCATCGACCACTGCTCTATCGAGGCATTTGATGCCAACGGCTACTGGGCGATGACGAACCTTGTTTTCCCGACCACACCGTATAACCAAATTGACGTACAGGGAGGCAAGGCGACTATTTATAATTGTAATTTGTAATTGGTAATTTAATACTTATGGAAAAGAAAACTTCCTTTTTGGCTTTTTTGCCGGTGATGCTGACGTTCTTCACGATGGGATTTGTGGACCTTGTAGGTGCAGCATCGAACCATGTGCAGGCCGACCTCGGTTTGACGGAATCGCAAACCTATTTCATTCCGAGTCTGGTCTTCTTCTGGTTTCTTATCTTCTCCGTGCCGACATCGGCGCTGATGAACCGTATCGGACGCAAGAACACCGTTCTCGTCTCGTTAGGCGTTACGCTGCTCTCGCTCGTTTTACCGCTTTTTGGTAACGGTTATCACCTGATGCTGATTGCTTTCTCGCTGCTCGGTATCGGCAACGCCATCATGCAGACGAGTCTCAACCCGCTTGTGACCAACCTTATCAGTGGTGATAAATTGGCTGCTACGCTGACCTTTGGTCAGTTCGTCAAGGCTATTGCATCGTTTATGGCGCCCATCATTATGACCTGGGGTGCCGTGGCGGCTATCCCGTCCTTCGGTCTGGATTGGCGTATCATCTTTGTCATCTATGGCATCATCGGTGTGCTGGCTGCTATTTTCCTTTATATGACCAAAATTGAGGAAGAGCCGATTCAGGGCAAGGCATCGGGCTTTGCGGACTGCTTCAAGTTGCTTGGTCGTCCGTTCGTGCTGCTCTGTTTCCTCGGTATCATGTGCCATGTGGGTATTGACGTAGGTACGAATACTACGGCTCCGAAGTTGTTGATGGAACGTCTCGGCTGGTCGTTGCATCAAGCGGCATTCGCTACATCGCTCTATTTCATCTTCCGTACCATCGGCTGCTTCAGCGGTTCGTTCATCCTTCGTTATGTATCGAGCAAGACTTTCTTCGCCATCTCGGCTTTGATGATGGTGGTAGCGATGGTGCTGATGAGTATCGGCCAGACGCAAGCTGTGCTCTATACGGGTATCGCACTCGTTGGTTTCGGTAACTCGAATATCTTCTCTATCGTCTTCGCGGAGGCACTCAAAGCGGAGCCGGAGAAGCAGAATGAGGTATCCGGTTTGATGATCATGGGTCTGTTCGGCGGAACGATTTTCCCGCTCTTCATGGGCTATGCATCGCAGGCGTTCGGCACCATCGGCGCCGTATGCGTGATGACCGTAGGTGCGCTCTATTTGTCGTTCTATACGTTGAAAATCAAGAAATAAATATATTATGGAGAAGTACGTAGTAGGAATAGGCGAGGCATTGTTCGACTGCCTGCCTGACGGACGCAAGCTTGGCGGTGCTCCCGCTAACTTTGCCTATCATGTTTCCCAGTTCGGTCTCAATGGTTGGGCTATCTCTGCCATCGGTGATGACGAGTTGGGCGAAGAGATTGTTGAGACATTTGAGAAAGTAGGTCTGGATCATATCCTGCCGGTTGTGGAACAACCCACGGGTACGGTTAAAGTGACGCTCGACTCCAAAGGTATCCCGCAATACGATATCTGCCTGGGCGTGGCATGGGATAACATTCCTCTGACCGATGACATGCTCTATGTGGCTCGTCATGCACAGGCTATCTGCTTCGGTTCGCTCGCGCAACGCTCGCAGACCAGCCGTGAGACCATTCATGCTTTCCTGGACGAAGCGCCGAAAGATGCCCTGCGTGTCTTTGATATCAACCTGCGTCAGAGCTGGTTCACGGCAGAAGTGATAGCTGAATCGCTTAACCGCGCCAATGTGCTCAAGATTAACGATGAGGAACTGGACGTAGTGGCCACGATGCTGCTTGGTGTACCTTCCGTACCCGGCAAACTCATTGCGGAGGACCCGGAAAAGACACGCCTCGTTTGCCGCGACCTCATTGCCAAATATGACCTGAAGATGCTCATCCTCACCTGCGGCGCTATCGGTTCGTATGTATTCACCGAAACCGAGGAGAGCTATGTAGCAACCCCGAAAGTGAAAGTGGCGGATACGGTCGGAGCCGGTGACTCGTTCACGGCGACCTTTGTGGCGCAGATACTGCTCGGCAAATCGATTCGCGAGGCGCATGAGAAAGCCGTAGCCGTTTCGGCATTCGTATGCACGCAGAACGGCGCTATGCCGGTTATACCTGAAAACTTAAAATAATTCTAAATAACAAACTATCATGAGAAAAACATTTTTTACATGGCTACTGATGGTGGTTTTTGCCGTTCCTGTGATGGCTCGCCCTGCTTCGGGTGTGGTTATCGATCAGGCAACTGGCGAACCGATTATCGGAGCCAGTGTATTGGAGAAAGGCACGACCAACGGAACGATTACCGATTTTGACGGTAATTTCAGCCTGGACGTGGCCGATGGAGCGACGCTGGAAATCAGTTACGTAGGCTATGCCTCTCAAGCCGTGAGCTCCGGCGAGAATTTGAAAGTGCTTCTGTCGGAAGACAGCGAATTGCTGGAAGAAGTGGTAGTGACCGGTTATACTACGCAGCGCAAAGCGGACTTGACCGGTGCTGTGACCGCTATCAGTGCCTCCGACTTGGAGAAACAGCAGGAGAACAACCCGATGAAAGCACTGCAAGGTAAAGTGCCGGGTATGAACATCTCTGCGGACGGTAACCCATCCGGAACGGCTACGGTGCGTATCCGCGGTACGGGTTCTTTGAACTCTTCCAACGACCCGCTTTATGTCATTGACGGTGTTCCTACGACCTCGGGTATGCACGAGCTCAACCCCAATGATATTGAGTCCATTCAGGTCCTCAAAGATGCCGCGTCCGCGTCTATATACGGTTCTCGCGCTGCGAACGGTGTGATTATCATCACCACTAAGAAAGGCGCAGAGGGTAAGCTCAATGTTACGCTGGACGCCTCAGTAGCGGTACAGAACTATGTAAACCGGATGCATGTCCTCAATTCAGAGCAGTTCGGCCGCGCTATGTGGCAAGCCTATATCAATGACGGTACATCAGACCCGAACACGAACGTATTGGGCTATCGTTATGACTGGGGTTACAATGCCCAAGGTCAGCCGGTGCTGAATAATATCATGCTCAATAAATATCTGGACGATGCCGGTACCGTTCCGGTAAGCAACACCGACTGGTTCAAAGAGACGACCCGACCGGGTATCATCCAGAACTATAACGTGTCCGTTTCCAATGGCGGTCCGAAAGGAAGTGCCTTCTTCTCACTCGGCTACTACAAGAACGACGGTATTATCAAGACGACTGACTTCGACCGTTTCTCGGCGCGTATTAACAGTGACTATAAGATGCTGAAAGATATTGTGACCATCGGCGAGAACTTCACGCTCAACCGTACTTCGGAAGTAGGAGCTCCCGGCGGCTATATCGAGAGTGTCCTTCAGTACCATCCGCTTCTGCCGGTCTATAACACGAACGGCGAGCTGGCTCAGGCTCCTTCGTCCAGCGGTTTTCCGCAACGCGAGAACCCCTTGTCTATCCTGGAGCGCAACAAAGACAACCGCTATGTCTATTGGCGTATCTTCGGTAATGTGTTCCTGGATATCAACCCTATCAAGGGTCTGCATATCCGCACCACAGCCGGTCTTGACTATGCGCAGAAGAAACAGCGTTTCTTCACCTATCCCATCAAAGATGGTGTGGTCGCCAATGACAAGAACGCCGTTGAGGCGAAGCAGGAACATTGGACCAAATGGATGTGGAACGCCATCATTACCTATAATTTAGAGAAAGGCAAGCACCGTGCTGACTTCTTGTTGGGTACGGAGCTCAACAGACAGATAGACGAGTGGTTCTCTGCCTATAAAGAGGACTTCATCGTTCTCAAGCCTACCTACATGTGGCCATCCGCGGGAACGGGTACTGCACAGTCGTACGGCGGTGGTGGTAGTTTCTCGCTAATCTCTTTCTTCGGGAAGGCCAACTATAGCTACGACAACCGATACCTCGTATCTCTGACCATGCGTTATGACGGTTCCAGCCGATTTGGTAAAAACAACCGTTTTGCTTTCTTCCCCTCTGTGTCTGCCGGTTGGCGTATCAGTCAAGAGAAGTTCATGAGCGGTGCTTCGTCATGGTTGGACGACCTCAAGCTTCGCGTATCATGGGGACAGACGGGTAACCAGGACATCAATGCCACCGCACGCTATACCATCTACGACTCCAACTACGGCGTGAACGAGAGCGGCGGTCAGTCCTATGGTACATCCTACGACATTGCCGGCACCAACGGAGGCGCAATTCTTCCTTCCGGTTTCCGCCGTCTTCAGTTGGGCAACGACGATATCAAATGGGAGACCACCTCGCAGACCAACGTCGGTCTCGACTTCTCTTTCTTCAAGCAGACGTTCTACGGTTCGTTCGACTGGTTCTACAAGCAAACGAAAGATATTCTCGTGCTGATGACGGGCATCGGAGTGATGGGTGAAGGCGCATCGCAGTGGGTGAACGCCGGTGCGGTGGATAATATGGGTGTAGAGTTCCAGTTGGGTTACCGCAACCAGACCAAAGGCGGTTTCAAATATGATATCTCCGCCAATATCTCTCATTATGACAATAAGGTAATCGATATGCCGCCCACGGTAGCGGCCAGCGGTGCCTTCGGTGGCAACGGCGTGCAGTCGGTTATTGGTCATGCTATCGGTTCGCAGGTAGGATATATTGCCGACGGTATTTTTAAGAGCCAGGAGGAGATAGACAACCATGCCTATCAGGAAGGAGCCGGTCTCGGACGTATCCGTTACCGCGATATCAACGGCGATGGCGTGGTTTCCGAGAAAGACCAGACATGGATATATACTCCTATACCCGCGGTTGCTTTCGGTGCAAACTTCTACTTTGAATACAAAGGTTTCGACCTCACCCTCTTCTTCCAAGGCGTAGGCGGTCAGCAGATCATCACGAAAGACTACAAACAGCAGACCGACCTCTGGAGCGGCGTGAATGTAGCGAACCTAAATAAAGGAACGCGCGTATTGGACGCATGGAGTCCTACCAACCCCAACAGCGATATCCCTGCGCTCTCAACCAACAATAACAACAACGAGACACGCGTCAGCACCTATTTCGTAGAGGACGGTTCGTTCCTTAAGCTGCGCAACCTGCAGTTGGGTTACAACCTGCCAAAATCGGCTTGCAGTAAAATGCTGATGCAGAACTGGCGTTGGTTTGTTTCGGCGCAGAACGTATTCACTATCCACTCGGCTAAATTCACGGGTGTGGATCCGGAGGTTCCGACATTCGGCTATCCTATCCCGCTGACCGTAACCTTGGGTACCAAAGTGACGTTCTAAGTTGAAAATCTCGAAATATCGACCTATCGAAAAAAAGAATCATTATGAAAACGCTAAATAAAATAGTACTTGGTACTTTGTCCCTTTGTACCTTGCTTTTTGCCTCCTGCGATAATTTTCTGAACCAGGATGTGCCGCAGGCCACGCTGAGCGAGGACCAGGTTAATGACCCGCTGTATATCGACAATATCTGTATCTCCGCATACGCCATCTTCATCTCTGCGGAGGATATCAACTCGTCCTTCTCGATGTGGAACTTCGATGTCCGCTCCGATGATGCCTACAAAGGCGGTATCTCGGAAAACGACGGCGATGTATTCCATCAATTGGAGATTAGCCAGGGTATTCTGACGACGAACTGGAATATCAATGATATGTGGGTACGTCTGTATAACTGTCTGAGCCGTGTGAACGCCGCCATTGCTGCGTTGGAGAGTATGCCGAACACCTATGAACTGAAATCACAGCGTCTGGGCGAAATGCGATTCCTGCGTGCCTATGGCCATTTCCTGCTGAAACGTCTGTACAAGAATATCCCGTTTGTCATGGATCCGCGGATGAAGCAGGAGGACTATAACGCATTAAGCAACACCAAATATACCAACGATGAAGGATGGCAACTCATCGCCGATGACCTTGAATATGCGTATGGCGTATTGCCCGCTACGCAGGCAGAGAAAGGCCGTCCGACGCAGGCATCGGCTGCCGGTTTGCTGGCCAAAGTATATCTCTACAAGGCTTACCGTCAGGACGATCCTTCTTCGCATGCAGTCACCTCTATCAACCAGCAGGATTTGGAGAAAGTGCTTCTCTATACCGAGGAAGCTATCTATACCGCCGGCGGATATGGCTTGGAGGACGATTTCCACAATAACTTCCGTCCCGAGCCGCAGTATGAGAACGGCAAGGAAAGCCTCTGGGCACTGCAGTATTCGACCAATGACGGAACCAAACTCGGTAACTGCAACTGGTCGTACGGTCTGATGGTTCCGGGTATTGAGGGTGTGACCGATGGCGGTTGCGATTTCTACAAACCCAGTCAGAACATCGTCAATGCCTTCCGCACCAATGCCGAAGGACTGCCGTATATCGGCAATTTCAACGACAAGGATTTCGATCCCGCTACCGAGACCGCCGACCCGCGTCTGTGGCTCACCGTTGGTATCCCGGGTTTCCCGTATGAGTTCAATCCGGAGCTCATGATGAGCCGCACCCACAACTGGAGCCGCTCCAACGGCTTGTACGGCTACTATGTGACCCTCAAGCACAACGTGGACCCGGCCAGTGGATATCTGATTCGCTCTGCCCTGTGGTTCGGAACACCGATGAACCGTATCGTCGTTCGCTATGCTGACGTGCTGCTGATGCGCGCTGAGGCTATGGCGCAACTCGGCCGCGATGACGAGGCTATCGAACTCGTTAACCGTCTCCGCAACCGCGCTTCGCGCAGTATGGGCATGTTAGCCGGATACGATGTTAATTACGGTGCTAAGATTCGCATCAAACCATACACCGACAATTCCAACGCTTTGGCGCGCGTCAAGATGGAGCGCCGTCTGGAACTGGCGATGGAGTCCGAGCGTTTCTTCGACCTCGTTCGTTGGGGTGAAGCAGAACAAACCATCAACAAGTACTACGTAGAGGAGGCTAATGACTGCCGTATCTATACCTCTGCGCGCTTCACTGCCAATAAAAACGAGTATCTGCCTATTCCTCATGAGCAGATAGCTGCTTCCAACGGACATTATACACAAAACATCGGAGGATGGTAATAGAGATTTGAAGAATTTGAAAATTTGAAGATTTTAAGATTATGAAAAGTATAAATAAGCTTTTATCTTTGAGCGTAAGCGTTCTTTTATCTTTGAGCGCAGCGGTCTTTATGACCTCCTGCTCCAAGCAGGATAGCCCGTTCGATGTATCCGGGGACTGCCATATCGACAGCCTGGTATTGGATGATATCTACACCGGTGTGGTCGATCATGCTGCACGGACGGTGGTGGTAGGTGTGCCGGAGGTACACGATGACCATTTGATGACCCTGACCACTCTCCGCCTGTCTCCGGGAGCGACCTCAAACCCGAAGCAAGGTGACAAAGTGAATATGACATCGCCTATTGTCGTACATGTAGAGAACGGCAATGTGTATCTGGATTATAAAGTGAGCGTCAAGCACGACGAGGCGCGTATTCTCTCGTTCGTGCTCAACGACATCTATATCGGTATTGTTGACCAGGTGGCGCATACCATCACCGTGTCCGTGCCTGTTGGTACCAATATCAAATCGCTCGTTCCTACCATCAAGACCACGGAAGGCGCAACCGTCAAGCCTGCCGGTGGTATGCCGTGCGATTTTACCAATCCTGTGGATTTCACGGTTACCTATAACACCGCTTCTACCACTTACACCGTTACCGTCAAGGAGAAAGGTAATCCTGTCTTCCTCTATCTTGGATTGGCGGAAACGGTATCCCAACTCAATCCGGAAGAGCAGGAGGCTGTCAACTGGCTGCTGGCTAACGTAGAAAACTCCGATTATGCTTCGTTTGAGGACCTCAAGTTGGGTCGCGTAGTAATGACTGACTGCAAGGTGATCTGGTGGCACTTCCATAAGGACGGAGGTCTGGAGGGTAAAGGTGCTTTTGAAGCCAATGCTCCGGAGGCTGTGGACCCGCTGGTAACCGACAAACTCAAAGAGTTCTACCAAGGTGGCGGTTCGTTCCTCTTGACGCGTTATGCGGTCAATCTGCCATTCTACCTGGGCGAAGCGGAGTGCTTCCCGAATAACTGCTGGGGAAAGAAAGAGGACGAGGCAGAGCGCGTAGGCGGTCCGTGGGAGTTCGCTATCACCGGCCATACCGACCATGCGCTGTGGCAGAACCTGCTGATGAATAACGATGCTCCCGACCATGTCTATACCTGCGATGAGGGTTACCGCATCACCAACTCCACCGCCCAATACCATATCGGCGCAGACTGGGGTGGATACGCTGACCGTACTGTCTTCTGCGAGAAGACCGGTGCGCACGATATCGCCGGAGGCAACGATGCCGTAGTGGCGTGGGAATTCCTGCGCACGGCGGAACACGGAGCTATCGTTTGTATCGGTTCCGGATGCTATGACTGGTACTCCGTTGCCGGCGATGAAGGTACGCAGTATTACCACAAGAATATTGCCAAAATTACCGAGAACGCGTTGAACTATTTGAAACAATAAGTCATTATGAAAACAACAAATAAGCTTTTATCTTTGAGCGTTAGCGGTCTTTTCGCTTTGAGCGTAGCGCTCTTAACCGGCTGCGAGCAAAAAATCCCGCAGGAACAGAAAGACTGGGAGAACACAACCGTCTATTTCAACTCGATGGACGAGATAGCTGCCACTACCTATTACAAGCCTTCGGCCGGCTCGGTAGGTGACCCGCTGCCGTTCTACGATCCGGTGGAGAAAGAGTACAAAATTCTCTACCTGCATAACTTCGAGCAGAATATGGAGGAGACTTTCCACCCGCTTTGGGGAGTTCGCACAACCGATTGTGCTACCTATACCCCGATGGGCGAAGTGCTGCCTACCGGCCGCGCCGGCGAGCAGGACGCAGCCCTCGGTACAGGCTGCATCGTGTATGACGAGCAGGAGAAATTGTATTATATCTACTACACCGGCGAGCGTTACAAACCTGCTTCCGACGAGGACCGTCAGGTTGTGATGCGCGCTACCAGTCCGGATTTCAAGACCTGGACCAAGGACCCGCTCTTCCGTCTGCGCGGCGGTGACTACGGCTATAGCACGCTCAATTTCCGCGACCCGTTTATCTGGAAAATGGAGGACGGCTGGCACATGATTGTGGCCACCAAACCGATGGCTGCCGGTTCTCGCACCGAGGATAAGGACGGTTGCTTCGCTGAGTTCACCTCACCCGACCTCAAGACTTGGTCGCATGCCGGTAAGTTCACCAAGATGATTTGGGACCGCTTCCTCGAGTGCCCGAATGTATTCAAGATGGGCGACTGGTGGTATCTCACCTATAGTGACATGAGCTCTTTCGAGCGCCGTGTGCACTACCTCAAAGGACATACCATCGATGAACTGAAGGCGGCTACTAACCCCACTTGGCCGGATAGCAAAGAGGGTGCTTTGGACGGACGGGCTTTCTATGCCGGCAATACGGCTTCCGACGGTACCGACCGCTATATGTGGGGATGGTGCCCGGAGCGTCGAGGCAGGGATAACACAGATATCAGTCCCGATGCTGAACCTAAATGGGGTGGCACACTGGTCGTTCACCGACTCATGCAGCGCGAAGATGGTACACTCTATACCGCAGAAGTACCGGCTATACGCACCAAATACAACCTTACCGCTACCCTCAAAGCTGTCAAGACTTGGGGCAAAGAGGAAGGCAATCTCACGGAGACGGAAGGCGGCTATACGATGAAAGCGTACAGCAGTGTGATGTTCAATACACTGAACTACCACAATCATATCTCCATGACAGTTACCACCTCCGACAAAGCGGACCGATTCGGTATCTCCTTCGTTCGCGGCGACCGCAAGGATGGTGACAAGACCTACGAGAAATACTACTCCATCATGGTATGCCCGGATGGTAACAACAATTTCATCCGCTTTGAGGAAGAGCAGGGCAAATGGGAACTCAAGGGAGGCGGCAGCTATCCGTTCCCCATTCCTGCGGATAGAACGTACAATATCAATATCTATACCGACAACTCCGTGCTGACCATGTACATCAACGATGTACTGTGCTATACCCAGCGTATCTACAACCTCCCGCGTAACTGCTGGTCGGTTAACTGCTACGAAGGTGGCATGACCGTAAAGGATATTCAAGTCAAGCAATATTAATTATTAACCCTTTAAAAATTAAACATTATGAAAAAAATTTCTCTTTTGGCTCTTTTTGCAGCCCTTGTAATGAGTGTTAACGCTACGGACATTTGGACAGGTTCGAAGCATGTGTCTTGGGATGACGGCGGTCTTCAGATTGCAGCCGATCAGTTCGCAGCGGCTCAACCCGGCAACTTAATTAAAGTGCACTTCACCGGTGCTACTGATGGTATCGAGTTTAAGGTAATGAATGCCCATTTTGACCATCTGGCAGGTAGCCGTGAGGCTGCATGGATCAGTGGTGACGGCGCTTTCGAGCAGTTCCTTACCCAGACCGCTGTGGATAGCCTCAAAGCCTATGGACTCGAAATCATCGGCGCTAACTTCACTTGCACGAAGGTAGAACTTCTTGAGAGCAAAACCCTCAAGGAAGGTTTTACTGTTTGGACCGGTTTCTTCTGGGCTGACGAGTGGAGCACCCTCGAACTCTATCGTGACGGTTACTGCAATGTGGATTTAAGCCAAGCTACTGCGCTCCGCATTTATTCGGAGGCTAACCGCTCGGATTTTGTAATCAATATCAAAGAGAACTGGGATGAAGGCGGTCAAATTGCCGACCAAACCGCTATGACTGCAGGTGAGGGATACATGGAACTCCCGCTGACGGATGACCTCCGTACACGTCTCGCCAATGCAAGCCACTGGATGATTCAGTTCAACAAAGAGGCCGGTGATCCGTTCAATGTAACCGACATCGTGCTCGTTATGGCAAAAGAGGAAGGCTTTGAGAACACCGCTGTTGATGCCAAAGCCGTTAAATCTTTCCGCAACGGCATGCTCGTAATCGAGAAGAACGGCAAGTTCTACAACGCCCTTGGCGCAGAAGTTAAATAAACAACTTCATCATAGCATTTTTCACAACTAATTAGATTTGAGTTAGTAAGGAAACGCATCGCTGCGAAGCGGTGCGTTTTTTTTTTCTATAAATATTCATTATTCATTATTCTTTATTCTTTATTCAATGACAAAGTATCAATTTCTGCTCAAAAAAAAGAAGAAGGAGAATTGAGCATCCTCCTTCAAATCGGACTCTCCGTAAACATCCTCCAGCAGATGGAAATATATGCCTTCCATCTCAATCATCCTAACCTAAGCCAACTGCAAGTTGCCATCGAAATGCGCACCAGCAAGATAACTGTCTGGCGCGCATATCTATCTATGTCTCAACTGATTATATGAACGGCTCAAAAATATGGGTCGCTCATCTCAAATAAAAGCAGTACCTTTGCAGCGGATTTCGAAAGAAAGCCGCAGATAAACTAATTTATTAACCGCGAAAGTTTTGACACTTGTGCGCACAAGAACGGCCGTTCAATCAAAGCCAAGCACAAAACTTTCACAACAATGAGTAAGAAACAAAATCTGACGTTCGAGAAGAACAACCAAACGGAGAAACATCTTCAACCCTATTGCGCACAGGCAGCTATTGCCGCAGTCGAAAAACAAAAAGCAGACGAACTGCGCGAACAGGCGTCGAAGGAACTGCAAGACAAGCTGGAAAGCGACCCGGAGACGCGAGACTTCACCGGCACGGTGGTCTATATCTGCGAGGGCGAGATGTATAAGATTCGCGTACAACGGCCGGACAAAACCGACTGGCTGAGCAAGCGACTTAGCGACCCACAATTCAAAGAGTATAAGGCTCTTATGGACGAGTTGGAGAAGAAGGAGTCTCGCCGGAAAGAACTGGAGACAGGCCTTGCAGCCGCCCATCCCAAGTGCGTCGAAAAAGGGTTCGTCATCGGTTTGCTCAGTAAGCGATGAGCCGGTATCTCTCACTCGAGCAGTTCCGTAAGCGGTTTGAGGTTGTCCATAGCGACGACCTCACCGCCCGCGAACCCACGAAGTATGCCGATCCTTTTGTCGAACGCGAGGATGTATAGCTTGTATCTTTTTTACTAAAAAACAAGTAAACGGACTCTTAAAAATAACACAGGCTATATCTTAAGAAATCGATAAAAAGAAAAAGAACCAAAAAGAAAAATTAAAAATGTCAAGTCCTGTATCTGTAGTCCCCTATATACTGCGTATATTGTCCCCTAAGGACTGAAACAGACTACAGGTACGGGACAAGACATTGAAAAGGATTATGGACTTTGAACACTATTGGACTTTAATAGGCGGCGATGTCAATTTTGCGGACCGCAAGATGGCTGCGCAACGCGCTTGGAGCCTATGTGCTCCGGAATCCCTATTTCTTCATCTTGGATTTTCAGGTCAAACGCCGCGAGACACTGACCTTTGCGCAGTACTATGCCAAGTACGGCACGACTGCCGAAACCGACGGCTGGAAGATGGAGAACCCGACAGGAAACCAAGTGATTTATGTGCGATTTTCGAACAATTAACAAGACCATCACGGGAGCATCTCCCGACGACAAACCAACATGAAAGCAATGACAAAAGCCGAGTTGGCAGAGGCAGCCGGAGTAAGCCGGCAAACGATGCGTTTGTGGTTGAAAGACCCGTACATCAGAGACCGCCTCGCGTCCATGAACCTGAAGAAAAATCAACACATCTTACCGCCAGCCGCGGTAGAAATAATCGTCGAGCACTACTCGATAGAAATTGAAAAATGAAAGGAGGAAAAGAATGTTACTAAAACTAATTAAAACCAGACCCTATATCTCCGGGAGTCACTGCGAGATATGGGAGATAAACCATTTGAGCTCCAACCGCCTTTTGGCCGAAGTATTTGTGCTGAACGAACATTTGCCGGCAGAGTTATTCTACCGTTTGACGGTAAGCGTACGGGGCATTTGTATCCAGGGCAGACATTGCGGTTTCCAATGGGAAAGCGAACGGCAAGAGGAAGCTGTGACAGAGTATCTGCGGGTTGTGCAGGAATGCCGCGAAGAGATACGAATCGAGGTTTGCCAACCTACACCCGACTTACCCGGTTATCAGGAAATCGACTACAACCCGGATGATTATCCGATAGTGTTGGGAGTGGATGATTAACAAACAGACGCGGCGCGAAAGGCCGCGTCTGATGGTATGCTAATTATCGTAATAACCAGTCTTCTATACCGACAACCTGTATTGTATAACCATCCTCTTCTATGGTCTCTTGCCGGTCCCGCGTAACAATGGTCAACTTGGTGCATTTAGTGCCTTTTGCAGTTTCTTTGATGCCGTCTATCTCGCGTTGACGCGTGTCATCATCATCCATATCCCAGCATACTTGCAGCAGTTCTTCCACGCATTCGTTGCGCTGTATGACAAAGTCGCACTCATGCTTTTCCTGCCAATAGAATATCTTCCTTTCCTCTCCGCGCCGGCGGAACAAGTCGATAGCCACGATATTCTCCAGCAGTTTGCCACTATCGGCCGATTGGGGCATCAAAACGGCCTGACGCATTCCCGTATCGATGATATAGTACTTCCGCAGCGATTGGTTTTCTTTAACCATAGACGGAGTGTACTTGGGGAAACGGACGAACATATACGCTTCCACCGCCCAGTCTGCCCAATTGTAAAGGTCATCTTTGTTCACATTGGCTCCGCTGGAGCGCATATCATTGCAAATACCATTGATGGATGTTGTCTTCGTCAGCGTCAGCATGATACGTTTGAGGAAATAGCGCAAGCCTTCCACATTCTTTATCTTATGTCTCTCTGCCAAATCACGCAGGAGCATCACGTTGAAATATCCCTGCAGGCGTTTCAGTTTGGTTGATTGGTCGGGCGTGAGTACCACTTGCGGGAAAGCACCGCCATGCAAATAGTTCTCCAAGGCGGCATGCCTTTTGGCTCTGTCGCTCTCCAAGTAACTATGCGCATCAATACCCACAAAGCGGCAGTACTCCGCAAAACTGAGAGGTAACATCTCATAATCAAGCGTCCAGCCGCGCAATGCGGTTGATATTTCCCTTGACTGCAGTTTGGCATTACTTCCCGTAATGTACACATGAGGGCAATAAGACTTGAATACGCGAAGGACAAATAAATCCCAACCGGCGATGTTCTGTATCTCATCGAAGAACATATATACATCCTTGAGATTCGTCTCCGGATACATTTCTCGATACGCAGTGAGCACCTCGTCCAACTCTTCCGTAGGCATTCCGGATAAACGCTCATCGTCAAAGTTGATCCATAGAATCTGCTCGCGTTTAACCCCAGCTGCTAACAGTTTATTGACCGTGAGCATCAAAAGCGAGGACTTGCCGGCACGGCGTACGCCCGGAACGGTTATTATCGCATCCGGATTATCCGGTATGACCACTTCGCGCTCCATGCGTTCAAAAGGCAATTCTGCTTGCGTCAGAGCGATTAATGTCTTGAATAGTTCTCTTTTTGCCATACAATCTTTCCGTATTTTCAGGAAACTTTTCTAAAATCTTTCTGTGATTTTCGGAAACTTGCGCAAAGGTACTGCTTTTTTTTGATTTGTGCAAATAATTTGTGTTTTTTTGTGCATTTTTGTCAATTTTTGAGCCAAAACGTAAAGGTAGACCGTTTCGCCGTGTATATTGCATGTCGCTTGAGTTAAAAAACACAACCATTATGAAACGATTATTGATTATGACAGTCATTATGACGAGTATGGTGATGGCCAGTTGCAATGTGACGCGAACCATCACAACGCAAAGCCAGTATTACCAACGAGGCGACACGACATGCACCATCGTTACCAAAACCATTGAGACGTACGACGCGAAGAAAAACCTGTAAGAGTTTAAGACAATGGCAAAAGTAGAGTTTGACTCGGGGATAGAGTCGGTGCGCGGGATACTGATGGGAACAGACCCTTTCTATATCCGCCGTTACCCAAGTAAAGACGGCGTGATGCATATCGTTCAAGCCCGTCCCGACCGCTCGGGTCACACTCCCTCCGCCGCCGAAAGCACCGCCCGCATCGTCTTCGCAGAGAAATACGGGCACCAGAAACATCTCGCGTTCCTCGAACGCACGATGAAAAATCAATTAACAATTAACTTTAACGATTAACAAGTATGGCAAAAATCACATTACATGGCATGTTTGCCCGGGTGAAGGGCAAGTTCAACAAGTCGGAAACACTGTATTTCAAGGGTTGCCCGTGCGGCAAAGAGCAGTTAGGCGTCGATTTGCTGAACCCGTCCAAGGCAAAGCATGCGAAGAACATCCTCGCGCAAGAAGCGCTCAAGACGGCAGCTCTGGCTGCACAGACTGCTCTCGCTGACCCGACTGAACGAGCCACCCTCGAAGCCGGTTTCAAGGCACAATCGAAGTACACCTCGCTCTTCGGCTACGCCGTGGCGCAGAAGTACGTGAAACCGAATTTCGGCGAGTAACTCGCCAGACCGGCCTGTCGGCCTGACAGAGTACAGACCGCCCTACGGGCTGACAGACCGTTACACTGACAGACAACAACTATTATTAACAAACATAAACTTAACTATTATGGCAAAAGTAGAATGGAGTGCGGGAATCGACCATGTGTCGGGCGCACTGAGTAAACCCGGAAAGAATGGACAGCACAGTTGTGCAAAGATGCTGCTTGGCACGCACCGTACGGCAGCGACACAGAGCAGTGATTGCAACCGATTGTACCTGCGAAAGAAAGTGAAGCGTACCACACCGCTCAAACCGAAAGAGGTGGCAATTCGTCAGCGCTTCCAGGCCGTGCGTGCGATGGTCGCTGCGCGTAAGGAAGACCTGAGCAAGGTCACCCAGGACCAGATTGACTTCCTCGCCCAGAAGGACCTCGCCAACGGCAAAAAGACCATGAACGCCTACCTCTGGCTCGTCTGCGGCAGAGAGTACGACGAGAGCCAAGACTAAGTACCAAGTACCAAGTACGATGTACGATTTATGTACCAAGGACCAAGGCTAAAGCCGGAAAAATCGCTCATTCGGGCGATTTTTTTGTCTAATTGCTTGCATATGTCAAACTTTTGTTGTATCTTTGCACGCTAATTTGCTTTTTTATGCCTCGTACAACGTCAAAATCGAGAAATATAGGCTTGGAACCAACCGCTGAGAGAGCCATCAAAGTGGAGAAGGGTAGTTCGTGGGAGTCGTTCAAACGATTCATCACTGCCCGTGAGACACGTATGGTCATCGGTATTCTGATGCTCACTTTTGCCGTTGTAGCCCTGCTGGCGTATGTCAGTTTCCTCTTTACCGGTTCGTACGACCAGGACCTGCTGTCCATGAGTCACGCTGACCGCATCGCTAACCGCGAGTTGATACGCAACTTGCTCGGCTTGCCCGGTGCTGCGCTGGCGCAGTTTATGATTGACGACAGTTTCGGCTTCGTGTCCATCCTGTTCGTGTTCATGCTTACCATCTATGCGTTGCGTCTGATGCACGTGTTCCGTGATATCCATGCTATCAAGCTGTTCTGCGGTGGTACGTTTTGGGTTCTATGGGGTTCGACAGTGCTCGGTTTTGCGCAGCAGATGACCCACATGGGTCAGTTCCATTGGGGCGGTGCTTTCGGCGCATGGGCGGCTAAATGGCTGACCAGTTATGTGGCTATCACCGGTACCGTGCTGATTCTTACGGCGTTACTGGTTATCTTCCTTATCGTGACCGACCCGCGCTTCATCGACCATTGCAAGGCTTTCGGCGAATGGTGCAAAAATCTCTTCGCGCGCAAACCTAAAGATAATAATGAGTTAACGGACGAAGGGACGAACGGACAAACGGGCGAAAGTGGCGATGACGAGATTGTGCTTGACCTGCCGATTGTTCCGGAGAATAACGATAACGATAACGACGACGAAGTGCCTTTCACTATCGAACCGACCATAGAGGAAGAGGGACAAGAAGTTCCAGAGGTTCCGGAAGTTCAAGGGGTTCAAGGTGTTCTAGAGGTTACAGAGACTACGGATGAGAACGGAGAACCCTTGGGCGATGCTCCGCTGCCTGCTGAGGAACCCGAGGAGAACGCTAACGCTGATGCAGAGTTGACCATCAACGATACACCGGAAGAGGAGTTGTATGCCAAGGACCCGGACAAACTGCTTGAGAAACTCGGTCCGTACGACCCGCGCAAGGATTTGGAGTTCTATAAGTTCCCTTCGCTCAACCTGCTCAAAGTGTATGACAATGAGGCAGCTCCGGTGATTGACGAAGAGGAACAGCGCGCCAACGGAGCACGTATCGTGACCACGCTTCGCAACTATGGCATAGAAATTGATAGGATACAAGCAACGGTCGGTCCGACCGTAACGCTCTATGAAATAGTGCCGAAAGCCGGTGTGCGTGTGGCGAAGATACAAGCGCTGGAGAACGATATCATGATGTCCCTCTCCGCGACAGGTATCCGTATCATCGCTCCGATGCCGGGTAAAGGAACTATCGGTATCGAAGTGCCGAACGAGAAGCCGCAGACCGTATCCATGCACTCCGTGCTGGCGTCCAAGCGATTCCAGGACGAGCAGAAAATGCGTCTGCCGATAGCCTACGGACGAACCATCACCAACGAGGTATTCATGTTCGACCTCGCCAAGACGCCGCACTTGCTTGTGGCGGGTGCTACCGGAACCGGTAAGTCCGTTGCCATCAACGCTATCATCACTTCGCTCCTGTACAAGAAACATCCGGCGGAGCTCAAGTTAGTGATGGTGGACCCGAAGATGGTGGAGTTTGCGCCTTACAAACCGCTGCTCAAGCATTATTTGGCAGCCATGCCGGATACCGACCCTGAGCAGATCGTCATCACCGAGTGCGACCGCGTCATTAACACGCTCAACTCGCTTGTCATTGAGATGGAGAACCGCTACAAGTTGCTCATGGATGCCGGTGTGCGTAACCTGGAGGACTACAACGACAAGTTCGTCAAACGTCGTCTGAACCCGAATAAACTGGTAGGCGACAGCTTGCATCACCAGTACCTGCCTTATATTGTCATCATCATCGATGAGTACGGCGATTTCATCATGCAGGCGGGCAAACAGGTGGAGACGCCGATAGCGCGTATCACGCAGAAAGCGCGTGCCGTGGGTATGCACATGATTCTCGCTACCCAGCGTCCGTCCGTGAACATCGTCACGGGTGTTATCAAGGCGAATATCCCGACGCGTATAGCGCTGCGCACGCAGTCCGTCATCGACTCGCGTACCGTGCTGGATGCCAAGGGTGCGGAGCAGCTCATCGGACGAGGTGACAGCCTCTATGCCGGCAACGCCAGCATCACTCGTGTGCAGTGTGCGTTCGTTGATACACCCGAAGTGGATGCTATCGTAGGACATATAGCCAAACAGCAGCGCTATACCGAGCCGTATCAGTTGCCGGAATACGTAGGCGAAGGCGGCGAAGGCGAGGCACTCGCACCGGGCAGCGTGGATATGAAACGTCTCGACCCGATGTTCGCTGACGTAGCGCGTTACGTAGTCACGAAGCAGGAAGGTTCGACCAGTCGTCTGCAGCGTGCTTTCGAGATAGGATACAACCGCGCCGGCAAACTGTCCGACCAACTCGAAGCGGCAGGCATCGTAGGACCGAACAAAGGACCTAAAGGCCGCGACGTGCTGATACAAGACTTGGACCAACTGGATAAACTGTTAGAAGAGCTGGGAGTGAGATAATGTCGAATTATCAAGATATCGAAATATCGAAATGACGAAATTACTAATTATATTAACCGTATTGAGTTCGTTCCTGACGAATCTCGAGCAGAAGACCTTGAAGTCGGATTTTTCCATCACGGTAACCGAAGAGGTCAATGCGCCGATGAATTTCCCCGGTTGGATTCTCATGCAAGGCGATAAGTTCCGGTTGGAGATGATGGATATAGAAGCGGCTTATGACGGCAAGACGATGTATATGTATTCGAGCAACACGGATGAGCTGACGCTCTCCAACCCGACCGAACAGGAGTTGCTCGAAGCCAATCCGTTCCTCTACGCCAAGGCGCTGGTTGATGTATGCAATATCGTGGAGAAAGCCAGCGGCGAGAACACGCTTATCACGCTCACGCCCAAAGACCAATCCATCGGCATCAACCGCTTTGTGCTTAAAGTGCGCAACGCAGACCTTATGCCGCTATCCGTCGAACTCAAAGAGGGCAAGAAAAATACGACACTCAAATTCAAAGAGCCGAAGTTTGTGCCAACAAACCCCGACTACATATTTGTACTTAAACCCAGTAAGAATACATACGTCATAGATATGCGATTATGAACAGAGTAAAATGTATTATCATAGGCAGCGGACCTGCGGGTTATACTGCCGCTATATATGCTTCTCGCGCCAACTTACAGCCGGTGCTGATTGAGGGACCGCAACTCGGAGGACAGTTGACCACCACCACCGAGGTGGAGAATTTCCCCGGTTATCCCGATGGCGTGGAGCCCTTCACGATGATGGAGGATATGCGTCGTCAAGCGGAGCGCTTCGGTACACAGTTTGTTTCGGGTATCGTGACGAAGGTGGATTTCTCCGTTAGTCCGAAGAAAGTGATTGTGGAGGACACCGAGGAGTACGAATCCGATGCTGTGATTGTAGCTACCGGCGCAAGTGCCAAATATCTCGGATTGGAGTCCGAGCGCACCTATCGCGGTCGTGGCGTGAGTGCCTGTGCTACCTGCGACGGATTCTTCTATCGCAAGAAAACTGTAGCCGTTGTAGGCGGTGGAGATACGGCTTGCGAAGAGGCAAGTTACCTCGCCGGACTTTGCGAGAAAGTGTATCTGATTGTGCGCAAACCTTACCTCCGTGCATCGGAGATCATGCAGCAACGTGTGCTGAACAATCCGAAAATAGAAGTGCTCTTTGAGCATAACACCCTTCAGTTGACGGGTGAAGGAAAAGTGCAAGGAGCCGACCTCATCTATCGCAAAGGTGAACCTGACGAAGAGATGCGCCATATCGCTATCGACGGATTCTTCCTGGCGATAGGGCATCATCCCAATACGGACCTGTTCAAGGATTATCTCAACCGCGATGCGGAGGGTTATATCCTCGTGGACGGAGACAGTCCCCGCACCAACGTACCGGGAGTGTTCGCAGCCGGCGATTGTGCCGACCCGCATTACCGTCAGGCGATTGTGGCAGCTGGTTCCGGTGCAAAAGCCGCTATCGAGGCTGACAAATATATCAAATCGCTCTAAACACAACGCTTATGGCAGTAGAGATTCGACCGATACAAACCAAATGTGAGTTGCGTAAGTTCATACAGTTTGCCAATGACCTGTATGCTGATTGCCCGTATTACTGTCCGCCTTTACTGTTCGATGAGATGAACTGCTTCGACCGCGAGAGCAACCCTGCGCTCGAGGTGTGCGAGTACCAGCTTTGGATGGCGTACCGTGATAACAAACCCGTAGGGCGTATCGCAGGAATCATCAATCATAAGGCGAACGAGAAATGGAATTACAAGCATGTCCGTTTCGGCTGGTTTGATTTCATCGATGACTTCGAGGTGAGCAAGGCACTGCTGGACACGGTAGCTGCATGGGGCGTAGCGCATGGCATGGACGCGCTCAACGGACCTGTCGGCTTCACGGATTTTGACCATGAGGGTCTCCTGCTCGAGGGATATGAGTATCCGGCGGTGATGGCGTCGCTGTATAACTATCCGTATTATGTGAAGCATATCGATCAATACGGTCTGACCAAAGAGGCGGACTGGATTGAGATGCAGGTCTATCCTCCGCAGGGCTGTCCGGAGCGACTCGTGCGTATCGCAGAGATCGTCAAGCAGCGCTCCCATGTGCGTATCGACAAAGTGAAGAACTCACGCGAGCTCGTGCGCAAATACGGCATTCAGTATATGGACGTGATAGACGAAGCATACCAGAAACTCTATAACTTCCAGCCGATGACCGTCAAGCAGAAGAACTACTACAAGAATATGTATTTCCCGCTGCTGAACTTCGATTTTGTGACGCTCGTGGTCAATGAGAAAGACGAGATAGTGGGTGTAGGTCTCGGCATGCCGGATATATCGGACGCTTTGCGTAAGTGCGGCGGTAAACTGTTCCCCTTCGGATGGTATTATCTGCTCAAAGCACTCAAAGCAAAGAAGATGGAAGCCTTCAGTTTTCTGCTCATCGCCATCCGACCCGACTACCAGGACAAGGGTATCAACGCGCTCTTCTTTGAGGACCAGATACCCTATATCAACCAATATGGTATCACTCGATTGGAGACAACCAATATACTGGAAGCGAACACGAAGAATATAGCTAACTTTACGCAGTTTGACCATAAGATACACAAGCGTCATCGTGCGTATATATTGCAACTCTGATGGCTGTTGGACAAAGGGCATATAAGATGGCTCAGGAGAAACTGGATGCCTATATCCACGAGAATGGAAAGAGGTTTTCTCCGGTTCGCAATATGATATTGGAGCAGGTATGCGCTTTGCCGCAACCGTTTACGGCGGAGCAGTTACAAGAAGCCTGTGCAGGCGAACGGATATCGCAAGCATCCATATACAATGCGCTGCAGTTGTTCCTGAAATTGCACATCATCAGTGCTACTAAGCGCCAGCAAGGACAATCCGTTACGGAGTACGAACTGACGACCGTCAATACGATACGGATGCAGCAGTTATGCTGCCGGTGCGGACGAGTGACGGAGATACACGACCAGGCTATCACTCGATTGTTGCGCGAAAGAGCCTATCAGAATTTTAAAATGCAGCGCTTCACGCTCTTAGTATATGGCGAATGTAGGAAGTGCCGCAAATCGGAAACAGACAAAAAGAAGAAATAAGTATGACATCGTTATATTGGATATTATTTATCGGCATCGTTCTCGCGAGTTGGTTAGTGTCGATGTCCGTTGAAGCGAAATACAAGAAATATTCGCAAAACCGTCTGCCGCTTACCGGAAAAGAGGTAGCGCAGAAAATGCTGAATGACAACGGTATTTATGACGTTCGTATTACCTGCGTCAAAGGTCAGTTGACCGACCATTATAACCCGGCAACCAAGACAGTAAACCTGTCGGAAGGTGTGTATAACGGAGCCAATGTGGCTGCTGCTGCGGTGGCAGCACATGAGTGCGGTCATGCTTTGCAGCATGCACAGGCGTACGGCCCGCTCAAACTGCGTTCAGCGCTGGTACCCGTCGTCTCGTTCAGCAGTAACTGGGTGACATGGATTATCTTGGGCGGCCTGCTGCTCCTGGGTACGAGAGCAGGGCATGTGATGCTCCTGGTCGGTATAGGCCTCTATGCTATCCTGACGCTGTTCTCGTTCATCACTCTGCCGGTGGAAGTGAACGCCAGCCAACGAGCAGTCAACTGGTTGGAAGAGTCCGGTATCACCGACCGCGAGACCACGCAAATGGCCAGTGACGCACTCCATAGTGCCGCTTATACCTATGTGGTTGCAGCCCTCAGTTCGCTTGCCACGCTGATGTACTATATCATGCTCGCCTTAGGCAGCAGAAGAAATTAACATACGCGTCTCTGACGCACGGCCCCGTAGCTCAATTGAATAGAGTGTCAGATTCCGGTTCTGAAGGTTCTGGGTTTGAGCCCCAGCGGGGTCACAGAGCAGAAGCTCGCACCGCAGGTGCAAATTAGTAAATTTGCCCAGCGGGGTCACAGAGCAGAAGCTCGCACCGCAGGTGCAAATTAGTCAATTTGCCCAGCGGGGTCACGAAAACGCCACAACTCGATGTTGCGGCGTTTTTTATTGACGATTAGACGATTGACGATTTATCAAGTACTATTTAGTCATTTACTATTTAGCAATTTGACATCTACGATTATGGGGTCGTGGTCAGCGTAGCGGTGCATCGATTTGTCCTTCATCTTGTATGCCCCGTGCGAGTAGTACCAGTCGGCGTTGATATGCCACGGCCGCACGCGCACAATCTGCACAGCCATGCTCGGACTGGCAAAGCAGCGGTCGAGATAACCCGCTTCGCCTTTGAAACTGTACGAGTAGTCGTTCGCTTGTCCCAGCGGTAACATCTCTGCATAACCGGCACGGACGATAGCTTGGATAGGCCCTTCCTGGGTATAGCAGTTGTAGTCGCCAAGTAGCAGGATGTCTGTATCGCCGAAGTGCTCTACGGCTTGAGGCAGCATAACTAACAGCGAATCGGTATTCTGCATTCGCTTGAGATGGGTGTCGTAGTTACCACGGCCTGCGCGTTTGGATTTGAGATGGTTGAGGCTGATGATAAACCGTTCGCCGGTGGTTGTCTCTTCAAAAGGCATGGCGAACATCCGCGCGTAGTAATGATTAGCCGTGTCGCGATAGGCAGAGAGCGGTTCGGCGCATGTGCGCACGCGTTTCGTATTATAGATAAAGCACCCGCCTATGCGGTCATTGTCCGCCAAAGGCATTGTGGCGTACGCATAGTGCTGACAGCCTTTGTTCAGCGCTTCGAGGAGCATCCGAGGTGCTTTGTCGCCTACCTGCATCTCGCAGCACGCGATGATATCGGCATGCATGGCTCGTAACGCTTTGACTACCTTCCGCGTCTTCATCGCTTGCTGGGCAGGCGTGGTGCGCTTGTGTGCATAGCCGCCTAGGTCGGCGAAGTAATTCTCTATATTCGCACCTACTATACGCAATTCCTTTTTGCGCGGTTTGGGCAAGCGGTCCTTCGGCTGATGACGCGTCATGACAGACTTGCCGGTCAGTAGTTGTCGCGGACCTGTCACGCGCGCCTGCAGACCCCGTATCACATCGCCCGTGCGCACATCGTAATACGCGTTGCGACAATGCAGACACACGCTGGAGGCATGATTGTGCGCTTGAATCGCATAGTACATCGTGCTGTCTCCGTCCGCCAGACCAAGGGCGCGTTCGTCCGGACAGAACAGACGCTCCGGAGCCAGTAACAGCGAGTCGAAGAAACTGCCGCACACCACGAGTGGGGTAGTGATGAGTACGGTCTGATTGGTGTAATGAGACCAATCGGCTTGCAATTGCTCTAATGAAACACGCTCCACCGCGTGAACGGAGAGCGTGCTGATGATGAATAGAAAAAGAATGTGTTTTCTCATAAGTTGCGGAGGATGGGATCGAACCACCGACCTTCAGGTTATGAGCCTGACGAGCTACCACTGCTCTACTCCGCGATACATCTTCCGAGGACAGCCAAAAGGACTATTTCTCAAAAGCGGGTGCAAAGGTACTGCTTTTTTTTGACATAACCAAAAAAAACGAGCATTTTTTTGCAAAAATGTGCAATTTCTGCGTTTTTGCGTGCAAAATTTGAAGTTCTTTCTCCTTTTTTGACATCTATTCTTGCATATTTGCATTTTTTGTTGTACCTTTGCAACCTAATTTTATTTAGCATGCGAAAAGTCTTAATCCTTATTTTATGTTCCGTCTTTCTTGTTCCCGTATGGGGTGCGAAACGGAAAGTGCACACTATCGGTGATAGCACGATGTCGGAATACAAGCCTTCGGCGACACCCAAACGCGGATGGGGTATGTATCTTCAGGCTTTCTTCAAGACCGATTCGGTAAAAGTGAATAACCGCGGTAAATCAGGTGCTTCTACCCGTACCTTCTACGAGACTGAGGCTTTGTGGCCGAGCGTGAAGAGTCAAATGGAAGCCGGTGATTATCTTATTATCCAGTTCGCCCACAACGACGAGAAATGCAAAGGCGAAGATGTCTATGTCAAGAATGCCGACCTTCGTGCTTTAGGCATGGATACACTGACCGATATGCGTGGTACCGAACCGAATACGACCTACAAGGAGTATTTGGGCAAATTCATTCATGAGGCGCGTGAATTGGGTGTGACGCCCATTCTGATGGCGCCTATCTGCCGTGCTTACTTCCTGCCGGATGGCACTATCAATGATGAGGGAAGGCATAAACTTGGTCCCAACAAAGACTATGTGCGCTGTATGCGCGAGGTGGCTGAAGAGATGGATGTTCCTTTCCTCGATATGACGGAGCGCAGTCGTGCCTTATACGAAAAAAACGGGCAGAACTACTGCATGCGTATGTTCTTCAACTGCGGCGACAAGACGCACACCGGTGCTGCCGGAGGAATGGCAATAGCTCAATTGGCGAATGATCTGATTACGGAGTGCGACCGCTTGGCGGAGATGCGACCATGGATGAATCCGCTGTCTATGCAGCGCTACGAAGCCTATGCGCAAGCGATAGAGGAGAAAGGCAAGATGGCGGCATTCAAGGCACAAGGTATATCGTTCAAGCAGACACTCAAGCCGGCAGGGACAAAGAACCTGAAACTCGTTCACCATGAGTATATGCCGACGAGCGAACTATGGCCTGCGGGTGAGATAGACGAAGTAGCCAACCGCTATGTCGAGTTCCTCATCGCGGCGGAGAAGAAAAGAGCGCTGGTGATAGACCGTATTGTTGTGCCCGTATGTGCTCGAGGCGGTAACGGTATGAATATCCATATCAACTACGGTTTCGGCAACCAGTTCAGAGACGTGACGACCGCTTATGAGAATACGGCACTGAAGAAGGGGCAACCTATCCTGGTGACGCTTGACCAACCGATATTAGTGCCGGCAGGCGAGATACTCCATATCCGCGTATTACCGTGGTATGACTCCGATGGCAAGCCGCAGAAAGGCAAAGGTCTTGAATTGGGCGATGTTCAGGTATCGGGAAAGAAACTGAACTAACAGTCGGTTCAATATGCTACGAAAAGAGCCACCTTGACGGGTGGCTCTATCGTTTGCTCAGCTATCAGAACAGCTTTGTTTTCTGCTTAATAGCTGGTACGTTGCGTAGCAGCGTAGCTGATCTTCAGTGCGTATGCGCGACGCAGTTCCTGCTTGATGTCAGCGATGACACCCATGCGTGTCTCCTTGTCGGCCTTAATCGAAACGGTCATCAAACCCTGCTCGCTCTCTTTCATAGACGAACGCTCATTAACGATATATTCGCCAATCTCCTTCGTCTCTGCGAAAGCATCATCGAGTTGGATACGCGTCTCAGCACCATACTGCTTGCGGAACTCTGCGGTCGGCGTACCGACGTAGATATAGCGCACGAGTGATTTCTTCTCCAGCTTGGTGAGTTCGGTAGCCTGCGGTGTCTTGAATTGCACCTTGTAGGTCACCTCCTTCATCGAAGTAACGGACATGAAGAAGAACAGCAGCATGAAGATAATATCAGGGAGCGACGACGTATTCAACGCCGGCATCTCACGTTTCTCATTTCTACGTATCTTTGCCATATCAGTTTCCTCCGTAGTTTTTAGGCTCAGCCTCCGAAATCTTCTGAGGATAGATCTTTTGAATCTGCTTTTGCTGATCCTCATCGAGTTCGTTGTAGCCTTTGTGGAAATACTTCTGCGCGCATTCTTCACGCAATTCATTATACGCCGCTACGAGTTCGTTCTGAACATCCAGGTACGCCTGATATTGGGTATCGACGTCATTCTGGACAGAGATAACGTGGTCCTTGGTGTATTTGATAACACCGAACGGAGCACCGAAATCCTCTTCGAACAATTTCGGATAGTAATCCGCATTGCTCTCGTTCTTAATAAACTCTTTAGCTCTCTCGCGAAGCTGCTTCACATCCATCAACTGGCCTTGTACCATCAGTTGGTTAGCAGAGTTAATCTTCACTACCAACAGGTTGCGCTTGTTAATATCCTTATCCTCGATTTTCTGGTCGGGAGGAATAGGGGCAGGCAGACGGCGAGCCAGTCCTTGGTTCACATCCATAGAGGTGGTTACCAAGAAGAAAATCAGCAACAGGAACGAGATGTCGGCCATAGAGCTGGCGTTAATCTGTGGGATTTTCTTTGCCATGATAAATGTGATTTACTTCAGTTTTCTTGTGTGGATATATCCCCAAATCATTGTACAGAGGGTAGCAGCGATCAGGAAGTAGCATGCATAGATGACTGCGTCAGCCAGCTGTGCCCATGCGCCTTGGTTATCTGTACCTTCGTAACCGATGATATTGATTTTCTCCGGGCTGCCGAGGAACCAGCAAACGAGCGCCAAGCAAACAAAGCCGGCTACAACGCCAAGCGTCATGTATGCTTTACGGCGGTTGGTCTTCCAGTTATTAACAAATTCAACGACTACCACTGCAAGGGTAATGAGAACTACAAGTCCGAACAGGATGTAGTTCCAAACGAGGAAGGCATCGGTGAAACGAGGAATATCCAGAAAATCACCAGCCACCTCAAGACTACCATTAGAGCCACCGAGGAAGAACATCAGAATGAACACGATGCCCAGACCCAGCAATGCCCATAAGGCAATCTTTGGTATCATTTTATAGTTTTTCATAAAGTAATTTACAATTTAATGATTTAACAATTTACAATTAACATTGCTCAAGCAATCCGTAAAATGCCATTATAAATTACTTCTTCTGAGCTTTGTCGTACTCTACTACGATATCGAGCAGGCTAATCGAGCTGTCCTCCATCTCGTTTACCAGACCCTCGATGAGGCTGAGGATGTAGTTATAGAACAACTGCAGAACAATAGCAATAATCAAACCGAGCAAGGTGGTCAAAAGAGCGACCTTGATACCACCGGCAACAACGGTAGCCGAGATATCACCCACCTGTTGAATCTTATCGAAGGCAGCGATCATACCGATGATGGTACCCAAGAATCCGAGAGACGGAGCGATAGAGATGAAGAGCGAAATCCAAGAGAGGTTCTTCTCCAGCAAACCGAGCTGAACACCACCGTAGGAAGCAACAGTCTTCTCCACTACGTCGATACCCTCGTCATAGCGGCTGAGACCTTGATAGAAGATAGAAGCCACAGGGCCACGAGTGTTACGGCAAACGTCAAGAGCTTTCTCAATGCCACCCTCTTTGAGCGCAGCCTCGATATTAGCGAGCAACTCTTTGGTGTTCGTTTTGCTCAAAGACAGATAGATAATACGCTCGATACACAGCGCAAGACCGAAAACGAGAGTAACGAGAGTAAGCGCCATAAAGCCGGCACCACCTTCGATAAATTTCGTCTTCAGCGTTTTGTGAAGAGCTACTAAACCGCCAGCCTCCTCAGCGGGAGCCTCAACTGCTTCTTCTACTGCTGCAGGAGCAGCTTCGTCTACGTTCTCTACAGCTGCCTCCTCTGCAGGAGCGGCTGCATCTTGTGCCATTACAACTGCGCTGCCGAATGTCAGCATAGCCAGTACCGTAAGGGTTGCAAATACTTTTTTCATGAGATAATAAAATTAAATTTTGTTATTTGATTTGTGTTTTTTGTTAGTTGGCATTCCATTTTTGCGGAGAGACGGGGATTCGAACCCCGGAAACCCTTTTGGAGTTTACACGCTTTCCAGGCGTGCCTCTTCAACCACTCGAGCATCTCTCCTTCCAATATTCGGCTACAAAGGTACTGCTTTTTTTGCAAATACGCAAGTATTTGTGCTTTTTTTTACATTTTTTCGTTATTTTATGCCAAAAAGAAGCTTTGCATTGGCCGTTGTGACCTCATTTATGTGTTCAATCGGGCAATTATACACCTGCGTTAACCGTTCAACCACGAACGTCATCAGACGACTTTCATTGCGTTCTCCGCGATGGGGTGTCGGAGCCAAATAGGGTGCATCGGTCTCCAATACTATCCGATCCAACGGCACCGAGTCGAGTGTCTCGGACAATTTGCAGTTTTTGAACGTCAGCACTCCTCCGATACCCAAGTAGAACCCCATCTGCAGAATTTGCTGCACCGTCTCTTTGCTGCCATTGAAACAATGTATGACACCCCGCAAAGTATTTGGGGCTTGCTCTTGGTTCTGTTGAGCCTCCTTGAGGATACGCAGGGTATCTTCTGTCGCTTCGCGGTTATGAATCATTACCGGTATGTTCAACTCCATGGCTAAAGCCAGTTGCAGACGGAAAACCTCTTGTTGCTCCGCTTTGAAGGTAGTGTCCCAATAATAATCAAGACCAATCTCTCCGATAGCCACCAGTTCATGCCGGTACGTACAGATAGCTTTCTCGATGATTGCCCATTGCTCTTTCCAGTCGGCTTTCACATCCTGCGGATGGAATCCCAAGCCTGCATAGCAGTAGTTGGGATGACGACGGCATATATCCAGCACGGCGTCTATGGACGATGCGTTGACTCCCGGGATAATCATTGCCTCCACGCCGTACTCACGCTGACGCGCAATGACTTCTTCCCGGTCAGCCGCGTACGCCTCTTCATCCAAATGTATATGGGTATCAATCATTTTAATTTACGATTTGACGATTTACGATTGGCGTGTGAGGATGGAACTGTCTCCATAGGAGAGAAAACGGAAATCATGGCTCAGGGCGTAGTCGTATATCTTTTTCCAGTCGCCATTTACAAATGCGCTGACCAATAGTAAGAGAGTGGACTGCGGTTGATGGAAATTGGTAATCAACTGGTCCACTATCCGGAACTGATATCCGGGTTTAATCATGATTTGCGTCTCAGCGTGGAGTGTCTCTTGTCCTGTTGAGTCAAGATAATCCACTATAGCCTGCAGAGCATCCTTGGCTTCAAGCGACTGACTGCCGGCGATTGGTTCATAGGGCTCGAACTGGTCAATATGCAGGTTGTCTATGGTCCATTGTCCGTTTTGTTTTTGGGCAAGGGCAAGCCGTCTGCCGATGAAATAAAGACTCTCCAGCGTTCTCATGCTGGTAGTCCCGACAGCCACAATCTTGCCAAGTTTCCGAATAATATGCTCTATGGCGCTTTTCGGAACAGCGATGATCTCGGTGTGCATGGTGTGCTCGTTGGCATCGGCTGTCTTGACGGGAAGGAATGTACCTGCACCTACATGAAGCGTTACCTCATCGGTTTCGATTCCTCTTGACCGAAGTCCGTCAAGTACCGTATCCGTAAAATGCAGCCCTGCCGTCGGTGCAGCTACCGAACCTTTGATACGCGAATAGACCGTTTGGTAGGTTGTCTTATCGCTCTCTTCGGTCTTACGATTCAAGTAAGGCGGTATAGGCAGTTCGCCTGCCGCATCCAATATCTCTGCGAAAGAGATATTCTCTCCGTCCCAATCGAAGCGCACGGCAAAGGTATTGCCTATCACTTGCTCTTTATGGGCGCGGAGTGTGAATTGTCCGGCTTGGAGTTCCACTGCCTCATCGTGCCATTTCTTGGCATTTCCCACCATGCATTTCCATGTACAGCTGGTGGTGGAACCAAGCGAAAGTTGGTAATCGTGTGGCATGAGCGGTTCGAGGCAGAAAACCTCAATGCGTGCGCCCGTCGGTTTGTGAAACTCCAGACGCGCCTGAATCACGCGCGTATTATTATATATGAGGAGTGAGGAGGGAACGATGTAATCGCCGACGTTGTAAAATCGGTCTTCACTCACTTGCCCGTTGCGATAGATCAGCAGTTTGCTATGGTCGCGTTCAGCCAATGGATACTTGGCTATCCGCTCGTCCGGTAATGGGTAATTGTAATCAGCTATGTAAATGGGTTGCACGTTTTCCATTGAAGAGTTCGTATTTGTTGAACTGACAATCCAGTTCGCCGTTCAGCAGTCTGAGTTTCGCGGTTGGTTTAAGACCAATACACTTCATTGCGGTTTCGTTGGAAGAGATAATCCACGCCGTGGCACCGGCAAACTGATGCTTGAGAGTTGTACCGATGGAACTATATAAATCCTCCATCTCTTTGTTGCTCTTCAGTCGCTCGCCATACGGCGGGTTTAGCATGACTAAAGCGTTGGTGTCGGCTATTGGCTTGAGTTCTTCTATTCGGATCTGCTTCAGTTCAATATCCTTCTGTACGCCGGCTGACTTGATATTCTTTGCCGCTTGCTGAATGGCATAGAATGAAGCATCCGAACCATAAATTGTATGTTCAAACTCGCGTTCTTGCGAATCGTCATTGTAGATGTCGCTCCACAAATCTGAATCGAAGTCCGGCCATTGCTCAAATGCAAAGGACTGACGGAATACTCCGGGAGCAATGTTTCGCGCTATGAGTGCGGCTTCTATCAGCAGCGTACCTGAACCGCACATAGGGTCGTAGAAATCACTCTGTCCTTTCCATCCTGCCAGCAGCAACATACCCGCAGCCAGGACTTCGTTAATCGGTGCTTCCGTCGTAGCCACGCGGTAACCGCGTTTGTGCAAACTCTCGCCGGAGGAATCCAACGAAAGTGTTACCTGCTCCTTGGCAATATGGATATTAAACAGCAAATCCGGTGTCTGGGTGCTCACGTTCGGTCGTTTGTGCGCGTTCTCGACCCAATAATCGGCAATCGCATCTTTAGCGCGATAGGTCACGAACCGGCTATTACGGAATGCATCGCTGTAAACGGTAGCATCAATAGCGAAGGTGCTATCCACCTTCATGTATTGCGACCAATCCAACCGGCGTAGCTGTTGATAGAGTTCGTCCGTATCTTTGGCTTTGAAACTCACAATCGGTACCAAGATACGAATGGCGGTTCTCAGGCAGAAGTTCGCGCGGTACAGAAGTGCCTTGTCGCCACGGAAGGACACAGCCCTTCTCTCGAGCTGCACATCGTTGGCTCCAAGTTCTATCAACTCTTGCGCTAAAACCTCTTCCAAGCCCTTAAACGTCTTCGCTAACATCAAAAAAGTGGCCGGTTGCTTCATTTTTTTATCTTTTTATTTGTGTATGTCAATTTTTTGTAGTACCTTTGCACCCGCTTTTGAGGAAAGATGGCAGAGTGGTCTATTGCGTCGGTCTTGAAAACCGAAGTACTGAAAGGTACCGGGGGTTCGAATCCCTCTCTTTGGAACGGGAATGAGCCGATGAGGTTGCCGTCGCAGAAAAAGTCGATGGTATAGAACCCTTTCTGGACTGTTTGTCCTTCGTCCAGCGGGCAGTAACATACGCCTTCGAACGCCTCGCCGCTGTACTCAATCTCTTGCATCATCGAGTAGGGAATTTCTCCGCTCTCGAAGGCGAACAGTTTGCTCTCGCTCTCACCCATGATGTTTCCTTCCGGTGTGATTACGCGCGCATAGAGGTTTTTCAATCCCGGTGTGCAAGTGATGTTTTTCGCAATCACATAGTTGAATTGAAGTTTCCGAATACTGCTTGCCATCTTCGTTTTGCGGTCGTTTTTATTGAGCGTGGTAAGCGTACATGCACTAACCTCAAGCATGGAAGCACGCGTTACGGTCTCTGTTAACTGAGCGTTGGCTGTGGACAATTGTGTATTCTGCTCTTTGAATTGTTTGTTCTGAGCGCGATATTGCTGGTTCTCTTCGGTCAGTCGGGCATTGGTTGCGTTGAGGCTGTCTATTTGACGCACATAGTCTTTCATGACGGCACGAACGGTAGCCAACTCTTTTTTCAGTTCCGCTATACGGCGGGCATTGGAGGCTTTGGTCTGGCGCAATTCCTCTAACAAGTCCTGCACGCGTTGTTGCTCACGGCTCAACAGGTCCTGCAGACTGTCATTGCGAATATCCATCTGCTGGTAACCATCGAACTGAATAGCCAGGTCTTCGTACTCTTCCTGCAGTTCTTCTTTCTCAATGGTCATCTGTTCTACCAGTTCATTCAACTCCTGACGCTGGCTAAGATTCCACCATACGAGTCCGCCGATAATCACCATCATTAAAGCGATGACCAGCCAAATCCAAGTATTATTTTTCTTTTGCTCTTCCATTACAATAAGGGTATTACTTTTTCCAATTGATTACTTCTGCTGCCTTTGAGTAGAATGGAATAACCGCTTAACGGCTCTTTCTGCAAGTAGGCACACAATGCCTCTACGTTCTCAAAAACAGGATATGGAGCAGTTGTTTGTTTATATTCCTCTCCGACCAGCAGCACTTTGTCCGCCTTGCGCTCCAAGAGCATATTAACGATATTCTGATGCTCCAGTCGGCTGTATTCACCTAACTCACGCATAGCACCGAGGATGTAGCATTGGCCGTTAGCCGTTGGCCGTTGGCTATTAGCAAAGGCATTGATGGCTGCAGTCATAGATGTCGGGTTGGCATTGTAAGCATCGACGATGACGGTATTACGCTCGGTCTGCATGAGCTGCGAGCGGTTGTTGGTAGGAACATAAGCACGAATGGCTTCCAATGCCTGCTCGCGAGAGATACCAAAATAGGCACCTACACAAATAGCCGCGGACACATTCTCTGCGTTGTAACCGCCTACCAGATGCGTACCTTCCGGCAGCGTGCCTGTCGTATATTCCACGGTCTTCAGATCGGCTGCCATTTTCGTCAAGTACGGGTTGTCTATATTGCGAAAACAGAACCCTCCGTGCGCACGGAGAAAATCATACAATTCCGCTTTGGTCTTTTGTACACCATCAAAGGAGCCGAAACCCTCCAAGTGCGCTTTGCCCACATTGGTAATAAGTCCGCATGTCGGTTCGGCTATCTCCACCAGCTCTTTGATGTCACCCGGATGGCTTGCTCCCATCTCAATGATGGCTACTTCGTGCGCGCGCGTGATAGATAATAAGGTGAGGGGTACGCCGAGTTGGTTATTCAGATTACCCTGGGTATAGCAAACGTTAAATCGCTTGCTGAGCACCGCTGCCGTCAGTTCCTTGGTGGTGGTTTTTCCGTTCGTACCCGTAATGGCTATAACGGGAATATCGAGTTGTCTGCGCCAAGCGCGCGCCAAATCCTGCAGTTCTTGTAAAGCATTCTCGCCTTTGATGATATAGGCAGCCCCGTCACGCTCCGCTTGTTCCACGAAGTCGTTTCCGTCAAAATGCTCTCCCTTCAACGCCACAAATATACAGCCGGGAGTTACCTTCCGGCTGTCTGTGGTGACATGTAAGGATTCTTTATTTTTTATTAGGAAGCTCCAGTCCATATCCTTTACGTTTATCTTCTACTTTAAGTGCCAAACTCAGCAAGAATGCCAATACTCCGAAGGAAGCAAAGACAATCATGGGGACGAGGTATCCATTGGTGGCTACACGCAGTTTTCCGATTAACAGCGGTACGAGGCACAGACCTACATTCTGAACCCAGAAAATAAGGCAGTAGGCAGAACCTAATACTTTCTCATCAATAATCTTCGGTACAGACGGCCACATCGACGCCGGAACAAGCGAGAAGCTGACGCCGAGAATCAGAATGGTGACGAGTGCAAGTGTCTTGCTCGGATACGCAGGCAGCACAAACGCGAAGACGAGATGACAAGCGGTCATGATAATTGCACCCAGAAGCATCATTGACGCTCCTTTTCCCTTATAGTCGATGAAGGCACCGAGGAAAGGAGTCAAGACCATTGCCAAAATAGGGAACCATTTGAACAGACCTGCTGCTTCTGCATTGGATATTTGCAGCGTCTCTTCGAGGAAGTTCGTTGCAAAACGCTGGAAGGGGAAGATAGCCGAATAATAGAGCACGCAGAGAAGTGCTATAATCCAGAACATCTTCGAGCGGAAAATCTGTCCGAGGTCGGATACATGGAACTCATCCTCAGGGTCTTTCTCTGTCGTCAGTTCGCCTACAGCAATCAGCTGTTTGTCGAATCGGCTGTCCATGAAGGTGAACACCAGGAAATTGAGCAGACCGATGACGAGGAGCGCTGAAGCGAAGAGCAGCGGAGCAATCACGGAGTTCGTGCCAGCCGTTGCGTATTGCTCGCTGAGCATCGGTGAGAGCCACATAGCTGCGAACACGCCAAGACGGGCAATCGCCATCTCCAGACCCATGGCCAGCGCCATCTCTTTGCCCTTGAACCATTTAGCCAGGATTTTGCTGACCGTAGTACCTGCCATCTCACATCCGCAGCCGAAGATCATAAATCCGAACATCGCCAGTTTGGCGCTACCGGGCATAGAAGGCCACCAAGCGTTAAGCCACTCGACTGTGTTCGCTTCCGGCCACCAAATACCGAAGAACTTGATTGCCGCGCCGATGACCATGAGTCCGGCACTCAGCGTACCTGTGAACCGAACGCCCATCTTATCGAGGATGATACCTGCGATGATGAGGAATCCGAACACGTTAAGCAGATACTCGCCTGCGGCGTAGGTACCAAATACACCCTGGTCCCATCCAAGGCTCTCGTTGAGCAGGGAAGCCAGCGGAGAGAGAATATCCACGAACATATACGCGAAGAACATCATCGATGCCACAAGGATGAGCACGGTCCAGCGCGCAATAGGTTTATCACGAAGCGTCTGTTGAAGTTTATCTACCATAAACCGGAATTATTAATTAAAATTATGAATTATCAGTCGGTTTCTTATACGACCACTTGCTTTTCTTTTTGAGCCATTCAGCCTTTTTCTTCTCGTATTCGGCGTAGTGGCTCTCTAAATAACCGTCTGCCATATTGACGATTTGACGATTGACGATTGAACGAATTACTTGATGCCAAGTTCTTTCTTGACAGCGGGTGTAGCATCGACCGCATCTGCGCCGATATGAACCATAGCAGCAGAGTCGAAGATATAGGTGTAGTTCTCGCGCTCACCCACAGCCTTGATAGCTTTGGTCATCTTCTCGTGAACGGGTGCAAGGAGCTCCTGTTGTTTTTTCTGGATGTCCTGTTCAGCCGTTTGGTAGAACAACTGGATACGCTGCTGCATCTCCTGCAACTCCTGCTGGCGAATCTGCTTGATAGCATCTGCCATGGTTGCTTCTTGCGACTGATAGTCCTGCACTTTCTTCTGGAACTCCTCGTTCATCGAAGCGAGTTGGTTCTCATACTGCGACTGAACGGTGTCCATTTTCAGTTTTACTTGATTCACTTCCGGCATCTGCGAGAACAGTTCCTGAGTGTTGATGTGTCCGAATTTCTGTGCACTTGCCAGCATAGGGATAGCCAGCATGATTGTAATAATAATTTTTTTCATTGCTTAATTTTGTATTTAATTAGTATATTTTCTGCTTTTAGTCGGCTTTTCCTCTTTGTCAAAGTATAGGATTGTGCCGCTTATCTATCGTGTATCTATCGTGTATCTATCGTATATCTATCGTGTTTGTGTCGGGATTGGAGTACGATTGGACTTATTTTGCTCCGAGTTTGCGCAGGACTTGGTCGGAGACGTCCAGTTTGGAGGACATGTAGATGAGCGAAGGGTCGGCAGAGCGGTCCTTGACCACGTCAATACGTTTCTCGTTCGCCAGGTCCTGTATGGCGTTGTATATGTCGTCTTGGATGGGTTTGATAAGCGCTTCGCGCTTTTTGTACAATTCTCCGTCCTGTCCGAAATACTTTCGTTTGAGTTCCAACACTTCCTGTTCCTTTTTTACGATTTCCTGTTCGCGCTCGGCGCGCATGGTTTCGGAGAGGAATATTTGCTCGGTTTGGTAGTTAGTCGCCATGACTCGTGCTTCCTGCTGCGCGGCGTCAATCTCTTTCTGCCAGCGTTTGGAGAGCATGGTCAACTGTTCGTTAGCCTGCTCATACTGCGGCAGATTTTTGAGGATATAACTCATGTCGATATAGACTACCGCCATATCTTTAGCAAATACTGTGCCAAAACTAAGGACTAAGACACTCAGTACGATGTACAATTTTATTTTCATAACATTCATTTTTCGATATATCGATATTTCGGTATTACGAGATATCGAGGTTTATAACTCTTGTCCGAGGACGAAGTGGAACTGGCTTCCGCCATATTGCTTGGAACCGTTGATTTCGTCGAATCCCCATCCCCAGTCGATACCTAACAGACCGAACATCGGCAGGAAGATGCGGACACCAAGACCTGCTGAACGCTTGAGGTTGAATGGATTATACTCTCTGATATCCGAGAAGCAGTTACCGGCTTCGAGGAAGACATGCGCCCAGATGGTAGCATTCTGCTCGAGGGAAATCGGGTAACGAAGCTCCATGGTGAATTTATTATAGAGGTAACCCATGTTACGTCCGGTAGCGACGTCGTACGGCGTAAGCGAACCGGAGGAGTAACCACGCATGGAGACGTATTCAGTAGAGTAACTCGTATAAGCGGACATACCGTCACCACCCATATAGAACGACTCGAACGGCGACTTGAGGTTCTGGTTATAGTGACCGAGGTAACCGAATTCCGCACGCGTCATGAGTACCAGTTTGCTATCGCGCGAGAGCGGCGTAAACACCTTACCTGTGAATTTCCACTTGTGGTACTCGATGAGGTGGTATTTCTCGTTGTTGGTCATGTGCGCGTAGTCCTTCGGGAAGAAGAGCGACCAAGGCGGAGTTATCTTCAGTCCGATGGTGAACTGGCTGCCGCGGCGTGTGTAAATCGGGTTGTCGATAGACGAACGCGATATCTGGAGGTTGAGCGCCAGGTTATGGCTCATACCATCGGATATAAGCAAGTACGGCCAGTCTTTCATCATATAGAGCTGGTAACTGAGTTCGCCGTAGAAGGTGAAATAGTCATCGGGCCAGCGAAGACGCTTACCGTAACCGACCGACACACCGAAGGTGCGCAAGTATTTGTCTTTATCCGCTTCGGACTCCGCCAGCTGCTGGTAGTAATTGCTGTTGCCGGAGTAGTAATAGTAGTTCGAATAGGTGTTGTACAAGTTCTGGTACGCCTTTTGGTAACGGCTTGAATAACCGGTCTGGTTGGCGAAATAGATACTTGCACTCAGGCTGTTAGGTCGCTTACCACCGAGCCAAGGCTCAAGGAAGGAGAGCGATGCGGATGTATAATAAATACCGTTCGTGCGCGCGTTAATAGAGAAGGTCTGTCCTTCGCCTTGCGGCACGATGCGATACGCTTTCTTGTTAAACAGGTTCTGGATAGCGAAGTTAGTGAACTTCAAACCCAGCGAACCGACGAGACCCGTAGCGCCCCATCCGAGTGAGAACTCAATCTGGTCCGACGATTTGGTTTCCAGTTGATAGGTGATGTCCACCGTACCTTCCTCGGGGTTCGGCTGAATGTCAGGCACGAGTCGCTCTTGGTCGAAATGGCCCATCTGCGCCAACTCACGGAGCGAACGCATGATATCCGACTGGGAGTATAGTTGTCCGGGTTTGGTATATAACTCACGGCGGACGACATGTTCATAGACGCGTGTGTTTCCGACGATATTTACCTCATTGATGGTTGCGGGTTTGCCTTCGTACATACGCATTTCAAAGTCGATGGAGTCATTCTCTACATTCACTTCGACCGGCTCGACATTGAAGAACAGGTAACCGCGGTCGGTATAGAGTTTGCTGACCGCGTCATCATCGTTGGTCAGACGGTCATTGAGGGTCTTGAGGTTATATACATCACCGGGTTTGATGCCCAAAGTAGCATCCAACAGTTCGTACGGATAGACGGTATTTCCCACCCATTTGACCGAACGGACATAGTATTGGTCTCCTTCGCTGATCGTCATATAGACATCGACGCGCGTCGGGTCTTCGGGGTTCGGCACCACGCTGTCCGCCACGATATATGCGTCGCGATAACCATATTCGTTGTATTTCTCAATAACCGCCAGTTTGTCTTTTTCGTACTCTTCGGTTACGAATTTCTTGGTACGGAAGAGGTTGACGATATCGTTATCGTTGGTCTTTTTCATCGCCTTGTTAATCTGGCGGTGCGTCAGCGCCTTATTACCCGTGATATAAATCTTTCCGACTTTGGTCTTGGCCTTCTTGTCGATAGCAATGAGCACGCGCACGTAACCCGGATGGTCGGGGTCGTTGCGCTGCAGAACTTTGATATCGGCGTTATGGTAACCTTTCTCGGCGAGGTATTTCTTGATAACCGTCTTGGCGTGGTCTTCGAGGTTAGGCGTCATCTGCGAACCTTGCCGGATGCCAGCCTTCACTTCTATATCCTCTTTCTCGCTTTTCTTGAGTCCTTCGTAGCGTACTTCGCTGATACGCGGCCGTTGCTCGAGGGCGATGACGAGCCAAATCTTGTTGCCTTCGATTTTCTTGGCTTTAATCTTGACGCTGGAGAACAAGCCCTGTTTCCAGAACCGTTTGATGGCTTTGGTTATCTGGTCGCCCGGCACTTCAATCTTATCTCCCACAGCGAGTCCGGAGAAGCCGATGAGCACGAAGTCCTCGTAGCTGTCCGCTCCTTCCACTGAAATATCGGCAATCTCGTAGGTTTTTCGAGTCATGCCGTATTCGATGTCCTGCGCGAACAAGCCCAGACTGAATACCAAGAAAAGCAGTATGTTAATGTATCTGTTCACTCGTTTTTCCAAATCTTCTTTCTCTTTTTTGATAATCCACAATGGCTTTGTAGAACTCTTCTTGAGTGAACTCCGGCCAGAGACAGTCGGTAAAATATAACTCGCTGTACGCCAGTTGCCATAGTAGGAAATTGCTAATGCGGTATTCTCCGCTGGTACGGATGAGCAAGTCGGGGTCGGGCATCGCTGCTGTTGTCATGAGCGAAGAGACGAACTGCTCGTTCACATCCTCCGGACGGAGTCCGTTGTGCGCTTGGCACACGGCCTTTCGCACGGCTTCGGTTATCTCCCATCGCGCCGAATAGCTGAGGGCAATGACCATCGTCAGTCCCGTGTTACGGCTTGTCTGCTCGATGCAGCCGAGGAATTTCTGCTTCGTGCCTTCGGGCAGACGCTCGATGTCGCCGATGGTCTGCAGCCGCACATTGTTATTCATCAGCGTCGGTGTCTCTTTGGCAATCGTATCGACGAGCAAGGTCATGAGCGCATCGACCTCCTCTTTGGGTCTATTCCAGTTCTCGGTGGAGAAGGTATAAAGCGTCAGATACTCAATGCCCAATTCGGTAGCGGCTACGGTGATGTTATGCACCGTCTCTACGCCTTGCTTATGTCCGAACATACGCGCCAAGCCTTGTTTCTTAGCCCAACGGCCGTTGCCATCCATGATAATAGCTATATGCCGCGGAAGGCGCGCTTTGTCTATTTGTTGTTTATAATCCATTTTCTTACCAGTTACATATTCTACAAGGTTTAGGCGCTCTGGCGAACTCTACGACCAGCGCTACGGTGAACATACCCGTCAGGTCGCAGTTCATCCAGTTCCAACCGTTGAGTTGGTAGGTGTTATCCAGTTCTTTGCGTTGCTCCAGGTTATCCGCCATGTAGATGTTATGCTGCCATGCCACATTCAGTCCGCAGCGGTCGGAGAACTTCCACTTGAAGCCGATACCCAGCGGTACGTAGGGAGCCACCGAACCGTAGTAACTCACGCCCAAACCGAGGAAGATATACGGCGTATAGGGTTTGATACGCTTGTCGTACTCATTCGATGAGCTGAACCGGAAGAAGTTAAACTCCGCCATCACATCGGCGCTATACAAGCGGTTTTCCCATTTCGTAGTCTGCCTGACGCCATCCATCGAGTAGTCGTAACCCGTAATCCGCTGGCCGGACACTTTTGCCTGAATAGCCCACCGCTTGGTGAACTTATAGCGGAAATGGATGCCGTACGCTTCGCGCGGATTCATGAAGATATGCGGTGCTGCATCGCCGACATAGTATCCGGCGCCAGCCTGCAGACCTATCTCGCATAAATACGGCAGCTCTTGTGCGCGAGCCTGTAGTCCGCACCACAAAAACAATGCCATCAGTCCTATTTGTATGCTTTTTTGCATGCTTAGTCTTTCTTTATCAATAATCTAAACGCGTCCGTCACTTTTTTTACCGGCACCACTTCGATGCCTGGTTTGTGTGAGCGATTGAGTCGCTCGACCTGTTCCGCGGGTATCAGGATGCGACGGAAACCGAGTTTCTGCGCCTCCTGGATACGTTGCTCGATGCGGTTGACGGGCCTGATTTCGCCTGCCAGGCCCACTTCGCCGCACAGACATGTGCCTGCATCCAGAGCGATGTCCATGTTACTGCTCAGCACGGCAGCCAGTACCGCCAGGTCAATCGCGGGGTCTTGAACTCGCAAGCCGCCTGCGATATTGAGAAACACATCTTTCTGCAGCAACTTAAAGCCCACCCGTTTCTCCAGCACCGCCAACAGCATGTTGAGTCGTCTGCCATCAAAGCCGGTTGATGAGCGCTGCGGCGTACCGTAAGCGGCAGAGGAGACGAGTGCCTGCACTTCAATCAGAAACGGACGCGCTCCTTCTACAGCCGCTGCGATAGCGATGCCCGAGAGTCCTTCGCGTGCCGTTGAGAGCAGGAGTTCCGACGGGTTGGACACCTCTCTCAGACCGTTCTGCTGCATCTCGTAGATACCCAGTTCGGAGGTTGAGCCGAAGCGGTTCTTCTGCGCACGCAGGATTCTGTACATATACTGCTGGTCGCCCTCGAACTGGAGGACGGTATCCACGATATGCTCCAGCACTTTCGGTCCGGCGAGCGAACCCTCTTTGTTGATATGCCCGATGATGAAGAACGGTATATTCCGTGTCTTGGCGAACTCGAGGATACGTGCCGCACACTCGCGCACTTGGCTCAACGAACCGATAGAGGCTTCGATAGCTTCGGTACCGATGGTCTGGATGGAGTCAATCACTACTATCTCGGGTTCTATCTCTTTGACTTGCTCCAGGATACGCTCGAGCGAAGTCTCGGAAGAGATATATAGGTTCTCCGCGTCTCCAGCGAGCCGTTCGGCACGCAGTTTGAGTTGGCGTACAGACTCCTCGCCCGAAGCGTAGAACGTCTTTCTTTCTCCTTGCTGCATCAGCACCTGTAGCGCCAGTGTCGATTTGCCGATACCCGGTTCACCGCCCAGCAACACCAGACTGCCCGGTACTAATCCGCCTCCTAACACACGGTTCAGTTCGCCGTTGTGCATATCCAGCCGCATCTCCTCTGTAGCCTCTACGTCTTGCAGACGTTTCGGCTGACCGCTTGCGCTGAAGGACCGCTTCGCTGTAGGGCCGCTGCGCTGTATGATTTCCTCTTCGTACGTACCCCATTCGCCGCAGACCGGGCAACGGCCTAACATCTGCGGAGCTTTTGCGCCGCAAGAAGAACAGACATATTGTACGGTTGCTTTTGCCATTAGAGTTCTATCACGTCGTTTTCCTCAGCGAGGATGGTGTTCTCAAAAATCGGTTTTGCTTCGTCAAGGAAGAGCGAATGGTCTTCCACACGGGCGCTGTAATGTCCCAAAATCAGTTTGCCGGCATGAGCCAGAGCAGCAATTTTTGCTGCATCAGCAGCCGTGGAGTGCTTCACCTCTTTGCTACGCTCTTCCATCGACTGAAGGAAGGTGGACTCGTGGTACAGCGTCTCGACGCCGTCGATGACAGGAACTATCTTCTCGCTGTACTGTGTGTCCGAACAATAGGCGTATTTCTTACGCGTCACATGGTCGAACGAACCGTCCTCTTTCTTCACGCGCCGCGTCTCGCAGAACAGGAATCCGCATGTGGGCACGCCGTGCTTGAGCGGAATAGTCTCTACGCTGACCGTGCGGTCCCGGTAGATCACTTCGTGCTTGCGCGGGTTGATAGGGTGGAACACGATGTCGTACTGCCTGTCCGCACAATGGTAGTCCAGCAGCGGTTGCAGCAGTTTCTGCAAGTCCGGCTGGGCGTATATATGCATCGGTTGCGTACGTTTGAGCATCGAGAGGGTAGTCAGCAGACCGATGAGTCCGAAGCAATGGTCACCATGGAGATGGGAGATGAAGATGGAGTACAAGCGTCCGGTACGGATACCGAGGCGCTGCATCGTCAGCAGCACGCCTTCGCCGCAATCGACGAGAAAACGCTTGTCGTGCAAGTCCACCAACTGTCCTGACGGAGAAGTGGTCTTCGTCGGCTTGGCGCTTCCGCATCCTAATATGGTTAACCGGCTATCGGCCATTGGTTTTTGGTTGTTAGCTTTTTATTGCGTTTAATTTTTTCAACACTTGCTCGCCCAAAGCGGTCTTGGTCTCGATATGCTCGAGAACGGCTTTGACGAAGGAGTTGGACTCGAACGAACCGCGTACTTCCTCGAAGTCGGCTTTTGCCTGCTGGCGGTCGCCGTCCACACCGAAACCGGTCTGGCTATTGAGGTCGAACTCCTTGCGCGCATCGTCATAGACCATGCGGTCCAGATTGACCACGGCGTCACGCCATTCCTCTACGGTTCTGCGTATCTTATCGAGCGTCACGTGCTCAACGTCGCAGCCCCATACCTGCTGCAGTTTGTCCAGCGCCCATGTCCACTCGTACGAGTAGTAGTTAGCGTGGATGTGCTCCAGTTCTTTCTGAATGTCCGCGAGGCTGACGGTGCCTTGCTCTATCTTGTCCAGCAGTTTGCTCACTTCTCCGCGAGGTGCTATCAGACCAGCCAAGTCCACCCAGTCTCCGAGTCCAGCCTGGCTGTCCGGACGCAAGGTTGCGCGTAACTCATCCATCGTGTGCCATTCTTTCTTCTCCAAACGGCTGATAAGACTGTTTCCGAGGAATTTCTGAATACCGATAGTATATAACTCGCGTCCGTGGCGGAGCGAGGAGTTGCGTATCTTGCAGTTCTTGTATCCGTACACCTCCGTGTTCTCTCCGCTCAGTGCCTGCAGTTCGTTGAGCACTTCGCGTCCGCGCCACATCTTCTGCACGGTATAGGGACTGAGGAGGTTGAAGTTAATCTGGTCAAGCTTATGCGGGTCCTTGCGGTTATCGCGTTTCGGCCATTTCTGTGCGTCACGGATGGTACCTACGGTACGCAGGTTGGCTCCGGGCACGAGGTAACTCTCAGAGTTATTCTCTATCAGATAGGAGAACGGCAGTTCCGAAGTGTCGGCATGGTGGGTATGCCGTCCCATGACGAGCGAGAACGCACCTATCTTGGATGGCCACAGCAGATAACTGTCGCTGGTGGTCTTCGCACCGCGCTCGGCGATACCCTGGTGGATAGGACCGAGTTTGTACATGTGGTTCGACTGGTTGCTGCCCGAACCGGCATTCAGGAAAGAGAACATACCGGCTATCAGGAGCGTGGACTTATGGTGCGTCACGGTATATGGTCCGGCGAAGATAGCACATGCCTCGCCGTGCATGCCCTGGCAGTTACTGAAGAACAGGCTCTCACCGGCAGAGTAGTGCTTATCGAAGATACAACCCTGACCGACAAAGCACTTGTCCACCAGCGTTGAGTCACCGATATAGACACCCGATGAGATGATGAAGTCCGCGCATTTCACACCGCTGCCCAGACGAACCGGAGCAGCCTCGTTCGAGTTGATAGAACCGTTCTTGAGACGGCTCACGCCGCTCAGCTCTGCGTAGTCACCGATATAGACATTCTTAATCGAACCGCAGTTGAGGATACGCACGTAGTCGCCTATGTATCCGTGTTCAGAGGCGTGTTCCTCGGCGTACGCATCGATGGCTTTCTCCAGCGCATGAATCATCGCCGGACGGTGACGATAGAGCGTCAGTATATACGCGAGGCTTGCGCTCAGCTCATTGAAGATAGGAATCTCACGACCGCCGCCTTCGTTCATCACCGGCACGCGCACACCGTTACCAAACGTCGTCTTCCTGTCCACCAAGATTGAGTTGACATTCTCGATACACGTGTTGTCGCCGATGTGGTAGTTGGCGATATAATTGTGGATATTATACAGGTGACACTCGTTGCCTACTTCGCAGTTGTGCAACATGGCGTTATAGATACCCGTATGTACTTTGAGGCCGCCAGGCAAGGGAATCTCCTTGCCGTAAACGCCTAATTGGATGTGCCCCGAGAAATTCGTACGGCGCACAAAACGGGCGTCAAAAGCTTCAGCCACCTCTATCTCATTCCAGTCAGTAGCTTTGCACCCTTGCTCTTGTAGTTGCGCTATCTCTGCGCTTGTTAGTTTACGAAAAGCCATAAACGGTTCAGTTCAAGACAATTGTCAATCGTTAGTCATTGAGGAGCATCGGCATGAGCAGCATCAGCACGTCTTCGTTCTCTGCGTTCTCAGCCGGCAGGATAAGACCTGCACGTGCGGGGTCTGCCAACTTCAGCTGTACGTCCGCCGACTCAATCGAGTTCAGCAGGTCAATGAGGAACGGCGCCTTGAAGCCGATAGCCATCGGTGTACCTGCGTACTCGCAGCTGATGATCTCTTCCGCGCTTGTGGAGAAATCGATGTCCTGCGCCGAGATTTTTATCTGGTTCTCGCTCAGCGCCAGACGCAACTGCGCCGTACCGTTGTTAGCGAACACAGCCACGCGCTTGCAAGCGTTGATGAGCGTCTGACGGTCCACGGTAACAACATTCTGGTTGCTCTGCGGAATAACCGCATTGTAGTTCGGGAAACGTCCCTCAATCTGACGGCATACAACCAGTGTACTGCCGAACTCGAAACGGGCGTTCTTGGCGCCGAAGAGCACCTTCACGTCTCCTTCCTCTTTCGCCAACACGTTCTTCAGCAGACCTGCCGGTTTTTTCGGAAGGATGAAACTGGATGCTTCGCCGGACTGAACCGCTGTGTTCGAATAGCGAACAAGACGGTGAGCGTCCGTAGCAACCATCGTCACTTTGTCCGCGGCGATGTCGAAGAAGATACCATTCATCACCGGACGGAGGTCGTCATCAGCCGTGCAGAAGATCGTCTTCTCAATCGCGCTCTGGAGCACGCCCGCAGGAATCGTCAGCGTTTTGGCATCAGCCTCCGCAGCCGGCAGTTCGGGATACTCGTTGCCGTTCACACCGACGAACGAATAGGTACCGTTCTGACTAATCATGCTGACTGCGAAATTGTTCTCGTCAATATGAAAAGCCAGGGGCTGCTCGCTGAACTCACGCAGCGTCTCCAGCAGCAACTTGGCAGCCGAAGCCACTTTGCCGCTACCTTCTGCGCCCTCTACCTCTATGGCGGTACGGATGGTCGTCTCGCCATCGGAAGCGGTCAGCGTAAGCTCGTTTCCTACTAAATCAAACAGCACATCGTCCAATATGGGCAGCGAATTTTTGCTGTTCAGCACACGGCACACTGCCTGTAATTGGGAAAAGAGTTTTGTACTCGATACATTGAATTTCATACGCGTATATTTTTTAGTTATTTTAGCCTTTTTTATTAAATGTTTACATTTAAGCGTGCAAAGTTACAACATTTTTTTCAAATATACAAGTTTTTAGCGCAAAATCTGCAAATTATTTCTATTATTTTGTCATTTTACAAGAAAAACGCGACGGGTTGCCTTCGGGTTGACTCCGAGATTAGTCCTCGATTAAGCCGGTGGAGAAATAGAACATTGAAGAAAAAACAGTAGTGCGCAAATGAGTTTGGCACGGAATTTGTATATTGAAGGTATCACACTATTTTTTTCATAGTGATTGATAGAGATTGTTTGTTATATCGTTAAAAAAAAGGCTGTCGGGAGACAGTCTTTTCTTTTGGCTTTTGGCCGTTGGATTTTAGTTTTTAGCTTTTGGCTTTTGCTATTCCTCTACCTTGCGGTATTTGCCTTCGATAAGAAGCATACCGGGCAGGATTTCTCCTCCGGAGGTCTTGACGAACGTGGTGTAGGGTAGTGTGGAACCATCTGCCTGCTCGAGCACGGCGTTATAGCGATTGTCCCAGATAGCGCCTTTCTTGGGCTTGACCGTTGCGACATACTTGTATGTCGTCTTGCCTGTTTCGGGGTTCTGGATACACTGTACCACTTGGAACTTGGAACTCTCGCTGATGCCCTCTTTCATGCCGATTTTGGCTGCATAGCCTTCTATCTTGCCCCGTCCGTTGTCAAGCACGTCATAGACAGGTGTCTTAACCTTGAAATCTTCATACTGCTTACCGAGCGAGACGATGTTCTTATCCATCGAACGGGCGCATATCGTGCGGACCAACTCGGTTCGGCTGTACTGACCTTTGAGCACGGATTTCTTGTCAAACTCATACTCATGGGCGACATACTTAACGCGGAAGGTGGTCTTGTCGTCGAGGAAAGCTTGCACCTTCGCTGAGTCGGGTTTATCCGTATAGTAGAACTGATAGAAGATAGCGGCGATGGAGTCATTCCATTCGAGCCGGTAGAGATAGGAATGGGTTTTGACCTTGAATCCCGTGAAACTGTCAGCTATTTTCCCTGCCGTTTGAGCGAGGTCGCGTCCCGCACTTCCGCCTGTCAGTCCGTCCAGGATACCTCCGAGCACGCCCATCGCTATCTTAGCGGCAGCTGCTTCCTGCTCGGCGGTGATATAAGTGATGTCGTTGACGAGGACGTAGGTGTTACCGAGCAGTTCCTCTCCGGCATCGGAGAGCGTGTACAAGCCTCGCGTGGTCTGCAACGCCAGTTCGACATCGATATCGTTAGCGTTATACTGTCCGCGCTCCTGTACCAGACGGGTGTTGAATGTGGCGTCCGAGACGGTGTTGCCTTCGAACCCGAACCACTTGGCTATCATCTTCTTGCCTATCTGCGCCTCATTGAGCAGTCGCTCGGTATGACGGGCGTTCGCCTGCAACTCGGCTGCGGTCAGCTGGTGGCCGTAGGTGGCTTTGAAATAGCCGGAGTCGCGACGTTGCACACCGCCTATCTTCGCATTGTTGATGATGCGTGAGCCGATGATGGTGTGGTCATCATACTTATCGGGCACAGGGAGTGAGTCGAAAGCCTTGTATATCTCGTTGCCGAACTCATCCTCCGGGTGATAGACGAGCACCGTAGCAAGCGAGTTGCGGCGGTAGTCCATATTACTCTGTGCCTGTGCGGAAAAAATCGCACAAGCACAGAACAATGTCAGAAGGGTTTGTTTCACAAACGTTAAATGGTTAAATCGTTAAACCGTTAAAGCGTTAACGAAGCGTGTTGAGGAACTCGATTGTGGTCTTCTGCTGGGGTTGGTGTTGACCGAAGGCTACGCCGATCTGACGCTGCGCCTCGATACGCTGACCTTCCAGTTTGACAGAGTCCTGATGTTTCTGCATCTGTTGGAATTTCCAGTCATCCAACACTTTGTTTCTAATCTCGTTGTACAGCTTCTGTGCCTCCTCATAGCACCCTGCGTCGGGCATGATGAGCGCAAGGAACTCTCCGGCTTTTTCTGCAGCTTCCTTGTTCTGTCCGGCAGCCCATGCAGTACGAGCGGCAGCCAGATTAGCGTTGCACTCGTAGTTGAGGTACTGTTGATAGATATCCTGACTTGCCTCCAGTGCGGCATCGAAATGGTCGCATTGCTGAGGAATGAGTGCCACGAGATTAAGTGCCTCCTCATAGTTACGCTGCTTAGCCAGATGGTTCGCACGCTTGATGAGCGCCGGAGCCTCGTGGTTGTAGTAATCGAGGATTTTCTGCTTGCCTTCCTGCACGAATTTCGCTACCTGCTCGCTCTGGAGCGGCATACGGCTGATGGCATTGAGATAGCATTTGTTTTCCGTCTCGCCCAGACCGCGAACGGTCAGACTGGTGGCAGAGAAGATAGTGCGGGCATACGCATCGACGATGTAGAGATTGAGGTCCATCTTCTCCGCTATCTTAGCCGGAGGACCGGGGATGATATCCTTGTCAAGCGGCGTGGCCGTTACGGTCAGCACGAACTGGCCGAGGTAGTCCATCCCGGCGATGCCGTTACGAGTGAGGAGTTGGGTGAGTTTGTTCTCCACCATGTCTTTCGCACCGAAGGGGAAGGTCTCGGTGTTATCGGCTGCATAGACCGAGATAGGAAGGAACTCGGTTTCTGCGGCGAGCATCGTAGCACTCATGAGTGCCGCGAGGCATATACTAAATAGTTTTCTCATATTATTTTTCTCCTAAGATGATGACTGCTCTTCCCAGGCCTTTGACGAGCACCTTGTTCGGGATGTTATACGGTGCCTGCTTGAGCATTTTGGACAGTTGTTTGGCGAAGCCGTTAGCGTCTATGGCTCGTCCGCGCTCATCGTAGGTGGGGATACGAACCTGGGTGAAGTTAGCTACGTTCTCGCTAGAGTACTGACGTGAGAAACGACCTTGCACGGTATTCACTTGCAGCCAGTTCTCGATAATATCAACGAGTTCTTCGCCGTCAAACTCGCTCTCGAGGTCAATCCCGCGCTCGTTGTTAGCAAACACTTTGATGTCCAGAATGATTTCACGACCGATGTCCTGCATCTCTTGGAAATGGTCCATGAGGCGGTTGTTGAAATTGTCCATATTCGCCACGATAGCCTCTTCGAGCAGCACATCTACGTCAGCGGAGATGGACGGGGCACCGGTACCTGATGCTGCACCGATGGACTTGCCGGTATAGGCATCGCGTCCCTCGAGGATATACGCCAGCGAGTGCTTCGGACCGAAGTCCTTCATCTCCCAGCTGAGCTCGAGGATGATATCGCATTTCGCCATACGTGCTACTTCGTCCAGCGGCGACTCGGCTAACTCGTTACCCGCCTTGCTGACGGTCATGTTATCCTCCATACGGCGTTGCTCGAGGTTCTTAATCGTCTGCTCGAGGCTGATGAGCGGGAACTGACGTTCCGCCATAAGGTCGTTGAGTTTGGCTATCGCCAGCTTGAGGCCCATATTCTCCTGCAGCGCCTGTTTGTAATTCGGCACTTTGGTGGTCATTCCCATGTTCTCCACCTCGGTGTAATAGCCGTTGGTGATACACCATACGTCCGACGGAACAACCATCAGTTCGGGTTTCTTAATCTGTGCGCTCGCTATCAGCGCTACGCACGCAAGAACTATTGTAAAAATTGACTTTTTCATAAATGACTGATTCTCTAAATGATTACATAAATGTCCAAATGGTAAATGTCCAAATGGTAAATGCTCAAATGGCAAATGGTTTAGTATCTGCCTTCCATCGGGATAATTCCGTCTGCTTGCAGTTTCTTCTTGAGTGCAGCACGGTCCACGCTAACGGTCACATTTTCAATCATCTGCCGTCCATCGCGCTCGTAGGTGGTGGTAGCCGTACGCTTGTCGTGCAGACTGGCGTATTTGGTCCATTCGCCACCATCGCGGAAGAAAGCATTGAAATAGTCCTCATGTTTCTCCCGTGCATTGCGGTCGAAGCACAGCGGTTTGAGGTCGGCTATACCGTTGCTGCCGGCACTCACACCGTCAAAAATCACTTCCTGCACAGCCTTGCGTTGGCCATCGGTGAATGCGATGGCTGCGTTGCGGGCACGAACCTGCACACGGATGACATACGAGCCGTCATAATTGGCGCTGAGCACCTTACTCGGAGCGGCGTAATACGCCTGCGAACGGCGCGCTCCGCATCCGGCTAAAAGAAGTACGATGGTACCAAGTACGAAGTACAAAACTGTTTTTTTCATAACTCTACCAATTAAAGTTCTTGTTGTTAGAATCCGCTATTCAGTTTGCGGATGACACCTGCTGCTTCCAGGGCTTTGCGCAAGTCATCCTTGCGAACGCTGACTACTACGCCGACCTTGTATTCCTTGCCTACCTTGACCGTTTCGGTTGTTCCGCTCATGATAGAAGCATATTTCTGAAACTCACCGCCTGGCGCAAAGAAATTGTCGAAATAGGTTTTGTATTGGTCCTCGATGCCCGGTGTGTTAGCCAGTGGGCGCTGGGAAACGCATCCCTGACCACCTCCGTAACCCTTGAAGATGACGCCGTGAACGGCATTCTTGCGGCATTGGTTCTCTGCCACGGATGCATTGCGGCTGTACGTCCATACCTTGACCAGATAGGTGCCTTGGATGGCATTGCCGGCACACTCGATTTCATAGCGGTACTGATTCGTGTCCGTGTTCGCCTGTTTCTGGCGAAGACTCTTACAAGAGGGCAGACAAAGGATTGCTACAAGTAGCGGTAAAAGAAATTTTTTCATTGTTGTGTATTGTTTTGGTTAATAATATGCTTGTTTGCAGGGGTGCGGCTTACTCAAACATGAGGCATATACCGGCTTGGCTATAGTTGGCTATCGAGCGGAACTGACCGTACGGACAGTTACCGTGATAGACGCGCAAGCCCAGTGCTATTCGCGAGAAATAACCGTCGTAGTTAGGCGTGTTATACCGCGCACCCATGAAAATATTATAGGTAAAGACACGCTTGTCTTTTTGCAGTCGTTTCGGGTCATCGGTAGCGAGTACGCTCAGGTCATAGCCGTAGCACTCGCGGTTGCGTACCTCAATAGATGCCACTCCCTGGAAGCCATGTTTGCTCGTGGGCGACTGGTATTGGTACTGCAGGTACAGTTCCCATGGGTTTCGTTTGACATACGGAACAAATTCCGTACCATTCTTATCCACGATAGAAGCATCGCCGGCATCGGGGTCCATATTGAACCATCCTCCGTGCCAGAGAAGCATCAGTCCGAGCCGCAGGCAGTGGTTCTCCGCATAGCGGTCTTCGGCTTCATTCACAGTGAAAACAAATTCGGTATAGTTATAGGATACATTGACTCGTCGGATAGCGTATCCGCGGTCCATATAGCGTATCTGCGTCTCATCGCCGATATGCGTGCTTTCGTGCTTGAACGGACTCCACTGAACGGAATAATTGTGCAGAAACCCCACACTGACGCGGTGCAGAAAAGTAATAGTGGGCAGACCTATTCGATAATCTGTGTCCACGATGGGCGAGGTGCTGAAATCAAACAGGTCCATCCATAGGTTCGCACTCAGGTGCATGTTCACCGACAGCGCGTAGGTCGAATCGACGATGTTCCCCGTCCATAGAGGCAGGTTAAGCCCGAACACTCCCATCGTCTGCCAGCGGTAACGCTTATCGCTATGGTTGCCGTAGTCATAGACGGGGTTGTTCTTGCAGTAAGGTATGTCCAGCCGCACAAAGTTCGGATGCATGTCTGCATAGAGGCTATGCCCGAACTGCGCGTAACGGAAGAGCCCACGCCCAAACGGAGTGGACGCGGACTCAATCGCACACAGCGTTATCGCTATGGTCATCAAAATCCCTATTAGCGATACGCGTTTCATTGGTTAAAATTTCTTAGCCACAAGGGCACGATTTTTTAATTAAAACTTGTAGCGAACGCCCAGCGAAAGGCCGAAGATATCATAGTAGAAACCGGCTTGTGTACCCAAGTTGCCTGCATCTACCAGACCTGCACCTAACGTAGGACGATAGTCGATTGACAACTGCAGCGGGAACCAGAAGTCGTATTCTACACCTACGCGGCCTACACCGGCTGCGAAGCCCCAGTTACCGTCAGCTCCAGCAGTAACTCCGCCGGCAACGGTATAACCGTACCAGCCAAAACCTCCGGCTGCGCCGACACCCATGTACCAGTGCCATTCGCCTTTCTCAATCGTCGGGAACTTAGCGTTGAACGGATCAATCCAGTCATACGTGACAGCTACCTGTACATTATGACCGTGCATGTTCCATTTCTGACCATTCTCCCAACCAACCATGCGGTTGCCCCACGGGTTACCAAAGTTAAAACCGGCTTCGATTTCCAGCATGTTGCTGTCGCCGAATCCGTGCTCATAGCTAAAACCGCAAAATTCACCAAGACGGCCACCAATTGCGCGCGGTTGCGCATAAGCCATTACACTCGCAAAAGCGAGAACTGCTACAAAAAGAATCTTTTTCATCAATTTTCCTCCCAAAAATATACATCGGGATACCGATATGCTGAAATACCGGTATCCCTAAACAATTACTTGTTCAATGCCAATGCTACGTTTACAGCACAAGCAACGGTGCAGCCTACCATCGGGTTGTTACCAATGCCGAGGAAGCCCATCATCTCAACGTGTGCGGGCACGGAGCTCGAACCTGCGAACTGAGCGTCACTGTGCATACGTCCGAGGGTATCGGTCATACCGTAGGATGCAGGACCTGCAGCCATGTTATCCGGGTGCAAGGTACGGCCTGTACCACCACCGGAAGCCACACTAAAGTACGGTTTGCCGGCGAGGATACGCTCTTTCTTGTACGTACCTGCTACCGGGTGCTGGAAGCGCGTCGGGTTGGTGGAGTTACCGGTAATCGAAACATCCACGTTCTCATGCCAGAGGATAGCTACACCCTCACGAACATCGTCTGCACCATAGCAGTTCACTTTCGCACGCGGACCGTCGCTGTATGCTTTCTTGCGAACGATTTTCAGTTCGCCGGTAAAGTAATCGAACTCGGTCTGCACGTAGGTGAAACCGTTGATACGGCTGATAATCATAGCAGCGTCTTTGCCCAGACCGTTGAGGATGCAGCGGAGCGGGTTCTTACGAACCTTGTTCGCCATCTCGGCAATCTTGATAGCGCCTTCAGCGGCAGCGAAAGACTCGTGGCCTGCCAGGAAAGCAAAGCACTGGGTCTCCTCGCGCAGCAGACGGGCTGCCAGGTTACCGTGACCCAGACCTACCTTACGGTCGTCAGCTACAGAACCCGGGATACAAAATGACTGCAGACCGATACCGATAGCTTCGGCAGCGTCAGCGGCGTTCTTGCAGCTTTTCTTCAGCGCGATAGCGGTACCTACTACGTAAGCCCATTTCGCGTTCTCAAAACAAATACGCTGGGTCTCCTCGCATGTCATGTAAGGATCGAGGCCATATTGCTCGCAAATCCGGTTAGCCTCCTCGATGGAAGCGATGCCATTAGCGTTCAGAGCGGCGAGAATCTGTTTCTCGCGGCGGTCTTGCGACTCAAATTTTACTTCACGAATCATAGTGGTCCCTCCTTAGTTTTTACGTGGATCAATCGATTTAACTGCACCTTGCTCTTTGGTCGTGCGGCCATAGGTACCTGTAACGCTCTTGAGTGCTTCGTCTGCCGGAACACCTTTCTTGACAGCGTCCATGAATTTACCCATGTGAACGTATTCGTAACCGCAAACCTCGTTGTCCTCATCGAGGAACTCCTTGGTGATGTAACCTTCGGTTAACTGCAGGTAACGAACGCCTTTAGCCTTGGTCGAGTAGAGCGTACCGCACTGGCTGACGAGTCCCTTACCGAGGTCCTCAAGACCTGCGCCGATGGTCAGACCGCCCTCACTGAACGCACTCTGCGTACGTCCGTAAACAATCTGCAGGAACAGCTCGCGCATAGCGGTGTTGATAGCGTCACAAACAAGGTCGGTGTTCAGTGCCTCGAGAATCGTCTTACCCGGCAGAATCTCAGCCGCCATAGCAGCCGAGTGGGTCATACCCGAGCAACCGATGGTCTCTACGAGAGCCTCCTCGATAATACCGTCTTTTACATTCAGACTCAGTTTGCATGTTCCCTGCTGGGGAGCACACCAACCGATACCGTGCGTCATACCGGAGATATCCTTGATCTCCGTAGCCTTCACCCATTTGCCCTCCTCGGGAATAGGTGCCGGTCCGTGCTTCGGACCCTTCGCTACAACGCACATTTCTTGTACTTCTTTCGAATAAATCATAAAGAGATTTACAATTTTAAAATTTACAATTAAGTTATTTATTTGGTTATTTTATGGATAATCGTCACTTGTTTTTATTCGTCAATCAATCGTTCTTCGTACATCATCCTTCGTACTCCGTACATCGTCCTTTACTTTGATTGCACACATTTTGCGCTGCAAAATTACTGCTTTTTTTTGACATATGCAAGAAAAAGCGCATTTTCGTGCGTTTTTTCCAGTTTTGGTGTAGGTATTGGTTTTGGCTATTTGAGTAGGTGTTGCCTCTTACTTGCCCCTTACTTGCTATCGAGATGAGCCTTATTTGGTAACAGGAATGGCAAACGGATGACTAATGAATAACCAAGAAATAACTAACGCTCGCGTCAGCGTGGTCAAATAATATTTGACCCAATGAACGAAACTTTCATTAAAAAAATCGCATGACCAAATTGACTAAATTGACTAAATCGGGTGTGAAATGGTCAAAATTGTCAAAATGGTCATGCAAATATTTTGCTCAGTACCACAGCATATTTAATCGAACCATGTGTTAATCACAAGCTGAACATTGCGTAAGCATGTACCAAAAATGCAGGAATTTTAGGTAAAATTAGTACATGGTATAACAGAAAAGTAAAGAAAAACACCACGCTTTTGCGGGCGTGGTGTTCGGTGATTTTGGTAATATCAGGAAGGATTATTTTACTAATTGTCCGTCTATGGTGTAGTTCTTCTCCCCGCGGAGGATGAAGATTTGGATTATTACGGATGGGCGAAACGGAAGAAATTTTGCTTATATGCTTTTTCATAATACACCAATGAATCGGAAGAAGAGAGGCGTATCGTATATTCCTTATGGATAGGCACATCACGCACATCCATAGTGGCGTACTCATGCAGAGCTTTGCCTTTCTTCTCCCATCGGAACCAACCGTTGCCGTGGTATTTCAAATCGTCCTCATACACATCCTCGGCTTCGTTCCATTCTTTTCCCCAGAACATCTGAGTATCCTCGTCCAAGTCATCGTAATAAACTTTGTACCATCCGCAATTGTGAGTGTTTTGCCATTTACCGACTATCAAAGGGTCTGCGTGCAGAATTTCTTCCTCATAATACCCGCCGCGGTCGGTAGGATGCATATAGAGTATCTCGCCCTCTTGCGTTTTTGTACTTCGCCTGTATATTCCGTACCCCACAGCAACTGCTATAATGGCGAGAGACAAACCAATAAGTATAAACAGATGTTTTCGTTTCATTGATTATTTGAGCGCAATGATTTGTGCCTCCTTATTGTTCATATTCGGCATGGTTCGTCCCACGCCGGCATTGATAAAGGTTGGGTCACATACGACGTACTTGCGGTTCTTGTAGGTCAGGTAATCGCCCTTGACATCCTCGTTGAATGCTACGGCAGCAGCTAAGTGTCCGGGATAATAAAGGAGTACAACATCCAAACCCACCAAATCGCGTATGAGCCGCGAGAAAAGGATGGCGCGGTCTTCGCAATCGCTGTACGGATAATAGAGTGTCTCTTGCGCAAAGAACGCACGGTCTGCGCCCCAAATCTTGTCATCATAACCATATTCAAATGCCGTTTGTACCCAGTTGAGCAGAATGCCCACCGCATCACGTTCGTTCATTCCGCTGATGGTCTTTTTGAGCGACGGATAGAGCATGTCCTTGACAGATTTCTCAATAGGAGTGTTTGCATAAGCCGCCCATCGGGTTGTCTGATTGCCATTGAAGCACGCCTGGGGATAGGTATTGAAGAAATCAATCATATTCTTGTTTACGCTGGCATAAGTAGTAACTCCTTTCTTGGATGTCAGCGTGCGTTTGGGAGTCGGGTCGCTGCCAAAGGTCGGTAGCGATGTCATCTGCATAGAAAGCGATTTCTCTTTACCGTATTGTGCTTTGGTAATCTGCATCTGCGTGCTGGCATTCCCGCTTACATTATAGTATTTGACACCATCCAAGACATAATAGCGCATACCAAACAGGTCATATAACGTAGCAACAAGCATGTACAACTTCGCTCCGCTCATACCGAGACGGATGCGATAGCCGGATTGCGTCATCAGAAATGCTTGCGTGAGTATCGCCTCGTTGGTTTTGCCGTACTGTTTCTCGGTAACCGCCTGAAGCAATTTCATATATGCCCAGTCACAGAGGTTGTTCGCTTTGCGGGCATTGAGCGCCGTACTGATGGTAATATCATATCGACTATCCGATAGTTGCTCCCAAGCATCAGCGATGGCATTCTCCTCCAATGCTCGCAGTTTGAGATTGTCGTTAGTCGGGAAGCCGACGGTCACAATATTTCCGAAGAAAGCGATAGACACTTTCTTGTATGGTTCTTCCTTCGGCTTGACAGGCGCAATAGGTTCCGGTGCGGGTTGTGGCTTGGGAACAACCACTACTTTCGGTTTAACGGGAATTTGCACGGGTTTGGTGTCAATGGTCGGTTTAGGTGTCGTAATGGGTTTGATGTCCTCCTTGGGAATAGGTTTCTCTTCCTCTTGAGGTTTGGGCGCAGGAGTCGGGGCAGGTTCGTCATAGACAACAGGAGGAGCAGTTTTCTCCTCAATGGGTTTCTCCGCCTCATGCACAGGGAACGACTCCCATGCTTGTCGCATGAAGTCGGCATACTCCTCATTGACGCGTTTGCGGAAAGCATCAAACTCCGCCTGTTTGTTGGCAGCAAATTGGTCAAACTGGGCGTTCATCCGCCGTTTGTAGTCATCGAAATTGCTTTGCTGCGCCACAATCGGCAATGTCATAGCGGAAAGCAAAATAACCAATAATTTTCTCATATAGTGCCTTTTGTACTTCTATCGCGTCCCTTTCGACTTCGGTTCGATTGTTGACCGATTGTTATGCATATCATTCGCATTACGGACATCATAAATGGGTGCTGGGTAGGCTGCTTATAAGTCAAGTTTCAGAACTCACACGGTGGATGGTTCTTCTATTTTTTTCGTCCATCATTTCTTCAAGTCGTTTAGAAGCTCTGTTAATGGCTCTTAATATGACCATGATAAAGAAATTTCCTAATACTATTGTGGCCAACATTCCGACACCATGATACTTGTTGTCCAATATGGTTGCTGTTAGCATTACAATAAATAATAGGATAAGGCGGAGTATCGCGGCCGCTTTCTTTTCCTTAACGAAAATATACCAGCACACCTGATTAAAGGATAATATTATGAAAGGTATGGAAATGTGCCAATAGGTATCTAAATCATCAAAAACCTTCGTTGTGCTATCATACGTACTTCCGATTGCGGCACATACGTAAATAAAGATACAAATGTCTACGCAGTCTGAAAGGAATGCTGATAATTCATAATTCTCAGAAACTTCTCTAATGTGCCAATATGCAAAGGTTGTTTGTATTACCATGGATAGCCATAAAAGCAAATACAAGAACAACTCCACACTAAATACTCTAATTAATCCTTTTACCAAATCATTGGCTGCAGTAAACACTAAAAATATCAATAGTGCTGTATAGAATACATTAATTAGTTCCGGGTATCCAATCTTTTTCCCAAGCAGACATTGAATCGGTTCTGTTTTATTGTTCTCCATAATAATAGGAACGATTAACCTATACATCGTGAGATGTTGAAATACTTATCCTAACTATTTTTCTTCTCGTATTGGGCGAACATTAAAATAAATGCCATCACTGCCGCTACTAGTGTTTTGTACCCCATCATTAAAATTAACCGTATAGCAAATGCGATAAGACCCATTAAAATAATAAGAGGAAGACCAATATATGCATGGGGCAGAAGAACTAGTAGTACTTGATGTAACTGTAACAAATCCTCCTATAGATGCTCTGAGTGCATACATTTGGTACAGTTCTTCCTTTGTCGGTAATCTCCAATCTGAATAGCCATATAGATACAAGCCCTCACAATACGTATCGGCTTGACTCCAAGTCATCAAATTCGGTGCATTAGGGGCTACTCTATATGTTTTCTCGTTGAAAATAAAGGTGGGTAGAGAAAGATAATCCAAATCAACAGATACTTCATTCCCATAGGTTGTACCATTAGCATTAGTCGCATAGGCTCTTACATAAATGGTACCACTTATGGAAGAACTTATAGTTGAAGTATAATAACCTTTTCCCGTTCCATCAGAAGTATGTGTATATGTGGCAGATAAATCAGGGTTAGGGAATGTTCCGTAACAAATTCCTCTTGCTAAAATAGCAGAGCCTCCGTCGTCTGTTACATTACCTCCGGATAAGAATGTTTGACCATTCTTGGTTATAGCCGTAGTAGTCACTGTTGGCAAACCATTCCCTGTAGTTAATGAGACTACTTTTCCATAGCCTGTTCCGATGCTATTTGTTGCATATGCCCGTACATAGTAGGTAGTACTGACATCAACGTTGGTAATTACGGAAGAGAAGGTTCCTGTTCCGATACCAGCAGTTGTATAACTATCTTCAATAGTCGGAGTTGAGTTGGCCGTACTATAGCATATACCACGAGTTGTTATTGAGTAACCGCCATCATTTGTAATGGATCCTCCGGAAGAAATCTGTGTAGAGGTAGCTGTTGTTTGGGAAGTCGTTACAACAGGAAGACCATCATTCGTAGTAAAACTCTTTTGCTCACTATATGCTGTAGCAACATCTGTTGTTGCATAACCACGGACATAATAAGTTGTATTAGGTGCGAGTCCCGTCATATTGCACAGATATGCAGTATTCATTTGTTTTCCCCCGGCAACAGTCTTGTTATCCGTAGTTGTTGGGTTCGGATTGCTACTCCAACATATACCGCAACTTTGCAAGGTAGCACTGCCAGCATCTGTAACTGTTACAGAGGTAGAAGCTGTCAGTGCAGTAATATTAGAGACTGCATCTATAGAAACACTCGCGTTACCATCTTTAGTTTGAATCGACACAACATTTCCATATGCAGTTCCATTTTCGTTAGTAGCGTAAGCGCGAATATGATAAGTAGTTGCCGCCGTCAATCCGGTAATGGATACATTAAAGGCACCATTTCCTTTTCCTCCCATCACTTTTTCGTCAGTAATAGTAGGTGCGGAGTTTGTGCTACTATAGCATACTCCTCGTTCCGTAACAGCATATCCACCATTATTTGTGACACTACCTCCTACTGCTATTGATGTAGCTGTAGATGTGGGAGATGTTGTGGAAACTGTTGCTAAACCATCTTTGGTCGTAAATGTTTTTTGCTCGCTATATCCTACTCCAAGGGAATTGACAGCGTACGCACGGATATAGTACTTGGTATTTAGAGCTAAACTCGTCAAACTACCTGTAAATGCACCAACACCTGTTCCAATGGCTACATGTTCAGATGTATTGGTCGGATATTGTGATGTACTATAGCAGAAGCCTCGTTCGGTAATAGTAACGCCCCCATCGCCAGTTACATTTCCAAAACATGTCACGCTACTAGCAGTAGGTTCTCCTATAGAATCCAAAATCACAACAGGTATGCCATTTTCTGTTTTGAAAGTACGTTCTTCTCCATAACTTGTACCTGCAGCGGTAGTTGCATATGCTCGTACGTGGTATGTGGTTTTGTCCTTTAAGTTTGTTAGATTACTTACAAATGTTCCCATACCGGTACCATTAGTTGTATGTGCTCCTTCAATAGTTGGCTGTGATTCTGTACCATAGCATACGCCACGAGCAGTTACAGAAAGTGTTCCATTGTCCGTCACATTTCCTCCACATGTGGCCTTGACAGAACCAATGTTAGTAACAGCATCTGTGGTTACCGTTGGGAGGCCAGAAAGAGTCTTTATCTCAAACTGTTCGCCATATGTCGTTTCTGTTGCATTGGTTGCGTATGCACGGACATAATATGTAGTTCCATACACTAGTTTAGTAATATTACTCTTATAATCGCCTAATCCTTTACCGGCAGTAGAATGGTCATCTTCAATAGTCGGGTATTGTGTTGTTGCATAGCAGAAACCACGCGCAGTAACAGGGATATCACAATCCGACACTACTGTTCCATACGCGGTGAAGCCAGTCGCGGTAATATTGTTGATAGAATCAGTTGTCACTACTGCCAGACCATCCAACGTGGTAATAATAATCTGCTCACCATAAACAGTAGCCGTACTATTGGTTGCATAGGTACGCACATAGTAAGTTGTATTCTCGATAAGATTATTAAGAGAACTTGTAAACTCTCCAATTCCCGAACCATCGTTGGTGCAATCATCATCGATTGTAGGGTCCGGTTGGCGACTCCAGCAAGTTCCTTTTTTAATCACAGGATAACCACCATCACTCTCAACGCGACCTTTGCATTTTGCCGAGTGTGCCGTGATACGAATGATGGTATCCGTTGTTACGATGGGCACTCCTAATTCTGTTGTGAACTTAACTTGTTTGCCATAAGCCGTACCTAAGCGGTTAGTGGCATATGCACGCGCATAATATATTGTGTTATGCTCTAAATCTTTCAAGTTGCTCGTGAATGCCCCCAAACCGGAACCATCCGTTGTATGCCGACTATTTATCGTAGGTTGTTGTTCCGTGCCATAACATACACCTCGTGCCGTAACTGTCAAACGCCCATCAGTTTTAACTTCTCCGCCTAATATAGCGCCATCGGCAGTTATATCCGAAACATTATTAGTTTCCACGGTCGGTAAAGCAGGACCCTCCACTTCAATTACGCCTAAATCTACTTCGGCTTGGCCATAACCTCCTAGTGCTACCTTTTTGGGAACACATGTTGAGTCCCCTGCCAAGAGGTAATAATTACCATCAATCTCACTAACACGTACCTTAAGTGAGAATAGACCGCCAGCATCTGTTTGCGTCTGACAATGAGTATTATAACCATCCGTTACCTTAACTGTCAAATCGGCAAACGGATTGGTCGTGTTGATATACACAACTTGTCCACGATATGTGACAATATCGTTCATATCACTTCCGCACCCGATAAAGAAGGTACTGATGCTAACAATAATTATGGCAATAATGCCAAACCAAGTGAATCTAGTTTTCATTTTTTGTTAGAATTTAATTTGCAATCCTGCACCCATAGCATAGGATGGGGTAGAAAATTCGTTAGTGGGAATAATAGCCGGGGCAAAAGCCATATTAACAGCTGCTTTCTTGTCTTTTACATACCATGCATGTACCATATTGCTTATATGTACTACTGCACCGACGCCAAAGCAGGTCCACATGGCAATATCCAATGTATTTTTCATCTTTTTTGCATTCTGGTAGTCAGTATACGAGGTGCCGGAGGCTTTCATGATTTTGAGCTGTTCTTGCCCTAAGAAATAGCAAGCAGTGCCACCGCCGAAGATAGCTAACTCGCTCACCAAGAAAGCAGCTCCGGAACCATATTGCCCTTTCAGCATTTGACCCATACCAGGAATAAATGCAGAAGCAACAATAGCTGTTACGTTTCGATCTTTAACAATCTGCAAAGAATCTTGTTTACGCTTCTCAGCAGCTTCAGCTTTCTCTTGTTGACGTTTGTCATATCGCTCATGTTTGAAGCATTCGTTAAAATCATCAAAGCGAGCTCGGTCGGCATAACCCATTTCTGGGATTTGACATAACAACCAATAGTTCCAACCGCCAGTATCTTCATCACGGCGTGACGTATAGCAAGCTACATTCATAGGGATAGTAAAACGTTGAGAAAGCAACTTGACGTTCGTTCCGCTGGCTACGGCTTCACTAATATCTTCGGTATTCAACGGAATACCTAATTTCAATGCTACTTGCATAAATGCCTGCGTATAAGCAGCATTACGAGCTTCTGTCTCGGTTTCTCCCCAACCTCTCTCTACATGATAGTAAAAGGTTATATTGCTCCGTTCCGGTTTTTCGAAAACCCAGTCGGGCAATGGACGGCGCTTTGCCTGTGCATATATGTCATTGCTACCAGCAATTATAGCCAGCAATAACAACATAAAAGGAATAAATCTACGCATAATATTTAATTACAATTGGTAAAATCTTCAAATCTTGGCTCATAACGTCCGTCGTCGGCAATTTGCCAAAGTACGTAAAGACGATAGAGCCCTCTTGTTGTTACTTCCCACCAGTCGCAAACTTTATTAATGGGAATAGTCATATTCTGGTCTTGTACGTCAATAGCAGAACTAACTTGCCCCTCTAGTGCCGCTATATCATCGGACATATTTACGCGAACTCCTAATTTCCATTTGGCTTCCATGATAGCTTTGGCAAAAGCATTCGCATAGGCTTTGTCATAGGACAAGCCTTCACCCATGGTGACACGGTAATAGAAGTGTTTTTGCGGGTTCGCGCTTGGTAAATGGGTCACCCACTGCGGCATATCGCGATCAATTTGCGCGAATGCCACAATGGATACACCTATAAGAACCAACAAAAATAATGTCAGTCGCTTCATGTTATTCCTCAATTTCTTTGCGTTGTTTTTCTAATGCTGCATTCTCTTTTGCTGCATTAGCATCCAATTCAGCCTGCATACGTTTGCGGAATAAAGCTTTGTCAATATCCATTTTCTTGACTGCTTCTTCTGCGATAGCATCTATTACTTGTTGTGCAGGGACATACAAAGCCTCATAACAAACATATTGCTGATATCTATCTTTTCCGAATTGGCGACAATCTACAACGAATAGTTCATTGATGGCCTTCTCACCAACAGCAACTGCAAGGCCTTCTAACTGAGCTCCTATTATACGTTGTTTTTCCGGTGTACTTGTGTCTTTAGAATATTGCTCTACACCATTCTTGATAACACCTAAAAAACGAGTGGTAAGATCTGATAACCCTACACGGTTAGCATTTAATTCAGCTGCTTCTTGTGTATCTTGACCAGTGGAAATTCCTTGTGCCGCCATTTGTCCACGCACTTTATTTAACGCTATGAATTCATCCATACAAGGTGTGTAAATCAATTGAACGCCGCCTTCCATCACTTGCGTCATTTGATTTTTTGATTGCATTTGAGCTCTTTGACCTTCACGCTTTAAATCTTTCTTTTCTTTTTCCCAAGCTTCCTCTTCTGCTTGCTGCTGTTGAACTCTTTTAATACTATCCATCTTCATCTTGTGAAGCAGTTCTGCCTCTTCAGCTTTTTGCTTTTGCTCTAATTCCCATTGTGCTTTTGCAGCAGCTTTTTTCTCTTTGCGGGTTTGAGCCTGTGCCGGCATAACCATTACCATTGACATTGCTACGATTGTAGCGAAGAACATAAACTTTTTCATTGTTTAATAGATTTTAGTTTTGTGCCTACTCACTTGTGGCATTTCGGCATACTCCGTTTATTATGTTTGGTTATTCACTTATTACAAGACGGACAGAGCAACCCCAGCAATTGGATTCTTCAAGGATCTGTCTTTGGTTGTCGGACAATACATAGACATACGCGTAGTTGCTTCCGGCATTGTCCAATGTCCATAGTACTGCGGCAGAGCCTTCTTTATGCAAATCTTCGTCGCAGTCCTTATACCCCTCAAACCGAAAATATATTGAATTTTGATTTGGTCCGGTTACGCGATAACCTTTTCCTGTCCATTTCCAGGTACAATTATACAGAAGCTCTTTTACTTGCGCTCTGTTGGGCAAGGCCTCGCCATAATAGTATCGAGCTGAAGGATAAGTGTAATACCCTGGCTCATCAACAGCTTTCCAGTAGGTTCCGCTTGGTAACCCTAAATCGACATAACCAACCGGGATGTCCTTTGCAGACATCGAGATGGATACGATTATCATCGCAATGATCGATATAATCTTTTTCATGGTCGCTATATATTTTATGTTCGTGCGCGCACATATAGAAAAGCGCAGACTTCGCTATTGCTCATCTACGCACAAGGACCTTAGCACTTGTCCCTCCAGTCAAATAAACAACAATGAAACCTACGCCGATATGACAAACCGCCTGCGAAGAAACAGCAGAGTCGGTACAAAAGTCATACCCGTAGGCATCTATTGTTACTTTGCTTTTGACTGGAAATAAACTAAAAGTGTGCTAAGCTTTTTGTGCGTCAAATACAAAGCGTCAATAAACGCCATTCAATATGTAAAGAACCCACCACCATCCACCGCTTAACACGGCTTCGGCGTAAATTCGGCGACAAAGGTACAACAAATTTTTGATATATGCAAATTTGTAAAGCTGTTTTTGCAATTTTTAAGCGAAATGTAACAAAAAAGCAACCTTATGGCTGCTTAAGAGTTGTCCCATTTTACTCGACTTTGGCTTTCTCCAATATATGAGTTCATTTGCTACTTGTTTTCGCTACTTCACCGAGTCATTCTCGAATCATTCTCGAATCAATCTCGGTCCATTCTCGAGTCATTCTCGAGAGATAACATAGAAAAAGTGCTCAGTTTTACGTCTCGGGCTGGGGACGATATTATTAAATCGCTTGAGCGAGATATTCATCGCCCATTAGGTACAACCCCGTTGCAGGATCGTGAAGGTCCTTGCTTAATGGAGATGTATAGAACAATTCAAAAGCGCGAGAGGCGCTAACGCCTTTGCGTTCGCTAATGCGTGTTACAACACGACCTATCTTATTCCACATCAATACATCGCTTAGCATTTGATTGCCTCCTTAAAATTCAAGTATTTATCTATCGCTTCCTGGTTCAAAATGCAAATCTGATGATTTGGTTGGTGCTTGCTCAACTCTTGCAGGGCGTAGTCAGCACTTACTGTTCCTGCAATATAACCCTCCACCATATCAATCACACGGTCATTGGCAATGCCGCCTTCAATACAATCATATTCTATCCAAGGCTTTTTGCCTGTTCGACTATTAGCAATGAAATTGAGCCAATCGGCATCGTAATGCGGGAAAAACAAATATCGATAGTTGGCGCGGATAGCATCTATATCTAAGTCATATACAGACAAAATCTTATCACCCTTGCGCTGACGAGCCATTCTATCAGCCCAAAGCTCTGCTTGACTTCGCAAAAGAGTCACATAAAATCCTTTCCCAAAGTCTAAACCTTCGCGACCGGCACTAACCAGCGGATTAGTAATCGGCTCTGTTCCTCCATGATATACTTCAATCATACGCCTTGTTTTTGTTCCCACAATTCGAGGGTGTAGATAATATCTTTTGTAACATTCTCGCGGCTCTCACTATGTAGCACTTCATAGCAGGGGATAATGTATTCATCTATTAGATTTACGCGCGCCATGCGACGATAAATTTCGTCTGCCGGCTGTTGCAAAGCAGAAGCTACCGACTCCACACAAGAGGCCGTGAAGATATTCCGACTTTCCGCAGATGAGGGATTGTATTTATAAGGCTCACTCATTTTTTTTTTTTTTTTTCTATCTTTGCAACTTTCGGCTGCAAAGTTATAGTTTTTTTATGACATATGCAAGTTTTACGGCAAAAATCTACAATTTTTATGCGAAATGTAACAAAAAAGCAACCTCATGGTTGCTAATGTTACTCTCTCTTGGGATTAGAGGGTTAGGGGTTGAGGGGAGTGAGGGGATAGACGACATTGACAATGAAGATATTGGCAATGAGGATGATGATATTCATCAGCAGACCTATCTTCAGGAAGTCGCTAAACCGATATCCGCCGGGACCATAGACCAGCATGTGTGTGGGAGAGCCGATAGGCGTAGCAAAACTGCTACTAACGGCAATCATGAGTGCAATCAGAAATGGGTAGGGCTCGTAGCCTAATTTCTCCGCTGCTTCGTACATGATAGGGAAGAACATCGCGCCAGCCGCCGTATTGGATATAAACTCGGTGATGAACGTGCCGGCAAAGCAGACAGCCGTCATGACGACTATCGGGTTGGTGCCGCAGACATCCAAGATACCCGTTGCCAGCCGCTCAGCGATACCTGTTTTCTGGATTGCCATCCCAAGAACGGCGCTACAAGCGAACACCATGAGGATATCCCAATTGATAGAACGCATCGCCTGTTCGGGGCTGCAACAACGGAAGAGCAGCATAGCAAAGACGGCGAGAATGGCACTCTGGAGCAAAGGAAGAATGCCCAGTGCCGAGAGTGCTACCATAGCAATCATAACCAAACAAGAGATATACGTACCTGCACCGAAATTCGGAATATCTTCGGACTCGAAGAAATGGAGGTCTCGTCTCATGGCACCGGTGTCGGTGTGCAATTCGCGAACGCTATCCAAGAGGAGTGTGTCACCGGCCTGAAGAACGACTTCGCGTGGCGATTGTTCGATACGACTACCTCGTCGGCTGACCGCCACCAGCGATAAATGGTTCCCTTTCTCAAAGCCATTCGTACCCATCGTGGTTCCGATGAGCGAACTGCCGAAGGTGACAAACGCGGTACGGAGATGATGCTTGCTTTGCTGGACTTCATCATAATGGAAGACCGGATGGTCAGCGCTTACCAGACCATGCTTGTATGCGATTTCGACCAAGTCCACAAACTGTCCGGCATAGATAAGCCGGTCTCCGCCCATCAGCGGTTCATCGTCCGGCACAGGAGAGACGATGTTCTCATCATCGAAACGGCGTAACTCCACCAGACTACAGCCGGGAATATTATTGAGTCCTATTTCGCCGATCTCTTTGCCTATATTCGGATTATCAGCAGGAACGAGCAGTTCGGCTGTGTAGTCTCCGGTCGATTCGAAGGCCTCTTCCGGCGACTTCCTGTTCGGCAGCAACCGTCGCAAGGCTATGATAGACAATATACCGACTGCGAGACAGAACAATCCGGGAATAGTGGTGGCGAGGATATTCATTGCCTCGCCTGTTTTTTGCTCATACAGTCCGCTGATAATCAGGTTAGGCGGTGTACCGATAAGCGTACACACGCCGCCCATGCCGGACGCGTAACTGAGCGGAATAAGGAGTTTGGAGGGCGATATACCGAGCTTTTTCGACCACAGCTTGACGATATTCACAAAAAGCGCCACGACGGTGGTGTTGCTCAAGAATGAGCTGAGAGCCGCGACGGGTATCATCAGTCGTGTGACCGCCCGGGTGTAGGTCTTCGGCATACCAAGAAGAGCCTTGACAATCCACTGCAGCACGCCGGTATAGGTTAGTCCGGCGATGACCACGAACAGCACTCCTACCACGACGACCGAGGTCTGACTTATGCCGGACAGAGCTTCCTCAGTGCTCAGCACACCGGTGACATACAGGATACCTACAGCAGACAGGAACACGATGTCCGAGCGCAGCCGAGTAAACAGCAGTACGCTGAACATCGCGAAAATAGTGATTATCGTAATCCACGCGTGCAGATTGAAGCCTAAGAATTCGAAGGTCTCCATTTTATACGGTAGCTACAATATCCCAGACAAAGGCGCGAACACCGACTTCCTCGTTACGCAAATCCAGTTTCTTGACGGACTCGAGGAGCGCGGGCACTTGGTCATCTTCCACAATGGTGATGACGCAGGAGTTCATCTCGGGCCAAGCGTGCGTACCACGACGGGGTTCACCGCCGTTGGTACCACGACCTTGTACCTGCTCAAAGAAAGTAAATCCTTTGATTCCCAAGACATCCAACATATATTCGACTCTACCTGTGTTCGCCTGGTTGAACACAATCATTACAGATTTCATGTTATTCAATGATTAATTATTTCTTTACTTTAATATCCATGAAGATGAATTTCTTGCGGAGGGCTTCCTGTTTGTCGCGGTCGCCGTGCTTGGTCATCGAGCCATAGAGGACAGGCACGAGGAATAGCGTCAGGAAGGTGGAGACGGTCAGACCGCCTATGACGACGATACCTAACGGTTGCCACATTTCGGCTCCTTCACCCGAGCTGACAGCCATCGGCACCATACCTAAGATGGTAGTGAATGCAGTCATAAGGATAGGACGAATACGGCTACGACCGGACATGGCGATAGCCTTATTGAGTTCGTATCCCCGTTCGCGCATAAGATTGATATAATCGACGAGCACGATACCATTCTTCACTACAATACCGACAAGCAAGACGATACCCAAGGCTCCGATCATATCCAGGCTTCGACCTGTGAGCCACAGCGCAAGGATAACACCCGTGAGGGCAGGGAAGATAGTCAGCATGATAATAAACGGCATGAGCAAGCTTTCAAACTGCGAAGCCATGGTGATATACACAAGCAGAATAATCAACATGCCCAATAGAAGCATATCGCTGAAGGTCTCTTGCTGGTCCTCGTAGTTACCCGCCAATTGGACCGAATAACCGACCGGCAGGTCGAGTTCCGGCACTACTTTCTCATTGATCTGGCTTGCCAACTCACCCAGTGAAGTCTTATACGGCGTTACCTTGACGGTAACGATACGCTGACGCGACTTACGCTCGATGGTAGGCGGAGCCCAATATTCGCCTATAGAGGCTACCTCCGACAGTTTGACTCTCGAACCCGTGGGTGTCGGAATGGTCAGGTCCATCACATCGGAGAGCGAGTTACGGTCTTCCTCACGGAGACGCACGACGATATCGTGCTCGGAACCGTCGTCTTTGAGATAGCCGCAGTTCATACCCGCTACGCGGTTACGCAGATAGGTAGAGATAGTTGCGGAGCTGAGGCCCAGACGCGAGGCTTTCTCTTTGTCAATCGTGATTTTGATATCCGGACGGTCGTCCTCACGGCTGATATTGACGTCACGCGCACCCGGCAACTCCATACAGAGACGGCGTGTCTGGTCGGCAAGCTGACTCGTCTTATCGAAGTCATAGCCGTAAATCTCGACATTAACGGTGTTACTACCTCCGCCGGGACCATTGGAAGCCACCTGACATTGGTATTCCACAATCTCCGGATAGCGCGCCATCTCTTGACGGAGGATTTCGGCAATCTCCCAGATGGTTTTATCGCGCTCCCATTTCTTATTGAGACGGACAGTCATGGATATCTTGTTGTTCATCGTGCTGGAGAAGAGCGCTGCGATGGTAGCATCATCGTTCGAACCGGCAGAGGTGTTGATAAGCTCTATATCCGGCACAAGAACCATGAAGCGTGTCTCCAGTGCGCGGGCGGTCTTCAGCGTCTCTTCGATACGCGTACCGCGTTGCAGTTTAACCGTCACGGAGAGACGTCCGTTATCCTGCTCCTGCATGAAGTCGGTACCGATGTGACCGGTGAAGACAGGAATAAGGGACAGACCGAAGATGCCGAAGATAACCAGAATAGTGATGGCTTTATGACGCAGACACCATCCGAGCGATTTCTCATACCAGGCGTCAATAACATCCAGCATGTGCACCACGGTGCGTTCGTACCAGCCTTTCTTGCCGGCTTCATCATCGATGAGGTTTCCGTTCTCGTCCACATGCACTTTCTTCGCTTTGAGCAGCTTGGAGCAGAGCATAGGAGTCAACGAGATAGCGACAAGCGTAGAGGTACAACAAACGACCGTCACAATCCATCCGAGTTCATGGAACATGATACCCGCCATACCATTGAGCATCGTCAGCGGTACGAACACAGCCACGAGCACGAGGGTGGTAGCGATGACAGATACCCATACTTCGTTCGTCGCATAGATAGCCGCCTCATGCGGGTCTTCTCCACGCTCGACGTGGCGGGTGATATTCTCCAAGACCACAATCGCATCGTCCACGACCATACCGATGGCGATGGTGAGCGAACAGAGGGAGATGATATTGAGCGATGAATCGGCCACACCCAGATAGATGAACGCCACGATGAGGGCGATAGGAATGGTGATACCGATGATGAGCGTCGCACGCCATTTACCGAGGAAGAAGAGCACGACGAGCACGACGAAGAGCAGGGCGTACATGACGGACTCTTCGAGCGAGTTGATGGAGTTCTGGATTGTATCCGAGAGGTCGTAAATCTTCTCTATCTTCACATCCGACGGCAGTTGTTTCTGTATCTCGTCCAGTTTCTTGCGAACCTGCTGACAAATCTTAACGGTGTTGGCACCTGTCTGCTTGGCAACAATCAAACGAACGGACTCACGGCCGTTGGTTTTCTCATCCAAAGTCAAGTCTTTGATGGTGTCCTTGACGGTAGCGATATCGCGGATGAAGACCTGTTGTCCTTTCGGCGTCATGGTGACCATAAGGTCCTCAATCTCGCTGGACTCGATATACTCGGAGCGCACCTGCATCTGGTATTGCTCTTGTGGCATTTTGATTGTACCGGAGGAGAGGTTGAGGTTGTTGGCTTGCACCACTTGTCCTACCTGCTCGATGGTCAGCCCGTACGCATCCAGTTTCTGCTGGTCGATATTGATATATATATAGCGGTCAGGTGCACCGGAAAGGGATATGTTACCAATTCCGTCCACTTGGTTAAGCTGCGGAATGACTTCGTCATTGAGGATCTTATCCAATCCCGCGTAGGTCTCGTCTGCCGTGATAGAATACTGGGCAACCGGCATAGCGGAAGTCGAGAGCTTGAAGATCATCGGCGTACCGCAGTTGTCCGGCAGGTTTGACTTGGTCATATCCACATACGAGCGGACATCGTTCACCGCCTCGTCCATGTTGGCACCCCATTCGAGTTCGAGCATGACCATAGACATATTATCCTTCGATTGCGAGGTGATATGCTTGAGGTGGTCCACCGAAGTAAGGGCGTTCTCCATGTACTTGGTCACGTTGGTCTCCATCTCGGACGCTGAGGCTCCGGGATAAGTGGTCATGACGGTGATGTACGGTGGATCCATCTGCGGGAACATATCCACCGGCAGTTTGAGAAAACTAAAGACACCGATGACGATGACAGCGATGAAAATCAACGCTGTGGTCACCGGTTTCTGTATTGCACTCTTATATATTGCCATAATTATTCAACTACATTGATTTTAACTCCGTCAACTAATTTGTGCTGGCCGGTGGTGACTAATTCTACACCCGGTACGATTTCCGGTGCGATGATTTCAATCTCTTGGTCGAAGCGTTGCCCCAGTTCGACAGCTACGCGTTTAGCGCGTCCGTTCTCATTGATGAACACATAACGGTCGTTTGCGCCGACGAGTTTCTCAACAGACTGATAGGGAACTACAATCGTGTTTGCCTTGCCCAGACCGATAGTGGTGGTGACATACATACCCGGGCGCAGGAGATTCTTGCTATTCGGGATGACAATCTTAATCTGGAAAGTGTGGCTTGCTGCATCGATGGTCGGATAAACGACTTCCACGGTAGCAGGGAACACTTTATCGGGGTAAATCTCCGATGTGAGCGTCAGTTTCATACCTGCTTTGAACTGCGGGAAGTAAGCTTCCGGTATAGCTACGAGTGCTTTGAGTTTGTCTATCTGCGTCAAAACCAATATCGGCTGACCGCTGTAGAGCTCGCCGTCCTCGTAGTTTTTAGCCGAAATGACGCCGCTGAACGGAGCTTTGACATACGTGTTGGTCTGAAGGAAGTCCAGTTGCTCCTTGGTGGAGTTGAACTGCGTCACAATCTGGTCGTATTGCTGCTGTGTAGCGGAACCGGTTTTGAGCAGTTGTTTGACACGATTTCGCTCAATCTCAAGGTTAGCCAATGAGATTTTCGTGGTCTTGTACTGTGTCTGGTCCATGCGGACGAGGTCTGCTCCTTTGGATACCCGGTCTCCTACTTCGCGGTAGATATGCTCAATCTTACCTGTGAGTGAAGGCGCTACATTTTGCGTAAGATAGCCTTGGAGGTTGGTAGAAACGGAAATCTCGCGCTCTATCTCACGCGGTTGGAGAACGGTAATGCGAACCTGCTCCACGCGTTCTTCCTCCTGCGAAGCGGATGTGTCTTTGCCACCGCAGCCAACGAGTGTCAGGGCTGCGAGGATGTAAAGAATGTTCTTTCTCATATTGATATTCATTATTATTATTTCTCTATTTATTCAGGAATTCTTCGAGACTCGATTGCGCATTGATGAGCGTCAACATGGCGTTGACGTAGGTCGATTGCGCATTAATGAGGTCGTTGGAAGCGTTGGTCAGTTCAATGTTTGACGCGGCGCCCCATTTATATTTCTCCGTGGCGGAGTTAAAGACACGTTTGGATACCTCGATATTATCCTTCTCGTTCATGTAGGTCTCATAAGCGTTGGTGAGATCAAAACAAAGCTGGCGATATTGGATAGAGAGGTTGTCTGTCATCTCAGAGAGGGTGTTTTTAGCCCGCTCATAGGCAATCTTCTTCTCTACCACTCCCGCTGCGCGTTTGGCAGAGGACCAAAGCGGCATCTTGACGGTAACCTGTACCACATTCGGCGGCGTCATACGCATACCGCCCTCGCCATAGTATTTCTGGTTCTGGTAGTTATACGCGAGCGCGATAGTCGGTCCATAAGCCCATCCCGCCATGTGCACATTGCGTTTGGCAAGTTCGGCAGAGCGCTCTACGGTCTGATAATCAAGGTTATTACGGATATCGAACGGATCACTCAACAGAGTCAGTATTCTCTCGGGAGAGAGGATAGCGTCAATATTGTCGGTGAGCGTCAATTCGGTCTCTACGGGCACGTCCAGCAGCACTTTGAGGCTGTTGGTAGCAAGCTCGATATTCCGTTTTTGGGAGTTAATCGAGTTCTTGAGGGTATTGACACGCACGCGGATCTGGTCGGCAGCTGTCTGCTCGGCGGCGCCGGCATTCACAGAATATTGGGTAATCTGCTCGAGGTTCTGTATGTTCGCCAGAGACGAGTCCAGAAGGTTGGTAATACTCTGAAGCGCGAGCACGGAGACATAGCTGCTCATTACGGAGCTACGGAGTTGGTTTTCCGACTCCTCAAGCGCAATCTTCTTCATTTGGATGGCAATATTGTTGAGAAGCACTCCTACAATCCCCTGTCCGTTAAGACCGATAGTTGCCGTCACGCCGAGTGCGCCGACATTAGGCATGTTGATTTTGACATCCGTTCCCATCATCGACAGCGTAGCACTATATCCGCAGTAGTTCGAATAGGAATACGAACCATCCGCCTGTGGTAACAGAGAGGCGATAGTCTGCCAGCGTTTGGCATATTCTTCCTGTACCGAGAGGGAGGCGTTCTTAAGTGTTCGGTTTTGCTTTACTGCGTAATCTTGCGCCTCGCGGAGGCTCAGGCTGAGAGCAGCAGGATTCTCTTTGTGAAGAATATCACGCGAGCCATGTGTAGCCGCCATGACATGGTCTTCTGCTTTCATTGTAGTGACACTCATCGCGAATGCCAACATCATAAATAATACTTTCTTCATATATTGTTTTTGTCTATTCATATAATTTTAGTCCTTCTTCACTCAGCACGCCGCGGACGAAGATATCCATGGCGGTGTGTGCGAGTTGGTGCATGTTATGGTTGTGCGCCTCAATGACCTCAAAGTCCCGAATGGCGTCGTTGTGGATTTTTGCAAAGAGCACAGCCGTTAGTTCTATATTAAGGTTCGCACGCACGAGTCCTTCCTGCACGCCCATTTCGAGATAGCGGATGATATACTCTTTCTGCGCTTCGAAACACCTGATTTGGAAGTCCGCGAATTGCCGCGGGTAGTATTTCTTGAGATCATAGACCAACTGAGGAACACGGCGGACGTCATTTTTCTCCGCCTCCTGGTGTTTGACAAACGCCTTCACCAAGCGCCGGAAATCGTTCTGCGCCAACAACTCCTTCATCTTGCATTCCATATAGTCGATATTGGCCTGCAGCATCTGTTCGATGAGCTCGTCCTTGGACGCAAAATAGACATAGAATGTCTTTTTGGACATGCCGAGTTCATGGCAGATATCGTCAATGGAGACACTACGAATACCGAGGCGAAAGAATAGTTCGCCTGCCGTCTTGATAATATGTCTTTTCTGGTCTTCCATTCTGGGGTCCCCGAGGATTTTAATCCTTGGGGAGAGCGTAGCGCATGACGTAGCGTCACTGAGCTGCAATGCAGCGAATCACGCGAGTCATAGCGAAAGCGAGTGCAAAGGTACGCTTTTTTTATGAATTGTGCAAGAAAATAGGAAACTTTTTTCACTTTTATAGTTTCCTTGTAAACTACGGTTTGCAAAAGTGTTATTTCACTCGCTGTCCCCGTGCGTCATACAGATGTCCGTCTCTGCGGATGAACAACTTTCCTCCGATTAGTACTTTCTGCGCGGAAACCTTTACTTCCTTCTCCTCTATCCCTGTCGGCGTATTCGGACAATCAGGCGACGTGGTGTAATAGGTGGTAGTAGCGCCACTGATATTGGCTATAACACGCTTGTATAACTGAACAAGTTTCATTGTAGTCGAATTATAATAACGGAAGCGTGTTTGTTCGGAAGATGTATTATATTTTATAACGTAAGCGTTGCAAGTGTCTAAGAAGTTTCCATTCTCATTGATACTTAACGTATTAACATAATCGTCTTTGGTACTTTTCTTTATAGTATTACTACTACCCGAATGCCCTATATAATAGTTCGAAGCTGATTTAATAGAATAACCTCCGGTTTTTGCAGCAATAGTAAAAGAAGCAGCATCTATGGTTGTGGTACTTACGATGGTATCTTTATTAATCGTTATCGCTATTGTATTACTTGGGACATCAAAATCAGTCAAACCACCGTCTAAAGCTACACTCCCGTTTTCATACACAATAAGATACTGTCCATTTTCAATGCCGGAAGTTGAAGTCACCTTCACATACACCGGAGTGGGTGTCCCTGGCGTTGTCACATCATACGCATACACCGCATAATAGGTTGCATCAGAGGTGACGGAAGGAAGGTTGTTGGAAGCATAGAGATTAGGCTTCGTAGTTGTGGATGAAGCAATAGGCGCAGTACCCCAGCCAGCGAAAGCATAGGTATATCCTGTGCCTTCGCATGGAACCGGGTCTGTGACGCTGAGCGTTGCGCCCTCATCTTCTGTGACGGTATTCTCGACACCGTTGTCAATGAAAGTAATGTCATATTGCGGAACCTCAACACATCGGAGTCTATAGTTCGAATATGTTGCCGGGGCACAATAAGAGATGGTAATGCTGTCGATATAGATGGAGTTGGTAGTACACTCAACACTAATAACCACTTCGCCGGACGGACGGATTGTGGCGAAATCAAACACGACCTCGCGTAGTGTCGCACCTCCGGTCTTATCTACGGATTTAGTGATGGCTTCTTCGCCCACATATATGGTTATTTTACCTGCACCGGAAGAAGCATTGGTACAATAGTTCACTTTAATGGTATCGACGTTGGTGTACGTATCGGGAGCGGTTGCATAGGCACCGCTGGTCGCGAGACTTACCTGTATTCCTCTGCCGTTTGTATAGGCGGTTCCGTTTCGGCCGCTTACCCAGTTAGCGGGGCTGGCTGCCCATTTATTACTGCTGAACTTATAACCCTGGTGACCTTTTGTATCAAGGTGTTTGTCCTCGTCGGCAAAGACAGCGAAGAAGGTCTTGTCGGCCGTTAGTGCCGGCGCTGCGTCTTTAAAGAGGTCCGCAGGACGGTCTGTCACATTCGTCTGCGCCGTCCATCCGATGAATATACGTGTTGCGTCGCAGGCATCTGGTTGGTCTGGCATGGTCGGTATTTGTCCGGAGAAAGCCTTCGATTGAAGGACTTGAGCACCTTCCACTTTCCACGTAGCGGTATAAAGGTTTGAACAGGTTGCGGTCAGATTTATTGCATGAGATGTTACACCGCAACCACTGATAGTAAGTGTAGCGCTGTGTTCGCCATTAGCGGTTGGGGTATAGGTGATGGTTACAACTTGCCCCTTGGATGCGTCTGTACTACTGATTGAAGTTGCAGAGAGACTAAATAGTGAAGCGTTCGCACCGCTAAGGGTGAGCGTAAGATTTCCGGAAGGAAGGTTAATTCCCCTAACTTTTATCTGCTTGGTAATAGACGAATCCGCCTTTGTGATACCTATATGCTGCGTGCCGGTCGGGTCAATAATGGTCGGGGCTGTCGTAGCGGTGCAACCTTCATCTCCAAAGCCCGCGTCATACGCCGATGCCATACTAGACAAGTTTACTGTATAACCTTGTTTATCACCCCAGATATACTCCGCCAAACATGGGTAGTCGATGAACGGATTTCGGTTTCCTTGCAACTGATATACAATATTCATACGTATGCGCTCTTTATCCGAAACGGGGTCGTTGCGGTGCCATGACAACAACAAATCTCGCGTCTTGGGCAAGAATTCCTGCCAGTTATCGTTCGTCATATGATTTGGCACAGCTTCTTTAATCCATATAGCGGTATCTCCATACGTTGAAGCAATATAGAAGAACGCACGTGCGAAATCACCTTTATACTCATCGGGTGGACAGAACACACCTACTTCATCAGCATCATCGCCATTAATCCAAACTCCATTATCGAAAGTGTATGGCGGTATCGGAATACCCGGACCTCGATTACTCTTACTGCGGTTAGCGGAATAGTCTGCGGGGACTAAATGGTGAAGATCACAATAAGCATGTTTATTTCCGGCTTCACCTCCGAACCATGAATTCGGGAACATGTGCTCGATATCGCAATTCTTAACGCTAGCTGTAGGTTGGTTTGGATTAAAGTAGCGCTCCACATTCGAATACATATCAATAACCATGTTATTCGTCGTGTCACGGTCGGTGTACCAAAGCGCATCCCATGTATGATTTGAACCTGATCCAAAACTGTATCGTTTCGTATAGTGCGCATATGTCAGTGCACCTAAAGTCGATTTGAGTACCGAATCCTGAAGACCGTCGATGGCGTCATAGTATCCTTCCGGCGCGGCACCCGGGAAACCTTCATCTCCCGAACCGGTAGAACTTTTACTGCCGTCGCTTACACCTACTATAAAACCATCCTCAAACGAACCTATTACATCGCTAATGCTGAAAGTTTGGTCTTTCTTGCTTCCCCAGAGGTATTCAGCCAAGTAAGGGTAGTCAATAAACGGATTTCGGTTGCCCTGAACGGACTGAACCGCATTGTTGCGATCGACCTCTTTGCGAGAAACGGGATCTTGGTGATGCCATTTCATCAAAAGCGCTACACCATACGCTGTCAAACCATAATTGCCATCGGAAGTAAAGGTGTTGTTGAAGGTTTTTTCGCCGTAATGTTGGCTGTCTTGCGTGAAACTATAGGTCGAGTTATTCAGCGCACACCACTTCATGAGCATGTACATGTACGTACGCGCGAAGTCTCCCTTGTATTGGTTGTCCGGCTCCCAAACTATGCCTACTGAGGGAAAACCGGTTAATGTTGAAGTACCGAGTTTGCCTGCTCCGCGGTTATCTCCATCAACGAGGTACTCGCCGGCGGAACATTCACCAAACGGATAATTACTACGTTGATTGTTCACTTTGCCATCCGTCGGGTACATGTGATGCATGTCGGTCGCAGGACCTGCTGAGATATTATCACCACTCACACCAAACCAACTCTTCGGCATTGAGTGCTCACGATTATAGCAATCTCCTACGTTGGAAAAGCTACCACATTTGTTAGTTCCTAAAGTCCAAACGACATTAGAATACATATCCCATAGTTGGCCGGCTTTGCCTGTTGAGTCAGACGGATAAACATCCGTTGTACCAAAATTAGTCCAAACGGTAGCGTAACTATCGGCGTGGAAAGTGTTGACGTTGCATACATTCACCAGAGCCGACACCAACGATGCGCCACTGGTATTATTTAATCCGCTGTAAAAAGTCGGTAACTGCGCTTCGGATGTTACAGACTCGCCCCAACTCATCTGCGCTGAAAGAACGAGCGCGACTATCCACAGAAAAGTTCTCCTCATGATATCGGTTGTTTCAAAAATCATGCAAAATTACTACTTTTTTTTCAAATAACCAAGATTTTGACCTAAAAAAAACAAATATGCTTGTATAATTTGATATTTTAAGTAAACGGATTTAATTTAAAATTTTTTTTATTTTTATTGCTTTGAGTGCTTTATACTCGTACGAGTGCGAATTGGTACTAAAAGCAGTACCTTTGCAGCGATTTATAAGCATTAAGTATTGTATCTTTATTGGGATATTATTGGGTGGTTATTGGGTGATTATTGGGTTGTTAATCTGTTAGTCAGCGAACCACAAGCGCACCACAAGCGCACCACAATAGAATTCGGGGCTCTTTGTGCTGCGAGCTACTCCTGTCCACAACAAATAAAAGGGAGACCGATGTAATGAACCCCAAAAGTTGAACAAAAAACTTTTGGGGTTTGTTATATGTATAAAAAACATTCAATTGAAGAACGGCTACAAGCCGTACAAAAATGCTATTATGTATCAGAATGGTTGCTCCGTTATGAGCAAGAGGGTATCGCCGGACTGCAAAAAAGACCTATGAAACGTGCCGATTTTGCAGAAAAATGCAAAATTGTTTGCGAGTTTGCAGAAAAAGGTGTACCTTTGCACCGAGTTTGCGCAAAGTATAATGTTTCTCAAACAGCAGTATTCCGTTGGACACAGATTTATAGACGATTCGGATACGAGGCTTTGCGCGACATTAAACCGCAAGGAAAAGGTCGTAAAGGTATGGGACGTCCAAAGAAACAAGAACCGCAGACAGAGTTAGAGCGTCTGCGCTACGAGAATGAGTATTTGCGTGCAGAGGTTGCATTGCTAAAAAAAGTGAGGGCTTTAGTGGAAGAAAGAGAGAAGCGTCTACACGAGATTGGGCGCAAGCCATCC
>CACYZT010000007.1 GCA_902778935.1 uncultured Bacteroidales bacterium
GTCGTTCCACAGTTTCTCGCACGCCCGATACCGATTGCGGTACTCCGGTAGCGGTTCGTACATCCGCCAGAAATCATAGAATAAATGTGTCATACAGATTAAAATTAAGTCCACCACACGTAAGTGTCTCTACAGTCTTTTAGACTGTGGCTACAGCCCAAAGGGCTGTGGAGAAGAGGAGGTTTTCTTTTATAATTTTCTTTGGTTACTTTCTTTTATCGGCTTTCTTTTTCGAAATCCGGTGCAAAGGTAGGTTTTTTTTATTCAAAAAGTGTCCCAAAATGGGACAATCGTCAAAAAAATCACTTTTTTATGTCTCTATCGACGCTTGAACGTCCTCGGCAGACGAAATCGGCAGTCCACTGGAGGTGCTGCGAGCAATTGAGATGGACTAATAATTCGTTGACTGATGTGTTTTTGCAAGAAACAAATCAGCAGACGGATTGCGAGATCATTAAGATAATAGTTGTTTTCGTTCATAACTTTGCAGAAATTAAAAAATTCCCACAAAGGTACTGCTAAAGTTTAGGATGACAAAGGGGCATAAAAAACGCAGCCTGGAAGGACTGCGTAATCCCGAATTAAATTCGGGGCAAAAGAAGAAAGTCTCCCCAGCTTTTTCACCTCTTAAAGGTACAAAAAATTGCCGATACCGGCAAGTTTCATCGCAAAATAATGCGTTTTTTATGTATTTTTTGCTGGAACAGGGGAAAGTCGAAGGTAAAAGGACTAACGGGTGAAAGTTAGAAGGGATAGCCTATGCCGAAGTTGATGCGTGATGGCCAGGATAGAGGATGAGTTACGGGCGTAAAACTCGATTGCGAGATTACGATACGTGTTTCTGCGCTTCCGCGCCGGTGCCTGCGGTGCAGGCGAGTTCTGTAATTTTGTCATAATGCACAAAATTTAAATTGTTGGACATTCGTGGCAAGCATGCCACGGGTTCTCCATTGTGGAAAACCGCGACAAAATTACAAACTTTTACACGGGAACAAAGAGATGGGATGGAAATAATTCCCGATGCCCGTTTGGCAGATTCAATTTCTACACTTTAAATGATAATCTACAACGCTCCGCGATAGAGCGTTGTAGATTTGTTTTTGCAGTTATTATGTCTCTTTCAAAATTAAATGATGCTCTGATGTATATCTTACTATAGGTGAGACATGATTTGGCAGCCTTATTATTGAATCTCACATATTCCCAATATCAAGTCAGAACATATATCTTTTACAACATATAACTTGTTGGTCGCAGTCAATGTATTATATAGTTGCTGAGACCGATGGATTCTACTATCTGTATTATCATGAACAAAATAAACATCCGCAGATATTTGGTTATGTAAATCATGTTTTAAATTATACACACTACCATGGTGTGGCAATTGCATCAACAACAATTGATTTTCAACAAGATATTTCCGCAGAAATTCTTTTATTCCATTTATCTCTGCAGTAGTTTTAATACGCGAGTCTCCTACATATAAGCACCCTGTATTCTTAAAAGAGGCCGATAGATTACGTTGCGGGTAATAAGGAGTACAATAACAAATAGCATTTTGCAACTCAGCATGAATAAGTTGCGCATTCTGAGTTTTTTGTGATAAAACAATTAGTCCTTTAGCGTTAGGTCCCTGCGCTCCAAATACAGTTTTAAACGCCTCATTAATCTTATTTTTCCATCTGTTTAAATAGTTCGCGTCTGTTAGTTGAGCGACATCTATTCTTTGTCGGATAAATGCATCGCGGAGTTTATTGAAATCATCATTACGTAACATGCTCTCCGCTGTCCATTCCCACAAAGGCAATTTAAAACTCCTCCCATGAATTCCGTCCTGTCTTTCCTCACCAATCTCAATGACTCTTCCTTCTAATCTAAGAATAAGATTACGAATAGCATTATATGCCCCCCTTGTGACTAAATTAAAAACACTCCTATACATCTCAGGGATATATGACATTACTGCTTGCTTGATAAAAATATTGTTGTTGAGCAAGGCATTCAACCCGTTAACATGATCTTGGTCAAAATGCGAAATAAACAAGTAATCTATATGCTGAACCCCATGTGATTTCAACATCTCTATAAACATTTCCACTCTTGCAGGAGAAGACAATGACCCACAATCATAGAGAACAGAACAATTATCAATACTTTCAAAAGCCATCCCCCCGTGCCCCACAGGGAAGATTACTCGATAATGCGTTGCCATACCTTACATTTTTTAACGATTAACGGCTATCTTTAATTTTGCTAAAATTTCATTAGCTATTTTATCTCTTTCTAACAACCAATCGGATTCTTTATCAACTTTCTCCAACCAAAAGCAATCTTCATCTGCTAATATATCGCCTCGATACACATCCATCAATTCCTTATATATTGATCCCTTACGGTTTTGACTTCGAGAACAACATACAACATAATCAACATCTTGTTCGATAGCCCATTTCATATGCATTCGAAATCCCCAATAGTGATGAACTAAATAATCTCCAGCACTTAATAACATGACCTTTTTACCTTTCCAATCTACGACAGCACGAAAGTCAGGTAAAGGGTTCTTTGATTCAATAATATGTTCATAAGTAAAAGGATTCGCCACATGGTACATCGGAGCGATAATTTTTGCTCCTTCTTTTAGCAAATGGCTTAACAATAGCCACATGGTATGGCTTTTCCCTGAATCTTTTTTTCCATAAACTACAAACATTCGTTTCATAATAAAATTCTCTGTTTACGTTGGTAACAACTTTAAAGGTTAATAATATGTTTAATAATCAGCAATGGTGAATATGATAGACCGAACAGCGCTAACTGCGCACACCTGGTAAGGTTATTAATTCGTTTTGAACTACTTTCCATATATATGAATGATAGTTAATTGCTTATCGCCATATTTATCACAATGGCACTTTAGTATCCGCAATCACGTTGCCGTTTTCTTTGAGCAGTAACACATAAACTCCCTGCGGCAGACCGCTTATATCCATTTGTACCTGCATACTTTGGACGGTCTGCGAACGCATACAGCCGTATATATTATGCCACAACTCAAGAGAATAGGTGTTCGCTTTATTGAGGGATGATTCAACAGAACGTGTCTCTTCGTCTTGTTCGTTTATATCGACTTGCAATGTACCATTGTCGGTATATGCATTAAGAGAAAAGGCACTCGATACTAAGAAATCCAAAGAAGCATAGTTCGGGTCACATTCCTTTTGTGTGTTGATAGCAGTAATGCGAAGTTGCGCAATACCTGTAACGGAAGGAGCTCTGTATGAGAGTGTTCTACCGGTGTAATAGGTAAAGGTTGTATCAATATTTCCGAAAAAAGGCATAACAATCTTCCGGACTTCCCATCGTAGAGCATTATCGGGGGTTGACGAGCAATTAGATATTGTGAAAGTACGTCTTGATCCGCTACGCCATTGTGTGGATGAATTACTTGCGCTTATTACAGGCGTTTCACCTTGCGGTTCACGGAATAGTTTCTCGTATGTTTTGGTTGTTCCATTGGATATTGTTACCATCAATTTTTGATCATATAACGAACGGCCGCCTCCATTTAGATAGTCTGGTGGATTAGGCGGAGTTACGGGAGTCATACGCTCACATCTCACATATACCGTATCCTGATTAGCGGGACCTACAATCGAATAGTGCGGGTACTGCAATACTCCGTTGCTGACGCTCCAAGTAACCGTATCTCCCGTTTGAGAAGGTAAGATAAGATGATACTCTGTGGTATCGCATACGTAATCCGGACCTTGGATAAACCAATCCTTTGCTTTCATAACTGCCTCATATGCATCCACAAGACCGTATCCCATTTGTTCATTCCAAGTACCATTGGGACGACCGGATTGAGGTGTATATGAATACCCACCAACTTTTTGTGCGGTAGATTCTATAATGTCTGCTACTTCTTTTTGTGTCAGGTTCGGATTAACAGACAATATCAGTCCCGCTATACCGCTTACATGCGGAGCTGCAAATGATGTTCCTGTTTTAGTAATGTAATAGTTATCAATATCTGTAGTATATATATTTTTTCCTGGTGCTATTACGTCCAACTTTTCTCCATAAGATGATATGTTATCACGCTTATTGTTATTATCTGATGCCCCCACAGTAATAATGTCAGAAAATGTTCGTGCGGGATAGTCTAATTGCGTGGAGTTCTGATTACCTGCAGCAAAAACAACTATGCATCCCTTCCCATTTCTTCCATTTATGAGTGCATTTTGAATAGCTGATTCCAAAACAGTGCTATGAAGCCATGTTAAACAATTTTGGTCGCCCCATGAGCAATTAATGACATCTGCTCCGTGAGAAACTGCCCAGGCAAAGCCAGCGGCAAGATCTTCAGCTACAGTACTGGTATCTAAGGAAGAATAACTAATAGGTATAATTTTACACGACGGCGAGACACCTGCAATTCTATTGTGATTATGGTCGGCGGAAATCACCCCACAAACCTGTGTGCCATGATCAGTATATACTTGATAGCCAGCAGATGTTCTTGTGTGGCAGTTATATTCATTTATGAAATTTGAAATATTGAATTCTGAGTGAGAACGATCGATTCCTTTATCAATGATTGCAATCTTAATATTTTGAGAACCATTGGAAACCGTCCATGCATCACACGCGTTTATGGCTTCCATATTCCATTGATGCGACAAGAAGTAACTATCGTTAACACAAACGGAAGAGGGAGTGAAATCAAATATAAACCCTGGATCCGTATTTTTGAATAATCCTGTCTCATAAAAATAGTTAGACATTTCCAAAGAGTTGTCAATAATAGAATTTCTGACCGAAAGCGCATACCAATCTGACATATATGGGATTTTACCAAGAATTGTAGTATTGGTTTCTTTAACGATATCATACAGAAGCGGTAAATCATTAATTGAATCGTACAATTGTACATAAAATCTATTAGACATCTGCACTACATTCCTGTTTTCGCCTTCTATTAAATATTCTATTGAGGTTACAGAGGTGTCGTTAGACTTTTTAGATATAGCCTTTATAGAATGACCATCATTTGTGTATATATTAACGCTATCTTCTCTTAATTTTAATGGTATACGACTGCCATTATAATAATAGTAGGAGTCTTTAGCGTTAATAGAGATTATGACGAACCCTATCAAAGCAATAATGAATTTAGTTCTTTTCATATCTTTTAAGTTTTAATCGTGAGTAATTTGGAACTTTCTGACTAAGATAATCCGGAATATCATAAGGGTCAATATTTAGATAACCATCTTTATCAATGTACATCTGAACTTCATCAAAAAAATACTGCTCCGGATTCCAATCACCTTGAGAAAGGTCATGATTCTTTGCCATATCCTCCAGCCAGCATCTTTCCAATTTAGCGACGCCATTACTAATCATCTCATAATGAGATTGATAACTTTCGCTGCCATTGTAACAGCTTACGGCCTTAATTGAGTCAGCGGAAATTACAAATAAATCAGCACCTCCTTCTCCAATAGGTTCCCATACTCCCACATATTTACTTGTCGGTTCATTGTTATTGCAAGAACATAACAATCCTGCCATTAGGGCAAATAATAAGTACTTTTTCATAATCGTAATTATTATGCGTTAATAAGATTGAAACTTTTTCGGCTGCAAAAGTACTGCTTTTTTTTATATATGCAATAGTTTGAATCACTTTCCTCGCTCATACATGCATTTTTGAGGCGATTTAGACATTTAATCATAAAAGAAATAATCATTTAGCAATTGTTGTTATAACGTTGATTTGATAATTATATAAAGAAAACTCAACAATTGCACTGGAAAAGGCATTGTACAATCTTATAATTCACGATTTAATATCAACCACAATAACTCATCATTAATATTGAACCTCACATCTGACCTATTAACTTTATTTACTTTTACTTGCGCATCATATGGATTCTTTTTACTGGATTTTATGTCTTTTGCATTAGAACTCTCTTGGGAGTTATTTTTACCGTCGATAGACGATTTTATACTTTTTGTCTTCTGATAGTTCTCAATTTGCAAATTATTAAACTCGTCAATTGCTTGTTTATGCTCGTCTAATAACTTTATTTGATTAATAATCGCCTTTACAGTTCTATATATGTCACCATTTTTACTATAGTCAGCATTGCAAGCAAAATTGATAATCTTTCTTTCCACTAAATCTATTGTATTTTTAAATTGATTTTTATTATCTTTCTCATAAATCGCTATCGCAAACCCTCCTTGCTGACGTAACAATTTCATACAAGGAATGTCAGTTGCTCCATCACCAAAATATATCATGTGATTAAATGGAATCCTTTTGCTATCATCGGCCATATGCTCATTTATAGATTTATTACTACTAACCTCTGCTACGCCTTTATTTATCATATATAAAAACTGAGTTTTACCTGTAAAATCGACAGCAACCGCAGGCCATACTGCTTTCCCTTGTTTATCATACATAAAGCGACTTGCATATATATGTTTAAAACATTTTCCTATTGATGTTCCTTCTATCATTTCTTGCAAACCAGAAGAATTTATATAGTGCTCAATTTGCACTCCCATCTCTTTTCCAAGTTGATTAATTTCTTCGAACCATAATTCAACTCCTTTGTATAGAGGGATGCTCTTCCCATAATTTGTAAATGTATTGCGCGTTATAGGACGTGGATTATCTGGATTGTTCGATTTTTCAATCATTAATCTCATATAACTTAATATCTCACTAGCATTATTCTCTTTGGATAATTGAGCATTTTCCTTCCAAAACTGATTTTTATCTTCAACACCGACAGCTTTAACAAAATCATACTCCTGCATATTGCCGGGAGCTAGTGTGCCATCAAAATCATAAATTAGAGCCACAATGGGTAATTGATTTTTCATATTATATCTATCTTATAAACGTTATTGAAATTATTTATTTATACGATTTCCTCTACATTCGACAGAATTATTGCTATGTCGTTCACAATCAAATTCTAGAACTTTTGTTTTATATACTTCAAGGAGTTTGTTCATATTTGTAAAAATAATTGCAAACTCTATGGGCAAATTATCATATTAATAATATTAAATCTTTATTCTTTCTTTTGCCCCTGAATCGTATATATCATTCTATACGCCAGAAATGGTAGTAAATGAATTTTTTTTCATCGTACCATGTTTCCCACAACTCAGCATTGCGGACAGGTAAAACTGTCTCTATTCCGCTGTCATCGGAAACGGTCACGCTATCTCCGATGAAGTACTTTTGATTCATAAACAGCCATAACTGAGAAGCTTCACTGCCGCAATCACGCAAACTCAATGCCATATCATGGCTCCATTGATAATGAGCATAGATTAATGCGGTTTGCCCTGCTAACAAGGTTAATGTGGAATCGCACAAAAGTTTTTCTATATTCTTTTCGCTCTCGCTGCGTGTTACATAAACGGGATAAGACTGATTATATATCTCTACACACACAGCTTTTGGCTTTCCCCCTTCATAGAAATGGAGCGTAACATCCTGCGACAAAGCATTCCCTATCTGGAAGGACTCTTTACTATCACAATCCTGACGCCGCACGGAGAAGCAAGATGTTAGGAAAGCAACGATGCCAATAATTATAATTTTTTTCATTCTTTGCTCCTTTCTATGTGCTTGGGGTTTATAATAAAGGTGTGGTAATAAGTGTATGGCAAAATGCTGTCAGTGGTTGTCTGCCAATCGTTCGTATTATAAATGCTCCACACACTATCATTTGTGAACATATAGGGGTATTTGACCCGCCAAATAATCGTATCTGCATCACTGATAAGTTGGGTGGACTTTCCTATCAAAGGCACCACATTTAATAGGTCACCTGCTTGGTTGTTTTTATATTCGCGAGTAACTGGATACAGTCGAATCGTTTTTCCTGCTCTCACCACTACGCAGGTCGAATCAAACCATACGCGTTGCGGGTTATCCGTCGAACAAGTGTCCCACACTATAGAACATTCCGTCATAAGACTAATATCGCTTTCTGTCGCGTTAGTGACATAATAAGAGTCCGTGTATGTGACATAATGCGATGTGCACGCTGTAAAACAAAAGGTGCACATCGCTAAAAGAATAATGGCTTTAATAGTCCCAGTTGTGATATGTGTCATACGCATTATTTATTACATTAATGTTAATACCTTGCTGCGCTAAAGAATACTTTAAAGCGTCCAAAGAATAAACATCAGCATTAAGCGAATTGTATATTTCAGAAATGCTGCACTGACTATCTTCATGAATTTTAGCCAGGATACCTGGATTATACCAATCTTCTGATGGATTAAAAGTAGTGTAATTGGAAAGTCCAGAATATAAAGATTGATTAAAATCACCATTAGAGGTAAGATATATAAAGGGATAAGTATAGCCTAAATATTTATATAGGAAATGAGCAGCGGCAAAATTTCCCCACATTTCGCCGATTCCACAATATCCATGGTACAAACCATCTGCGTGCGCCCCATAACCAGTATTCGCTATTATATGAAGTACATAATTCCTCCAATATGTATTCCCCACTTGTTCATAATGGCTAGCATGACTGAACTCATGAAAAACCAAGGCATATATTTCTTGAGTATTGCGCTCACCTTGAGACACAAACAATGCCATATCTGGAACTTCAAGAAAAAGCAAAATAGGCAGCATAATCCAGTTGTAGATTAAAGCAGAACCTCGTTTATGAAATAGAGGAGTACTACCCGCCCAATTATTTAGATTCTGAAGAACCCAGACATTTACATCGTAAGGAAATAGAATTCGATATTCTTGACAATAGTCCCAGTATTGTTCTACTGCATTATTGATCGCGGCGTATCGCCATGCCACATCTTCATCATGATAACGCAATGTATCGCTATATCCCTCACAGGAATGCCAACCTAAATGACGATGTACCGGACCAAATAGGAATTTTGCTCCTCCAAAGATCCTAGTTTGAGTATGATGATTGGAAAACCTAATATGATACCAACATCTGGTACGAAATCGCTTCGATGAACAATACTGCCCATGATTATCAAGTGGCCCGCAATAAATCTTGATAATATTATGAATGAATACATGGGCGTTTGAAATCCCTTCTACACTATTTGTTACAGTATTTTCTACAGAGAAGATACCTGTCGGTTGGGCGCCAAAAATTAAATTATGCAACCAATTCCTTTCATTCCTATCATCATTATCTGAATAGTCATTAGTAGAAGTGCGATTTGCAGCATGAGATAAAATCTCTTCGAAATGGATGACAGCTTCTCTATCAAACATATCACTATTACCGCTCTCACGATATGCAACATATTCCAACATGGCGAAACCATTCTGATAATCCGGAATCTGCTCATAATCAAGATTCCCAAAAGGTTCTTCTGGAAGATAGCATTCCTGCAAAACTTCAAAAGACGACAAATGAGGCACGTTGTGATTAATAGGCACAACTGCGTATAACCAAGTAAGTGTTGGATCCGATACTGTCGGATCATGATAGTAACTGCCCCATTGGAGGATATCATAATCTAAAGGATAGTCACAATATAATATTGTTGTGTCAGCAGCAAGGATTGCCAATTCGGCAGAATCAGCAGGCAATACGCGGAAATATAAGGTATTGACATAAGGTTCAATATCACCAACAATAAAATCACTGAAAATCGGGTGATGTTTAAGCCAAGTATATGCAGATTGCATATTATGTATTTCATATGGGTTTTTTCTTTGGTGTCCTAATATAATAGAATCTCCCTCTTGATAGAAAGGTGTTTCCGGCTCTACAGGCGGTCGCGGGTTAAAAGGGTCAAAGATTTCATGTTGTTTGAGAGGAACTAAATCTCGGTTAGAATTTTCACAACCCATTGCAAAGAAACCCAATACAAAAATAAAGATAATATGTTTTAAGGATCTCATACTGATAACAACGTTAAATTTAACATTTGTATCCTAAGGCGGTGCAAAATTACAATATTTTCTGCAAACCGCCAAATAATACGTTATTTTTTTTCTCTATTGTACTACAAATTGTCCAACCAATGCACCGCCTGCGGTCTGGATATGCAATACATATACACCGGATGTTGCAATCTGTTGCAAAAGGGATGAAGTGAATTGCTGATTAAGCACGACACTTCCATTAGACACCTTCACTACCGTAGCTTGCGCGGATGGGATGGCGCTGTTCTGTCGGCTAACAGAAAGCGAGTTTCCGTTAATAGATGCGCGGAAATCATTTGGACGGGGAGGATTAGGGTCAGTTTGTTCAGGGTCGTCCATAGGATTATCTCCAGGTATAGTACCCATTTGAAAAACTTCTGTCAACTGAATTTCAACTTCTTCTGCTCGAAGCATACACGGCATTGTTAAGATAGCACCCAATACCAAAGCAACAATTTTTGTTTTCATACACATGTTTGTTATATAAAGTTAAATGTTAAGAAACACCGCCAAACGCTCATTCGTTTGACGGTGCAAAATTACTGCATTTATACGAAAAGACAAAAAAAATGTGTGGGCAATTGAATTTGTGTAATAGCCAGATTTTCAACAAGAAACGTGATTTGTTATGTGGGCAATTTATTTGTAAGGTTCATCTATTGCAAGGCAAATCAAATATTTTCGTAGATTTTTTCCTTCAATACCCAATTTTTGAGCCACGCGATATTTTAGTTTCCCTACGCCGTTGGGGGCATAATGTAACACATCCGCTATCTGATTACGATTGAAGTTCAACAATGTTAAAATGCATAATCGAATCTCCTGTTCATTAAGTACATTCTTTATTTGTAGTTTCTTTGCCGTTAAATAGAAATGTTTGTCTACACATCTGCACATAGTATCATACTCGTTCCAGTTCAATTCTGTTTTAAGAGAGGTAGAATTCGTAAACAATAGACACTTTTCCTCTATCTGGGCTCGCATTTGAGATAGATTCTGCTTCTTTCTGCTTTCTAAATCACTAATCTGCTGAGACAACAATTGATGATGTTTCCGTTTATAACGTATACATATCCATATAACTATTCCTACTACAAATAATGTTACAATGATATAATACATCCATGAGAAATTAAACTTACGTTGTGTGTCTTGTTCTATCAATTGAACAGCCTTGGAAAGTTTACCCTGTTTAAATTTAAGAATCTTTTGTATATCTGCTCTGTTTGCTGCAATTTCACGGATAGCATCTATATCTTTTTGAACATCGTCATTAGTTAAGATATACAACGCATTGTTAACATCAGACAGGTCATGTGACAATTCTAATAATTGTTCCGCATAATATGTTGCCGAATCTTTACGTCCTTCTCGTGAGTATGCTTGTGCCCTAATAAGAAAACTAATAGATTTATTTGTATCGTATAATGTGGATGCATAATAAACAGCCGAGTCATAATGCCTACATTTAAGATATAATTCAGCTTTTGTTTCGAGGGTTTTCTTTAATACCTTTTCATCGATATGACTTTTTTCAATTTTTGTAACAAGAGATAGAGCCGTCGTTTTATCCGCAAGTAATGCTTTTTCAAAAGCCATATCATTAAGGGCATAGTAGTAATTTATGCTGTCTCCATTCCGTAGGAACATGTTTGCGGATTTGGCGTACATATCGTAAGAAAGAGGATATTCGGAAGCCAAATGGCAGATGGAGCCCATATTGCTATACACGCGTCCGAGGATGTGGTAATCGCGGGTGTGGGAATGAGTGGCGTTGATGAAGCATTGCATCGCTTCGACGGGGTTGTCCTTCTTGCGGAGCAGTTTGCCATAGTGGTAGCAGGCATGGGCGTACTCGTCCGGACAGAACAACGCCCATTGTTCCAAGGTCTCATAGGCCTGCGCGAGTTGTGCGCTGTCGGCATAGGGCTGTCCGGCACGCCAGAGACTATCCGACTGCTGCACAGTCTGTTTCGCTTCACGGAGGGCATGAGGTGTACAAGCCGAAAGGCTGCATAGCAACGTCAGCAACAATATGTGAAATCTTCCGTACATTTCGGGTGCAAAGGTAGTAAAAATTTACGAGATACACAAGGAAAAAACGATAAAAATTTGCATATTTGCAAAAAAAGCAGTACCTTTGCAGCCGCTTTTAAATAATTATTGAATCGATGACAAAAAACTTCGTAGAAGAATTGCGTTGGAGAGGCATGCTCCAGGACATCATGCCGGGAACGGAAGAACAGTTGATGAAAGAGATGACGACCGCCTATGTGGGTATCGACCCGACGGCGGACAGTCTGCATATCGGTCACCTGTGCGGCATCATGATGCTGCGCCATCTGCAGGCCTGCGGCCATAAACCTATCGCTCTGTTAGGCGGCGCAACCGGTATGATTGGCGACCCGTCGGGTAAGAGCGCCGAGCGTAACCTGCTGACGGAGGAGACACTCCGCCATAACGTACAGTGTATCCGTGAGCAACTCGAGCATTTCCTCGATTTTAACTCTACGGCTCCCAACGCCGCCGAACTGGTCAATAACTACGACTGGATGAAGGACTACACCTTCCTCGATTTCGCGCGAAACATCGGCAAACTCATCACCGTCAACTATATGATGGCCAAAGACAGCGTCAAGAAGCGCTTCAACGGCGAGTTCAGCCAAGGTATGTCGTTCACCGAGTTCACCTACCAGCTGCTGCAAGGATACGATTTTGTCTATCTGAACGAGCATAAGAACTGCAAACTCCAGATGGGCGGTTCGGACCAATGGGGCAACATCACCACCGGTACCGAGCTCATTAAGAAAATTACCGGCAACGAAGCCTACGCCCTCACCTGTCCGCTTATCACCAAAGCCGACGGCGGTAAGTTCGGCAAGACCGAGAGCGGTAATATCTGGCTGAGCAGCAAATACACGAGTCCGTACAAGTTCTACCAGTTCTGGATGAACGTCAGCGACGATGACGCCAAGCGATACATCAAGATCTTCACCAGCCTCTCGCGTGAGGAGATAGAAGGCCTCATCGCCGAGCACGACCAGGCGCCGCATCTCCGTGTGCTCCAGAAACGCCTCGCCAAAGAGGTGACATGCATGGTGCATAGCGAAGCTGACTACAACGCAGCCGTAGAGGCATCGAATATCTTGTTCGGCAACGCCACTTCGGAGACTCTGCGCGCGCTGGACGAAGCTACTTTCCTTGATGTATTCAACGGCGTCGAGCAGTACGAAATCAGTCTGGACGAACTCAAAGCCGGTATCGGTCCGCTCGACCTGCTGGCGGAGAAAACGAAGATATTCCCGTCCAAAGGCGAAGCACGCAAGATGATACAGGCCAATGGTTTCTCGCTTAACAAAGAGAAGTTGACCGATCCCGCCACTCCGCTCACAGACGCCAACCTGCTTAACGGCAAGTATCTGCTGTTCCAGAAAGGCAAAAAGAGCTACTATCTGGTTATTGCCAAATAGTCCAAAGACCGCAGCTAAGCCGCTAAAAGGTAAAAAAGCAAGGGTAATCTGCATTTTTTTGCCAAATAATTTGGTCATATCAAAAAAAAGCAGTACCTTTGCACGCTTTTTCCGCCGAAAGGCGAATTGCGGTGTCCACTCGTATATCGGTATTACACCGGATTTTGGTTCCGAGAAGCGAGGTTCGACTCCTCGGTGGACAACTCAAGGGTAAACCCCTCCCTACCCCTCCCCACAAGGGAGGGAATTTAATGAAAAGGGGTTCGTGTGATGGGATACGGGCAGCGTCACAAAAGAATTTAACTGCCCCATATTGAGTAACACAAAACTAATTTTTATGAAAGAATTCGCACTTGTAGGTACTCCGCGTAGCGAGTACGGAAAGAAAGCCGCAAAGGCTTTTCGCGCAGAGGATTTGATTCCTTGCAACATTTACGGTTGTGGTTTGAACGCAACCTTCACGGTAGCAGCTGCTGATGTTCGTAAGCTCATTTACAGCCCGGACACCCAGATCGTTGACCTCACCGTAGGTGACACCAAGGCCAAAGCAATCGTTAAGGAACTGCAGTTCCACCCGATTGACGGAAAGACGCTCCATATCGATTTCCTCGCTGTTGACGAGAAGAAACCGGTGGTTGTTGAGATTCCTATTCAGCTCAACGGACTCGCTGAGGGTGTTAAAGCCGGTGGTAAACTGGTTCAGAACATGCGCAAACTCAAAGCTTGCGGTATCTACACCGCTTTCCCTGATCGCATCAATATCGATGTTACCGAGCTTGGCCTGGGTAAGAAAATCGCTGTTGCTGACGTGAAGGTAGATGGCCTGAAGTTCGTGAACCCCGCTGACGCTTGCGTCGCTGAGGTCAAGGCTACTCGCCAGAGCAAACAGGCGTAATCTGACCGTCCTGCGGACTAACAGAGCACAGACCGTTTCACTGACAGACCGTCCTACGGGACTGACAGACTGATTTAGTATCCTTTGATAGTAATTAGGTCTGTACTCTGTCAGCGAAGCGGTCTGTCAGTAATAACGGTCTGTCAACAAAGTGGTCCATAAAAAAGTATGAAATTCTTAATAGTAGGTCTCGGTAATATAGGCGACGAGTACGCAGGTACACGCCATAACATCGGTTTCATGATAATCGATGCGTTTGCTGCATCCGTGAATGCCCAATGGGAGGACAAACGGTATGGGTTCGTCGCCAAATGTCGTGTCAAGAACGCCGAAATGGTGCTCCTGAAACCTTCCACCTACATGAACCTCAGCGGTAACGCTGTCCGATACTGGCTCCAGCAGGAGAAAATCCCCGTGGAGAATATGCTCGTTCTCGTCGATGACCTCAATCTGCCGTTCGGCACTATTCGTATCCGCAAACAGGGTTCCAACGGCGGACATAACGGACTGGGAAACATACAATCTGTATTAGGAACGGACGCGTACGCACGCGTACGATTCGGTATCGGCAATGAATATACCCGCGGCACGCAAATCAATTTCGTCCTCGGCGAATGGACCGAAGAGGAGAAAAAGACCATCGATGAGCGTCTCAAAGTGACCACGCAGATTATCCCGTCCTTCTGTCTCCAGGGTATCGACCGAACGATGAACCAGTTTAATGGGAAATAGACCGCTGCGCTGACAGAATACAGACCGGCCTGCGGCCTGACAGAATACAGACATAATTTGTGTAGATATATGCATAACTTTAGAAATCTTCAAATATGGAAAGATGCTATGAGTTTGGCTCAGGAAGTATACCAGATTGCTGAGAATCTACCTAAAAAGGAAACTTTCGGGATTATCTCGCAGATGACTCGAGCTGCAGTATCCGTTCCTTCAAACATAGCTGAAGGATCTGGTCGTTCTAATAAGGACTTTTCACATTTCCTGTCTATTGCTATAGGTTCATTATTCGAATTGAATACACAAATAATGTTGTCCGAACGTATCGGGTATATTACCTGTGAACAATCATCCGCATTACAAGAAAAAGCTGAGAAATTACAGATGATGATTTCCGGATTTATACGCCATCTGGAAGATGATGGGAATGGCCCTATTGTAAATTAAATATATCGTTGTTGCTAATTCAGTCTGTCAGCGTAGCGATCTGTCAGTGAAACGGTCTGTACTCTGTCAGCGTAGCAATCTAATTATGGAAGTTCGAGTCGATAAATATCTATGGGCGATGCGCATCTATAAGACGCGCTCCATCGCTGCGGACGCCTGTAAGAACGGACGAATCACCATGAACGGCGTGCAACTCAAACCCAGCCGCACGTTCAAAATCGGTGACCGGTTCGATGTCCGCAAAGGTCCTATCACCTATACCTTTAAAGTGCTCCAACTGAGCGAAAACCGCTTAGGCGCCAAACTCGTACCCGAGTACATGCAGGATTGTACCGACCCCAAGCAATTGGAACTACTGGAATTAGCACGCATGGCAGGCAACGGAGTACGCGACAGAGGATTAGGCCGTCCGACTAAAAAGGACAGACGTGACATCGAGACATTCATGTCCGATAGCTATCTGGACGAAATAGATTTTGACGAGGATGAAGATTAACGGAGTTAATAATCGTACCTATGGTTAAGAAGAATAAAAAGGACAATATAGCGGAATACATCCTTTATTTATGGCAGATAGAGGACTACCTGCGTGCATTCCCGCAGCAGGCGGACGCCACGCCGGAACTGCAGGAGTTTAATCAGATGATGCACCGCGAAGGAATTATCGACGGCGGACATCTGCAACTGGCGAAAAATGCCCTGAACGAACTTGAAGAACTGCATACCCGTTTTCTCAACGAAGATGCGATGTACCGCGCCGCTATCATTCGGCTGCAACCCTCGCTCAACCTGCTCAAAGCCAAGACCGACCGTCCGACCATGAGCGATATAGAAGCGTGCCTCACGCTCCTGTACCAAATCATGCTGTTACATCTTCAGAAAAAAGAGATTTCTGCCCAAACGGCATCCGTTCAGCAACAAGCCACAGGCCTTTTGCAGTTCCTCAGCCGCGCTTACTATAATAGCGACAATAGGGACTAAGCCCGCATTGCTCACATTGCGGTTTGCGCGCTTTGCATACATACCGGCCATGCAGCAGTAGCCAGTGATGCGCCTTCGGAATAATCTTCTCAGGAATATATTTGACCAATTGCTTCTCCGTTTGCAGCGGATTCTTGCTGTTCGTTGTCAAGCCGAGCCGTTCGCTGACGCGGAAGATATGCGTATCGACCGCCATAGTAGGCTGGTTCCATATCACGGCGCAAACGACATTCGCTGTCTTGCGCCCCACGCCCTGGAGCGTCTGTAACTCCTCTATCGAATCCGGCACCTCTCCGCCATACGCCGTCACCAGACGCTGAGCCATCTGAACCAGATGCTGCGATTTCGAACGCGGATAACTGACCGACTTGACGTACTCGAAGACTTCGTCTTCCGTGGCTTGCGCTAATGCCTGCGCAGTCGGGTAGGCCTCAAACAGCGCCGGTGTAACCATATTGACGCGCTTGTCGGTGCATTGCGCCGAGAGCATCACCGCTACGAGCAACTCATAGGGATTGCGGTACACGAGTTCCGACTCTGCCACAGGCATGTGAGCCTCAAACCATCCGAGGATATGTTCAAATCGCTGCTTGGTTGTCATTGTGCTTGTTCCTCCTTTGCCGCCTTTTTTGCTTTTCGTTTGGCAGCCCTTTCTTCTCTGTCTTTCTTGGTCGGCCAGTTGAAGTCTTTCTTCCACATGAAGCCTACGCCTTGGATGGTCGTGGCCTGGCGCAGCGAATACTTATCAACGGTATGCGTGTAGCCCTTGAGACGCCATTGGCCGTCCTCCGTCAGCAGTACCTCCACATCGAGGTCGCCGAAGAACGGCTGGTTGGAGATATCGTTATACCGATAGCCGAAGTTACCGTTGATGACAAGCCGGTCTATCGGCTGCAGTTGGAAGTTCGCTTCGTACTCCCGACTCATGGCGGCTCCTTCGCCCTCCGTACGGATAGCCACGCCGAGCGTGAGCATATTCGTCAGTTTGGACAACCATGCGTTAATCTGACTCGTCACTGTGGACGACAGCAGCGAATAGGTCGAGTTGAGCGTCGCCGCACGCGTGTTGGACATATTCTCCGGCGTGAAGAACCGTCCGAAAACGAGCAGGTAGATCACCTGACGCATTAACATCTCGTCCGTATTGATGACCTGACGAACCTGCTGCTGGATAGTCTGGTCGCTGGAGGGGAACTCAAGCGAGAAGGACAATATCGGATTATTCAGCGGGCCGGACAAATGGAGACAAGTCAGTACGGGTATGTTCGTTCGCGAGATACCCAACTGGTCAGTATCTTCGCCGAACAGGTCTTTGATATTCGCTACCACGCGATACTTAGCAGTCACATTCAAGTCCGGGTTCTCGGGATTACCGGAGAAAGCGATGGTCGAACCGCTACCTACCGTGAAGTCCTTACGGATAACATTACCCACTGTGTATGCCAATGTTCCATTGTCCAAGTCATACGTTCCGAGCAGCGACACTTCACCCGTAGAGGTCTCGTAGGTCAACTGCAGCGCACCTGTACCGCGACCCTGAATGATGTCGCCGTTACGCTCACCCAACACCAGTTGGAAGAGCAACATCGGATTGAGGTCGAGATTCAGCCTTACTTTGCACTTGGCGGGACGGAGATATTTCTCTTCCTCGTCTTTAGGCTTGTCGGCTTTGGGCAGGGTGTCGTGCGACACGAAATGGACGAAGGACGATTCATAAGCCGTGGACGCCTGGTCGATAGACAGACGGAAAGTCGATTGGTGTGCCGTCACGGCGTCTGCGAACACTAAGATATCGTCTTCCGGACCGGTTACATCCACATGTCCGGTGGCATACACATGTCCGCGTAGCATCTCGCCCTCTTTATCCTGGTCGAACACAAGTGCTTCGCGCGCATTCACATGCAAATCCAAACGGAAGTCGCGGAACTGATCATGGTAAATACCGCCAGTCAAATCAACGGGATGGCCTTCCACATCCGTCAGGTGTACATGCGGGAACAAGATAGCCATGGAGTCAAGCACTATCGTATCGGATGGGATGGTATAACGGGCTCCCGTCCAAGGGAGCGTGAGGTGCGCGTTCTGGGCAGCTGCATTCACCAGTACATAGACTTTCTCCTTTTCGCCGCCTACGACCACCGTTCCCGTCGCATGGCCGTCAAGATCCTTCAGCACTTCCGAAGTCCAGTGGTTGATGAAGTTCAGCGGTACGGAGTCCGTGGTCATATTCAAGCACCAGGTACCGTTCTTGTCAAACAGCGCTTTTCCGTCCAGTGCCACCATCACATCGCTCGGCAGATGAGGTTTGAATACATCAGCATGGAAGCCGAGCGTATCACTGATATGCAAATCGACTTCGGCATCACCAAACAAGCAGTTGTTCAAGCCCATGTCGTCAATGTGAATACGCGTGTCCACACGAGGACGACCGAAGATGGATGTGATATCAGCGCGACCGGTCAGCAGACCGTTGAACATAATCGTTTTCTGCGGTAAGATAAACGGCACTACATACGAAGCATCGATACGCCGGAGATCCACCGACAGCGTGTCCGTCACCCTGCAGGATGCATATCCGTTCGCACGCAAGTGCTGACCCGCACCTTCGAACAGGAAATGGTCCACCGCCAGCGAGGTATCCGCTGCCACGTAGGTCAGACGGCTCTCATCGACCGTATAGAGCGAGTCACGTATGGTCATTTGACCCGGCAGGATATGTACGTCTATCAGCGGTTTTTTGTTGTAACGCGCGAAATGGGTGATGAAACTCAGGTCACCGCCGTAAGAACCGGCACGCTGCTCGGACATCATAGCACGCTGCATCGCCCTGAAATCGGTCGGGTCTTCAACCTGATAGGCCGACTGCTCGCTTGCGAACGCTATGCGGGTCAGAATAGTGTCGCGGAAGGCATGCGCAGACAGACTGGCGTTAGCGTCCAACGCACCCGCTGTCACTTGAAGCGAAAGCACGCTATCTATCTTATTCGTCAGCGAAACACTCACATCCTGAATGGATGTACCGCCGAAGGACACACCCGGAGCCAGCACTTGTGCCCATACATCGCTCCGCGTATGATGGTTGATATTGGCCTTCGCTCGGATGGACGGATGGTCGGAGAGCTTGACGGACGAGTCGAATAGGTTCTGGATATCTTGCAATTTATCGCCGTCCATTGAGAAAGTGAAGTTCACAGGTTGCCATGCCACAGTCGGTTCGCTCACAGCCGAGGGCAAACGCTGGGACATCAGATGCCGGAACGCCGGCACGATGTCCGCATAGCGGAATGTACCGTCAGCGTTGGCGCGAAGATAATCCGATGTCAGCGTGATGGTCTTGCGGTTACTCGGGTCGGCGGCAACCAATAGCAGCAACTGCTTCATCATCAGCGAGTCGTTCGCCGTTGCCAAACGTAGCGAGTCTATCTTCAAATATCCGCTTATCTCATCGATGGTTGAACCGTCCAAATCGACTGCCATTGCAAAGGAAGTAGCCAAGCGCGTTCGGGACAGCGGTTCGATATCGAAATGCTTACAGAGCAGGTTGAAGTTTATCTCCGGATTGTTGTCCCGCAGGTCCACCACGCCCTCGAACGACATATTCGCATGGCTGTCACGGATGGCGCAATGACCCCGGTACAGTTTCGGGGCTATATAACCCTTCATGTGCAGATCGTTGTAAGTATATCGGTCGTATGTCAACTGGCGTATATGCGCCGTCACATCTGCTTGGCCTGCTCCATGGTCAATCTGTCCTTTCGCTGCTACGTCTAAGGTAAGCGATTGTAGTTTCGGATGGTCTATCATACGTCCCAGACGGAAATGCCGGCCCACCACTCGCGCATCATAGTCCATGTGCTCGAAGAGCGAGTCCGCACGGAAGGAACCGTCTGTCGAGATAGCTCCTAACGCGGTGCGGAAAGCGCCATGCAAAGTCAGGTCATGCAGATGACCCTCCGCCAAACCGCGGTAATGGATGGTACCTAACCGATAGACCTGTACCGGTAATCGGACAGGACGATTGTTGAGTTGCGAGAGGAAATCCTGCAACTGAGCCGCGTTCGTCTGAAACTCCTCTAAGTTAGCGCGCAGATAAGGATTCGACAAGTCCGGCAGACCGATGGCACTGACGTCGCCCCGGAGAACATCACGTTTGTCGTAACGAAGAAGGATATGGCGGAACTCCAACGAATCGATTGTGCCGGACAACTGTCCCGTCAAATCGACCTTACGCCGCATACCCGCTACTTGAGGCACAAACAGCGCAATATCCGAGGGTTGCAGCGATGCATCCATATTCATCTTCACTTCGATATCTTCCTGCTTGGGAGCGGAAGTGTTTATCTCTATACCCGACAGGTCGAGACGCGAGTTCGGCAATTTAGCCGTCAGCGTAGGGAAGAAGACCAAGCTGTCCGTCGCTATCAGATGTGCTTTGAGCGACTTCACTTCAAACACATCTTGCGCCTTACGTTCATTAGCCTTTACGCCGTTCGTCCCTTCGCCTTTATAGACCTTCGCTCTATCGCCTTTTGTCCCGTCGCCTTTACCTATCTCCACTTGCGCTTCCAATCGCTCGGCGCTCAATTCATCAAGGTCCATCGAGGCATGCGGGATAACCGTCACCATATCTTCGTAACGTAACCGTAGGTTGGACAACTGCACATCCTTGACAGAGACAATACTTTTCATGGGCGAATCGTCCTTCGGCTTGTCCGATTGGAACAGCGGCAGCAGAAACGCATAGTTCCATTCGTCCTCACTCTCATTCGCCCCTTCTACTTTGTACACATTTACCACCACGTCCTCCATTCGGGCATGACGAAAACGAATCTCTTCATAACGAAGCGACAATGGTGAGAAATGGGCATAGAGCAAACCGATATAAGCCAAGGTGTCACGCTGCAAATCCTCCAGATAGATATCACGGATAGCCAAGCGCGCAGGGAAACGATATTCGACAGAACCGACACTCGCCGTAGTGCCTAACGCGCTCGATAGTTCTTTCGACGCCAAATGCACAGCCGCCGTCTCTACCCTGTCACTCGTCAGGGCAGCCACTAACATACCGCCTACCAACAGCAGACTGACTATCAACACGCCCAATATGTACAACACGCGCTTCATAGATGTGTACTTTAGCGTGCAAATTTACAATAAAATTTGCACATACGCAAATAAAAAAATATTTTTCGCATTTTTTTTCATAAAAATTTGGTCAATTCAAAAAAAAGCAGTAATTTTGCAGGCTTTTTCGTGAAAAAGCAGCATGTCAAGCCTCTGGCGATTGCATTAGGTACGGCCGAATAGTAGTATATGCCTGACATGTCAGTACTAATCCATAAATAGAATAGAAACAATGGATTTGATGAAAGTAGCCGAGCAAGCATTTGCCGGTGAGAAAAAAGAACTGCCCGCATTCAAGGCAGGAGACCAGATAACCATCGGTTATCGTATCAAAGAAGGTAACAAAGAGCGCGTTCAGGAGTTCCGCGGTGATGTGATTGCCATCCACGGCAGTGGTGACAAGAAGCGTTTCACGGTTCGTAAGATGAGCGGTAACATCGGTGTTGAGCGTATCTTCCCGATGGACAGCCCTTTCATCGAGAGCATCACGGTTAACAAGTACGGTAAAGTACGTCGTGCTAAACTCTATTACCTCCGCGAGCGTACGGGTAAGAAAGCCCGCATCCAAGAGCGCCGCAACAAGTAAACAAAAACGTCACTTCGGTGGCGTTTTTTTTATGACAAAATTCGGTAGGCGTTGCAGCCAATGAAGTTGCCCATGACGATAGAAGCGTAATATGCGAGTAAAGCCCCCCATGTCACTTCACCTGCATTGAGCAAATATACGCAGCAATAGAACGCGTCTGCTACACAGTGCGGGAAACCGCAAAGGATAAAGGCAGGGACAGCGAACAGCAAAGGTAACCAATCGGAGAAATCTCTGTTTTTTCGTGCGAAATCCACCGCGAATGACATCAACAACCCGCAACCGATAGCGAGGAGTCCCGTACCAAACCATCCTGTTTTCAGACGCGCTGCGATAATTCCGGTAGCTGCTTCCGGCAAAGCCATAGGCGACCAGAGTGACACCGTAGCGACAGCCAGACAACCTATGATATTGCCGAGTAGGATGATAAAAAGCGGCAACACATCGCCCCAACCTGTTAGAAAACCGGCTGTTCCGGTGTACAATTTAACACCATACTTCACTACGCCTATCAAACCGACGCAGAACAAGAACATACCCAAGACGGGATTGGCAAGAAATCCCCAGCCGGCAATACCGATGAGAATACCTGCGAAAATTGATGATGGGATGATTGACGTTTTCATAGTTACATGGTATGTGCGGAAGAGCCATCAAAGCAATGGGTACACACCCGATTACGCGGCAAACCAATCGCACGAATAAGCGTTTCTAATTTGGTAAATTTCAACGAATGGAGTCCGAACTTATCAGCAATACACTCTACCATCCGTTTGTATTCCGGAGAGTCCGTTACCGTATAAGCGCGTACGCGTTCTTCGTTCTCGGCAGCTTCTTCACCTTCCAGTTCTGCGATAACACGTCGTGTGATAAGTTCCATAACCGATTTGGACTCCGAGAAATTGATGAACGGACATCCGTACAAGAGAGGCGGACAAGCAACGCGCATATGTATCTCTTTGGCTCCGCCTTCGAGCAAACAACGGGTGTTGTCCCTCAATTGCGTTCCGCGAACTATCGAGTCATCGCATAGCAATACCTTGCGGTCACGCAGAATAGCATTGTTCTGAATGAGTTTCATCTTAGCCACCAGATTACGCATATTCTGATTAGTCGGCATGAACGAACGAGACCAGGTAGGCGTATATTTGGAGATAGCTCGACGATAGGGCACTTGGTGTCCTTCCGAATAGCCGATAGCCATACCTATGCCTGAATCCGGCACACCGCAACAACAATCGACCTGCGTATCATCCTCCTTTCCCATTGCAAAACCTATATAGTTTCGCACGTCTTCCACATTACGTCCTTCGAACGAGGAAGTCGGAAAACCGTAATAAACCCACAAGAAGGAGCAAATCTGCATGTGATCAGGCAGAGGTTCCGCCAGTTGCTCAATCCGGTCAGGATAGAGCCGCACTACTTCTCCGGGACCTAAGTCGCGGACCACGGTGTAGCCTAAGTTGAAGAAAGCAGAGGGTTCGCTTGCCGCAGCATAAGCCCCTTCTTTTTGGCCAATGACGATGGGCGTGCGACCCCATAAGTCACGCGCACAAACCACGCCATCCTCAGTAAGAAGCATCAACGAGAGCGAGCCTTTGATTTTTTTCTGTGCGTAACGGATTCCTTCCGCCAACGTCGGTTTTTGGATAATCATCAGCCCCACTAATTCTGTCGGATTGACCTTGCCTGACGAGAACTCAGAGAGGTGCATATTACACTCCAGCGCCTCCTCTGCAAGTTCATCCAGGTTGGCTATTTTGCCGACCGTGACAAGAGCAAACCGTCCAAGATGCGAGTTGAAGAGCAGCGGTTGAGCATCGGTATCGGAGATGATACCTATCCCTGCATTGCCTGTAAATTTAGACAATTCATCCTCCATCTTGCTTCGGAAAGAGGCCTGAGAGATAGAGTGTATCACACGATTGAAATGTCCAGTAGGAGCATCATACGACGCCATGCCACCCCGGCGTGTGCCCAGATGGGATTGATAATCCGTGCCGTAGAAAACATCTGTAGCACAGGGACCGGAACTAATTGCTCCAAAAAATCCAGCCATAAAATACCTTTAATTAAACAGACTAACGATAAAACTATTATTTGCGCAGATACGCATTGACATTTTTCTCGATGCGTGCAGCCAGATCATCGGTTTCCGCCTTGACAAATGACTCACCCGTGATACCTTCGTACAACTCTATATATCGATTGGTAATATCGTTGACAATGGCGGTAGTCATCTCAGGAACCTGTTGTCCTTCCTTACCCTGGAAACCATTGTCCATCAACCATTCGCGGACGAATTCCTTGGATAATTGGCGTTGCGGTTCCCCATTAGCAAAACGCTCTTCATAGCCGTCAGCATAGAAATAGCGGCTTGAATCGGGAGTGTGCACTTCGTCCATGAGCATGACCTGTCCGTTATAGTTTCCGAATTCATACTTGGTATCCACAAGAATGAGTCCGTGCTGCTTCGCAATCTCCTGTCCGCGTGCAAAGAGCGCCAAAGCATAGTGCTCAATCTGCTTGTACTCATTCTCCGGCACCAATCCGCGTGCAAGTATCTGTTCGCGAGAGATATCTTCATCGTGTGTCCCGATTTCCGCTTTGGTAGTCGGGGTAATAATCGGCGTAGAGAACTTCTCATTCTCCCGCATACCATCGGGCAGTTTCACACCGCATATCTCCCGAGCACCTGATTTATAAGCTCTCCAAGCCGAACCACAAAGATAACCGCGAACAATCATTTCCACCGGATAACCTTGGCATTTATAACCGACCGAGACCATGGGGTCAGGCGTGTCGAGCAACCAGTTAGGCACGATGTCACGTGTAGCGTTTAAGAACTTAGCTGCAATCTGATTGAGTATCTGTCCTTTGAATGGGATTCCTTTCGGCAGAATAACATCGAAAGCAGAGATACGATCCGTAGCTACCATGCAGAGCATGTCATCGCCTAAGAAATAGACATCGCGTACTTTGCCGTGATAGACATTGGTTTGATCTGGGAAAGAAAAATGAGTTGATGTTAAAGCATTCATATTATTGACGATTTACAATTTCGGATAGAAGATTTATTTGTATTCGTTCCATTCACGAATAGCAAGGGTATCCAACGGTACATCAAGGAAGGCATTGATGAATGCCTCCGCCAAACGCGCATTGGTGATTAAGGGGATATTCAGGTCCACTGCCGTTCGTCTCATTCGGTAATAGCTGTCATGTACCGAGTCTGCTAGCGTGTCCACAGGAATGCCCACGAACAATTCAATCTGCTTGTTGTGCATCAATTCGGATACAATAGGCTGCTTGAGTTTGCCATTTTCGTCCACATGCTCATTCTTGTACACGCGTATATTCGGTACTCCGAGCCCATTGAGGTAGTCGCTTGTTCCGCCTGTGGCGTAGATGGTGTATCCGCGCTGTACCAATCGCTTAATCGTATCGAGCAAGTGAGCTCTCTGTTTGGGTCCACCGATGGCGAATAGAATATTTTTCTGTGGGATACGCATTCCTACCGACAGCATGGCCTTAAGCAAAGCACATCCCGCGTCTTCGCCCAAACATCCCACTTCACCGGTAGAAGCCATATCAACGCCTAAAACGGGGTCGGCATTCTGAAGCCTGTTGAAGGAGAATTGGGAAGCTTTGACACCCACGTAATCGAAATCAAAGAGCGACTTGCTCGGACGCTCAATAGGCAGACCTAACATGATACGCGTAGCGATATCGATGAGATTAATCTTCAGCACCTTGCTCACAAAGGGGAAGGAACGAGATGCACGCAGGTTACACTCAATCACTTTGATTTCATTCTCACGAGCCAGATATTGGATATTAAACGGACCGGATATATTCAGTTCGCGTGCAATCTGGCCGGATATACGCTTAATACGGCGTACGGTCTCTACATACAATTTCTGCGCGGGGAACATAATCGTGGCATCTCCTGAGTGTACTCCGGCGAACTCCACATGCTCAGATATAGCATAAGCAATAATCTCTCCGTTACGAGCGACGGCATCCATCTCCACCTCTTTGGTATTGGTCATGAATTTAGAGATGACCACAGGATGCTCTTTGGATACTTTTGCTGCGAGTTGGAGGAACTTATAGAGTTGCTGCTCATTGGAACATACATTCATTGCGGCTCCGGAGAGCACATAGGACGGCCTAACGAGAACAGGGTAGCCGACTCTGTTGACGAATTTCTCCACATCGTCCATAGAGGTCAAGGCGCTCCATTCAGGCTGGTCAACACCGATACGATCCAGCATAGCAGAGAACTTATCGCGATCCTCGGCATTGTCAATCGATTTCGCTGAAGTACCCAAGATAGGCACTCGCTGCTTGTCGAGTTTCATCGCCAGGTTGTTCGGTATCTGTCCGCCGGTAGAAACGATCACGCCGTGCGGGTTCTCGAGTTCGATGATATCCATGACGCGTTCAAAAGTCAGCTCGTCGAAATATAAACGGTCGCACACATCATAGTCGGTAGAAACGGTCTCGGGATTATAGTTAATCATCACCGAGCGGAAACCGTTGTTACGGATAGTATTGAGCGCCTGCACACCGCACCAATCGAACTCTACGGACGAGCCGATACGATAAGCACCTGAACCGAGAACGATGATGGATTTATGGTCACCGGTATAATGCACATCGTTTTTCGTGCCGCTATAGGTGAGATAGAGATAATTGGTCTGTGCAGGGAACTCGCCGGCAAGCGTGTCAATCTGTTTGACAGCAGGCAGAATACCCAATTTCTTTCGATACTCCCTCATCCGTAGTACAGCTTCATCCATAGACATAGACCGACCGAGTCCGACAGCGCGAGCAATCTGGAAATCAGAAAAACCGAGTTGCTTGGCGCGGAGTAACACATCATGCGTCAGGTGCTCCAAACTATCTATTTGTTTGAGTTGGGCATCGAGACGGATAATATGCTCCAAACGCTGGAGGAACCAATTGTCAATCTTGGTCAGTTCATGTATACGCTCCACGCTGTATCCTTCATACATAGCCTGCGCTATAGCGAAAATGCGCTTGTCTGTCGGTGCTTTAAGCGCGGCATCCAAATCATCGACATGGAGGTCTTTATTCTCCGTAAATCCATGCATTCCCTGACCAATCATTCGGAGACCCTTTTGGATAGCATCTTCGAATGTGCGACCAATAGCCATTACTTCACCTACGGACTTCATGGAACTACCCAGCTCGCGGTTAACGCCGCGGAACTTACCCAAGTCCCAGCGAGGAATCTTACAAACAACATAGTCCAGCGCCGGTTCGAAGAAGGCAGAGGTAGATTGTGTCACAGAGTTTTTCAATTCAAACAATCCGTATCCAAGACCAAGTTTGGCCGCCACGAATGCCAGCGGATAACCGGTAGCCTTGGAAGCCAAAGCGGACGAGCGGCTAAGCCGCGCATTGACCTCGATGACACGATAGTCTTCCGATTCGGGGTCAAAAGCATATTGTACGTTACACTCGCCCACAATACCCAGATGGCGTATGATACGAATAGCCAACGCACGGAGTTTATGATATTCGGAGTTGGTAAGTGTCTGCGAAGGAGCAATGACGATAGACTCGCCGGTATGAATGCCCAGCGGGTCGAAATTCTCCATATTGCAGACCGTGATACAATTGTCATAGCGGTCACGTACCACTTCGTATTCAATTTCTTTCCAGCCCTTGAGCGATTTTTCTACGAGAACCTGTGGAGAGAAAGAAAACGCTTTCTCGACCATCGTATTCAATTCTTGCTCGTTATCACAAAAACCGGAACCGAGTCCTCCCAGAGCATAGGCAGCACGGATGATAACAGGATAACCGAGTTCCGAAGCTGCACGACGAGCCTCTTCAATGGTCTCGCAAGCTTCGGATTTGATCGTTTTCACATCTATCTGGTCTAATTGGCGAACAAAGAGTTCACGGTCTTCGGTATTGATAATGGTCTCTACCGGTGTGCCGAGTACTTGCACATTGTATTTCTCAAGCACGCCCGAGCGGTAAAGTGCCACTCCGCAGTTGAGTGCTGTCTGACCTCCGAAGGAAAGCAAGATGCCATCCGGACGCTCTTTCTCTATCAAGCGTTCTACAAAATAAGGAGTGACCGGAAGGAAATAGATATGATCTGCAACCCCTTCGGATGTCTGCACCGTAGCGATATTCGGATTTATCAAGACAGTCTCTATTCCTTCTTCGCGCAAAGCCTTGAGTGCTTGTGACCCTGAATAGTCGAACTCGCCGGCTTCACCAATCTTAAGAGCTCCCGAACCGAGCACTAATACTTTATGTATATTTTCCAGTTTCATGATGTTACGATTATTGATTGAGGAGCTTTACAAAATCATCAAACAAAAACTCCGTATCCACGGGTCCCGAACAAGCCTCCGGGTGGAACTGTGCAGAGAACCACGGTTCGGAGATATGACGAATACCTTCGTTCGAACCGTCATTCATATTGACAAAGAGAGGTTCCCATTCTTTTGGAAGCGTCTTGGTGTCAACGGCATAGCCATGATTTTGGGAGGTAATAAAACAGCGATTCGTTCCTACCATCCGAACCGGTTGATTATGCGAACGATGACCGTAAGGGAGCTTATAAATAGTAGCACCCGCTGCCTTACCCAGCAATTGATTACCCATACATATACCGGCGATAGGTTTGTGCGTACGCATATATGTGCGAATATGGTCCACCAAGACCTGACACGTATCAGGGTTGCCGGGACCATTGGAGAGGAACAAACCATCCGATTCAAGGGTATTGAAATCATAATCCCACGGGACACGGATGACCTCCAGATTACGAGCAATCAGGCAGCGAATGATATTATGCTTCACACCACAATCCACAAGAATGACTTTTTTGCCTTTTGTCTCGTTATAGCGGATAACTTGCTTGCATGATACCTGTGCTACGAAATTGACATTCTCATACTGCTCCTCCGGCGCCGGTTCACATCCTTCGATTTCTATGGAACCCATCATGACGCCATGCTCTCTGAGCAATATCGTCAAAGCTCGGGTGTCGATGCCGGTAAGTCCCGGTACGCCTTCGCGTTTTAACCACTGACCAAGCGTCTCTCGTCCATTCCAATGGCTGTATTCATTACTATATTCGCCGCATATAATTGCTCTCGCATAAATATGGTCACTCTCCATATAGGTAGCCAGTCCATCTGGTCGGAAAGAGAACTCCGGCACGCCGTAATTGCCTACCAAAGGAAAAGTAAGCGTCATTAACTGACCGGCATAACTGGGGTCTGTAAGCGACTCGGGGTAACCCACCATGGCGGTATTAAAGACCACTTCTCCGCAAACAGGCACATCGGCTCCGAAACTATAGCCCTCGAAAGTGGTGCCGTCACTTAGCCGCAGTATTGCTTTTTTCATTCTCTCCATATAGTTGCTTCTCGATCGGGTCCAACGGAAATAATTTTAATCGGAGTACCTAATTCGTTCTCCAGGAATTTAACGTAGTTGATAAATGCTTCCGGTAATTGCTCCTGCTTGGTACAATGCGAGAGATCCGTTTGCCATCCCGGGAATTCCTGATAGACCGGTTCCACATTTTTATCAATAGAGAACGGGAAATCACGTGTCAGTTCCCCGTTGACGCGATAAGCAGTACATGCTTTGATAACAGGGAAAGAATCCAGCACATCTGATTTCATCATCAGCAATTGGGTAACGCCATTGAGCATGATAGTATATCTGAGTGCAACGAGGTCAATCCATCCACAGCGTCTCTCACGACCAGTCACCGCTCCATACTCATGACCTATATCCCTGATTTTCTTACCCGTTTCATCAAACAATTCCGTCGGGAAAGGACCAGCTCCTACACGTGTACAATAGGCTTTGAAGATACCATATACTTCTCCTATACGGCTCGGTGCTATTCCCAGACCGGTGCATGCGCCGGCGCATACCGTATTGCTGGAGGTTACGAAGGGATACGAACCGAAATCAATATCGAGCAACGAACCTTGTGCGCCTTCGCAAAGGATGGATTTGCCATCTTCCAAACACTTATTGACGAAATGCTCGCTATCGATAAAACGGAACTGACGAAGATAGTCGATGCTTTGCATCCACTCTTTCTCCAGTGCCGATAATCCATCCAGCGAGACCGGACTACCGCCTTTAGCTACAGCGGATGCATTGAGCGCGTTAATCATATCGATATGACGGTCGCGTGCTTGCGCATATTTCTCGGCAAAGCCGTCGAGGATATCCCCTACGCGTAACCCATTACGACTTATTTTGTCCGTATAGGTAGGACCGATACCCTTTCCTGTCGTGCCGATTTTAGCCTTGCCTTTCGCGGCTTCGTTGGCTTGGTCCAGCAGACGATGGGTCGGAAGGATAAGATGCGCCTTCTTGGATATATACAAACATTCGCGCAGATTATGACCGGATTGAGCCAACTCCTCTGCCTCTTTGTAAAACAAGATAGGGTCTAACACAACGCCATTTCCGATAAGATTGATTTTACCGCCCTGGAAGATACCTGACGGTATGCTTCGCAGCACATATTTCTGTCCCTCAAACTCCAGTGTATGGCCGGCATTGGGACCACCTTGGAAACGAGCCACTATATCGTATTTAGGGGTAAGGACATCTACCATTTTGCCTTTGCCCTCATCGCCCCATTGGAGGCCTAAAAGAATATCTGCTTTTGTCATATTCCTAACTGGTTAAAGATATAATCGACATTTTTCATATAGTACTCCAGTGTGAAGCAGTTGTCTATCTCTTGCTCGGATAGGTAGTGCATCACTTCTGCTGTCTGCTTGAGCAGGTCTTGCATTTGACCGCCTTCCATCAGCGTACGCATCGCTACAGGTTGCACTAAATCGTACGCCTGCTCGCGTACAAGACCTTTCTCAATAAGCGCGTTCATCACCCGTTGCGCAAAGATGGCGCCGTGCGTTAGACCGATATTATGCAGCATCTGCTCCGGATATACCACCAGGTTATCAAGGATACCCATCAGCCGCGCCAGCATGTAATCCAGCAGCATCGTGGCATCAGGCAGTACGATACGCTCTGTGGAAGAATGCGAGATATCACGTTCATGCCAGAGGGCAATATTCTCAGAGGCAGTACACATATATCCACGCATGACACGCGCACAGCCACAGATATTCTCCGAAGAGATAGGATTGCGTTTATGTGGCATAGCAGATGAACCTTTTTGTCCTTTACGGAAAGCCTCTTCCACTTCTCTTACTTCCTGACGTTGCATATTACGAATCTCCAGCGCAATCTGCTCCAAAGAGCCGGCAATAACAGCGAGCGATGACAAGTAGAATGCATGTCTGTCACGTCCCAGTACTTGTGTCGCAATCTTCGCCGATTCTATTCCGAGGTGCTCGCATACATATTGCTGGATAAACGGAGGAATATTGGCGTAATTACCAACCGCACCCGATAGTTTGCCGGCTTCGACTCCTTTTGCAGCCATCTCAAAACGCTCTATATTACGCTGCATAGTAGCATACCATAGCGCCCATTTGAGTCCGAAAGAGGTAACGTCAGCATGCATACCATGCGTACGCCCGATGACCGGCGTGTATTTGAATTCGTTAGCGCGCTTTTTCAACACCTCTATGAATTGCTGCAGGTCATCTCGCAAAATAGTATTCGCCTGCTTCAGCAGATAGCCGTTGGCGGTATCCACCACGTCCGTAGAGGTAAGACCATAATGCACCCATTTGCGTTCCTCGCCCAGCGATTCACTTACCGTGCGGGTAAAGGCCACTACGTCATGGCGGGTGATTTCCTCAATCTCATGAATACGGTCCACGTCGAAAGTAGCCTTTGCTCGCAGTTTGGCGACATCTTCTTTAGGCACCACGCCCAATTCTGACCACGCTTCAGCAGCCAGAATCTCAACCTCCAGATAGGCTTGAAATTTGTTTTGCTCTGTCCAGATATTGCGCATTGCTGCGCGTGAATAGCGATCTATCATGATTATTTAATGGTATACGAAATGCATTTGTATGCTTGTTCTACTTTCTCCAACGCTTTCTCTACCGATTCGTCAGTAGCCAGCACTACGCCGTAGCGGCGATGACCGTGTACTTCGGGTTTGCCAAAGAGGCGCAGTTGTACACCGGGTATCGCCAAGGCTTTATCAAGACCGTCGAAGACCACCTCTTTGCCGTCTCCTTCGATAACAATCGCTTTGCTGGCGGACGGTTGGAAGAAACGAACTTCCGGGATAGGCATACCTAATACGGCGCGTGCATGTAACGCGAACTCGCTCAGGTCTTGACTAATCATTGTTACCATGCCCGTGTCATGCGGACGAGGACTGACTTCGGAGAAAATAACTTTGTTGCCTTGCACGAACATCTCCACGCCGAAGATGCCATAGCCTCCCAGCGCGTCTGTCACCATCTTGGCGATTTTCTGTGCGTCACGCAAAGCATCAGATGTCATTGCCTGAGGTTGCCATGACTCGCGATAATCGCCCTCCACCTGGTGGTGACCGATAGGTTGCAGGAAGGTCGTTCCGCCGGCATGACGAACAGTCAGCAGAGTTATCTCATAGTCAAAATGAATAAATCCTTCCACAATCACGCGACCTGCGCCGGCACGTCCGCCTTCCTGAGACACAGCCCATGCGGTCTCAATCTCTGCCTCGTTATGGATGGTGGATTGACCATGACCGGAAGAAGACATAATCGGTTTTACTACGCAAGGGATACCTATTTCCTTTACCGCTGCAATGAACTCATCGTGGTTGTCGGCAAATTTATACGGAGCCGTTGGCAGATGTAACTCCTCGGAGGCCAGGCGACGAATGGCTTCGCGGTTCATGGTGAGGAAAGCTGCCTTTGCGGTCGGAATCACGCGATAGCCTTCCTTCTCCAGTTCCACCAATGTAGGTGTCGCAATCGCTTCCACCTCGGGGATAATAAGAGAGGGATGCTCTTTTTCGATGATTTCACGCAGACGCTGACCGTCCAGCATGTTGAATACATACGAGCGATGAGCAACCTGCATAGCAGGCGCATTCGCATAGCGGTCACAGGCAATTACCTCTACGCCGTAGCGCTGGAGTTCGATGGTGACTTCTTTACCTAACTCACCGCTACCCAGTAGCAGCGCGCGAGTGGCAACTTGAGTGAGAGGAGTTCCGAATTTCATATTAGTGCAATTTATTTGTTTATACGTTTTTGAAAGCATTGTATTGTATTATGCATGAGCATGGTGATGGTCATCGGTCCTACGCCACCCGGTACAGGTGTGATAGCGCCTGCTACAGGAGCGACGGATTCGAAATCAACATCTCCTACCAGTTTGCCGTTATCGGTGCGGTTGATACCTACATCAATCACCGTAGCGCCGGGTTTGACCATCTCGCCGGTTATTATCCGCGGGCGTCCTACAGCAACTACTAAGATATCCGCTTCGCGGCAGACAGCGCCCAGATCGGCTGTGCGGCTATGGGCAATAGTGACGGTACAATTCTTATCCAGCAGCAGTTTGGCAATCGGTTTGCCTACGATATTACTTCGGCCCACCACCACAGCATGACGTCCTTCCAACGGCGTATGACTGTGCTCCAGCAGCGCCATGATACCCATCGGCGTACAAGGAACAATCGTTGGTTGATTCAGCCATAGTTTGGCAACATTGCTTGGGTGAAAACCGTCCACGTCTTTATCAGGGTCGATGGTTTCTATAACAGCCTGCTCATCAATATGTTTAGGCAAGGGCAGCTGAACCAGTATGCCGTCCACGGTCGGGTTGGCATTGCACTCACGGATGATACGGAGTAATTCTTCCTGGCTTGTGCTCTCCGGTAACTGAATCAGTTCTCCGTCAAAACCGCAATATTCGGTCGCTTTGATTTTGTTTTGCACATACGCCATGCTGGCGGGGTTTTCACCTACAATGATGACATTCAAGCAAGGTTTGCGACCATATTGTTTGGCCAATGCAGCCACCTGCTCGCGCATCGCTTCTTTCAGTTGCTGTGCTAATTGTTTTCCGTCTAATATCATAATGCCCAATGTGCTATGTCTTTTCTGTAAAACAGGTTCGTACAATGTATTTTCTCTATTTCTGCGTACACTTTCTTCTGCGCTTGGCGTACATCGTCGCCGTGAGCGATACACATCAGTACCCGTCCGCCATTCGTGAGCAATTTGCCGTCTTGGTATTTGGTACCCATGTGGAGTATGAGGCCGTCGAACGAGTCTGTACCTGTTATCTCTGCGCCTTTGGTATAGGCACCCGGATATCCCTTTGAAGCAAGTACTACTCCCACGGTGGCTTGCTGATGCCATGCTATATTGTCTAGGATTACACCGGTGGCGATAGCATGGAATACCGTAAATGCATCGGTTTTGAGCAGCGGCAGAACCACTTCTGTTTCGGGGTCTCCAAAGCGAGCGTTGAATTCTATCACTTTGATGCCATCGGCTGTCTTCATCAGTCCGCCGTAGAGCACTCCGGTTAACGGTTTGCCTTCTTTAACCATGGCATCCGCCACGGCTTGGAGTATATGCTCCTTTGCCCATTGCTCCTCTTCTGCGCTGATGAAGGGTAGCGGAGTATAGGCACCCATTCCGCCGGTGTTGGGACCTTTGTCGCCGTCATAGGCGCGCTTGTGGTCCTGACTCAAGGGCATCGGATAGACGCGATTGTGGTCCACAAAGGCCATGAAGGAGAACTCCGGACCTTCCAGATAGTCCTCGATAACCACTTTTCCTTTGCCGAACGCTTCACCCACCAGCATGTCGCACAACGCCTGTTGTGCTTCTTGCTCGTTCTGGGCTATCACTACGCCCTTGCCGGCCGCCAAGCCATCGTATTTGAGCACAGTAGGATAGGTATTGCGTGAGCGCACATATCCGATAGCTTCGTCATAATCGGCAAAGCTGCGGTATGCCGCTGTCGGCACATGAAATTTGGCCATGAGTTGTTTGGCAAACTCCTTGCTGGATTCAATCTGCGTGGCGTCTTTGGAATGACCGAACACCGGTATACCCGCTGCGCGAAAAGCATCAGCCACGCCGGCCGCCAGACTGGCTTCCGGTCCGACTACGCATAAATCGATTTGATGCGCGCGGGCAAAAGCGAGGAGTTGCTCCACATCCGTATCGGAAATAGCCACACACTCAGCCAGTTGCGCAATGCCCGCGTTGCCCGGAGCACAATAGATTTTCTCCACCTGTGCGCTACGGCTCAACTGAAATACTATCGCGTGCTCGCGACCGCCGGAACCTATGACGAGAACTTTTTTCATTAGTGCTTGAAATGGCGCATACCCGTGAAGAGCATGGCAATATGGTGGTTATTGGCGGCATCGATACTCTCGCTGTCACGCACACTTCCACCGGGTTGAACAATCGCGGTAATACCATATTCGGCTGCGCTCTCTACGCTGTCGCCGAAGGGGAAGAAACCGTCAGAAGCCATCACCAGACCGGCTTTTTTGATATCTATACCTTCTGCCGCCAGCGCCTCTTGCGCCTGCTTCAACGCAATAGCAGCAGAACCAACCCGGTTCATCTGACCAGCTCCAACACCATACGTACGGCCGTTCTTCACAACCACGATAGCGTTGGATTTGACATGTTTCACTATACGCCATCCGAATTGCATATCAGTCATCTGTTCGTCGGTCGGCTTGGTGTCTGTGACGCACATGTCCGCTTTCAGCGTAATGGTCTCGGTATCAAGCTGTTGAGCCAGCAGACCGCCGTTGACCGACACATACTGCATCTGTTTGGAGGAAGCGGAATGCATGTCCACTTCCAGCAGACGAAGATTTTTCTTGGTCATCAGTACGTCCAGCGCCTCTTGCGTGAACTGCGGAGCCATAATGATTTCGAGGAAGATAGGATGCATCTGCTCTGCCATCTCTTTGGTCACTACGCAGTTGGTAGCCACGATGCCGCCAAAGATAGATACTTTGTCTGCCTCATAAGCTTTGCGCCATGCCTCCAGACCATCTTTGCCGATTGCAGCACCACAGGGATTCATGTGCTTCAGCCCTACGCAGAACGGCGTTTGACCGAACTCGCGAACGATATTGAGTGCCGCATTGGCATCTTGTATATTGTTGTACGACAGTTCTTTACCATGCAGCTGTTTGGCAGAAGCCAACGAATACGGCACTTTCTCCATTGCGGCATAGAACTTAGCGTCCTGGTGCGGGTTTTCGCCATAGCGTAAGCCCTGCTTGAGGTCGTATTCGAGGAACAGTTTCTCGTTCAGGCCGGCTGCCTTGCGCATATACGTGGCGATACACATGTCATATTCGGCAGTATGGGTATATGCTTTTGCGCTGAGTTCCAAACGCGTCTCTTTCTTTGTGTTTCCTTCGGCCTGTATCTCGCTCAGTACGCGCTCGTAGTCGTTCGGGTCGCATACTACCGTCACATCATTCCAATTCTTGGCTGCAGAACGAAGCATCGACGGGCCGCCTATATCTATTTTCTCGATAGCCTCCGCCATGGTGGTACCTTCTTTGGCAATCGTCTGACGGAATGGGTATAGGTTGACGCATACCAGGTCAATCAGTCCAATGCCGTTTTGCTGCAGCGCCTCCATGTGGGACGGTTCGTCACGACGCGCCAGCAATGCTCCGTGAACCTTGGGATGCAGAGTCTTGACACGACCGTCGCAGATCTCCGGAAAGCCGGTCACTTCACTAATACCGATGGTGGTTACGCCGTTCTCGTCCAGCAGTTTCTGCGTGCCGCCGGTAGCGATGATTTGCCAACCTGCCGCCTGCAGTCCTTTTACGAACTCGACCAGACCGGTCTTGTCACTTACACTCACTAATGCTCTTTTCTGTGCCATGCTATCTTTGTCTTTTTATAATCCTATAATCTTATTCTCACCCTCTTGTACATATCCGATGACTTGGGCTTTCTCTCCCCATTGGCCGAGGATACGGATAGCCTCATCAGCCTGGTTCGCGTCCATGGCGAGTACCATACCTATGCCCATGTTGAATATATTGAACATCTCACGGTGAGGCACTTGTCCTTTCGCTTCAAGGAAACGGAATACAGGCAAAATCTCCCAGCGGCCTTCCTGAATGAGGAAGCCTTGTCCGGGTTGGAAGATACGAGGGATGTTCTCGTCAAAACCGCCACCGGTGATATGCGCTACACCGTGTACGTCCAATTGACGAATCACATCCAATACGGCTTTGACGTATATCTTAGTCGGCGTGAGCAGCACTTCGCCCAGTGTCTTATACGCATCCAGTTCCGGATAGGTGGTATGCAAGTCCAGTCCGGCATCTTGCACGATTTTGCGTACCAGCGAATAACCGTTGGAGTGCACGCCCGACGAACTGATTCCTACCAGCGCATCGCCTGTTTTGACCTTGGTTCCGTCTATCAGTTTGGATTTCTCCACCACACCGGTTGTATAGCCGGCGATATCGTATTCGCCGTTCTCATACATACCCGGCATCTCTGCCGTTTCTCCGCCTACGAGTGCGCAACCTGCCTGACGGCAACCCTCTGCCACACCGCTGACGATGGCTTCAATCTGCGCGGGGATATTATGACCGGTAGCGATATAATCGAGGAAGATAAGCGGTTCCGCTCCTTGCGCCAGCACATCGTTCACGCACATCGCCACGGCGTCAATACCGATGGTATCGTGCTTGTCCATCGCGAATGCAATCTTGAGTTTGGTGCCTACTCCGTCCGTACCACTGACCAATATCGGTTCTTTCACGCCCAGAGAGGATAAATCGAACATGCCGCCGAAGGAACCGATGGAGCCCATTGATCCCTTACGCTCGGTGGAGCGAACATGCGATTTTATTCTGCTTACCACTTCGTATCCGGCCTCCAGATTCACGCCGGCTGCTTCATAATGTTGAGCCATGATATATATTATTTTTTAATGCCTAAAATAGTTGACTGCGTTTTCAAACAGGGCTTGGTGCTTGTTGCCTGCGATATTGGTAAAGACGCCTTCTTCCCATCGCTCAGAGTGGCCCATCTTGCCTAATATCTGACCGTTAGGAGATATCAGACCCTCGATGGCATAGCACGAGCCGTTGGGGTTGTAAGGCGACTCCATGGTCGCTTGTCCTGTGCGCGGGTCGGCGTAGCGGAAAGCAACCTGCCCGTTCTCGAATAACTGACGTGCCAACTCTTCGCTCACCACGAATTTACCCTCGCCGTGACTGACAGCAATGCTGTGCAAATCGCCGATAGACATACCTTTGAGCCACGGGCTGTTGGTGGAAGCCACCGTGGTAGTCACCATCTGCGATACGTGGCGGTTGATATCGTTGCGGAAGAGGGTTGGACTGGCTGTCGTGACCTGACCTAACTTGCCGTATGGCAGCAGACCGGACTTGACCAGCGCTTGGAAACCGTTGCATATACCCAATATCAGCCCACCGCGGTTCAGCAAGTCTTCGATGGTCTTGCTTACTTTCTTCTGGTTGATGACCGAGACGATGAACTTAGCTGAACCATCCGGTTCGTCGCCCAGCGAGAAACCACCTGCCAGCATGAGTATCTGTGCGCGGTTGATATGTTTTACCATCTCGTCGATAGAAGCTATCACATCCTGCTCGGTCAGGTTACGGAAGATACTCATCTCCACTTCTGCACCGGCTTTGCGCCATGCTTTGGCACTATCGAAATCGCAGTTGGTGCCGGGGAAGACAGGGATATAGACGATAGGTGCTTTGCCTTTGAGGTCCTGCGGCGTTGCCGGTTTTTGAGTGCACACTTTTGTGGTTACATTTTTCGGCAGCAGTTCCTGGTGCTGCGGTTTCATCGTAGCCGGATATACTTTGCTGAACGGCGCTGTGCATGCCTCGTAGAGCGTTTCGCGACAAATAGCCTCGCCATTGATGACAAGAGCCTTACTGTTCGTTACCTCGCCTAACAAGACTGCATCCTCTATATCCAAGTCCTGTGTGGTTTCCACCAGAATACTGCCGTATTGATAGTCAAATAGTTTCTGCTCATCGATGCGTATGTCTGCGCCTTTCTCGTTGCCGAAACTCATCTTTGCCAGTGCCTCACAAACGCCGCCAAAACCTATGGCATACGCCGATACGATTTGTCCGGTATGGATAGCTTTGGTGGTATCCGCCCACAGGCGTTTGAGCTGGTCGGTATTCGGCATATAGTTTGCCAGCGGCTTGTGTTGGAGCAGGTACAGACAGTTGCCTTCTTTCTTCAGGTCCGTGCTGATGACTTGGTCAGCGTTTATGGTGGTGATGCCGAAAGCGATGAGCGTCGGCGGCACCGATATATGCTCGAAGGTGCCGGACATCGAGTCCTTGCCGCCGATAGAAGGCAACCCGAATGCCGTTTGCATCTTCAGCGCGCCTAACAAGGCACTGAGCGGTTTGCCCCAACTGTGACGGCTTGTCATGCGCTCGAAATACTCTTGGTAGCTGAATCGCATGTGACTGTAATCCGCGCCGGCAGCAACCACCTTACTGCAGGCTTCCACTACGGCGTATGCCGCACCGTGGTACGGACTCCACTCTGTGATGAACGGGTTATAACCGAAAGCCATGATAGAGGCGGTGTTGGTGTAGCCGTCCGTCGGCAGTTTCTGGACGCTTACCTGCGTCTCGCTGCGTTGCATCTTTCCGCCGAAAGGCATCAGAACGGTTGAGCGACCGATAGTGGCGTCAAACTCCTCAATCAGTCCTTTCTGGCTGGTTACATTGGCGGAACTCATCACCTTCGCCATACGCTCAGCCATCGATGTTCCTTCCACCGTTTGATGGAACGGGTTACGGTTCTCCACCGGCATAATGGCCGCTTCGGCATAATGCTTGGCACCAGCCGAATCGATGAAGGCGCGACTCAAGTCGGCAATCAGTTCCCCTTTATAGAACTGACGCATGCGACCCGTAGCGGTCACGTCCGCCACATGGGTCACTTCGATATTATCCAGATGGCAATAGTGCTCAAATGCTGCTTGGTCTTTTTTCTCCACCACTACCGCCATGCGCTCCTGGGATTCGGAGATCGCCAGTTCGGTCGGGTTCAGACCCGAGTATTTGGTCGGCACGCGGTCAAGGTATATATCCAAACCGTCCGCTAACTCACCGATAGCCACGCTCACACCGCCGGCACCGAAGTCATTGGATTTCTTAATAAGACGTGTCACTTCGCTACGGCGGAAGAGGCGCTGTATCTTACGCTCCTCGGGTGCATTACCTTTCTGCACCTCGCTGCCACAGGACTCCAAAGATGCCTCGGTATGCTCTTTGCTCGAACCGGTAGCACCGCCGATACCGTCACGACCGGTGCGTCCGCCCAAAAGCAATATGACATCTCCGGGAGCAGGACTCTCGCGGCGTACGGCATCCGCTTTGACAGCACCTACCACCGCGCCTACTTCCAGACGCTTGGCTACATACGAAGGATGGTAAATCTCACGCACATGAGTAGTGGCAAGACCTATCTGGTTACCATAACTCGAATAACCGGCTGCGGCTTTGCGGGAGATGATTTGTTGCGGCAGTTTACCCGCCAGTGTCTGACTCACCGGTGCATAGATATCGCCGGCACCCGTCACGCGCATCGCTTGATAGACATAAGCCCGTCCGGACAGGGGGTCACGGATGGCACCGCCCAAACAGGTACTTGCACCGCCGAACGGCTCTATCTCTGTCGGGTGGTTATGAGTCTCGTTCTTGAATTGCAAAAGCCATTTCTCGGTCTTCCCGTCCACGTCCACGTCAATGAAGATAGAGCATGCGTTGTTCTCTTCGCTTACCTCCATGTCATCGAGCAGTCCTTGTTGCTTGAGGTAACGGGCACCGATAGTGGCCAACTCCATAAGGCACAGCGGCTTCTGATCGCGACCCAACGACGTACGAATATGGTGAAAATCTTTCAGTTCAGATTCTATATCGTCTTTGATGAACGAGTCCTCGACTTCGATATCTTTCAGGATAGTGGTGAAAGTGGTATGACGGCAGTGGTCTGACCAATAGGTATCGAGGATACGCAGTTCCGTCTCCGTCGGGTCGCGGTGCTCGTTCTTGAAATAGTTCACTACGCACTCCAGATCATCGGCGTTCATCGCCAGTCCCCATTGCTTGCAGAAGTCTGCGTACTGCTCACGCGGCATGGCGGTGAAGCCTGCCAGCGATGCCAGCGGTTTCACTTCGCTCGTCAGATGGTTGTCCAAGATGCTCAGGTCCTTCTCGCGCGCCTCCACGGCATTGATGTAGTAATGACGGATACGTGCCAGGTCTTCATCGCTCAGCGTGTCTTCGAAGATAAGCAGGCGGCTCGAACGGATGTCTATATCGGCATTCGGGTCAATGAGGTGCACGCAGTCGATGGCGGAAGAAGCGCGTTGGTCAAACTGGCCGGGGATGTACTCCACTGCCAAATACCGCTTGCCTTCCAGCGCCAGCGAATCAATCACCGTGTCGGTCACGATCTCACCGAAAACGCTGTACCGGCTCTTCTCCAGCAACTCATTGCTGAAACCGAACAGGTCATACACGCACAGGTAGCGCAGCTGCTGAAGATGCAGTTGCAGGTTCTCATTCAACTCTCGCCTGAGACTCTCCGCCTCTACGCGAAAACCTTCCCGTTTCTCTACAAAAAGCCGATGGTTCATATTAGATAACTGTTGCTAATACTTTTTCTGTTTGTTGGCGGCGGAAGCCGATATATTGCTCGCGCAGCGACGGGTCTTGGAGAGCGAGTATGCTCACAGCCAGCAGGGCTGCGTTCTTCGCGCCATCGATGGCTACGGTTGCTACGGGAATGCCGCTTGGCATCTGTACCATAGAGAGCAGACTGTCCAGACCGTCCAGTGTCTTCGAGCGAACCGGCACACCTATTACCGGTAGGTGTGTCAAACCGGCTATCACGCCCGCCAGATGGGCCGCACCGCCGGCACCGGCGATGATGATACTCAGTCCGCGCTCTTCTGCACTCTCCGCCCACTCCATCAAGGCGTGCGCTGCACGGTGGGCAGAGATAACACGTTTGTCCACTTCGATGCCGAAAGACTCAAGGGTGTCGATGGCCGCCTGCATCACCGGCAGGTCACTTGCCGAACCCATAATAACTCCTACTTTCATAATATTATTTACTCCCATTCGATGGTTGAGGGCGGTTTAGATGAGATGTCATAGCATACTCGGTTCACGCCCTTCACTTTGTTGATAATCTCGTTGCTTATCTTCGCCAATACCTCGTAGGGTATATGTGCAAAATCGGCTGTCATGGCGTCACTGGATGTCACGGCGCGCAGCGCGATAGGGTTCTCGTATGTCCGCTCATCGCCCATCACACCGACGGAGCGCACTTCGCTCAGCAGAATAGCACCTGCCTGCCATATCTCATTGTACAGACCCGCTTCACGCAGGTTATTGATATAGATAGCGTCCGCTTCTTGCAGGATGCGTATCTTCTCGCGAGTGATATCGCCTAAGATACGTACGGCCAGTCCCGGTCCGGGGAACGGATGACGGGTGATTAGATGTTCCGGCATGCCCAGACTGCGGCCTACACGGCGCACCTCGTCTTTGAAGAGCCATTTGATAGGTTCGCATAGCTGCAGGTACATCTCTTTGGGCAGACCGCCTACGTTATGGTGACTCTTAATGACCTTGCCCGTGATATTCAGACTCTCGATGCGGTCAGGGTAAATAGTGCCCTGTGCCAGCCATTTGGCGTCTTTTATCTTCTGCGCCTCAGCATTGAAGACCTCCACAAAGTCACGACCGATGATTTTTCTTTTCTGCTCGGGTTCTTTCACGCCTGCCAGGTCGCTCAGGAATTTCTCACTGGCATCCACGCCTATCACGTTCAGGCCAAGGCCATGGTAATCGCGCATCACATCGCTGAACTCATTCTTGCGCAGCATGCCGTGGTCCACGAATATACAGGTCAGTTGGTCGCCTATGGCGCGATGCAGCAGTACTGCCACCACCGATGAATCCACACCTCCGGATAGACCCAGTATCACGCGGTCTTTGCCTATCTGCTCGCGTAGCTCTTTCACCGTGGTCTCCACAAACGCCTCAGCGCTCCACTCCTGACGGGAACCGCATACATCAACCACAAAATTCTTCAGCAGCAGCGTACCCTGCAGCGTATGGAACACCTCGGGGTGGAACTGTGTACCGAAGACAGGCTGCGTGCCCGGGATATAATAGGCAGCGTTCTCCACTGTCTCGGTGGAAGCAATACGGATGGCTCCTTCCGGCAGTTTGGTAATACTGTCGCCGTGCGACATCCATACCTGCGAGCGCTCGTCAAAGCCCTTGAAGAGCGGGTTCTCGCGGTCGATATACTGGAGTTGCTGACGGCCGTATTCACGCGTTCCTGCGCTCTCTACTTTGCCGCCGTAACTATAACTGATCAGCTGTGCACCATAGCAGATTCCCAGTAAAGGCAGACGCCCGCGGATGTGACTCAGGTCCACATGAAAGGCATCCTCCTGATAAACGCTTAGTGGCGAACCGCTCAAAATCACACCTATCACGTCCTTGTCTTCCTCCGGATACTTGTTGTAAGGCAGTATCTCGCAGAAGGTGTTCAGCTCGCGGACGCGACGACCTATCAGTTGTGTGGTCTGGCTGCCGAAGTCTAAGATGATGATTTTCTGCATGGCTTCGTTTATTTCTGTGAATAATTCGGTGCCTCCGAGGTGATGGTGATATCGTGCGGATGACTCTCGAACATGCCGGCAGAGGTAATCCGAACGAACTTAGCCTGACGCAATTCCTCCAGGTTATGTGCCCCTACATATCCCATACCGGAACGCAAACCGCCGAGCAATTGATAGATGGTCTCGCTCACGCTGCCTTTATAGGGCACGCGGCCTACGATACCTTCCGGCACTAACTTGGACACATTGCTCTCGCCGCCCTGGAAATAACGGTCAGCACTACCGTCGCGCATCGCCTCTATACTGCCCATACCACGGTAGGATTTGAATTTACGGCCGTTGAAGATGATGGTGTCGCCCGGTGCTTCGTCCGTGCCGGCGAACATTGAGCCGCACATCACGCAGTTTCCGCCGGCTGCGAGCGCTTTGACTACATCGCCGGAATAACGCAGACCGCCGTCAGCAATCATCGGCACTCCTGTGCCTTTCAGCACATCTGCCACCTCGAAGATGGCCGTCAGCTGTGGTACACCCACACCGGCAATGATGCGGGTCGTGCATATACTGCCAGGACCGATACCTACTTTGATGCCGTCAGCTCCGTTCTCCACAAGGTATTTTGCAGCCTCAGCCGTAGCGATATTTCCTACCACCACGTCCATATTCGGGTATTTCGCTTTGATGGCACGCAGCGCATTGACGATGTTGCGGCTGTGACCGTGTGCAGAGTCGAGAACTACGGCATCCACATGCTCTTTTACCAGCGCGTCCACGCGGTCCATATAATCGGGCGTGATACCTACGCCGGCAGCACAGCGAAGATGACCTTTGGCATCTTTGTTGGCATTGGGGAAATCGTGCAGTTTGGTGATATCTTTATAGGTCACCAGGCCTATCAACTTACCCTCTTTGTCTATCACCGGCAGTTTCTCCACTTTATGAGTCTGGAGTGCATCCATCACGGTCCGGTTGTCCGTAGTGCCGATAGTGATGAGATTCTCGCTGGTCATCACCTCGCGGATAGCGCGGTTCATATCGGTCTCGAAGCGCAAGTCGCGGTTCGTGACAATACCCACCAGCACATGGTTCTCGTCCACCACGGGAATACCGCCTATATGATTGTCGTGCATCATCCGCAGCGCATCGCCTATCGTCTGGTCGCCGGAGATGGTCAGCGGGTCGGCTATCATGCCATTCTCTGCACGTTTGACACGGCGCACCTGAGCGGCTTGCTCGGCGATGGACATGTTCTTATGAATGACGCCGATACCTCCTTCACGGGCAATGGCAATCGCCATCGTCGCTTCGGTCACGGTATCCATCGCGGCGCTGACCACGGGGATGTTCAGCGGGATATTGCGGGAGAATTGTCCGCGCAGGGATACTTCACGGGGCAGCACTTCGCTGTAAGCGGGTACTAACAGGACATCGTCGAATGTCAGTCCTTCTTTTAGAATGCGGTCTTCGTACATATTCGGGTCTTTTTTAAATTCTCAAATCATATGGTCGCAATAGTAGCATCGCTTGATGCCGTCAGCATCGGTATAGGTCCGTTGCTCGACAGGTTCGGTGGTAGCGATGCAGCGGTCGTTATGGCAGGCACAGATGTCGGCCTCGCCCTTGTGGCCAGTGGGTTCGGCGTGCAGATATTCGTCGCTCAGCAGCGTATAGATAATCGCCTTACGTACGTACTTGCCGTTCTCCACTTGACGGAAATAGGCGGCACGCGGGTCTTTGTCCACGCCTACGGTAATCTCGTTCACGCGGGGCAGCGGGTGCAGCACAATCATTGACGGTTTGCCGAGCGCCATCAGCCGCTCATCAAGAATGAACGAGTCTTTGAGGCGCTCGTATTCATCGCGGTCGGCAAAACGCTCTTGCTGCACGCGAGTCATATAGAGCACATCCACTATCGGCATCGCCTCTTCCAGTGTGCTCACTTCCGTATAGGCATCGCCTAACTCTGCTTTCATATAATCAGGCAGTGCCAACTCCTTGGGTGCTATCAGCACAAAATGCACACCCTCGTAGCGCCGCATAGCCTTGATGAGCGAATGGACGGTACGGCCGTATTTGAGGTCGCCGCAAAGACCGATGGTCAAGTGGTCGAAGCGTCCTAACTCACGACGGATGGTCAGCAGGTCGGTCATCGTCTGCGTAGGATGACTGTGACCGCCGTCGCCGGCATTGATGACGGGGATGCGGCTGAACTCACTCGCCACACGCGGCGCACCCTCTTTATAGTGGCGCATGGCGATGATATCCGCGAAAGCGCTTACTACACGCACCGTGTCAGCTACGGTCTCACCTTTGCTCACCGAGGACGAACGGGCATCGCTGAAGCCTAACACCTGTCCCCCCAGTTCCATCATCGCAGCAGTGAAACTGAGGCGTGTACGCGTACTCGGTTCGTAGAACAATGTCGCCAACTTCTTACCTTTGCAAACCTCTGCATACTGCTGCGGATGAGCAATGATATCCAAGGCGCGAAGCACGATTTTCTCAATCTCGCCGGTCGTCAAATCCGTGGAGTCTAATAGATGTCTCATAAGTTATTTCTAAATTGTATCAGTTCGTTTTTTTCCTGCTCGGATATATATCCTTCTTTGACAGCCACTTCGGCCAGTACATCCAGGTTACTCAAGCTGTGGTTCTCGGTCTTGGCAGCAGCGATGCGGTCCAGACCTTTCTGCATGCCGTAAGTGAAGATGGACACGATGCCTAACACGTCCGCACCGGCTTCACGCAGCACTTCCACCACTTCCAGACAGCTGCCGGCGGTAGAAATCAGGTCTTCCACCACTACCACCTTCTGTCCCGGCAGCAGTTTGCCTTCTATTTGGTTCTGCCGACCGTGGTCTTTAGCACCGGAGCGTACATAACCCATCGGCAGGTTCATCTTGGTTGCTGTGATAGCTGCGTGTGCTATGCCGGCGGTCGAAGTGCCCATCAGCACTTCCGCTTCGGGGTAATAGGTACGAATCAATTCTGCCAGACCGTTCTCTACATCCTCGCGCACCGCTACGTCGCTAAGCGTCAGGCGGTTGTCACAATAAATAGGACTTTTGATACCGCTCGCCCATGTGAACGGTTCGTTCGGCCGCAGGAACACGGCTTTTATTCGCAGCAAATCCGCTGCTATCTTTTCACTTAAACTTTTCATTTCAACTCCTTAAACTCTTCAACTCCTTAAACTCCTTCACACATCTCCTATACGCTGCCACGGGGTCTTCGGCTGCCGTGATAGGACGGCCGACTACGATATAGTCGCTGCCTATCTCTTTGGCTTTAGCCGGAGTGGTAATACGCACCTGATCGCCTACTGCGCCATCTGCAAAACGGATACCCGGTGTCACGGTCAGAAACTCCGCGCCGCAGCGCTCTTTGACCATGCCGGCCTCAAGGGGCGAGCAGACCACTCCGTCCACGCCGGCTTCTTTCGCCATCTGGGCGTAATGGCATACACAATCGCTGATACTGCCGCTGATGAGCAGTTCGTCGTGCATCCTTTCCTCGCTTGTCGAGGTCAACTGCGTCACGGCTAAGAGGATAGGACGTGTGCCGTCTGCGCGGGTTAAGCCCTTCAGCGCAGCTTCCATCATCGCTTTGGTGCCGGCTGCATGGAGATTGACCATATCTATATCCAGTTGGGACAGAACCGCCATTGCTTTCTGCACCGTATTGGGAATGTCGTGCAACTTAAGGTCCAGGAATATCTTGTGTCCGCGTTTGCGCAGTTCGCGAACGATAGACGGACCTTCCGCATAATAGAGTTCCATCCCTATCTTCACAAACGGTTTCGTGTCCGTAAACCGGTCCAGGAAGGCAAAGGTTGTCTCTGCATTCCGGAAATCACAAGCTATGATTACATCTCTTTTCATACCACTCCGATTATATCTTGCAAATGGGTTATATTCAGTTCTTTCATCACGCCCGGCAACTCATCGATGATCTGTTGGCACGCCATCGGGTTTTGCAGGTTCGCTGCCCCTATCTCTACGGCACTTGCGCCCGCCATCATCATCTCTATCACGTCTTCCGCTCTGCTCACGCCTCCGCAACCGATGAGAGGGGTGCCCGGACAGGCTTTGCTCACCTGATTGACCATGCGTAGCGCCACAGGGAACACGCCCGGTCCGGAATAACCGCCGTAGGTATTGGCAAGCACCGGTTTGCGCCGGCGGATGTCGATACGCATGCCTAACATCGTATTGATAAGACACAGACCATCAGCTCCGGCGTCCACACAGGCACGGGCGATGGAGGCTATGTCCGTCACGTTCGGACTGAGTTTCATATAGACCGGTTTGCGCGTAACGGCTTTCACCGCTTTGGTCACCGCCGCAGCCGCTTCCGGAGATGTGCCGAACGCCATACCGCCGTTATGCACATTCGGGCAGGAGATATTAACCTCTATGATAGCCGCATCCGTCTCCTGGTCAATACGGGCACTAACGTACGCATATTCCTCCAGACTGAAACCGCTGACATTCGCGATAATAGGACCTCTGTATAGTTTGCGCAAGGCGGGCAACTCTATCGCTATCACCTCGTCCACGCCCGGGTTCTGCAGTCCAATGGCGTTCAGCATACCTGCCGGACACTCGGCTATACGGGGTAAGGCATTGCCGTAACGAGCGTCACGAGTGGTCCCTTTGGTGGCTATCGCACCGAGACAATTGAGATCGAACCATTCGCTCATCTCTTGCCCGAATCCGCATGTTCCGCTCGCCGGAATAACCGGGTTCTGCAATTCAATATCTCCGAGTCTAACTTTCATTCAATCTTCAATTTTCAATTTTCAGCGCGTCCGCGCTGAACACCGGTCCTTCTTTGCATACGCGCTTGAAGCCATCTTTGGTCTCTATCGTGCAACCCATACACAGTCCTGCTCCGCATCCCATTCGTTCCTCCATACTGATTTGCCCGTTAGTGCCTATCGTGCGCAGCAGAGCTTTGAGCATCGGCAGCGGTCCGCAAGCATAGTAGAACGGAGCGGGCTTGTGCAGAAGGTCGGTTACTACGCCTTTGACGCCATAACTGCCATCCATCGTGCATACGCTGACCTGACAACCCAAGGCTGTAAAACATTCTTCACCGAACACTTCGCTCTTCGTGTTGAAGCCTATCACCACGTGTACGTTCTTGCCCGCTTGGCGCAGTTGTTTGGCAGCATAAATCAAAGGCGGCACACCGACGCCTCCGCCAATGAGGAGCACCTCTTTGCCGGCTTTCGCAAGGTTATAACCGTTGCCCAGGCCCGTGAGTATATCGAGCGTCTCGCCGCTCTTCATCTGCGCCATGCGGGCGGTTCCTTCGCCTATAGTCTTATAGATGATGGTCAGCAGGTCGTCCGCTATGTCGCTTACCGATATCGGTCGGCGCAGGTAACAGCCGGGAACGGCTATCTCCACAAACTGACCGGGCAGGATACCCTCCGTCTCGCCGCGCAGCGTCATGCGGTAAATCTTCTCCGCAATCCGCTCATTGCTTACTATGTGCCATTTACCTTTCATCTTCAAAAACAATCTTCCCTCGCACTTCGTTTTTGACGCATCTTCCATACACGGTCCAACCCGCAAACGGGGTGCAGTGTCCTTTGGACACGAACCGCTCCGGCTCTATCGTGTAGTGCGCGTCGAGGTCGAAGGTGGCCCAACTGTCTTCTTTCAGTCCCATGATTTCGCGTGCACGCGTGGACATTAATTTAATAAGGCGTTCCATCGTCAGCATGCCGGTTCGCACGAGATAGGTGTACATGAGCGGGAAAGCGGTCTCGATGCCCACGATGCCGAAGGCGCTCTGTGCTAACCCTTTACTCTTCTCCTCGGCGCTATGCGGGGCATGGTCGGTGGCTATCACGTCTATCGTGCCGTCTTGTATGCCTGCGAGCAACGCCATCTGGTCTGCCACGTCGCGGATAGGCGGGTTCATCTTCCAACATCCGTCCTCCTGTAGCATCCGGTCGTTGAGCAGCAGGTAATGCGGAGCCGTCTCACAGGTCACGTGGATGCCGCTTGCTTTCGCATCGCGAATCAAAGCCACGCTCTCTTTGGTCGAAATATGGCATACATGCAGACGGCAGCCCGTCTCCTCGCTCAAACGGATGTTACGCTCTATCTCGCGCCATTCGCTCTCTGAGCATATACCGCGATGCGCATGTGCATGTGCGTACGCTCCTTCATGTATATAGCCTCCGCGGAGCAGACTGTTCACCTCGCAATGCTCGACGATGATACTTCCGACCGCCGCGATACGCTGCATGGCTTCGCGCATCAGACCCTCGTCCTGAATACCGCGGCCGTCGTCCGAGAAACCGGGCACATACGGACTTAACTCCTCAATATTAACGAGTTCACCCTCGCCTTTCTGGCCGAGGGTGATACTTGCATACGGATGGACGCCAATGAGGCTGTCGCGCGCAATAATAGCCTGCTGCGCACCCAGATGCTCAAGGCTATCGGGCGCAGGACATACGTTTGGCATAGTGAAAACATCGCTGTAGCCGGCGCGACATGCAGCCGTACTACCCGAAAGGATAGTCTCTTTATACGCGAAACCTGGTTCACGGAAATGCACATGCAAATCCACTAAACCGGGTATTCGTATTTGACCAAACAGACTCATTGCGATTTATAACGTTTATACTTTCTTTCGAAAGCAGTATCAAAAATCTTGTGCAAAGGTACAAAAAAATTTTGTTCTGGGCAAATAATACAATCACTTTTTTTGTTTTGCTAACTCAACTTGTCATTGTGTCGCCAATTTGGTTTTTAGTCTTTATAATTTTCTGTTTTTTTGCGCAATTATTTGCGTATTTCAAAAAAAAGATGTAATTTTGCACTCGTTATGGCAAAGATAGGTGTTTTTGACAGCGGTTACGGCGGATTGACTATCCTGGACGCTATTCGCAAGCGACTTCCCCAATACGACTATTTGTATTTGGGCGATAACGCCCGTGCGCCCTATGGCACGCACTCGTTCGATGTTATCTACCGTTATACGCTTCAGGCTGTCAGATACCTTTTTGAGCAAGATTGCGCACTTGTCATTTTGGCTTGTAACACCGCGAGCGCGAAAGCGCTGAGGACAATCCAGCAGAAAGACCTGCCTCTTCTTCGGTCTGTCAGTCCGAAGGACGGTCTGTCAGCGGAGCGGTCTGTATTCTGTCAGTCCGAAGGACGGTCTCTAAATGTGCTGGGTGTAATTCGTCCCACCGTTGAAGCGGTACCGGCTATCACAAAAACCGGTCACGTCGGTATTCTCGCAACGCCGGCAACCGTAAGTTCCGAGAGTTATGTACTGGAGTTACAGAAACTGTCAGACGATCTTGTCATCACCCAACAGGCATGCCCGTTATGGGTGCCGCTCATCGAGAACGGCGAGCATGAGGGTCCCGGCGCGAAATATTTCGTAGGCAAATATCTCCGCGAAATTCTCGCTAAAGACCCGCTTATCGACACGCTCATCCTTGGCTGCACGCACTATCCGCTGCTAAAAAAAGAAATCGACCATTGGCTCGCCTATCATCGTGAGATAGAGATGTCCGACTTCCCTGTTCCTGCAGATACTCCGCAGATACAAACCATCGCACAAGGAGAGCTGGAGGCTGCAAGCTTGAAAGAATACTTGCAACGTCATCCGGAATACGAATCCCAACTCTCGCAGGCTGCACCATTAAGCGCCTCCGGCGCAGCATCCCCTATGGGCTCCTGCCGCTATCTAACCACAGAAAATGCGGACCGCTTCGCGCAATCCGCATCCCTCTTCCTCTCCTCACCCGTCCACGCGGAGCACATCGATTTGGAGTAATTTTCTGCCTTTATCGTGCCGTTGATGTCGGCTTAACAACCCACTAATCACCCACTAATCACCCACTCTTACACCGGTTTTACCACGCAACGCCGAGGGTGATGCCGAGGCCGTGCTGGAGGTACTGGTTGAAGGCTTCGTTATTGCTTTTGGGCTTGAACGCCGGGATCTTCAGGTCATTCTTAGTCCACTGCCAATCCATCGCGTAATGAAGTCCCAGGACCAAGTCCACGGAGTTGAACGGAATACGCCAATCGAGCCCTATACGCGTATCCGTGAGAATAGCAAAGCCCCCATAGATATTTCCCGTTTTCATCGGTCCGGCTCCGGCACTCTGGGTGATACGAGGAACGAGCATGTGTTTACCCACCTGAATGGGCAGTTGCCCTCCGACATAGAGCCCGAACATGGCTCCCGCACGGGTTTTATAACCTAACTTGGTAGCGAAAATCTCGTCCTCGGTCATGGCTTCTTCGATAAGCGCGGTTATCTGCACGCCGGTAGCGATATAGCCCAACCAATCGAAACCAAACTGCAGGCCGACCTGTTGGTTCATACCCAAAAAGTTGTCATAAATGATGCGTACTTCTCTGATTCGATCCATATCCTTCACTATGTGCGAAGCAGAGGATTCAAAATGCTTGCTCTTCGCCAGTTTTCCGGACACCAGGCTATCGCGGACAGCGAGTGTGCGCAGAGCCGGATCAAAGGGCAAATGCCAATCCAGATTCTTGAGGTTCTTCTGGGTCGAATCCGGCAGATGGCGGAAGACAAACAGCCAATCTTCGCCAGAGAGGTTCTGAAGGGGTTTTAGTTCCGGATGGGCAACCGCTTTCGGCGAAGTCAAGGTCGTCAAGAAAGCCTGAACATCTTCTTTTCCTATCGCCAGGCCCACTCCCTCGCGGTAGAAAGCCTTCCATGTGTTGATGCCTAATATTTCGTATTTGCCTTCGGCATTCTTGAGCAAAAGCGGTCCTCCGCTGCTACCGGGATCGATGGACGCAGTATGCTGAATGATACGCGAGGCGCGCTCATGGGCATCCACATCCACGCGGGCGTTAGAGATGCTTCCGCGCGTGAGTTGCCAAGAGGGTTTGCCAGCCAAGCCGGGGAAGCCTGCCGCTACGATAGAGAGGTCTTCGTCAATCTCACCGGCATAAAGCGGCAGCGCGATCATCTCACACTCGGCAGGAAGGGCAACCGCCGCCAAGTCCGCTTCGCCGATATTTGTCACTTCACAATGCTCGTAACGGAGCGTTTTCTCGTGGAGTTGGAAAGTGATGGTTGCTTTCTCGGCGTAGCCGATGACATGTAGGTTGGTGAGCACATATTTCTTGCCACCCTGCTCCACTACGACACCCGAACCAAAGGTTCCTTCGTTCTTATAGGCCGTCAAAGCCTGCGAGGCACTCCTCATTCCGGCGCGCGCCATGTACAAAGAGTAATCCGCCATCATCGCTCTTTCCGAGTCCGCAAACTCAGGAGAAACGATACATACGCTGTGTCGCAGTCCTTGTGCGGACGCCGAAAAAAGGACCAAGAGCAGCATTGCTGCCAAAAAGTAGAAACGCTTCATATAAGGAAAATTATTCGTCGTCGCCAACTACGCCATTAGACACTGAATCCGTTTTAATCTCGGGGATGATTTTTGCGGGTTCTTCCGTTTTCTTACCCCCTGCCATTTCGTCCAAGATATACTGCATGTCCGAGCCTTTGAGTTTGCCTTTCTTGATAGCTGTAGCAATCTCCTCCTTCTCGGCAAACAGTTTCGCTGCCGCTTTCTTCATTGCCATAAAACTGCCATTCACCATTGCCAATTCAGCCAGTTCCAACTCCGGGCGGACGAGATAATAGAGGGTTGGGGTATCCGGTCCGTTTCCACCTACAAACTTAATAAAATTCAAATCGCCTGTTTTCTTATCCATTTGATAGTTCATCTCGCATTGAAAGACCACTCCCCATGCACTTCCCATAACGGGATTTCCCCACTGGTGCTCGCTCTGCATGAATGATTTGCGGGCGTGGATATAATACAACACGTGCTTCTTGTCCGGGAAATCCTTGTGCCAGATTTTAATACCGATAATATCTTCCGCCTGGATATAGGTGTGTCCTTTTTCCCCGGCGTCCTTTTTCACGCCCAGTTTGCTTTTTCCAACGCGCGGCAGTTCCAATTCCGCAAACTCTTCTACATGTCCGTCCTTAAAATACACCTCCCCCGGATAATAATGAGGCGTGAGCAAGCTCATTTGTGTAATAAACTGCGCCTGAAGCGCTACGCTGGCAAAGACTGCTGCCAGAACAAGAAGAAATCTTTTTTTCATAAATTTTCAATAATTAGTAAGCATTTGCGGGTGCAAAAGTACACAAAAAAAATGACATACGCAAGAGGTATGCCATTTTTTTGAGAATTTTCGATAAATCGAGAGAACATTTATCCGACAGCGCCTTCAAGGGATACCTGCAGCAGTTTCTGCGCCTCAACGGCAAACTCCATCGGCAGTTTGTCCATCACCTCTTTGGCGTAGCCGTTAACGATGAGTCCGACGGCGTCCTCAAGGGAGATACCCCGCTGCTGGCAATAGAAAAGCTGGTCCTCGTTGATTTTGGAGGTCGTTGCCTCGTGTTCGACGGTCGCCGTGGGGTTGGAGATAATCATATCCGGGAAGGTGTGCGCACCGCATTTGTCGCCCAAGAGGAGCGAGTCGCACTGGCTGTAGTTACGCGCGTTCTCGGCGTGGACACCCATTTTCACGAGACCGCGGTACGCGTTCTGGCTATGCCCGGCAGAAATACCTTTGGATACGATGCGGGAACGGGTGTTTTTGCCGATGTGTATCATCTTCGTTCCGGTATCTGCCTGTTGGTAATTGTTCGTCAACGCCACCGAATAGAACTCGGCGGTAGAGTTATCGCCGCGAAGAATGCAAGAGGGATATTTCCACGTAATGGCGGAACCTGTCTCGACCTGAGTCCAAGAGAGGCGCGCGTTCTCGTGGGTGATGCCACGCTTGGTGACGAAATTATAGATGCCACCCTTCCCTTCTTTGTCGCCCGGATACCAGTTCTGCACGGTTGAATACTTAACCTCCGCATCCTTCAACACCACAATCTCAACAATCGCGGCATGAAGTTGATTCTCGTCTCGCATAGGCGCCGTACAACCCTCCAGATAAGAGAGATAAGCTCCTTCATCGGCAATGAGCAGCGTACGCTCAAACTGACCGGTCTTGCCGGCATTGATACGGAAATAAGTGCTCAGTTCCATCGGGCAACGAACACCCTTAGGCACATACACGAAACTGCCGTCCGAGAAAACCGCACTATTCAGCGCTGCATAGAAATTGTCCGTCGGAGGCACAACTGAACCAAGGTATTTCTGAACGAGGTCAGGGTGCTCCCGCACGGCTTCGGAAATAGAGCAGAAGATAATACCTTTCTCAGCGAGGGTCTCGCGAAAAGTGGTCTTCACGGACACCGAGTCCATGACTGCATCGACCGCCATGTTACCCGCCAACGCTGCCCGTTCCTCCAAAGGGATACCGAGCTTGTCGAAGGTCTTCATAATCTCTTCGTCTATCTCGGCATTGGCATCGGCGTTGGCTTTCGCCTTAACATTCGGCGCAGCGTAGTACGAGATAGCTTGAAAATCAATCTCAGGTATGTCGAGGTGCGCCCATGTCGGCACAGACATCGTCTGCCATTTGCGAAAAGCCTTCAGACGAAACTCCAACAGCCATTCCGGTTCACCTTTCTTCGCAGAAATCAACCGAATGATATCTTCATTCAGTCCAGCCGGCACAATATCCGTCTCCACATCCGTTGTGAAGCCGTATTTGTACTCCTGAGAGGTTATGTCGCGGATGATGTTATCCAAAATAGAACTTTTATAGTCTGATTTTAAAAATTAAGAGCCACCCTTGGTCGGGCGGCTCTATGAGGCCGGTAGCGGAGTCAAACCGCTCTGAACGGTTTTGCAGACCGCTGACTAAGTCGCTCATCCAACCGGCCAACGCTTGCACTAGAACTCGCGCGACTTCGTGCTATGCACTCGTATAGCGCTACATTCTGTGCTACGCTTTTCGGGTCGCAAACACTATGTTGGTTTACGCCCCGAGGGAAGAACCACATAGGTTTTAACTGAAAAGCGGGTGCAAAAGTACTGCTTTTTTTTGACATACGCAAATTTTTCAGTACTTTTCTTTATATTTTTGCTAAAAAAGGCTTAAATCGGCGTCTGTAATCGTCCCTTTTGCCCGTTTTTTGCCTCGAGACGAGGGTTTGGTCTCTGATTTCTGAGCTCTGCTCGCGGACTTCTTTTCTCTCCCCAAATATGGTTCAATAATCGCTTTCGTCTGCGGATCGGTCCACTGGCATTTGTCAACAAGCCACTCCAAATAACTGCGGTCGATTGTCATCATCGATTCAATGGACTCGCCTTTATGACCGCCTTGCGTGAGATAGTAATAACCGCCCTTGCGGCACAACCATCGGTCGAAACAGATGAAGCCAAACTCATCTCGTTGCACCCATTCCCAACCATGCGTCGCTACCTGTGCTTTGAACACCTCAATCGTTGCCATCACATCATCCAGCGAGTTATGCGCCCCTTCGAACGGATGACCATAGTAACGCGTGTATGCCGAGGTAAGGTTGTTGTGCAGCTTCTCGCCGTTCTCATCCACCATACCGGCGGTATGGATACGCTCCAGCAACAAGGCATCGTACCATGTGCGACCGTCAAAACGGAAGTCCAAACCCAGCCGGGCAAGGTTGTAATGAAGGATAGGAGCATCGTATCCGTTTCCGTTATAGGAGAGGAAATCACAACCGTCCGTGAACGCGATGAGTTCGTCATAGACACTCCGAAGCGAAACACCATTCTCCAGCAGGAACTGCTTGGAGATATGATGAACCGCCTCCGCTTCTGCAGGAATGGTGAACTCCCCTTCGGGAAGGATGTACCAGTCGCGCTGGTCAATAATTCGCCAATCCTCCGTGTCCACTTTTACGAGTGAGAGTTGGATAATATGCTCTTTCTGAACATCGAGACCTGTCGTCTCTGTATCGAAACAAACGAGTTGCATGCAGAATGTTAATGGTTAAAGTGTTAAATCGTTATTCCACGTAGAGGACAAGTCCTTTGAGGTACTCACCTTCCGGGTGGTAGATATTGATGGGATGGTCTTGCGGTTGATGAAGCTGGTGGAGGATGCGCACTTTTCTTCCTACCTGAGCAGCAGCGCTGAACACTGCCAGCCGGAACGCCTCTTTGTCCACCGCCTGGGAGCAAGAGAACGTAAACAGGATACCTCCGTGACTAATCATCTCTATCGCCTTTGCGTTAATACGCTGGTATCCACGTAAAGCATTCTTGACCGCATCCCTATGTTTGGCAAATGCAGGCGGGTCCAGGATAATCAGGTCGAATGTCCTGTTCTGCGCTTTTTGCGCACTCAGATACTCAAAAGCGTCAGCGGTTACAGCGGTGTGGTTGGTCGCTTTAGGGAAGTTCTTCGCCACATTCACATTCACAAGATCGATGGCTTTTTGACTCACATCCACTGAGTCAACATGCTTCGCTCCGCCACGCAAGGCGTACAACGAGAAACCACCGGTATAACAGAACATATTTAACACCTCTTTGCCAGCTGCATAACGCTCTACAAGCGCTCTGTTCTCCCGTTGGTCAATGAAAAAGCCTGTCTTTTGCCCTCGCAGCCAGTCGATGCGGAAGTCCAAGCCATTCTCGGTGGACCAGAACGCTTCGTTTTGAGCTTTGCGGTCTTGGACTGTTTCAATCAGATAGCCGGTTTTTTCTCCTTCTATCGCCGCCTTGAATGGCAAGGTGTCATCGGATTTATAGTAAACATTTTGTACCTGGGGCACTTCCGCAAGGATAGCGTCGGCTATCTCATTCCGGCATAGATGCATGCCTATCGAATGGGCCTGCACGACCGCCGTATCGGCGTACACATCGACTATCAGTCCCGGGAGAAAATCTCCTTCGCCGTGAACCAAACGGAAGGTGTTGTTATCCGATCGTATCAGTCCGATGGCTTCGCGCACTTTGTATGCCGCATTGATTCGCTGAATCCAGAAATTCACGGGTAATTTCTCCTCTCCGAACGCCAGAATACGCACGGCGATGGAACCTATCTGCCAATGACCGACACCCAGCACTTCGTCAGCCGACGAACGCACGCACACCAACTCGCCTTCATCGGGCGCGGAAGTCTTGTGTCCTGCGTCTAATACCACACGAGCAATCGCTCCGCTGAATACCCAAGGGTGAAAACGCTTGAGCGACTCCTCTTTTTTCGGTTTCAAATAGACTGTTGTCATACCTGCCTGCTGTTTATAATCTTTATTCTACGCCGTGCGTATGTTCGTGATAAGCGTGCAGACTAAGATTGTCGCTCACGTATTTCAAACTGCGCAGTTTTCTGAAGCCCAACGCAGCCATGAAAGCTAATTCCATATCGAACACGCAATCCTTGTAGTCCGAAGCCAGCACAAAATCGCAATTCGAATAGCAAACGACCTTCTTAGCCAACGGCTGACAGCCGACAGTCAACGGCAGTTCCGGTTCGGGATAGGTCACGTTCGGATGGTTTAATCGCACCTCCGTCACCTCCACCCAGCTGCCCACATCGAAGTTCGCGCTGCCAGCATAACCGATATTCAGCACATCTGCTTCGCGGTCCAAATGCTGCAGACTGCGGATGATATTGATTGCCCCCACACCGGTGATAACAACCTCTGCATCGTCTATGTTCAAACCGAACTGCTCACGCGCCTTATCCAGCAAAGCACGCTCGCCTTCTTCTGCTAAAACAATGTATTTCTTCATAAAAATTCCAATTCTGCCTGCAAAGGTACAAAAAAATTTGCACATGTGCAAAAAAAAGTGTAATTTTGGGAATGTTTTACGGTTATATTCGCGTAAGTTCCGACAAGCAGACGGTTGAGAACCAGCGTTTTGAGATTGAGAAGTTCTGCGAGGCAAGAGATCTGCATATCGACGGATGGATAGAAGAAACGATCTCCGGTACCAAATCGTACAGCAAGCGGCGGTTGGGAGCACTACTGAAGAAAGTGCGGCGGGGCGATACAATTATCTGTTCAGAATTGTCGCGTCTTGGACGTTCGCTATTCATGGTGATGGAAATTCTGTCTATCTGTATGAAGAAAGAGTGCCGTGTGTGGACCATCAAAGACAATTATCGTTTGGGCGATGACATCCAATCCAAAGTTCTTGCGTTCGCCTTCGCTTTGTCCGCTGAGATTGAGCGCAATTTGATTTCCCAGCGAACGAAAGAAGCGTTAGCCCGCAAACGCGCGGAAGGGCACTATATCGGTCGGCCCAAAGGGCAGCCCATCGCGCACAAGGCACATAAGTTATACGCCAAAGAGGGTGCTATCCGCCGATGGTTGCAGGAAGGACAAACGAGCTATTGGATAGCAGACAAACTGCATGTATCCCGCAATACCTTGCGTAGTTACTGCCGGAAATACATGGGGTGGGACGAAAACCGACCACTACAATAGCGGCCGGTTAAACTCTTTGGGAACAGGGCTCTCAAAGCGAACCACTTTCTCCGTCACCGGATGAATAAATGCCAGCACTTGGGCGTGCAGACAAAGACGGTCGATAGGCGAAGACTCATTGCCATGCCCGTATTTACGGTCGCCGACAACCGGACATCCTTTGGACGCCAGATGGACGCGAATCTGGTTCGTTCGTCCAGTCTCGAGATGCAACTCAACGAGTGAGTACTGCCCATCGGCAGATGTGCGGAGAGTCTTGTAGTTCGTGATTGCGATGTCTCCACCGTCATCAACGGGAGAGGAATACACCACCGCATTACGTTTGTCTTCCGTCAACCATGTGGTTATCTTTCCTTCACGAGGTTCAAGTACCCCTTCCGCAAGCGCGATATACGTGCGCTCTTTGACCAGTTCACGCCAGTACTGACGCATGTAGTGCTGCAATTCTTTCGAACGAGCGAAGACCAGCACACCGCTCGTCTCGCGGTCGAGACGATGTACCACATATATTCCCGCGCGCGCGTTCTGTTTTTTTACGTATGCGCGCAGGATAGAGAAAGCGGTCGTCTCGGACGAACCCGGCGTAGCGGCAACAGTCAGCAAACCCGGTTGCTTGTTAACCACAATGAGATCATCGTCCTCGTAGACGATTTTCAACTTCGGATGCGTCAGTTGGCTGTTACCACGACCAGAGGAGACAGTAACCACGTCGCCTTTCTTCAGTTCAAAATCATGCCTCGTCTGCACGGCATTTCCTACTTTCACACGCCGCTGACCAAGTAACTGCTTGACGGACGAACGCGCCATACCTCCCATCTTGGCGATGAGAAAATCAATAAGCGAAGCCGGTTCGCTAACTTTGAGAATAGTATCTGCTTTACGTTTCACTACGAAATAATCTTTAATCTTTATTCTTTACAAAAATCTTCGCCCAATAGAGGTTCTCAGGCTTGGTGGCTTTAATCCACGCTATTCCCGCCGTTGAGTTAATCACCAGGAAGAACGTGAAGAGCACAACAGAGAACGCGTTGCCTATCAGAATAAACAACCCTATACCGGCTATGCTATAGATGAACCAATACACCCAACTGTCGGTCTTGCGATAGATAAGCCAATAGTTAGCGAGGAACGACGATGAGATCAAGAGACCGTTGAGGATTTTGATGGCTATCTGGTCGGTCAAACCGTCATGACGCAACGCAAAAGTAGCGAGGACATAATCGCCAAGGGTTATGAAAACGAGCATCGCTATCGACATGATAAGACGCGGGGTGTCGAGGAACTTAGGTTCGAAACTTGCTCCGCCGTCGTCCTTGTTGCGACTCCATTTATAGATGGACATCATCTGGAAGGGAATGAACACGAGAAAGAAGAGGAACGCGCTGTCGTAAGCTCCTTGTAGAACAAACTGGATGCCAAGCAGAACAGACATAACAATGCCTGCATAGAAACCCGTGTAATTATGCGGGTCGCGAACCGTCAGTATATAAGCAACGCCGATGATGGAAGCCGGAATACCGACTACCCAGGCGGGGTCGTGCCATTTGAGAAGCGTCAGGGAGGGGAAGAACATCTCTACCACCCATAATACCCCCAACAGTGCTCCGAAAAGAATAATCGAGATAATAAAATTGCGGCCTAAAGCACGCCATAGATGTGTGTTGTTCATAATATTGAATCTTTAAATTCCCAAATCTTCAAATAAACAACAAGGGGCAGACACATGTCCGCCCCTTGTACATGTCGCAATTACTTGCGAGTGCGGTTGCCGTAACGGGACATAAATTTGTCCACGCGACCGGCGGTGTCCACCAGCTTCGATTTGCCGGTGTAGAACGGGTGACTCGTGTTCGAGATCTCAAGCTTGATCAACGGGTACTGAACGCCATCGATTTCGATGGTATCCTTGGTAGCGGCCGTTGAGCGGCTGAAGAACTGAGTACCGTCAGACATGTCTTTGAAAACTACTACACGGTAGTTATCGGGATGAATTCCAGCTTTCATTGCTTTTTTCCTTTCTTTTAATGTTTAACAATTACTCAGCTACTACATTGAGCTTGATGTCTGCCTTTACCTCGCGATGAAGGCGAGCCAGTGCGGTGTACTCACCCAGTTGCTTAATCGGCTCTGCGATGGTAATAACCTTCTTGTCGATAGCAATTTCCTGCGCTTTGAGAGCATCAGAGATGTTTTGGGTGGTAACGGTACCGAAGATTTTACCGTCCTCGTTTGCTTTTACCTTGAGTTCGATAACTGTTTCTGCCAGTTTAGCAGCCAGTGCCTCTGCGTCAGCAAGCAGCTTAGCAGCTTTGTGAGCCTGTTGTTTCAGGTTTTCTGCCAACTGTTTCTTGTTGCTCTCATTAGCAATGATAGCAATCTTCTGCGGTAACAGATAGTTACGTCCGTATCCGTCACGAACTTTTACGATGTCGTTCTTGAAACCGAGGTTTGCAAGGTCTTGAATAAGAATTACTTCCATAATTTTTCCTTTCAATTAAGTCGGTTAAACAATTATTTCATCATATCCGTTACGTAAGGCAGCAATGCCAAGTGGCGTGCTTTCTTAACGGCCTGCGCAACTTTGCGCTGAAACTTGAGCGAAGTACCGGTAATACGGCGAGGCAGAATTTTACCTTGCTCGTTGAGGAACTTCTTGAGGAACTCTGGATCTTTGTAATCGATGTACTTGATACCGCTCTTCTTGAAACGGCAGTACTTTTTCTTCTTCTGATCCGAACCTTGCGGGGTCAGATAGCGAATTTCGTCATTCTGTGCCATGATTAAGCCTCCTCTTCTTTAGGTTGAACTTTTTTTCCGCGGCGCTTCTCAGCGTACTCGAAAGCGTACTTGTCAAGACGCGTTGTCAGGAAGCGGATTACACGCTCGTCACGACGGAACTCGGTCTCGAGGGTAGCGATTACAGCGGGCTCTGCATCAAACTGAAGAATGAAATAGAAGCCCGAACTTTTACCTTGGATAGGGTAAGCGAGTTGCTTTAAGCCCCACTCCTCACAATTCAGAATGGTACCGCCATTCGACGTGAGAAGGTTCTCGAATTTTTCTACTGCCTCCTTCGTCTGCGGTTCAGACAAAACGGGAGTCAACACGAAGGCAGCTTCATAATGATTTACCATTGTAGTAAATGTTTAATTTTTTAAATGTTAATAATGTTACATTCACGCATAGCGCGCGAAATGGACTGCAAAATTACTGCTTTTTTTTGATATGACCAAATTTTTAGGGTAGAAAATGCAAAAATAATGTATTTTGCTCGTTTGGACGGTCAATTTAACCGCCTATTGCTTGCAATCGGTTCTGCATCTCGAGCATCTCGTCTCGTAGGAAAGCGGCGGTCTCAAAGTCCGTCGCTTTGGCTGCGACGAGCATCGCTTTGCGCTTGTCTTCGATGGCTTTCGCTAATTTCTTCGCGTCCATCTTCTGCCATTCGGCATTCTTCCAACCGGCCTTGATAGCTTCGGTCAGTTTGCGCTTCTCCTCCTCCGGATCGTGGTAGAGACCGGCGAGAGCGGATGTGTTTATCTCTTTCTTTATCGGCGTTGGAACAATGCCGTGTTCCTCGTTGTAGCGCATCTGGATTGTGCGACGGCGGTTCGTCTCATTGATAGTAGCCTGCATCGCCGGAGTAATCTTGTCGCCATAGAGCACAGCCTTTCCGTGAACATGTCGCGCCGCACGGCCTACTGTCTGCGTCAGGCTGCGTTGGTCGCGTAGAAAACCAGTCTTGTCCGCGTCGAGAATGGCTACTAACGACACCTCCGGCAAGTCCAGACCTTCGCGCAACAGGTTCACACCCACCAGCACATCATATTCGCCGCGACGCAAATCTTCCATGATTTTGACGCGCTCGATAGTGTCGATATCGGAGTGAATATAGGCGGATTTGATACGGTATTTGCGCAGATATTCGTCCAGCTCCTCCGCCATTCGCTTCGTGAGTGTCGTCACCAGACATCGTTCATTGCGATGAATACGGAATTTTATCTCGTCCATGAGGTCGTCCACTTGGTTTTCTGTCGGACGCACTTCTATCTCCGGGTCTAACAGACCTGTCGGACGGATAAGCTGGTCAATGACGATACCGTCGCTTTTCTCCAGTTCATACTCGTCCGGCGTGGCGGATACATATATCGTTTGACCGGTCTTTTGCTCGAACTCATCGAACTTCAGCGGCCGGTTGTCGCGGGCTGCAGGAAGACGGAAACCGTACGTCACGAGGTTGTCCTTGCGCGATTTGTCACCGCCGTACATACCGCGAATCTGCGGAACGGTCACGTGGCTCTCGTCTATGACGAGCAGCATATCTTTCGGGAAATAATCGAGCAGACAGTAAGGCGGTGTGCCTTCTTTGCGTCCGTCGAAATAGCGGCTGTAGTTCTCCACGCCGGAGCAGTAACCGAGTTCGTCCAGCATCTCCAAATCGTATTTCACGCGCTCCTCGATACGCTTTGCGTATAGTTCTTCGCCGATAGAGATGAAGTACTCAATCTGCTTGGCGAGGTCAGCTTTTATCTGCTCTTTCGCGGCGGCAATGCGTTCAGGCGAAGTCAGGAAAATAGTAGCCGGAGACAGGTTGTACTCATCAAATTCTTCGAGCACTTGTCCGCTAATGGGATCTACAGTCAGAATGGCGTCTATCTCGTTGCCGAAGAACTCGATGCGGACGAGATAATCTGCGTACGCAAGAGCAATGTCTATCGTGTCGCCTTTCACGCGGAAACGTCCGCGCGCGAGTTCAATATCATTACGCACGTATTGCGCGCCCACGAGTTGTTTGAGCAGCGTGTCCATCGGCATTTGTGCGCCGCGCTTGAGTTTAATCACGTTCGCCGTGAAGTCTTGCGGGCTACCCAGACCGTATATGCAACTGACCGAACTGACGATAATCACATCCTTCCGTCCGCTCAGCAGAGCCGCAACGGCTGACAGACGCAGTCTGTCTATCTCTTCGTTGATACTTAAATCTTTCTCGATATACAAGTCTGTACTCGGGATGTATGCTTCCGGCTGATAGTAGTCGTAGTAGGACACGAAATACTCCACGGCGTTGTGCGGAAAGAACGCTTTCATCTCCGAGTATAACTGCGCCGCGAGCGTCTTGTTGTGACTCATGATAAGCGTCGGACGGTTGACTTGCGCAATCACATTCGCTATGGTAAATGTCTTACCGCTACCCGTTACACCCAGCAACACCTGCGCATTTGCACCGGCATTCAATCCGTCCACCAGCGACTGAATAGCTTGTGGTTGGTCGCCCGTAGGCTTATAGGAAGACTCCAGTTTGAACATATCGGTAGCAAATTTAGTTGTTACTCGGAATAAATAGTTTTGATACTATCGCAAACGCCGCGGGGATTACGCAGTAATGGTCTGGTCGAATAGAAACACTCGCCTGTAATCTCAGGAATAGTGCGGTTGAGTCGCATCTGACGGCTTATCTCGTTGCCCTTACCCCAAGCACTCTTCGGAGACGCGTTCTCCAGACGATAAGGAGCCATACCGATATAGAGTTTGCAATTCGTACCGCGCACTTCTTTCGCCCACCAGTGCGCAAGCGTCTCGTAATCCGCCACTTTCTTACCTATCTCCCAGTATAGTTGCGGCAGGACGTAATCTATCCAACCGGCTTGAATCCACAAACGGATGTTCGCGTACAAATCGTCATAATTGGTGATACCTGCCTGCGTCTTGCTGCCTGTCGAATCGACCGATGCGTTGCGCCAAACGCCGAAAGGCGAGATACCAAACTCCACACCTTCTTTGCATTCACGGATGGTTGCGCTGATGTCCTGAATAGCCATATCCACATTATTGCGCCGCCAATCGCCGATATCTTCGTAGCCACGAGGGTTCTGTGCAAAAGTCAGCGTGTCCGGTAGCGGTTTTCCGCCGGACGGATATGGATAGAAATAATCGTCCATGTGAATGGCATCGATATCGTATCGGTCCACAAGGTCTTGTACTATAGTACAAATCCATTCGCGCGTCTCGTCCAATCCGGGGTTGAAGTACCATTGCTTGTTGTACTCCCAGAACCATTCCGGATGGCGTCGCATGATATGATGGGGTGACAAAATAGACGTGTCATTCTTCGCCAGGTTCACCCGATAGGGATTGAGCCATACATGCACTTCCATCCCGCGTTCATGCGCCTCCTCAATCGTCCAATCCAGCGGGTCCCAGGGTGTCTGCTCGCCCCAATATCCCTGAGTACCTGTCAGCCAATGACTGACGGGTTCTAACTCGCTGTAATACAGTGCATCAGACGTCGGACGAACTTGCAGAATAATCGCATTCAAACCTATATTCTGCAGCGAATCCAGCAACCAAATCATATCTTCTTGCTGCTGTGCGGTATTACCCACTGCCTCTTCCGACGGCCAATCGATATTGGCTACCGTAGCAATCCATGCTCCGCGGAACTGTATCTGACTATAGCCCGCCAAACTGCACAACAACAGACTAATAACTACTATGTCTCGAACACTTCTCAATTCCTAATCTCTCCGTTTTCAACATGAAAAATGCGTGCGTTTTCATTAGGCCGCAATATCTCCGTCAAGTGCTGACGGTCCGTGTCGGTAATAAAAATCTGACCGAAACGCTCACTCTGAACCAACTGCACTATCCGCTCTACACGCTCGCTGTCCAAACGGTCAAAAATATCATCGAGCAACAAGATAGGCTTGTTGCTGACCGCTTCGCTGCAGGATAGATACAAAGCCTGTGCCAATTTCATCGCCAGCACGAAAGTGCGTTGCTGCCCTTGGCTGCCCACTTGCTTGAGCGGATAGTCGCCTAATTTCATCTCCAACTCATCTTTGTGAACACCCTGACTGGTCCAACCGAGTATCAAATCCCGCTGACGGGTTCGAACGTACGCCTCACGCAAGTCGCGGTCCTGCAATTGACTAATATACCGCAAGTTAGGCTCTTCCGAATACGCAGAACCGGCTATTTCCCGATAGACCTCTGCGAAATATGGCTCGAAGTGCTCAAAGAACGCCGTCCGCGCATGGAAAATATACTCCGCCGGCTCCACCATCTGCCACTCCAGCACTTCCAGCAAATCGTCCGGAACAGTTGCCGCATCGGCATATTGCTTGAGAATAGCATTTCGCTGTTTGAGAAGCGCGTTATAACGCGTCAAACAATCCAGATACTTCCGGTCTAACTGACTGATAACCACATCGATAAAGCGTCTCCGCTCATCCGAACCTTCGTCTATCAACTGATGGTCGGACGGACTAATCATCACCAACGGAATAAGTCCGATATGGTCTATGAGACGCGGATAATCCTTCTTGTCACGCCGGAACTGTTTCTTCACGCCCTTTCTTAAACCGCAGGAAATTGTCAATTTTCCATTTTCAATTTTCAATTGTTCAGGGGCTTCGTAAAGTCCCTGAACCATCGCCATCTCTTCGCCATGCGTGATATTGAGCGAGTCCTGCGCGGTAAAAGCCGACTTGGCGAAACTCAACAGATAGATAGCATCCAGCACATTTGTCTTACCCTGTCCGTTCAGCCCCACGAAACAATTGAGCTTAGGAGCGAACTCCAAACTCGCCTCACGGATATTGCGATAATTCAATATGTTAAGCGACTGTAGTATCATGCGTACAATTCAACATCCTCCTTGGTAATCTTCGCTCCGGCGAGGATAATCAACCGCTCCACCACATTGCGCAGCTGCCGGATATTACCCGTCCATTGCTTCGCCTGAAGAGCCTTAATCGCTTCTTTGTCAAACGCCTTACGCGCAATACCCTGCTCTGCGCAAATCTGCTCGGAGAAGTAGTCCACCAGCAGCGGAATATCCTCGATGCGGTCGTTCAGCGCCGGCACATGAATAGGAATGACGTTCAATCGGTGGTACAGGTCTTCGCGGAAATTGCCTTCCGCTATCTCTTTGGCCAGGTCTTTGTTCGTCGCCGCCAGCACGCGCACGTTCACTTTGATGGCTTTGTCCGAGCCCACGCGCGTAATCTCGCTCTCCTGAAGCGCACGAAGCACTTTCGTCTGGGCCGCCAGACTCATGTCACCTATCTCGTCGAGGAAGAGCGTACCGCCGTCCGCTTGCTCGAATTTACCGGCTCTGTCTTTGACAGCGCCGGTGAACGAACCTTTCATGTGGCCGAACAACTCGCTCTCAATCAGTTCCGAAGGAATAGCCGCACAGTTAACCTCCACCATCGGACCATTCGCACGCGCCGACTGCTCGTGTATCATGTGCGCCACCACTTCTTTTCCCGTTCCGTTCTGTCCGGTTATCAACACACGCGCTTCCGTCGGAGCCACCTTGTTTATTATCTCGCGCACATGCGTGATAGCCGCACTCTCGCCTATCATCTGCGCACCTTTAGCGATGATTTTCTTGCGTAACTGTTTGGTCTCTTGACGCAAGTTCTTGCTCTCCAGCGCATTCTTCGTTGTGATAAGAATACGGTTCAGATCCAGCGGTTTGAGCAGAAAATCATACGCACCTGATTTGAGTGCCTGCACCGCTGTCTCCACATCTCCATGCCCCGAAATCATCACTACGGGAGTCTCCGCACTCGAAAACTCCTCGTCGCTTTCTCCTTTGAGTTTCGTCAGCACTTCCATTCCGTCCATCTCCGGCATCTTTATATCCGAGAAAATCAGGTCATAAGCCTTCGCACGGGCCATCTCCAGGCCTTGCTTGCCGTTTTCGGCTACGTCCACTTCGTGACCTTCGTCCGCCAAAATCTCACGCAGCGTGTTGCGGATACCGCGTTCGTCGTCTATGATTAACAGTTTAGCCATATTATTCGAATTTGGGCACAAAGGTACGAAAATTTTTTGAATTATGCAAGTATTGCAGTATTTTTGCAAAAAAAAGCAAAAAAATTTGTCTATATCAAAAAAAATACCTACCTTTGCACCGAAAATGTGAATGTACGAACATATTATGTTATAAAACATATTTTTAACCAATTTTTTTATTTAATTAACAAAATTCATTTAATCATGAAGAAATTTTTCACTTTTATTGCTGCTGTCCTCTTTGCAGGAAGTATGATGGCAGGTAACGCATTGATGGTTACTTTCGACTTCACGACAAATACTTGGGGACTTCCGGAAGGTGCTAGTAGTGGAGCGAGCGCGGCTGCGCAATTTAACAACGGAACATACACTATTACGTTGGCTGCTGCAGACAAGTATTACTTCAACACAGATGGTTACCTCATGTTGGGTAAGCAGAATTCGACATTGACTCTGCCTGCTTTTGACTGGAACACTTCCAAGATTGTAATTACTGGTAGAGAAGCAGCTTCCGGTTCTACGGTACAAAATATCTTTGTTGGTGATTCTGCTGTCAGCAAGGCAACTACCGGTGCAAAAGGCGCAAATGAGTATGAAATCGCTGCTGATTACCAAGCAGCAGGTAATGTGTATGTACTTAAGGTACTCTCCGGTCACAACACTCAAATTACTAAGATTGAGGTTTATTCTCCGTGTGACACTTGTGCCGAACCGATTGTACCTGTAGATTCTACAGAAATATATGCTATCGATTTCACGCAAGGTCAAGGCGATTGGACGATTAATGACGTAGAAAAAGACACGCTTGCTTATGTTTGGCAGCAGACAGAGCAGTATGGCATGAAGGCATCTGCATATCTTGACAATGCGAACCACGCGACCGAGAGCTGGCTTATTTCTCCGGCGCTTGACCTCAGCAACGTAGAAGAAGCTACGCTTTCGTTCTCGCACGCTCGCAAATTTGGTGAATTGAATCAACTTTCTGTAAAGGCTAAAGCTGGTGAAGGCGAATGGGCAGACTTGAATGTATCTGCTTGGCCTGATGGTTCTAGTTGGAGCTACCTTGACGCAACGGCTGACTTGGCAGCAGTAGCTGGTAAGGCTAATGTGCAAATCGCATTCGTTTATACATCCTCCAATACGAATGCAGCTACCTGGGAAATTAAGACTGTTGCTGTTAATAAGGGTGCAATACCAGGTCCGGAACCTGAGAAGTTGGACACCGTTACCGTAACTGAAGCTTTGGCAATTGCAGCAGCTTTGACGCCGGAGAATGGGAAATCGGCTTATACCGAGAAGAAATATGCCGTTAAGGGCTTCGTAGTAGGTGTATCTGCTTCAAAGACAAATACCTATTATATGTCAGACACCTTAGGCGCTTATGGTACTTTCCAAGCTTATCAATGCAAGACTATTGATAAAGAGGTTGTAGTGAACGACTATGTAATCGTTACCGGTAAGATTCAGCACTATTATGGAGAAGGTTCCAGCGGTGAATTCCACAGCTATGAGATTTCCGGAGGTACCCTCGTGCACACAGAGGCTCCGCAGGGCATCGAGAATATCGTTCTCACCGAGAAGGCACAGAAAGTGGTTGTTGACGGCGTCATCTACATCGTTCGTGACAACAAACTGTTCAACCTCCAAGGAACACAAGTCCGTTAACAATCTGCACACGCAGTTTGGGCGGCTAAACCGTACTTGAATAGAAAAGGGAGACTTCGGTGAGGTGACCCCAAAAAGTTGGACGGATTATTAAATCTATTTGACTTGATTTAGAAAGTGAGTTCGGTATTGTACCGGGCTCATTTTCAATTTTAGTTT
>CACYZT010000008.1 GCA_902778935.1 uncultured Bacteroidales bacterium
CCACGACGCTGCGGACAGCTGTCCAGAGCCGGGCTCTTCGACTTGTCCACCAGTTCTGCTCTTCCTTTTCTAACTAATTGTTGAATTGTAGGCATTTTGTTGTTTTAAATTTGTTTTTGTTTAACTTAAATATTCCACGCTCCCGCGCCTCTGTTCCCATGTTTTTATTACGCGTATATAGGCGTATGAGGGACGTTTCGCGCGAAAAAGCTTGCAAAGATACTGCTTTTTTTTGACATGACCAAATATTTTCTAAAGAAAAATCAAAAAAAATGCATTTTGCATGATTTATAAGGCATTTTCAGTCCTTTTACCCTCCAATACCGACTCATTTACGACTCATTCTCGACTCGTTACCGACTCATTCTCGACACATTACCTTTAGCCCTTTCGCCTTTATACTTTTAGCCCTTACAAAAAAAATCTTGGATTTTTCTTGCATAATTGAAAAAAAAGCAGTAACTTTGCACCCCGAAATATAAATCGTACATAGTAAATTTGTAAATTGTACATCTCTTTATGTTTATCATCGGCATTGCGGGCGGTACCGGCTCGGGTAAAACAACGGTAGTCAAGAAGCTCATTGAGCGCCTTCCGAAAGGAGAAGTGGTCGTTATTCCCCAAGACTCCTATTACAAGGACAGCAGCCATATACCCGTAGAGGAGCGGCAGTACATCAATTTCGACCATCCTGACGCTTTCGATTGGCCGCTGTTAGCCAAGCATATCGAGATGCTCAAAGAGGGCAAGAGCGTTGAGCAACCTATCTATTCGTACATTACATGTACGCGCTCCAAAGAGACCGTGCATATCGACCCCCGCGAAGTGATTATTGTTGAAGGAATCATGGCGCTACGTGAACCCAGAATGCGCCAGCAGATGGACCTGAAGATTTTCGTCGATGCCGATGCCGACGACCGTCTGATTCGCGTCATGAAACGCGACGTGCTCGAGCGCGGCAGAAGTGCCGAACAGGTAATCGAACGATACCAGCGCGTTCTCAAACCGATGCACGAGCAGTTCATCGAACCCTGCAAACGATTCGCCGACGTCATTGTGCCGCAAGGCGGACATAACAACGCCGCTATCAACATGCTCGCCAAGTTCGTCAAGCAGCAGTTGAGAGAGAATAAAGAGTAGTGTTTTTTCAGCTTTTTTGGACATATCTCAAGATTGGTACCTTCACGCTCGGTGGAGGCTATGCCATGTTACCGCTTATCCAACGGGAAGTAGTGGACCGCAAAGGATGGATTGACGAGCAGGAATTCCTTAATATGATTGCGCTCGCGCAAGCAGCGCCCGGACTGATAGCCGTTAATTCCGCTATCTTCATCGGCTGGCGCATAGGCGGTTGGCGAGGCGTCGCAGGAGCCGTTTTGGGCGCCGTTTTGCCTTCCTTTCTTATCATCCTCACCATCGCGGTAGTCTTTCGGGAATGGAAAGAACTGCCGGCTGTAGAAGCGGCGTTCAAAGGTATCCGGCCGGCCGTCGTGGCACTCATCGCCGCTCCGCTGCTCAAGATGACCAAATCGGCTCTGAAAGCGAACGGAGGAAAGACCTCCAGCTCTCATCCCTGGCCGCTAATCATCAGCTTAATCTCCGCCCTGCTTATCTGGCTCGGACATGTGAATCCCGTCTGGGTAATCTTGGCCACCATCGTACTGACACTCTTGGCGGTGGACATCGCGGAAAGGAGGCACAAATGATCTATTTGCAGCTCTTTCTCAGCTTCTTCAAGATCGGTCTTTTCGGCTTCGGAGGCGGTCTGGCTATCCTCTCGCTCATCCAGATGGAAGTGCAGAAATACGGATGGATGGACCAACAGGAATTCATTGATATTGTGGCCGTTAGTCAAGTCACACCGGGACCGATAGGCATCAACTGCGCCACGTATGTCGGTTACACAACCGCCGGTTTCTGGGGTAGTGTTCTGGCAACCACAGCCATCGTGCTTCCCAGTCTGATTATCATGCTCAGTATATGCAAAGCCTATTTCTGGCTCAGCACACGTTTCAAAGGTAATCCGTACTACGAACAGACCTTGCGGATGTTGCGTTTCACGGTCCTCGGACTCATCGCCTCCGCGGCACTCATCCTCATCAAACCAACCACCTTCATCGACTCGTACAGTTGGGTTATTTTCGCCCTTGTGGCATTCTGTGCCGTTTTGCCGAACAAAGTACTCAGTCACCCTATTCTGCTCATCATTCTCTCCGGCTTTGCCGGGTACTTCCTCTATCGCTAAAAAAGGCTAAAAGAGCCTCTGTTTTGCATCAACTGCCAACTCAACATGGAAAAAATGCGAAACTTTAATAAATTTTTTATTAAAATCTTGTATATGTGAAAAAAAAAGTGTAATTTTGCAGGCTGTTAGGTTGATAGCCTACAGATAATGGCGAATATAAACTATAAAAATACATAACTATTATGAGCAAAGTTACAGTTGTTGGCGCAGGAAACGTAGGTGCTACGTGCGCAAATGTGTTGGCGGTAAATGAGGTAGCCAACGAAGTATGTCTGATTGATATCAAGGAGGGTTTTGCAGAGGGCAAAGCGATGGATATCATGCAAACGGCTCAGTTGATGGGCTTCGACACCGTAGTAACCGGTGTGACGAACGATTACAGCAAGACCAGCGGTTCGGATGTAGTCATCATCACTTCCGGTCTGCCGCGTAAACCGGGTATGACGCGTGAGGAGTTGATCGGTGTGAATGCCGGTATCGTGAAGAGTGTGTGCGACCAGGTTCTCAAATACAGCCCGAACGCTATTCTGGTAGTTGTTTCGAACCCGATGGATACGATGGCTTATCTGACGCTTCACGCGCTCAAGTTGCCGCGCAACCGCGTCATCGGTATGGGTGGCGCATTGGATAGCGCTCGTCTGAAATACTTCTTGAGCCAGGCTCTGAAGTGCAATGCGAACGACGTGGACGGTTTCGTCATCGGCGGTCACGGCGACACCACGATGATTCCTCTTACCAGCTACACTACCTACAAAGGTATCAACGTAAGCGAGTTCCTGAGCAAAGAGGAGCTGGAGAATGTAGTTAAGAGCACGATGGTAGGCGGTGCTACGCTGACCGGTCTGCTGGGTACTTCCGCATGGATGGCTCCGGGTGCTGCTGCTGCTTCGGTTGCCGAGGCTATTATCAAGGACCAGAAGAAGATGATTCCTTGCTCCGCTGCCCTCGAAGGCGAGTACGGCATGAAGGATATCACTATCGGCGTTCCGTGTATCATCGGCAAGAACGGTATTGAGAAGATTCTGGAGTTGAATATCAGCGAGGAAGAGCGCGCCAAACTGCATGAGAGCGAGGCTGCTGTCCGCAAGACTACTGCTATCCTCAAAGACCTCAACGTTCTTTAATTGACGATTAGACGATTGACGAGGTACGCGGAAAAATCGTCAATAAATCGTTAAATCGTAAATCGTTAAATCGTAAATTATTCCTATGGATTTATTTGAAAAATGCGACCATTTTGAGACCCTCAAGCAGGTTCGCAAATTAGGTATTTACCCTTATTTCCATGAGCTGGAGAGCCGCCAGGCGCCAATCGTGAAGATGGAGAACCACCGCGTGATTATGCTCGGTAGTAACAACTACTTGGGTTTCACAGAGAACGAGGCGGTTATCAAAGCCGGACACGAAGCGCTGGATAAATACGGCACAGGCGTGAGCGGTAGCCGTTTCCTGAACGGTACGCTCGACCTGCATCTTCAGCTGGAGAAAGAGATAGCAGCGTTCACGGGCTACGAAGAGGCGATGACCGTCTCGACGGGTTTCCAGACCAACCTCGCTATCATCTCCGCTATCTGTGGAAAGGATGATTACATCCTCAATGACCGTGAGAACCATGCTTCCATCTATGATGCGTGCCGACTGAGTTACGCAAAAGTGCTGCGTTACCGCCACTCGGACATGCAGGATTTGGAGCGTCAGTTGAAATCAATTCCGGACAATGCCGGCAAACTCATCATCACCGATGGTGTGTTCTCCATGCGCGGCGATATATGCAAACTGCCGGAGATATGTGCGCTGGCTGAGAAATACGGCGCACGTGTGATGGTGGATGATGCGCACGGCTTCGGTGTGCTCGGTCCCGGCGGACGCGGTACAGCAGCGCATTTCGGGCTGACCGATAAAGTGGATATCACGATGCTTACGTTCTCGAAGTCGCTGGCTTCGATAGGCGGATGTATGTTAGCGAGCCACCGCGTAGCCGACTGGCTACGCCATGTGAGTCGTCCGTTCATCTTCTCCGCTTCTATCACGCCGTGCTCGGCTGCTACGGCTTTGGAGGCGCTGCATCAACTCATCCTCGACCCCGAGCGTCCGACGCGTCTGATGAATATCGCCAAGTACTTCCAGAAACAGCTTCTCGCTGCGGGAGTGAAGATTATCGAGGCTCCGACGCCTATTGTGCCTATCTTCACCTACAAGACGCTGGACACGCTGTACTATGGCAAGAAACTGTTCGATGAGGGTGTGTATGTGAACCCTGTTATGGCGCCGGCTTGCGTAGAAGGCGAATGTCTGCTGCGTACCACGCTGATGGCAACGCATACCGAGCCTGTCATTGACGAAGCGGTAGAAATCATCGCTCGCGTACTGAGAGAAGGTGCGCCGGAAATGCAATTGGCATAATGAAGACACTCGTTATTTCGGGCGGAAGCAGCGGTATAGGTAAAGCGACAGCCTCGCTCTTTGCGGAGCGGGGCTGGCGTGTTTTTGAGTTAAGCCGGTCGGGTACTCCCGACAGAGCGGACAACCATTCGGGCAAAGGTTCCATAACGCATGTTAAATGCGATGTTTGCTCGGAAGAGAGTTGCCGCACGGCGATAGAAGAGGTATTGAAGCAGACCGACCATATCGATGTGGTCATCTCCAATGCCGGTTTCGGTATCTCGGGTTCGGTAGAGTTCACGGATATCAAGGAGGCGGAGCATCAGATGGATGTCAATTTCATGGGCGCTGTGCGATTCACGCAAGCCGTTCTGCCTCAGCTGCGTCAGCAGCGCTACGGACGTATCATCTATACTTCGTCTGTCGCTGCCATCTTGGCTGTTCCGTATCAGGCTTTCTATTCGGCGTCCAAAGCGGCTATCAATGCGATGGCGCTGGCGCTGGCGAACGAAGTGAAGGAGTTTGGCATCAGCGTGAGTGTGATGATGCCGGGTGACGTGCGTACGGGCTTCACCGATGCGCGGCATAAGAGCACGGCGGGCGAAGAGGTATATACCGGTGCGAAGAAAGCTATCACCACGATGGAGCATGACGAGCGCGGAGGAATGAACCCGATGCAGATGGCGCAACTCTTCTATCATATCGCTACCTGCCGTAGTCCGCGGCCGCAGTACGTAGGCGGTTTCAGTTACCGCATCCTCTGTTTCCTTGAACGTCTATTACCCAAGCGCTTTGTCAACTGGATTGAATACAAGGTTTATAGCTGATGAAGCATATTCGTATCATATCGCCGTCGGGAGTGATTGACTCTTCGTTCATCGAAGGGGCAAGTGCGCGTTTGCGCGCGTGGGGATATAAGGTGAGCGAAGGCGTTCACGCGCGTGACGCATGGGGACGCTTTGCCGGCAGGGACGAAGACCGTCTGTCGGACTTGATAGAAGCACTCAATGACGCTTCGGTAGATTTTATCCTTTGTTCGCGCGGCGGATACGGACTACAGCGTATCATCGATCGTGTACCGGCTATCCACAAGCCCATCATCGGTTTCAGCGATATCACGGCTCTGCATCAACTTTCGGGTATCCATCATCAGCCCTCTGTGCACGGTATCATGTGCAAGCATATCGCTTCGCTGCCGGAAGAGAGCGAACCGATACAAGCGCTGAAGAAACTGCTTTGTGGCGAAGGAATCGAATACCGCTGGGCGGCTCATCGTCTGAACAGACCGGGCAAAGTTTCTGCGCCTCTCATCGGCGGAAACCTCTCCGTCCTCTACGGCCTGCAAGGCACAGCGTACGGACTGGCGTCCGTAATTCAAAATTCAAGATTCAAGATTCAAAATTCAAGTCCGATATTGCTGATAGAAGATATCTGCGAGCGGCACTATCATATTGACCGGATGATGCGCAATCTGCGCATGAGCGGTGTGCTGGCTCGGTTGAGCGGATTGATTGTTGGTCAGTTCAGCGATTGTGATGACGACCCGCTCATGCAGCAAACGGTCTATGAGACCATCAAAGAAGTAGTCGCTGACTACGACTACCCTGTTCTTTTCAACGCCCCGTTCGGGCATGTAGAGCACAATCTGCCGTTATGGCTGAATCATCATTCGACCATCGAGTGTGACACGGATAGTGTCCTGCGCTTTGACGGCGTCCAGGTATAAGCTGCGAATGAGCAGATCGCTTTTCCAATAATCAACGTACTGCGTTAGCGCCTCCATGTGGTCCGTTCCGCCGGCGAGATAATCGCTGGTTGCGACGGTGTATAGTTGCTTGGGGTTGACGGCTTTGCCGCCTACAGTCACGCTGGCAAGCGTATTGTCAATGATTTTCACACGCATACCTGCGACGCCTTGTGCGCCGTAACGGGCGAAGGACTCGCAGAGCTCGATAATCGACGAGCCTTTGAGCGTAAGCACGACGAGCAGGTTATCAAACGGCATAAGTTCGAACACATTGCCTTTGGTGACCGGTCCTTTGGGCCATGAGCAACGCATTCCGCCCATGTTGACAATCGCGATATCGACACTGCCGGGATAGGCTTTCTTGGCGGCTTCCCACAAAGCATCGGTAGCCCAGTTGAGCATCGGGCACTCGGGTGAACCCACCCACATATCCTCCGGCGCATAGCCTATCTGCACATTCATCGCTTTCTCCAGGTCCGCTTTGACAGGTGCCAACTCGCGGATGTAGGACGAGTCCTGAATAGCATCAGACGAAGCGTTCACAGGGATGGCTTCGGTGGTAACCGATGTTACTTTGACGGGCTTATGGCAAGCCGGTAAAAGGACCGTGCAGAGCACTGTTAGACCGATGGCAAGCCATCTGTTAGACCGCTTCGCTGTAAGACCGGTCTTCGACCTGTAGGATGTTATTTTTCGCATAGAGCTTTGGCTGTTTTCGCCGCAAGGCGGGCATTGTTAAGAACGAGTTGGATATTCGCCGCAAGGCTGTCTCCGCCGGTCAGGTCTTTGACCTTTGCCAGCAAGAACGGCGTACATTGTTTGCCGTGAATACCGGCTTGGTCCATCTGGCGAAGGGCTTCTTCGATAGCGGCATCGATGACGGCTTTCGGCATGGAGAACTCTTCGGGGATGGGGTTAGTAACAAGCATACCACCTTTGAGTCCGCAGTCTATCTTGGCGCGGAAAGCCGCAGCGAGTTCTTCCGGCGTGTCGATACGGTAGTCCACTTTGAATCCGCTGTGACGGGTATAGAACGCCGGCAGTTCCTCTGTTCCGAAACCGATGACGGGTACGCCTTTGGTCTCCAGATATTCGAGCGTCAGACCGAGGTCGAGAATCGATTTGGCTCCGGCACAGATGACCATAACGGGTGTCTGCGCGAGTTCCTCGAGGTCGGCTGAGATATCGAAGGTCTGCTGTGCGCCGCGATGAACGCCTCCTATGCCGCCTGTGGCGAAGACGCGTATTCCTGTCATGGCAGCAATAATCATGGTCGTGGTGACGGTGGTTGCGCCATCTTCCTTACGGGCGATGAGCACGGGCAGGTCGCGCCGCGAGGCTTTGATGACCGCCTGTCCTTTTTTACCGAGGTACTCTATCTCTTCGGGTGTACAGCCGGCTTTGAGTTTACCGCCGATGATAGCGATAGTAGCGGGTGTAGCGCCGTTCTCACGGATGGTCTGTTCCACGCGCAGCGCGGTCTGTACGTTCTGCGGGTAAGGCATGCCGTGACTGATGATGGTTGACTCAAGCGCGACAACAGGCTTTCCTGCCTCCAGCGCCTCTTTTACTTCTTTTGATAGTTCCAAATATTGATTCATCATAACAGTATATTCGCTATTTCGGGGTTAACGGCTTTAGGGCTCATGAGCGCAGCGCGGGCAGCCATGAGTCCATACTGGGCTGTCTGCGGGAAGTCCATCCCTTTCGCATGGGCATAGACGACACCGGCGAGGAAAGCGTCTCCGGCTCCGGTGGTATTCACTATCTCTCCGGGCAGCGCAGGGAAGAGATACTCTTCCGCCGCGGTACGACAATACACTCCTTCTCCGCTGAGCGTTATATAGACGTGCGCCACACCAAGGTCGAGCAACACTTGCGCTGCCTCGCTGTAGGTAGCGGTTTGAGTGACAGCCAGTGCCTCTTTGAGGTTCAGCTTGAGGGTGTGGAGGTATGGCAGTTTGGCTTTGCGCAGAGCGTTAACCACACGGTGCGCTTTGGTCGAACTCACACCATCGATGAAGAGCGGCACGGTCACATTCTCCATCAGCCAGCGAATCGAGTCCTCCGTGAGGTTGGTATCCGCCACGACGAAATCGGACATGTTGATTTCTCCGCTTCGTTTGGCGAGCCAGTCGGTGGTAATAGAACGGATAGCCTCTGTGTCCGCGACGGCGGCAATCATCTCTCCGCCGTGGTTGTTGATGCATACATAGATACCCGACCGCATAGAGGAATTCCGTTCGGACAGATGGACGTCGATTCCTTGGTGCTTGCAGTAGTCATAGAGCAAACCGCCGAAGAGGTCTCCGCCGAAAATCGTAAGGAGTTGTGTTCGCGCGCCGAGCAAGGACAGGTTATGCGCTATGTTACGCGCGACACCACCGTAACCGATGTCTATATGCCCGGGATTCGAGTCCGCAGCAATGAACGCGTCCGCGAGGGTTGCCGACAGGTCCACATTCGCACCGCCAATAACAGAAATAAGCGTTTCCATGATAGGTTTGTTCAATTATCGGTGCAAAGGTACGAAAAAAAAATGGAATATGCAAATTTTTGGGCTAAAAAGTTCTTATGCAATGTATGGCGCAAAAGTAAATAAACATAGATAAACACTTTTGAATGCTTTTGAGCTTCGCTCTATGCGTGCTTAGCTGCTAAAACTCACTTGTGTGCAAGCACCCAGATGACTTTTACCATCTAATCCCACACTCTAACGAGTTAAAGCCTTCAAAAGCAATAAACATAAATAAAATTCGCAGCTGTCACAAAGTATAAAGTAGAAAGTAAAAAGATCGGCTACGCCTGACAGACCATTGCATTGTTAGATGAAAGATGATAGATGATAGGCTTAGGGGGAAAGGGATGTCATACATGTAACCTAGGTATTACCTAGGTATCACCTACGTATAACCTAGGTTTGGGTTTGTTTTTGTCTTGTTTGCCTCTTACTTGCCCCTTACTTGCCCCTTACTTGCCCCTTACTTGATTCCTCGTTGCAGAAACAAAAAAGCAGACCCGCAAAGGTCTGCTTTTGATTAGGATGTAGGGATAGGTTACTTGATTACCGTACCGAGAACGTTGTAACGAACGCCGTTCTTGATAATCACGATTTGTCCGTTCTCGATAGCCTTAACGGTCTTGTCAGTGTCAAGAACATTGTCGAGAGAGGTAGCAGAATTCTTTTCAATGTAGAAAGTATGAGCGAACCAATCATCACCGCCTTCTCCCGCTTCATTGAAATAGATAGTTTTCAAATTTCCTGCGTGGTCTGCATCTACTACATAGTTAGCCCCTGCTGGTTTGAGGTCTCCCTCAAATGCATCACAATAAACATATACGGCCTTAAATTCGTCGCCTTCTGCAAGTGAAGTAGTTAGCATGAACTCATGTTCATGTCCGACATTCGAAGTAAACTTCCTGTCTGCGGTCAATTCATTAATTGTCCATTTTTCTACATCACTAAATTCACCAACGAGATACCAGCCGTCCTCAAAAGTCTTATGCCGTTTATCCCAATAGCCGGCCTCCCAGTCTGTAATGACATATAAGTCTTTGTTGGCAACAAGCGTTTGGGTTGCTGATTGGGTGTAACACTTGCCTTCTCCCCAATCCGGTTTATCCAAAGCGCCATTGATACGGGCAAAAATGACTTGTGTATAACTTGCAAGGATAGTTGCTTTGTAGATATCGCCCTCATCCACAGTCATAAAGTCAGACCATGTATCCGACAAGCTTCTGCTGTTGCTAAAGCACCATATTGCAAACTTCACTGGAGTTCCGGGATTTGTATTCCATAAGCCTGGGTTGAGGTACAAGGTACGATACTCGTCCAGATAGGTCAGCGTGATACCTGCTACTTTTCCAGATGACCACTCCTGAGTATTGCGGAGTTTAAGAGTATAGTCTCCAGCTGCAGGGAATGTAAGCTTTCCGTTCATATCAATCAATCCAGACCACCATTCTGCTCCACTCGGTTGTTCCAAAGAGCACAAAGAATCAGAGCCTTGATACAAATCCAACACAAAAATATGTCCTCCTTCCACTCCATTGAGTGTTCCGGTTACGACACATGGTTTCTCTACATGAATTGTCCAAGTAGCGGTTCCGTAATAATGGTTGCTACCGCCATCACCATAGAGTTTATAAGCTTCATTTTTCCAGATAGCACCTTCAAGATGTGCCTTTTTACCCAGCAAGGTCAATGCAGAAGCAAAGTCTGTGCTTGGTTTAGCAGCTGCTGTAATAGTTACGGTACATGTATCTGATTTTGAACCTGCTGTAGCAATAATAGAGGCTGTTCCTATTGCTTTTCCTGAAACAAGACCACCACTAACCTCAGCGATAGAGGTATTACTACTCGTCCAAGATACAGAAGGATCGGTCGCATTATCCGGAAGAACAGTAGCAGTAAGGAGTTCAACATCATCAACTTCCAGACTTAGCGAAGTCTTATTCAATTCAATAGAAGTTACCTCAACAACTTCTGCCGGTTTCCAACTTGCGGGCCACCAACGCGGGTCACCAAGGTGCGTACCACCTACACCAGCTCCTTTTGCAGGAGAATTTTCTTCGTCAAGAGTGAAAATGCAATTTGCAGTATCAGCAAAAAGAGGATCTGCATTTTTGATACAATTATTTTTTGTTACATCGCCTTGCATACCCCAACCGGAATCAGCTGTATAATTAAAAACGAGGTTGTTGTTGGCAGTTACTTTGTCGCGAATAGCTCTATAATTGCCACTTGCACTTGTTGGGAAAGCAAAGATACAGTTGGAAACAACAGCACCAGCAGTTTTCACTTTACCTACTGCGGCGTAGTCAGTGTTCATTGCCTGGACATTATAGAAAGTACAATTATCAACGCGGAAGTAGCCAGATGCTGCTCTTGAATCAATAAAACCAGCATAGTAACTATTAGTAACGGTAGCAATATTAGCGAAAGTCGAATTTGTAATCTTCACATTAACGGTACCCGTATTCTCAATAAAGATAAAACTTTTTGTGATATTATGTATGTAGCAGTTATTGACTATGAGAGAGTCTAATAAATAAGAACTACCGCATCTAATAAGAGCCTTGTTGGCAGTATCTCCATAAAACTCACAGTCTTCAAAATGCAAAATAGTGGCATTCGTCTTATCCGCAGCAGAGAATAGATATTCTGTTACAGCTGAAGCATCAAACTTAACGCCCTCAAACCTAATGCTTTTTTGTCCCTGAGGATAAAACACCTTAGCTTTGATGATAGGAGTTTTACCTTCAGCAGCCTTAATGGTTAGGTTCTTAGTAAGGTCAATGGAGGATGTCTCAATAAAGTCACCTGAATTGAGTTCGATAATAGCGCCATCACTTGCGGCACTAATGGCAGTACTCAACGCGCCTGTACCGGCATCAATTGCAGCGTTCATAGCAATGGCTACCAGCATTGCAGCGAAAAGAGTAAAAATTTTTTTCATAATACTAAAAGATTAAAAGTTAATAGATGTGTTTATTTTTGGTTTGGTTTATTAGTTTTGTCGGTTATCCATAGCTCATACAAGCCTTTGCGAACGCAAAGGTACTACTTTTATTTGAAATGTGCAAATAAATGTTGATTTTTTTTTGTTTTTTGTTGATTTTTTTATAGAAAATTGGTCTCAGACTCTTAAAAATTGAAAAAAAACATAGATAAACCTAAATAAAATTGTTTTGCATAGACCGGGCTACGGCTGCCAGACAAGAGCAAGAGTTACAGCGATTGGAGGGTTTGGCAGAGCCAACGATAACAACGCTCGGTGGAGGGAATAGAGAGACGCTCCTGCGGCGAGTGAACACCGTACATCTGCGGACCAATAGAGACCATATCGAGATACGGATATTTCTCGAGGAAAAGTCCACACTCCAGTCCGGCATGGATAGCGAGCACTTGCGGTTCCGCCTTGAAGAGATCAGTATACGCTTTTTTGACCACCTCAAGCAGCGGCGAGTTCGGATTAGGTGCCCAACCCGGATAACCGTCTCCGTGCGTCACCTCATCACAAGCGAGCGAGAGCGCTTGCTCGACCGCCCATTTGAGATGATGCTTGCTGGTCTCTTTGGAAGACCTTTGAGAAGTATTGACCTCGATAACCCCTCTCCGGGATGTTCTACGACCGTCCACCGGACGATCGATCGAGCAAAGCTCTTCACCCGCACAAGGGAGAGAGGTTTCTTCATACATCTTAATGGAAGCGAGGTTGGTGGAGGTCTCGACGAGACCAGGCATGTCTTTCGACATGGCAATCATACCATGCGGGCACTCGCAGAGCGCCATGATAAGACGGTAAGCCTTCTCGGCAGGGATGAACGTCTCGGGCATGTCGGTTGTCTCGAGTTCGAGGCGCATGTCTTTCTCCACTTCGCCGAAGACACCTTCCATCTGCGCGACGTAATGGTTCCACTCAATGCGAATCTGCTCTTTGTACGCCATCGGGATAGCGATGACGGCTTGCGCTTCGCGTGCTATAGCGTTGCGGAGATTACCTCCGTTGATAGAAGCGAGTTGGAGTTCGGTCTGCGGCCAGATACGGGCGAGGAACCAGACGAGCAGCTGGTTGGCGTTCGCACGGCCTTTGTTGATATCGTCGCCGGAGTGACCACCGAGCAGGCCGCTTACTCGCAGTTGGACTGCGAGCAGACCGCCCTTCGGGCTGACAGAAGACAGACCGCTTCGCTGACAGACCGCTTCGCTGACAGAAACGGGCTCATAGTGCATCTTGGCGAGAGTGTCGATACCTCCGGCACAACCGATGAAGATTTGTCCGTCGTCCTCGGAGTCGATATTGATAAGCCGTTTATGCTTGAGCACACCGTCCTTGAGTTTCATAGCTCCGGTGAGTCCTGTCTCTTCGTCCACGGTGAACAGACATTCGATAGCGGGGTGCGGAAGCGTCTTGTCCGTGATAGCCGCCAGCGCCATGGAGATACCGATACCGTCATCGGCTCCGAGCGTCGTTCCTTTGGCCTTGAGCCACTCGCCGTCCACGTAGGTCCGGATAGGGTCGTTCATGAAATCATGCTCGACATCGCCGTTCTTCTCGCACACCATATCCATGTGCGCCTGGAGGATGACGCCTTCGTGGTTCTCATATCCCGGCGTAGCGGGTACGCGCATGATCACATTCATCGCTTCATCCGCCATACACTCGATACCATGTGCTGCTGCGAAATCCTGCAGCCAGCGGCTGATTCGTTCTTCGTGCTTGGACGGACGGGGTACTTGGTTGATTTGGGCAAAAATGTCAAAAACTGCTTTGGGTTCCATGTTCTATACGTTTTAGTTGTTTATTAAATCGAATGTGGAAAAGGACCGCCGGAATAGCGAGCGCGACGACAAAAGCCATCCACATACCTTTAGCTCCCAGTCCGGCAGGGAAAGTGAGCGCCAAGCCTAAGGGCAAGGCTACGCCTATATAGGCGAAGAGAGCTATACGCATCGGTACACGCACATCCTGGATACCGCGTAGCATAGCTGCGCCGATACACTGGAGTCCGTCGGCGTACTGGAATGTGCCGGCGATGATGAGCAGCGTAGAAGCGATCGGTACGACATTCGGGTCGTCCGTGAAGATATACGGTATCACATTGCGGCCGAAAATCATAATCGCTGCGCCTATCGTATTCATCAGGAGGCATAGATGAACCGAAGCCCTACTCGCCATGCGCACAGCCTGCAGATCGCCCTTGCCCAACTGATGGGAGACGCGGATAGTGGTAGCCGAACCGATACCAAGCGCTAACATAAACGTGAGGTCCGCCATCTGATTCGCTATATGATGTGCGGCAAGTGCCTCCTTGCTAATCCAGCCGATGATGACAAACGAAGCGGTGAAAAGGAAAGCCTCGGCGAACGACTGAAGTCCAATCGGCACACCGATGGAGAATAGATGTTCTATCTCGCGGCGGGTGATAAGATGGCTACGCATAACAGACAGGTACAACCGCCATTCGTCCTTGCAGTTCAAAGCGATGAAGAAACAGACGGGCATGAGGCAGCGGGCAATGAGACTGGCCCAACCGGCGCCTTCGGCACCCATGGCATCAAAGCCGCAATGGCCGAATATGAAAATCCAGTTGAGGAAGATATTGAGCAGGTTGCAGCCCAGCGTGATGAGCATGGCGACGAGGGTGTTGCCGAGGCCTTCTAGGAACTGCTTGGAGAAGCAGAACAGCAGAAACGGCACGATGGAGAGCACTATAAGAATATAGTACGGGCGCGCGCACGCAACGACTTCGGGTTCCTGTCCGAACGCATCGAGATACGGGATACAGGGCGCGAGCAGAGCCAGCGAGAGCAGACACATCAGAACGGTGAATACCAGTCCGTTAGCGAGATAGGAAGCGATTTGCTCGTGCTTATGGGCTATCTCCTCCGGCGTCGTACCCTGCGCAAGCAGTTTCTCCAAACGCCCGTGTACATGTCCCACCAGCGGCGTGATACCCATTACCGCGCCCATCGAGAAAACCATGACGGTGAAAAAGAGCGCGTTCGAGAAACTGACCGCCGCCAAATCCGCCGTGCTATAGTGACCAACCATAATCGAATCCGCCAAGCCGACCATCGCAGCTCCAAGCTGGGTGAACATAACCGGAAAAGCAACCTTCAGATTGCGCTTGTAATAGGGCCAATATGCAGAAAAACGATAAGCCATCTCTCAAAATCGGGTACAAAGTTACAAAAAATAATTGAAAATTGAAAATTGAAAATTGAAAATTTGCATATTTCATAAAAAAATAGTAATTTTGCAGCCGATTTATGCAACGAATAGCGTACATAGTGCTTTGTTTGTGCCTCGGAGTGAGTACTTTGTGGGCGCAGGACTTGGACAAACCGGCGCTTCAGATAGCCGATAACACGTTCTTCGACCCGACCAAGAAAGAGGTCAAGGAGGAGAAATACGAGTTCGGCGTCGAATACCGTCTGGAGGCAGGTTATGTGCAGCACTGGCAGCGTACGCGCAGCATCTCGTTCCGCGATATGTATCTGCACGGCGTGCGTTTGGGTGCTACCTTTACTTTCAAGCTGCCGCTTCATTTCGGTATTCAGACGGGCGTGCTCTATACGCTGGTCTATGGCCGCAACGAGCAGCACTGGCGCAGCATAGACGCACCGAGCGTTCAGACCGAGTATATCAACCATCGCGTGCTGGAGCATAACCTCACTATTCCCGTGCGGATGTACTACACTATTCCGCTCTGGAAGCAGCTGAACCTCTTCTTCTACACCGGGCCGCAACTGCATATCGGTCTGGCGGAGAACGACTACATGCAGCTGCACCTGAGCGAAGGGACGAAGAACTGGCTCGCCACTCAAGGTATCCCGACCGAACCTTACGACCGGATGGCTGACGAAATCGTTCGCGCTAATATCCAATGGGGTCTGGGCGGCGGTCTGGAATGGGATTGCTATCGGTTGCAGAGCGGCTATGACTTCGGGCTGAATAATCTCGTCCGTCATCCGCTCGCCAAAGGACAGTATTTGTCCGAATGGGGATGGTTCGTTAGTTTCAGCTATCGTTTCTAAAGGTCTTCGGACCTTTCTTTTTTCCCCATAAATAGGTATTGCATAGATTGAAAAAAAACAGTAATTTTGCACCCGATTTTGGTAAAACATGAGTGAATTGCATAGAATAGCCGTCATCGGTCTGCCGCAGAGCGGGAAAAGTTCGCTCACGCGCGCCTTGCAAGACTTGGTCGAGCAGCGCCGTGCGAGCAAAGCTGCGAATGCGCATGACATTGAGTTCGTGGAGGTTCATAACCCCGACGAACTGCACGGACATTCATATGACGTAGTGCTGCAGGTGGTGGACTCCACGCGCCTGGAGGAGTCACTCATGCTCACGCCGCATATCATCGATGAGCACGAGAAAATCGTACTGGCTATCGGTCGCTACGACCTGCTGCTCAAAACGGACCACTCGCTCAACCTGCCCCGTTTGGAGCAACTGATCGGTGTACCGACTTGCCGCGTCTCGGTGCGACTCAACTACGGTCTGTCCAACTGTCTGGACATCGTAGAGGACACGATTCATAAACCCGCTTCCACAGCCCACCCCATCTACCACCTGCGGGACCAAGGCGATGAAGAAACCTATCGCGCGTACGTACACGGTATATTAACGGAGACGCTCACGCACGCGAAGGACGACCAACACCAGACAACCCTCGAGCGCATCGATAAAGTGCTGACGAACCCATGGCTCGGATTCCCTATTATGATGGCGCTGCTCTATTTCGTATTCTGGTGTACCTTCACCGTCGGAGCTTATCCGCAGGAATGGATAGCCGCCGGTATTGACAGCCTGTGCGAGTGGACAAGAGGCATGCTGACGGAGAACTGGTGGTCGTCCCTCATCATCGACGGCGTCATCCAAGGCGTCGGAGCCGTGCTCGCTTTCCTGCCTAATATTATCATCCTCTTCTTCTTCATCTCGCTCATGGAGGACTCGGGTTACATGGCCCGTGAGGCGTTTATCATGGATAGCATCATGCACCGCATCGGTCTGCACGGACGTAGTTTTGTGCCGATGCTCATGGGCTTCGGCTGCAACGTACCGGCTATCATGGCGGCGAAAGATATCCAGAATCCCAAGGACCGCGTTCTGACCATGCTCATGGTTCCGTTCATGTCCTGCTCGGCACGACTACCGGTATATATGTTGTTCGTGGATACTTTCTTTGCCGACCATAAAGCCCTCGTCATGATTTCGCTCTACGCTATCGGAATATGTCTGTCAGTACTGTTTGCGCTTATCATGAAGCGGACCAAATGGTTCAAACAAGATGCGGACGATACCGTCAACGAGTTGCCGGTGTTCAAACTGCCGAAACTGCGCGTCGCCATAGCCCATATATGGGAGAAAGTGGCGGACTATCTGCAGAAGATATGCACGGTCATCATCTGGGCAAGTATCATCATCTGGGCTCTCGAGTATTTCCCGACGCAGGACCTCAACGACCTGGAGAACTCGTATCTGGCGTCTATCGGCCAATTCGTCTCGCCGTTGTTGGAACCGCTGGGCTTTGACTGGAAGATGTCCGTCTGTCTGCTGACAGGTCTGCCGGCGAAGGAAGCGATCGTCTCTACACTCGCCATCCTCTATGGCGGAGACATCAGTGCCGCCGGCTTCACGCCGCTCACAGCTTTCACGTTTATGCTGTTCGTGCTGCTCTATTTCCCCTGCGTGGCAACCATCGTCACGCTCCGACGCGAAGCAGGACGTCAGTGGGCATGGTTCACCGTCTTCCATTCCCTTATCCTGGCTTGGCTCGTTTCCTTCGCGGTCTATCAGATAGGATGGCTCGTCATGAACGGCTTGTCATAAACGGATTTCCACTATATGAAACCACAAAAAATAGACGCCCGTCGGACGTCTATTTTGTTTAGCAGTTTAACGCTGTATTACTTCAGCTCTGCGAGGTACTTAATCGTACGAACCATCTGGCTGGTGTAGCTGTTCTCGTTGTCGTACCAGCTAACAACCTGTACCTGATAGGTGTCGTCGTCAATCTTAGCTACCATCGTCTGGGTTGCATCGAAGAGCGAACCGAACTTCATACCGATAACATCGCTCGAAACGATCTCATCCTCGGTGTAACCGAAGCTCTCGGTCTGAGCAGCCTTCATAGCTGCGTTGATACCCTCTTTGGTGATGTCTTTACCCTTAACAACTGCTACGAGGATAGTGGTCGAACCGGTCGGCGTCGGAACGCGCTGTGCGCTACCGATGAGTTTACCGTTCAGCTCAGGGATAACGAGACCGATAGCCTTGGCTGCACCGGTGCTGTTCGGAACGATGTTCTGTGCACCTGCACGGCTACGACGGAGATCACCCTTACGTTGCGGACCATCGAGAATCATCTGGTCACCGGTGTAAGCGTGGATAGTGCTCATGATACCACTCTGAATCGGAGCGTATTTGTGCAGAGCAGCTGCCATCGGAGCGAGACAGTTGGTCGTACAAGAAGCAGCGGAGATAACTTTATCAGCCGGAGTCAGCGTCTTGTGGTTAACATTGTAAACGATGGTCGGAAGGTCGTTTCCTGCCGGAGCAGAGATAACTACTTTCTTTGCACCTGCCTGGATATGAGCCTCAGCTTTAGCCTTGCTGGTATAGAAACCGGTGCACTCCAGAACAACATCGATACCGAGCTTGCCCCAAGGCAGGTCTGCTGCGTTCGGCATAGCGTAGATAGTAATCTCCTTGCCGTCAACGATAATCGAACCCGGTACGAGAACGGTCTTGCCATCCTCAGCGAGCTGAGCATCTTTGTAAGTTACAGTGTGCTTGCCCTCACCGAACTTGCCTGCGAAACCACCCTGAGCGGTGTCGTATTTCAGAAGGTGAGCCAACATCTTCGGGCTGGTCAAGTCGTTGATTGCGACTACCTCATAACCCTCAGCCTCAAACATCTGACGGAATGCCAGACGACCAATACGGCCAAAGCCGTTAATTGCTACTTTTGTCATAATTGTGTAATAATTTTAGTTATTTGTGTATAAATTGTTTTTCTTGTCAAAGGACACAAGTTCTCAATTGCGAGTGCAAAGTTACTATATTTTTTTAATATACGAAAAAAATTCGTATAAAAAAATAGATTTTGTCATATTTCTTTAGCAAAACAGGCCTATTTACGCCCAAAATCAGCGGGAATCTCCCCCCAGGCTTTCGTGTCCCATTTGTAGATAGGCGTTGTCCAGGTGTTATCGTGCAGCCACATTTCCGCCTTGCGAACCATCATAAACAGGTCCTGGTTCGACGCATTCCACTCCATCTTCGATTTGCAGCGTTTCTGTCGCACCCACGCGAGCGCTGTCACGCTATCCGTATATATTACCCAATTGAGATTGTATTTCTTGATATACGCGAGCCCCAAGACCAACGCAAGAAACTCGCCGATATTGTTCGTCCCCTGCACAAACGGACCGCGGTGGAAGACCTCGGTACCCGTGTCCGCTATCACTCCGCGAAACTCCATGACACCCGGATTGCCGCTACACGCAGCATCTACCGCCAAAGCCGGTAATATGGGTTTAGCAGTGTGAGGGGAATTCGCCATATTCTTCAAAAGTATAATTTAAGAAATCATTCATCGGCTTGGCTGCCTTAGCAATATCAATCAGATGATCCATAAAATCGGGCGCACATATTTCCCGATCGCTGATAGGAGTGGAGAACGTGTACATCTTATGCTTTAACCACTCAGCATGCTTGAAGTCAGGGTCAAAACCGGCAGGAACTCGTTTGAGTCCCGAGTTCCAAAAATCATCAAAGTCTTGCGCGAAATACTTCTTCCATTGTTTTGAAGCCATGATTTCTTCGACTTCTTCGTAGTTCGCCTCTATCTCCGTTCGTAGCGCTTTGAGCAGTTCCTTACCCGGATCCCAGATACCTCCGGAGAAAGCACATTGACCGGGTTGAATATGCACATAGAAGCATCCACGCATGGATTTGCGTCCCCATGTCTTAGGCTGACCGGGCACTCCTGCGGCGGGACAACAACCGAAATATTCTTTATAGGGGCGCTTGTCCGGAGAAAAACGAATATCACGATAGATACGCCAAACACAATCCTTGGGTTGAAGAACCGCTAAATCTGGATCCACTTCTGCAGATAATCTGCGTAAGTACTGCGCACAAAAATCAAGGAAATGTCGATTACACTCCACATACCGGTCTTTGTGTTCGGCAAACCACTCGCGGTTATTGTTCGCCGATAACTCTTTTAGAAATTGTAAAATCTCTTTCATCGTATGGTGACTCGCCCGGGAATCGAACCCGGATTTGAGCTTTAGGAGAGCCCCGTTCTATCCATTGAACTAGCAAGTCCTTTTTCAATTTTCAACCTTCAACTTCTCCATACACCGCTGCAGACCGTCGAGCCAATAGGGTATCGTAACGCCGAAGGTCTTTTTGAACTTCGACTTATCCAATACGCTATAGTGCGGACGGGGTGTCTTATACACATATTCTTCCGATGAAATCGGGGAAACAGGGCATTTGGTGATACCCGCCAGCGACAGAATGGCTATCGTAAAATCGTACCATGAGCAGACCCCTTCGTTCGTGAAATGATAGATTCCCGGATGCCATACCGGCGACTCGATAACTGTAAAAATCGCCCACGCAAGGTCCGCCGCATAAGTAGGAGTGCCAATCTGGTCAAAGACCACACCGAGTTTGTCCTTCTCCTTGCCCAAACGAATCATCGTCTTCACGAAATTATTGCCATACGGCGAGTAGAGCCACGCTGTACGCAGAATGACGGCATCGGGACAAACAGCCAGCAATCGCTTCTCTCCCTCGTACTTAGTACGACCGTACACCGTACGCGGAGCTACAGGGTCGCTCTCTTTGCAGGGCTTATGCTCGTCGCCCGAGAACACATAGTCGGTACTCACATGTATCACCTTCACTCCCTGACTGCCTAACACACTCAGCGCATCGGCATTGATCTTCATCGCCGTAGCCTCGTCCTCCTCCGCCTTATCGACATTCGTATAAGCGGCGCAGTTGACGATGAGATCTATGGCATGAGTCTGCACGAACGCCGAGACTGCGGTCTTGTCCGTGATATCGAGTGTTTGTACGCCGTCCGCTGCTATGACGTCCGTGAAAAAATACTGATGCTTGGGATGCTCCGCACTAAGCGTACGCATCTCTGTACCTAACTGGCCGTTACTGCCTGTAATAAGTATATTCATAAATCTCAAATATCAAATTTCAAATGTTAAAATGGTGATTGGAAATCACCGAACGTGGGATGCTTGGTATCCTTCTCGCTGATGATGCGGAGCTGCTCCGGCACTTGCCAGTCGATAGCGAGACTCGGGTCACTCAGTAGCAGACCACCATCCGCCTCCGGATGATAGAGGTTGTCGCATTTATAGGTAAAGATGGCTTGGTCGCTGAGTACGGAAAAACCATGTGCAAAACCGCGAGGAATGAAGAACTGACGTTTGTTCTCCTCGCTTAGCTCCACGCTATACCATTGTCCGAATGTAGGGCTGTCTTTGCGCAAATCCACCGCCACGTCCAATACACGGCCTACGGTACAGCAGACAAGCTTCGCCTGACTATAAGGCGGACGCTGGAAATGCAAGCCGCGAACCACACCATAAGACGAACAGGACTGATTATCCTGCACAAACTGCGCATCTATACCCGCTTCGCGGTAACGTTTCTCATTGTATGTCTCCACGAAATATCCGCGGGCATCCTTGAAAACCATCGGCTCAATTACCAAGAGCCCTTCGATAGGAGTTTTAATAATATTCATAGCGATTATCAAAAAGCGGTGCAAATTTACTGCTTTTTTTCGACATACGCAAGCAATTAGGCATATTTTTTTACTTCGTCATATGTAAAACCGCGTTGAAGCAGGAATCGCAGCAGTTTATCCTGCGAATCCGATTTACGCTGACGAATGAGGTTTTGCAAATTGGAGAAGTACTGATTTTCGTCGATTTCGTCGATGGCAATGCGTATAGAAGACTCCGGCAATTGAAGAGCACGCAAGCCTGCCTGTATCTTTACCCTTCCCCAGGACTGATAAACCACTTTATCGTGTACATAGGCACGGCAAAAACGGGCATCGTTGAGAAAATCACGGGCATAAAGACTTTGTTCTATCGGTTCAAACACATCGGCAGGTGCTTGCCATTCATATAACTTGCGCCGCACATCCGCTGCGCAGTGTTCGGCACGGGCGCAATATGCCTCTGCCTTATCCAACCATTCGGCCTTCGATAATTCGCGGTTTGCCATAGATATCGTTTGTTATTTGGATGTCTGTATAGTTATTTTGGCGCAATAAACGCTCGATTTCATCGGGGAAATGTTCGTTAATCTCAAAGAAAAGAAAGAAACCCAAACGCAGAGAAGCGATGCGTCGATAGAACAACAATGGATCTTCGTCCGGGACAAAGAGTGCCGAGGCCGGCTCGTAATCCAATACATTCCTTCGCATCGATTTTTTCTCGCTCTCGCATATATAGGGAGGATTGCTGACCACCAAGTCAAAAAAATGTCCGTTGAAACCGGAGGAATCAAATATATCCGCTGTTAGGAAGGTAACATCCGCCTCGTTTCGAACGGCATTCTCTTTTGCCACCTCGATAGCTTCCGCAGAAAGATCAATACCCGTCACGTCCCACTCCGGATGATGTTTCTTGAGAGCGATAGCAATACAGCCGCTTCCTGTCCCTATGTCCAACACGCGAACGGGTCTTCCTTTCGCAAGCAAATCGGTCTTTTCTCGCTGCGCAAAGCGGTCTATCTGTTCCACCAGTTCTGCCGTCTCAGGACGAGGGATTAGCGTTGCCGGAGTCACTTTGAGGTCGAGTCCTGCCCATAAAGTGTGCCCAAAAATGTACTGAATCGGCTCAAAATGCAATAATCTGTCTATTTGCTCTTGCAAATTTGAAAAATTTGTTGTACCTTTGCACCCGATTTGCAGTTGAGTACGGCTCAAGCCGGTGGATTCTTCCATAATCCACCATGCCAAAGCCTCCGCTTCGTCAGCCGGATAAACGGCTTGTAATCGGGTCGCTATTTCCTTTACGATTGATTTCACGCTGCAAAGGTACGAAAAAAAAATGGAATACGCAAATTATATTGCATATTGTATCGAAATTGCCCGTCGTGGGGAGTATTATGTGGCGCCTAATCCGATGGTGGGTGCCGTATTAGTTGACGCGGACGGACAAATCATAGCGGAAGGATGGCATCAGAAATACGGCGAGGCACACGCGGAGGTGAATTGCTTCCGTCATCTCGAAGCATCGGAGCATCGGGATATCGACTTGTCGAAATGCACTCTTTTCGTCAGTTTGGAGCCGTGTAGCCATTACGGCAAAACACCTCCGTGCGCCAAACTGATTATCGAGAAAAAAGTAGGACGTGTCGTCGTGGGGATGCTTGATCCGAACCCGCTGGTAGCCGGCAAAGGTGTGCAGATGTTGCGGGACGCAGGGATAGAAGTGATCGTTGGGGTGCTGGAGAACGAGTGCCGCGAACTGAACAAACGTTTTCTCTCTCTGCACGAGAAACACAGACCGTACGTGGTTCTGAAATGGGCGCAGACCGGAGACGGATTTGTGGACCGCAAGCGAGCAGTGGACAATGGACGATGGACCATGGACAATGGACACCTGAACGGCGCACTGGCTATCTCAACGGCAGAGACGAAGAAACTGGTACATAAGATGCGGGCGGAGAATATGGCGATTATGGTAGGGACGAACACCGTACTGATGGACAACCCGCGGTTGCTGAATACCCATTGGGAAGGCAGAAACCCGATACGCGTCACCTTGGACAGACACGGAGTCATACCTGCCGATGCACGTATTTTATCCGATGAATCCGAGACAATTGTCTATCGCGAGCATACCGATTGGCCCTTCGTTCTGGACGACTTGGCGAAACGCAACATCCATTCCATCCTGGTGGAAGGCGGACCTACCCTCCTCCGGCATATTATTGAAACCGGCATTTGGGATGAGATGCATATCGAGGTAGCACCCGAATTGAACATCGGCGACGGAGTAGCCGCACCGGACATTACGCTACCTGACGAATACGAGACCATCGACGGACATCGGTTATACACCATAATGAACAGCGAAATATGAAAAGTAAAATGATTATACTAACTGCTTTGGCAGGGTTTTTGTTGAGCGGTTGTGCAGCGTACGAGAAAAAGAACCAATCCGGCGCAGCAGTGGATGTGAATGGACATTATTTGTACCGCTCCACCTTGGATTCGCTGACGCTCGGCATGTCGAGCGAAGACAGCCTGCGTTTTGTACAGCAATATGTGAGCCAGTGGGCGAAAGACATTCTGATGTACGACAAGGCTAAAGTTCGGACGAATAGCGCCATCGATGCGCTGGTAGAGGATTACCGCCGCACGTTGTATGTGCATGCTTATGAGCAGTACCTTGTGGACTACAGAATGCCCAAAGCAGTACCGGATTCGACCGTGCAACAGGTGTACGACCAGATGCCCGACCGCTTTCTCCTGGACGAGAGTATAGTGAAAGGTATCTTGGTGGTTGTGCCTAACGACGCACCGCATATCGCCAAACTGCGCGGATGGATGGCGAAAGTGGAATTGGATAACATCGAGAAATATGCGTACCAGAACGCCAGCGGATACGAACTATTCGTGGACAGATGGCTTACTGCAACCGATTTGATTACCAATATCCCCTTGCTCCGCGCCGACCTCGAGAATATGCTCCGCAACAAGGACCAGATAGAAGTTTCCGATTCCACCAAGACTTACCTCTTGCAGATCACGGAGAAACACCTGCGCGGAGCGAAGATGCCGCTCGATTATGCACGGCCGGAGATAGAGAAAATCATTTTGAACGAACGGCAAGTGGAGTTCTTGCAAAAAGAACGCGAAAGGCTGTATAACGAAGCAATACAAGAAAAGAAAATACAATTCTATGAGTAGAAAAATATTACTTTTGCTATTGGCTATTGGCTACTGGCAATTGGTTTACGCGGAAAGTGTGATTGATGAAGTCATCTGGGTGGTAGGCGACGAGGCTATCTTGCGCAGCGAAGTGGAAGAAGAGCGTTTGCGTGCGCAGTACGAAGGACAACAGATTCACGGCGACCCCTATTGCGTCATTCCCGAGCAGATAGCGGTTCAGAAACTGTTCCTCCACCAGGCGGTACTCGACTCTGTGGAAGCAAACGAATCGAGCGTAAGCCACCAGGTGGATATGCGACTCAATTATTACATCAACCAAATCGGTTCGAAAGAAAAGATGGAAGAGTACTTCCGCAAACCGAGTAGCGAGATTCGCGAAGAAATGATGACCACCGTCCGCAATCAGATGATTATCCAGCAGATGCAAGCCAAACTGACAGCGGATATCAAACCGACACCGGCGGATATACGTCGTTATTACAACTCCCTCCCTATGGATTCAATACCGATGATGCCGGCGCAAGTAGAGGTTCAGATTCTTAGTTTCGAACCGCCCGTGCCCGTTGAGGAGACCGAGCGTATCAAACAGCGCTTGCGTGAGTTCACAGAGCGTGTTCAGAACGGGACGGCGGACTTTAGTATGCTCGCCCGTCTCTATTCGGAGGACACCGAGAGTGCCAAACGAGGCGGAGAGTTGGGATTCGTCGGACGAGGCCAGCTTGTTTCGGAGTTCGCCGAAGTGGCGTTTAACCTCAATGACCCAAAACGCGTCAGCCGAATCGTGCAAACGGAGTACGGATACCATATCATCCAACTCATTGAGAAAAAAGGCGAACGTATCAACTGCCGTCATATCCTCCTTCGTCCCCGTATCAGCGCTTCGGATAAGATTCGCGCTATTGAGCGACTCGATAGTATTCGCCATCAGATATTGGCGGACAGCCTGCAGTTTGAGCAAGCCGTCATCCGCTTCTCGCAGGACAAGAACACCGTCATGAACGCCGGTCTGATGATTAACCCGAACACCGGAAGTAGCCGGTTTGAGTACCAGGACTTGGCTCCGGAGATAGCCAAGCAGATTTACAGCCTCAACGAAGGCGATATCTCGCAGCCTTTTGTGATGATGGACCAGACCAAGAATCGCGAAGTGTGCGCTATCGTACGGGTGAAGAAGAAAACGGATGTGCATCGGGCTAACCTCACCGATGATTTCCAGGCTATCAAGGCGATGCTCGAGCAACAGATGAGTACCGAACTACTGCACAACTGGATTTTGAAAAAACAGAAAACCACCTTCATACAGATTGACCCGGAGTGGCAAGGTTGCGACTTCGAATACCCCGGATGGATTCACGAGAAATGAGAATTCGTTTCTACATAGTACTTATAGGTCTATTGTCCTTTGTCCTTTGTCCTATGTCCTTCAGCCAGACCATGGTGTATCTGGAGCGGGCTGAGCACTTGAATTTCGACCAAGAGCGAATAGCCGACGCCCAGATTCTCACGGGTAATGTGCTGTTTCGTCACGACGATGCGCTGATGTATTGCGATAGTGCCTATTTCTATGAGAACAGCAATTCGCTCGATGCCTACGGACATGTGCGGCTGGTACAAGGCGATACCGTAATGGGCTTTGGTGACAAACTGTTCTATGACGGGAATACGAAAGTAGCCCGTCTGAGACGTCATGTGAAATTCATTCACGGCCGCGCGGATGAGAACCCCACCATCCTAACGACGGATAGCCTGAACTACGACCGTGCTGCGGGTGTCGCTTATTATTTCACGGGAGGAACGGTTAGAGACTCGCTCAACACCTTAACCTCCGTGCGCGGCAATTACCGTCCGAATACCAAAAAAGCAATCTTTAGCAAGGAAGTCAAATTGGTGAATCCGAAATTCATTCTCACGAGCGATACCCTGCTCTACGACACAGGTACTAAAGTGGCGGACATCATCAGTCCGACTGACATCGTCTATGAAGAAGAGACGGATATCGCTTCCTCGCGAGGCTGGTACAATACGGATAACGAGCAATCGATGTTACTGGACCGCTCTACTATCCACCACGTGGACGGGCGGTTCCTCACCGGTGATACGATCTATTACGACAAGCGCATCGGTTTCGGCGATATCATCGGAAATATGGTCATGATTGATTCCTCGCAAAATGCAACCCTATACGGCCAGTACGGCCAGATGTGGGAGGAAGACAGCCGCGGTTACGCTACGGACAGCGCACTCATGGTCGATTGGTCCGATACGGCGCACATGACGTATATCCACGCAGACACGCTCTATACACGCGAACTACACTATACCGATAGTGCTCTGGCGGATAGCACCTATCGCCGAGTCCGGGCTTATTACGGAGTGCGCGTCTATAGGGACGACATGCAGATGGTCTGCGATTCGATGGTCTATCTCGGTTCGGACTCTACTATGCATCTCTATATCAAACCGATTTGCTGGACGGAGAACCAGCAGATATCGGCGGATAGCATCATTGTCTATATTGTCAACAATACCGTGGAGCACGCCGTTGGAAACGGAAACGCACTCTGCGTGATTGAGGACTCGCTCGATTATTACAACCAGATGAGCGGAAAAGAAGTGACGATGTATATCCGGGATGATGAATTGCGCTTAATCGACATGAGCGGCAATGCGCTCACTATCTATTATGCCAAAGAGAACGACGGCGAATATGTGGGACTCAATACCACCGAAAGCAGTTTTATCCGGATGTTCCTCGAGGAGCAGAAAATACACCATATTCGCTTTACCAAAGAGACGACAGGTGTGCTCTACCCCATGGACCAGATTCCTCCGGGTGGAGACCGGCTGGCGCTCTTCTTCTGGGCGAACGAACAACGCCCTACCGACCCGCAGGACGTGTTCCGAAAAGTAAATAATGAAAAATAGAAGATATATGAAAAAGAGTTTTGTAACACTTTTAGTTTTGTTTGTAGCCGTCAGTGCGATGGCTGTGGACCTGCCCAAACAGGGTTTTGGTTTGCAGGTCGGATGGGCGCAACCTATCTTACGTATCAATGATGCAACTCATAAGGATACGCTCAATAATGTCATTAAGATGAACGGCTTGAAAGTCGGTGTACTGTATGACGCCAGTTATATAGCCGGATTCGGTAGTACGATGGGTATCAACTACACGCTCGGTATCTACAATGGCGGATGGAAATCCACCAACGCCTACGGTATGCCTTATCCGCGGAGCCGTACCATAATTTCGTACCATCAGATGGAAGTGTTCGTAGATTGGCAGTATAAGTTCGAGATTGCCAAGGAGACCTATCTCACCCTCTATACCGGCCCGACAATCCAGTGCGGCGTCGGACTTTCCATGCGCGTGGACAAGCAAGAGGATGAAGGTATCCCGTACGAGACGATGCGTTACGATGGTTATACCAACGATGTACACGACCAGCAGTTCAAGCGACTCAATGTCACTTGGGGCGTCGGAGCCGCTTTCCAGTACAAACGCTATTTCTTGCGCGGTGGATATGATTTCGGTCTCTTGAATCCGCATAAATATGTCGATTATGAGAGTGGCATACACTCCCGCGGAAGACTCGACCAGTGGAGCATCAAAATCGGTATGTTCCTCTGGTACGCAAACTAAATCGTCAATCGTCAATCGTCAAATCGTCAATCCCTTGATTCCTCGCGAAACCATAGAAAAAATCTACGCGGCGGCAAAAATAGAAGAGGTCGTCAGCGATTATGTCACGCTTCGCAAGCGTGGCGCTAACCTCATCGGTCTGTGTCCTTTCCATAACGAGAAAACAGGCTCCTTCACCGTCAGCCCGTCCAAAGGAATATACAAATGCTTCGGTTGCGGTGCCAGCGGACACGCCGTCGGTTTTATCATGGAGATTGAGCAATGCAGCTATGTCGATGCGCTCAAACAACTCGGTAAGAAATACCATATCGAGATTGAGGAACGCGAATTGACCGTCGAGGAGCAGCAACGGCAAGACAACCGCGAGTCCATGTTCGTCGTCAATGAGTTTGCCAACAAATGGTTCCAGGAGCAACTATGGGACACACCCGAAGGACAGGCTATCGGACTTAAATATTTCCGTGAACGGGGACTGCGGGACGATATCATCCGAAAATACCAGCTCGGTTACTCGCCGGAGAAAGGCAATCCGCTGGCGAAAGCGCTGCAAGCCAAGGGTTTCAAAGAGGAGTTTATCACCAATGATGTCGATACGAAGATAGGCGTCGGCGTCGTGGGAAAAAGTGAAGACGGACGACTCTACGACCGCTTCCGGGACCGCGTCATCTTTCCTATCTTCACCGTCAGCGGCAAACCCGTCGCTTTCGCCGGACGTATTCTCAAAAAGAAGGACAATGTCGGCAAGTACGTCAACTCGCCGGACTCTATCATCTATTCCAAAACCAACGAACTGTACGGACTCTTCCAAGCCAAACAGGCTATCTCGCGTACCGACAGATGTTACCTCGTCGAGGGACAGATGGACGTCATCTCCATGCATCAGTCGGGCATTGAGAACGTGGTGGCGAGTGGCGGAACGGCGCTTACCAAACCGCAGATACGCCTCATTCAGCGCTTCACTTCCAATATCACTGTCCTCTATGATGGCGATGCCGCAGGTATTCATGCCGCCCTCCGAGGTATAGACATGTTCCTCGAGGAAGGATTCAAAGTCAAAGTAGTACTCCTTCCCGATGGCGAAGACCCGGACAGCTATGCCCAGAACCATGACTCCGCGGAGTTTATCCAATATATCGAGGACCATCAGACGGACTTCATCCGATTCAAGTCTGCGCTCCTGAGCAAAGATGCCGGCGATGACCCGCAAAAACGCGCTACGCTCATCAAAGATATTACAGCTTCTATCGCTATCATACCCGATATCATAACCCGACAGGTGTATATCAAAGATTGCGCTGAGCGGTTGCATATCGGAGAGAAAGTGCTTACCAACGAAGTCATCAACCTGCGCCGCAAGAAAGCTGAAGAACGCGCGAAAAACAAAGAACGCGAAGAACAGGAACAAGCCCAAACAGTAGAGCCAACGGCTAACAGTCCGCAGGACGGTCAAACAGCGCAGCGGTCTAATAGCGTAGCGGGCAAACAGCGCAGCGGTCTGGAAGCCAACTACTACAATCTCATGCAACTCGTCATTCGCTACGGCGAACGACCTATTGAGGTCGAGGGCTCCATTTATACCATCGGGGAAGTCATCGTCTATACCCTCGAGAACGACGGAATTCAACCGCCGCAACCCGTTTACCAGACGATGATTGACGAGTTCAAACAGCATTTCAGAGACGAAGGATTCAAAGCCGAAACGTTCTTTAAGTTCCATCCCGACCCGAATGTCAGCGCACTCGCCATTGACATGATTGCCGAGAAATACCGCTTCGTCAAACCTGAGCACGAAGCTCAATTGGGCGAACTCGTCACACAGCTCCTCTACGAAATCAAACTAACCGTCATCAATAGCCAAATTGCCGAACTCGAAGAACAACTCAAACAAGCGCAGGAGCAAGGCAACTGGGATAGACAAATGGACCTGCTGGCGCAGCAACCGCAGTTGTTATCTACCAGAAACGAAATATGTAAAATCCTCGGCAACCGAGTTATCAATATATAAAATCGTCTAATCGTCTAATCGTCAATTGCCTATGCTTTTTCAAAGCATCATATATGGCCCTATTCATAGCCGACGCTTGGGTACCAGCCTCGGCGTTGAACTGATGCCTTTGGACCACAAATTGTGTTCCTTCAACTGCGTCTATTGCGAGTGCGGATGGAATACACCCGTCTCGCATCCCAAACTCCCTACACGCGAAGAGGTCAAAGCCGCCATGGAAAAAAAACTGATAAGTCTTACAGCGAAGCGGTCTGTCAGTGAAACGGTCTGTCAGTGTAACGGTCTGTCAGGCGAAGCCGGTCCTATTGATGTCATTACCTTCTCCGGAAACGGCGAACCCACTCTCCATCCGGACTTCCTCGGCATCATCCAAGACACAATCGCCTTGCGTGACCGCTATTGCCCGAATGCCAAAGTGTCGGTTTTGTCGAACTCCACACAACTCGGACGACCCGAAGTAGTTCAAGCGCTCAGACTCTGCGACAACCGCATCCTCAAACTCGATGCCGGCACAGACACGATGATGCGCCGTATTGACTTGCCCGTGAACACCAACCTCACGGTAGAGCAAATCATACGATGGCTGGCGCAGTTCAATGGAGACTTCACCCTGCAAACTTGCTTCCTAAAAGGAGAGCACAACGGCGAAATCATAGACAATACCACCGATGAAGAGCTGACAGCGTGGTATCGTGCCGTTGAAACACTCCGCCCCAAGCAAATCATGATTTATGTCATTGACCGCAAGACACCCGAGGAACATCTATCCAAGATTTCACGCGAACAAATGGAAGCTATTGCCGCTCCGCTCATCGACAAAGGATTCAATGTATCCATCTCCGCATAAGCCTTTTTCACACGTACACACGCACGAAAATTATAAGGTATAGAGGCTAAATTGCATTTTTTTTGCAAAAAAGTACAGATTTTTTTGGTCATATCAAAAAAAAGCAGTACCTTTGCACGCTTTTTCGTCACGAGGTGCCATCGTATAACGGTTAGTACTCAAGATTTTCATTCTTGCAATAGGGGTTCGATTCCCCTTGGCACTACAAGACCTTCCCTAAAGTCAATTCCTGAGGCCGATCCTCTCAAAGCCAAAGGATAGTAACAAAACCGCTTAGGCTTACATGCCAAAGCACAAAACAAACAAACAAGATGGCAAACCACAAATCATCTTTGAAGCGTATTCGCCAAACGGCAGCGCGCAAAGCACACAACCATTATTATGCGAAAACCGCACGTAACGCTGTGCGTGACTTGCGCAAGACAACTGACAAAGCTGCAGCTGCTGCTGCGCTTCCGAAAGTTAGCTCTATGCTTGACAAACTGGCTAAACGTCATATCATTCATGTCAACAAAGCGGCTAACCTCAAGTCGAAGCTCGCTCGTTTTGTAAACAAAATGGCGTAATACACAGGCCGAAGCAGTTCATAGCTGCATGGCAAGAAGGTTCAGGGCACTCATCCGAGTGCCCTTTCTTGTCGCTTAAACGCTACAGAAGACTCAAAAAGAAAGTAATGATGGCGGCGTTAATCAGGTCCGTAAACATACTGCCTACGATGGGAACGATGATAAACGGCTTGGCAGTATAGTGGTATTTATAGCATATAGCACTCATGTTCGCCATCGCATTGGGTGTGGCGCCTAAACCGAAACCGCACAGACCCGCACACAGCACTGCCGCATCGTAGGTGCGGCCTAACATCCGAAAGGCGAGGAAATAGACAAAGGCAGCCATCATTACCACCTGGGATACCAAGATAACAATGAGCGGAAGAGCCAGACTCTTCAGTTCCCATAGTTTAAGAGTTATCATCGCCATTCCGAGAAATACGGACAGACAGATATTGCCTACGCTGATGATGCGGTCCATATCAAGCAGCTTGTCTGCTTTTACCCGCTCGCCGTTTTCCTTATAGTGGAAAAGACCTAAGATATTGCGCACGAAAGCGGCTAATAGCAACGAACCGAAATAGGGAGGAAACGTGACGCCCGTCTTGGCGAGCAACCAACTCACCAGAGTACCGCCGCCCATTACCAGGATAACGCAATAGCACGCCTTCGCATATTGCTGAAACTCCTGCTCGTTGGAACTGATACGCGTGGCACGGCCTGCCGGAGAAGCCTCGTCACTCTCGATACCCGCCATGGCAGGGTCTATCTCTATCTCTTGCTGCTGTTTCTGCTCGTGAGTCAATTTCTTACGGATGATAAAATCTGCCAACGGACCGCCAAGCATCGAACCTGCCACCAGACCGAATGTAGCTGCTGCCATGCCGATGGAATCAGCGCCTTTCAGTCCCATTCCCTCTAACACACCGGCAAAGCCTCCTGCCGTTCCGTGACCACCCGTCATCGACACACTGCCTGCCGTGATACCAAGCAAAGGATCGACATCCATAATCCGCGTAATACCGAGAGACAACAGGTTCTGAAAGGTAATCATTATAACCAGTAGAACCAGCATAATCAGCAAGGGTTTACCACCCTTTTTGAGCAGTTTCAGGTCGCACTGGAAACCGACGCACGTGAAGAAAGCGAGCATAAATATCTTCATCAGCGTGTCGTCAAACGATATCTCCATATGGAACCAACCGTACAATGCCAATGTGCATAAGGAGAAAAGCAGACCGCCGGTAACCGGCGATGGGATGCAGAATCTCTGCAGAAAGCCCACCTTGCGCGTTAATATCATACCGACCATAAGCGCCAAAGCACCTACTCCGGCTGTCTGAAGCATATCCAGTTCAATACTGCTCATAATCATTACCGTTTATGTTTCGCCCGCAAAGGTACTACAATTTTTTGAAATGTGCAAGATTTTATATAAAAAAAACTTATCCTCTTCCTCCACCTCGCTATAGCCATCGCCATAGTGTATTATTGCGTGCAAACCGAGGTTTTCACTACGTAAAAAAAAGATACGATTATTAAGATTTCTTCTTTTTTTTCAAAAAAAAGTCAATTTTATTTGCGTATATGAAAAAATATTACTAACTTTGCAGTCGAAATATGTAAATATACAAAATTAATAATTTTATATGCATATGAAAAAAGGTTTATTTCTTAGCCTCATTGCTGCAGTAGCAATGTTGGCATCGTGCAACAAAACGTTGCCTAATCCCGAACAAATCACTGTTAATCCGAGCCCGCTGGAGGTTAAAGGCGGTAAGGTTAATGCTGACATCACCGGTACTTTCCCCGAGAAGAAATTCGTGAAGAAAGGTGTGCTGGTTGTTACTCCGGTTCTCAAGTATGGCGACCAGGAAGTGCTTGGCGAGCCTGTTACCTATGTAGGTGAGAAAGCTGCTGAGAACGGCAAGACCGTTAACTACAAGAATGGTGGTACCTACAGCCAGAGCTGCTCGTTCGACTATGTTCCCGCTATGCGCAAATCCGAACTCTACCTGCGCTTCGAGGGTAAAATCGGCAAGAAAGAGATTGAGATTCCTGACCTCAAGATTGCTGACGGTGTCGTTGCTACCGCTGAGTTGGCTAATGCCAAGGACAACAAAACAGCTGCTACTCCCGACAAGTTCCAACGCGTTATTCAGGAGTTGACCGAGGCTGACATTAAGTTCCTCATCCAGAGCTCAGAACTCCGCTCCAAAGAGACCAAGAGCGACGAGATGAAAGCTCTCCAGGCTGCTATCAAGGACGCCAAAGAGGCTGAGCGCAAAGAGATTAACAAAATCGAAGTTGCCGGCTACGCATCTCCGGATGGTGGTATGGATCTCAACGAGAAACTCGCTCAGAACCGTCAGAAAGTGGCTGCTAACTTCCTCAAGAACGACCTCAAGAAAAACAAGGTGACGAACGCTATCGAGTCGAATATCACCGCTGAGGACTGGGAAGGCTTCCAGAAAGCTATGGAGAACAGCAACATGCGTGACAAAGACCTCGTTCTGCGCGTGCTCTCTATGTACAGCGATCCCGAGGAGCGCGAAGCACAAATCAAGAACCTGAGCTCCGTTTACGGTACTATCGCAGAGGAGATCCTTCCTGCTCTCCGTCGCAGCCGCCTCATCCTCACTACCGACCTCATCGGTAAGAGCGATGACGAAATCAAGAAACTCGCGAAGGAAGATCCGTCGCAACTCAGCGTTGAGGAGCTGCTCTATGCTGCTACCCTGACCGACGACAAGGCTGAGCAAATGGCTATCTATAAGAAAGCTGCTGAGCTCTACAATGACTACCGCGCTTACAACGGTATGGGCCAACTCTACTTCGAGGACGGCAATATCGCAGAGGCTCGTCGTTGCTATGCTAAAGCGCTGGAGATTCAACCGAACGATCCGGACGTGAACTACAACGCAGGTGTGGCTGCTATGGCTGACGGTGACCTCGCTAAGGCAGAGGAATACCTCGGCAAGGCTGCCGGCACGAAGGCTAACCTCAATGCCGCTCTGGGTACGCTCTACACGCAGAAGGGTGACTATGCTGCTGCCAAGAAAGCTTACGGCGACACTCCGTCGAACAACGCTGCCGTTCAGCAGATCCTCAACGAGGACTATGCAGGAGCTGCCAAGACGCTTGACGCCGTTAAGGAGCCGAACGCAACGACCGCTTACCTCAAGGCTGTTGTAGGTGCTCGCACCAACGATAAAGCAACTGTGTATGCTAACCTCAAATCGGCTATCGCACAGGACGCTTCCTTCAAGGCTCGCGCTGCTCAGGACATCGAGTTCGCTAAGTTTGCTGAGGAAGCTGAGTTCCAAGCTATCGTTAAATAATGTCGGTATTATTTCCGAAAGTACCAAAACCCCGTGAGTGGGACTATCGCCCCATTTACTTTGATAAGGAAAAGGAGGCGCGCAAGGATAAAAAACTTGCGCGTCTTCGTCGCGGGGCTTTTCGTGAAGAGCACGAAAAGAACATGACCGAACTGCGCAAAAAGAAACAGTCCAAGCTCGTCCTGTGGCTTGTGCTGCTCGGTTTGCTCATCTTCGGCGTATATATACTCCTTTAATATATAACAAGGAGTAATCCGTTTGTGTCCTTTTAGCAAAGCGGTCTTATATGGATATCATTCATCTTTTACCGGACAGCGTAGCGAATCAAATCGCAGCAGGAGAGGTCATACAAAGGCCTGCTTCCTGTCTGAAGGAACTCGTCGAGAACAGCTTGGATGCCGGCGCAAAGCGCATCCAGGTCATCGTTCGCGACGCAGGGCGCACGTTGCTGCAGGTCATAGACGATGGTATCGGAATGAGCGAAATGGATGCCCGTCTGGCATTCGAGAGACACGCAACCAGTAAGATTCGCGAAGCGCAGGACCTGTTCTCCCTCCGTACGATGGGTTTTCGCGGAGAGGCACTCGCTTCTATTTGCGCAGTCGCACAGGTAGAGATGACCACCCGCAGAGCCGAAGACGAAACGGGTACGCTCATTGAGATTCACGGCTCAGATGTCGTTCGGCAGGAACCGTGTTCCTGTCCCGTAGGCACGAACATCAAAGTGAGCAATCTTTTCTTTAATGTACCCGTTCGGCGTAAGTTCCTCAAGACCGACCAGACGGAGTTACGCAATCTGCTCAACGAGTTCTACCATATCGTGCTTGTCTATCCGAAAGTAGCCTTTACCTTCGTTCACAATGACGAAATCCTGCTTGAGTTGCCTGTAGGCACAGAGAAACAACGTATCGAAGCCGTCTTCGGCAACCCGAAGAAAAACAGTTACACTTCCGCCTTTGTGGATATCAACACACAGACCGAACTGGTGTCCATCCGCGGATTCGTCATCAAACCGGAGAACGCTACCAGAAAAGCGGAGCAGTATTTCTTCGTTAACGGCCGATATATGCGCCATCCGTACTTCCTCAAAGCCGTCTTAACGGCTTATTCAGGTATGTTACCGGCGGATTACCAGCCTTCGTTCTTCATCTATTTTGACATTAATCCGGAGTCGATAGATGTCAACATCCATCCGACGAAAACGGAGATCAAGTTCGCCGATGAGCAAACTATCTTCCAGATACTCATGGCCTCGGTACGCGAAGCGCTGGGTAAGTTCACACTGGCTCCGCAGATAGACTTCGATACCTCCGGCAATATAGACATCCCTGCGCAAACGAACGAACCGGTAAGCAAGCCGCAGATACATGTCGATACGACCTACAACCCCTTCCATACACGCGGCACTATCTATCCCGATAAGCCAACCAAAGGCTGGGAGAACTTGTTTGCACCCGATTTGCTGATGACCGACCAAACGCCGATGGATGCCGATTCCCGCCCGATATGGCAATATGGCGGCAAGTACATCCTTATGCCGACGGAGGAGGGACTAATGTTTATCAACCAGCATCGCGCTCATGTAGCCGTGCTCTATGCGCAGTTCCTTGAGCAGTTGGCGCAGACACAAGGAGCGATGCAGCAGTTACTGTTCCCGGAAGTGCTGACTTTGCCTCAAGACGAACTTGTGCTGCTCGGACAACTGTTGCCTGACCTGCAAGCGATCGGTTTTGACATCGAGCAACTCAGTCCGGACAGCTATTCGATACAAGGCGTTCCGGCGCAATTATCCACTCTATCGCCACTTCCGGTCCTACAGCATATCCTTCACCAAGTACGGGAGATAGGCGCAAACACTCAGAACGAATGGCGCGAACAGATTGCATTGGGCTTGGCGGAGAGTGCCGCCATTCCGTATGGAAAAACGATGACCGAACCGGAAATGCGGGACCTCGTGAACCGAATGATGCAACTTCCCAATTACCGCCGCACAGCAGACGGAAAGACGATTGTCTCGCTGCTGACCGATGACGAACTGAATAAACGGTTCTAATAAAATCAAATACTATGAAAAAATCTTACAGCGTAAGCGGTCTTACAGCAAAGCGGTCTTACAGGCTATTTATAGCCGGTCTTACAGTGTTAACGGTCTTTTGTCTAAGTTCCTGTACGCCGCAGGACCATCTGACCATCCTGCATACGAACGATACTCATTCGCAAGTGGAGCCCAAAGCGAATAACGAAGGCGGATATGCCCGCCGAATGGGACTAATCAAAGAGGAGCGAAAAAGAGACCGCCATTTGCTGCTCGTCGATGCCGGCGACTTCTGTCAAGGCACACCCTATTTCAATTTCTATCACGGCCGTGTCGAACTCAACGCCATGAACCGAATGGGCTACGATGCCGCTACGCTTGGTAACCATGAGTTTGACAACGGACTGGATACCCTTGCCGCGGTGCTTCAAACGGCGAACTTCCCTATCGTCTGCTCCAACTATGACTTCACGGGCACAGCGATGGAAGGCGTGACTCAATCGTTCGCTATCCTTCATAAAGGCGGTCTCAAGATAGGCATTTTCGGATTAGGATGCGACCCGAAAGGCATCATCTCCGACAAGAACTTCGAACCCGCCAAATACCTTGACCCCGTTTCGGTAGCACAGGCGATGGCAGACACCTTAAACGCGCTTAACTGCGACGTGGTCGTTTGTCTGAGCCATCTCGGTACCTTCGGCAAGGCCGAAGAAGATATATGCGATGCAACGGTCGCCCGCAAAACGCGCGGTATTGATGTATTCGTTGGCGGTCACACCCATAAAATGTATGACCATTTGCGTGTAGCCAACCTCGACGGCTATTCCATTCCTCTCTGCCAAATGGGTAAGAGCGGCGTGTATTTGGGCAAAATAATGTTAACTTTGAGTGACAAAAACGAAAAATAAGGCAGAAAAATTTGTTTATTTCAAAAAAAAGCAGTAATTTTGCAGCGATTTTGCGAAGTAGGCGAAATTCAAGAAATACGAAACGTATATACAAACAATAAAAACACACTAAAATTTTAGTATTATGGCAGAAATTGAAGCTAAAGTGAAAGCAATCATTGCTGATAAGCTTGGTGTAGAAGAGTCTCAGGTTACCAACGAGGCTAATTTCCAAACCGATCTGGGTGCTGATTCGCTCGACACAGTCGAGATGATTATGGAGTTCGAGAAGGAATTCAACATTGAGATTCCTGACGAGGATACCCAGAAGATTGCTACCGTAGGCGATGCTATCGCTTATGTAGAGAAGAAAGTTGCGAAATAAATTTCTTTTCACATTAGTTTGCGAGTTTACGGGAAACCTGTAAACTCGTATGCTTTTTATTAGTACTTTAGATATATATGCAGTTAAGACGTGTAGTCATAACGGGTCTTGGAGCCCTCACTCCGGTAGGAAATTCAGCTCCCGAGACTTGGGCAGCGCTGATAGTAGGCAAGAATGGGATTGAGCCTATCACCGCCTTTGATGCTACGCTCTTCAAGACGCATTTTGCGGGCGAGGTAAAGAATTTTAATCCTGAGTTGGTTATTGACCGCAAAGAAGTGCGCAAGATGGACCGCTATTCTCAGTTCTCGGTATGCGTAGCCGATGAGGCGCTGAAGGACAGCGGTCTGGATTTGGAGAAAGAAGACCGTAGTCGTGTTGGTGTGATTTGGGGAAGCGGAATGGGCGGATTGCAATCCACGGAGTCTGAAATCATCGATTTTGCAAAAGGCGACGGAGTGCCCCGTTTCAATCCGTTCATGATTCCCAAAGCCATTCCGAGTATCGCGGCAGGGCATATATCCATCCGTTTCGGTCTGGGCGGTCCGAGTTTCTCGGTTAGTACCGCTTGTTCCTCTTCGTCGCACGCTGTAGGCACGGCGTTTGACCAGATTCGTCTCGGTCACGCGGATGTACTTCTCACGGGCGGCGCGGATGCGGATGTGACCTACACCGGTATTGGTGGTTTCAACTCGCTGCATGCTCTCTCTACGCGCAACGACAGTCCTCAGACGGCGAGTCGTCCGTTCTCCAAGTCCCGTGACGGTTTCGTACTGGGAGAAGGCGCAGCCTGTCTGATACTCGAAGAGTACGAGCACGCCAAAGCACGCGGAGCGAAGATATATGCGGAGATGTTAGGCGAAGGAATGACTTCCGATGCCTACCATATGACCGCGCCGGACCCGGAAGGCAAAGGCGCAGAGCGTGTGATGAGACTTGCGCTGCGGGATGCCGGGCTGCAACCGGAACAGATTGATTACATCAATACGCACGGCACATCCACTCCGCTTGGCGATGTGACCGAACTGAACGCTATCATGCGTGTGTTCGGCGAACATGTGTATGAGATGAATCTCGATTCGACGAAGTCGATGACAGGACACATGATCGGAGCTACCGGAGCTGTGGAAGCCCTCACGTGTATCATGGCGCTCAAGGATGGTATCATCCCTCCGACGATCAACCATGACCCGGATGACACGGACGAGAATATCGACTATCGTATTAACTTCACATTCGACAAAGCACAGAAACGCGACATTCGCTATGCGCTAAGCAACACCTTCGGTTTCGGCGGACACAATGCATGTCTGATATTCAAGAAATGGGAGGATTAAGAGCCGGCGAAGGAAAACATACAGGGATCAGCGCCCCTTAAAAGCGCTGTTTAGTCACAACAATTTATTTAAGGTTAAGGTTATGATTACAAAAATTGGTGAGAATGCAGGCCTCGTTTGGGGTGCTCTGCAGAGCGGTGCTAAAGATTTGAAGGCACTGAAGAAAGCAACAAAGCTTAAAAACGACGAGTTGTTCTTGGCTCTGGGCTGGTTGGCACGTGAAGGCAAACTGACCTTTGCAGCAAAAGGCGAAGAGACCGTCGTAGCCTTGGCGTAATTATGGTCATTGCAATTGTAGGCGCCTCAGGCGCCGTCGGACAGGAATTGCTGGCTGTCCTCGAACAGCGGCAATTTCCTGTAACCGAACTAAGGCTCTTCGGTTCAGAACGAAGTGCCGGAACCAAGTATCAATTCTGCTGCAAAGCGTACGAAGTACAAGAGCTGCAGCACAACGACGCTTTCAAGGGCGTCGATATTGCGTTTGTCTCCGCGGGCGCGAGTGTGTCACGTGCGTATGCAGAGGATATCACCCGTTTCGGGACTGTGATGATTGATAACTCATCGGCCTTCCGTATGGATGCAGATGTGCCGTTGGTAGTCCCCGAAGTGAACGCGTCAGACGCACTTAATCGTCCTCGTAACATCATCGCCAACCCTAACTGCACAACCATTCAGATGGTCGTAGCCCTTCAGGCGATAGAGCGCTTGAGTCATATCAAGCGTGTGCATGTATCGACCTATCAAGCGGCATCCGGTGCCGGCGCACAGGCGATGAAAGAACTCGAGACACAATACCGTCAGGTGCTGAACGGAGAAGAAGTGACGGTAAACAAATTCGCGTACCAATTGGCATACAATCTCATTCCTCATATCGATGTGTTTACTGAAAACGGTTACACGAAAGAGGAGTTGAAGATGTTCAACGAGACGCGCAAAATCATGCACTCGGATATCAAGGTCAGCGCCACATGTGTGCGTGTGCCTTCGCTTCGGGCGCACAGCGAGAGTATTTGGGTAGAGACCGAACGTCCGATTAGTGTAGAGGAAGCCCAAACGGCTTTTGTAAACGCAGAGGGTTGCATACTGATGGATGAACCGGAGAAGAAGATTTATCCTATGCCGCTCTTCCTGAGCGGAAAAGACGAAGTGTTCATCGGTCGTGTGCGCAAAGACCTGACGGACGAGAACGGACTGAGTTTCTGGTGCGTGAGCGACCAGATTCGCAAAGGTGCGGCCCTCAATGCCGTACAGATAGCGGAATACCTGTTACATCAACCATGAGCCATCGTTCATCCGACATAGAAATAATGGCGCCGGTAGGGTGCTGGGAGAGTTTGGCTGCGGCTATACAAGCCGGTGCCACTTCTGTCTATTTCGGTATCGAGCACCTTAACATGCGTGCCCGCAGTTCGGTCAATTTCACGACAGCCGACATGGCAACTATTGTAGCGACATGCCGTGAAGCGGGTGTGAAGACCTATCTGACCGTCAATACCGTCATGTATCCCGAAGACCTGCCGTTGATGAGCGAGATTGTCGATAAGGCGCACGAGGTGGGTGTGGATGCTATTATTGCGAGCGATATCGCTGTGATGCAATATGCCAATTCCATCGGTCAGGAGGTTCATCTGTCCACCCAACTCAATATTGCGAACACAGAGGCGCTGAAGTTCTATGCGCAGTTTGCGGACGTGGTTGTTCTGGCCCGCGAACTGAACATGACACAAGTAGCGTCCATCTACCAGGATATCCAGGAGCAACATATATGCGGACGAAGCGGACAGCCGATACGCATTGAGATGTTCTGCCACGGCGCACTATGTATGGCCGTGAGCGGGAAATGCTATCTGAGCCTCAACAACTACGGTCTTTCCGCCAATCGGGGGGCGTGCGTTCAGGTCTGCCGGCGCGGTTACACGGTGAAGGACAAGTCTTCGGATTTGGAACTCGACATCGATAACCAATATATCATGAGCCCGAAGGACCTGAAGACCATTCATTTCCTGAACAAAATGCTGGACGCCGGTGTCCGTGTGCTGAAGATAGAAGGGCGTGCCCGCGGAGCGGAGTACGTCAGCACCGTTGTTCGCTGTTATAAAGAAGCCGTGGAAGCATGGCAGAAGGGCGAGTATGCAGATGACGCGGTGATTGAACCGAAGATTGCGGACTGGAACGAACGGTTGAGCCGTGTATTCAACCGCGGTTTCTGGGACGGCTATTATCAAGGTCAGAAACTGGGCGAATGGACTCATTCGTACGGCAACAAGGCGACACGCAAGAAAGTGTATGCCGCCAAGTGTACCAATTTCTTCAAGAACCTGAGCGTGGCAGAGTTCATCGTAGAGGCGGTGGATGCCATTGAAGAAGGGCAGGAACTGCTCATCACAGGCGAGACGACGGGTGTGTATGAATGTACGGCTCAGGACCTCCATGACACGAACGGTCACCCGACCAAACGGGTGGAACAAGGGCAGTATTTCTCGCTCAAAACCGACCGTCTCGTACGCAGAGGTGACAAACTGTTTTTATGGGTGAAGGAATAGCACATATTATCTCTCCTCTGAGCGCACCCTGGTGCGGTTGGGTAATGTTAGGACTGCTGTTCTGCGGCATCCTAAGTGAGTATTTCCAACCGGGTGTTATTACTCAGTCAACGGACTCTCTGCGTGTTCGCGCGGAGCGTTCGTACAAGGATGCGCCGACCAATTTCTTCGGTCAGGTATATCTTAACCTGTTCCGCTTGGGCACGTTGGCTATGCTGCTTTGTTTGTGTTTCAGTCCCGCAGGCGAGTTCTCCTTCCTTACCTATCTGGCGGTGAACGGAGTTATCCTGGCGGTGATGATTGTCAAGATGTTATGCAATGTGATTATCGATTATACGTTCCAACTCTCGCGTCGTTTCGGAGCTGTGTACGAGCACTACTCGAATATCGCTACGATGACCGGACTGCTTCTCTGGCCGGTATTGTTAGTGCTGCTTCATGTGGGCGACACGGTAGTCAACCGCTGGGCGTTAGGCATCACAGCTTTGCTTTTTATGGTGCTGTGGATATACCGTAGTGCCGCTCAATATATCAAGTCACCGATGGCTATCGGCTATATGCTCATCTATTGGTGTACTCTGGAGATGTTGCCGTTGGCAGCAATCATATATGTTTCAGAAAAAACGATTTCCATCCTATGATAGACAAGATTCTCATTTCCCAACCGCGCCCGGAAACGGCGCACAATCCGTACACCCGTTTGGAGTCACAGTACTATGTTCATTGTGATTTCTATCAGTTCATTCATATTGAAGGACTCTCGGCGCGCGAGTTTCGTCAGCAGCACATCAATCCGCTGGAGTATTCCGCCGTTATTCTGAACTCCCGTTTGGGTGCCGAGCACTACTTCCGTATGTGCGAAGAGATGCGTATCAATGTGCCGGACTCGATGCACTATTACTGCAATTCCGAGCAGGTAGGATTGTATCTGCAGAAGTTCATTAACTACCGCAAGCGCAAGGTCTTTTTCCCTGAGTCGGGTAATAAATTCGAAGACCTGCTGCCGGCGATGCATCGTCGTCCGAACGAGAAATATATGATGGTTCTGTCCGACATTCACACGGACGAGCAAATCAACATGTTCGCGGAGAACGGTATAGAGGTCACTCCGGCTATTATGTACCGCACGGTGACGACGCCGTGGGAGAAAGAGCGTCCGTTCGACTACGATATGATAGCTCTCTTCACGCCGGCCGGTGTAACCTCTCTGCGCGAGAATTTCCCGGACTGGAAGCAAGGCAAGACTGTCATTGCCGCTTTTGGCGAAGGTACTATCCGTGCGCTGGAAGAGAACGGTTTCCGCGTGGATATCAAGGCTGCACCGGGCAGAGAGTTCGCTTCCCTGCCAATGGCTATCGGCGATTATCTGGAGAAGAACCAATAGATTGACGATTGAACACGTTTCCCAAACATAGCAGATTGTGCGGACAGGAACGTATTACGGCGCTGTATAAGCAAGGCAAGCGTTTCACGTCATGGCCGCTACGCGTGACGTGGCAGCCCGCAGAAGGCGAGACACAAGTGCTGGTTTGGGCTCCCAAGTCGCTTTTCAAGCGCGCCGTGAAACGCAATCATCTCCGTCGATTGATGCGCGAAGCCTACCGGTTACATCAAGAGCTCGCGGGAGAAGGACATTACCTGCTGGCATTCAATTATATAGACAAAGACGAACAGCCGTTCGCAGTTATCGAAAAAGCGATATGCAAAGCACTAACCAAAATAGCGAGCCAAGGTCCAACGAACCACGTCCAATGACCGATGAGAAATGGAAGATTGCTCTGCGCAAACTGTTCCTTCTGCCGGTTTATTTCTACCGCGTGTTCATTTCTCCGCTGACACCTCCTTCGTGCCGCTACACGCCTACTTGCAGCCAATATATGGTAGAAGCGGTTCTCAAATACGGCATTTTCAAAGGCGGTTGGCTGGGCATCAAGCGTATCCTTCGCTGCCATCCGTGGGGTGGTTCGGGTTACGACCCTGTGCCTTAATGGTGACTTCGTCACGTTAAAGTGTTAAAGCGTTAAACTGTTAAAGCGTTAAACTGTTAATTTGTTAAAGCGTATATGCGAATAGATATTATCACATGTTGTCCGGAATTGCTGGAGTCGCCTCTCAACCACTCCATCATCCAACGCGCGAAGAGCAAAGGTCTTTGCGAGATATACGTACATAATCTCCGCGACTGGACGCTTGACAAGCATCGTAAGGTAGATGACTATGCCTTCGGTTTCGGCGCAGGAATGGTGCTGCAGATTGAACCGATAGACCGCCTGATTTCGCATCTGAAATCGGAGCGCGAATACGATGAGATTATTTTCACAGCCCCTGACGGCGACCGTTTTGACCAAAAGGCAGCCAATGAGTTGTCTCTCAAGCAGAACATCATCATCCTCTGCGGCCATTACAAAGGTGTGGACCAACGCGTGCGCGACCATCTTATCACGCGCGAATACAGTATTGGCGATTTTGTGCTGACGGGCGGCGAGATGCCGGCAGCGATGATGACGGACGCCATCGTTCGTCTGTTACCCGGCGCACTCGGGGACGTGGAGTCCGCTTTGAATGACTCTTTTCAGGACGGACTGTTAGAAGCGGGTGTCTATACCCGTCCGGCGGAATACAAAGGATGGAAAGTACCGGATATCCTGTTGTCCGGCCATCAGGCAAAGATAGAAGAATGGCAATATGAACAGTCCATCGCCCACACAAGGGAAAGAAGACCGGATTTACTAAATGAGGAATAAAATTGTGTATTTTAGGACGATTTACTGTCTTTTTGTAAACTTAATGTAGCAAAAATATGTTTTATAGCATTTTTTTTGCAAAATATTTGGTCATATTGACAAAAAGCAGTACTTTTGCACCGTGTTTTTCATGGTATTAGATTTAAGGTTAAGTAAAAAGGTTGGGTTGTCGGGAGACAACCTTCTTTGTTTTATGTACTAAAAAAGATTTCTATAACCCAAAAGTGTAGTCGGTTTAGTATCGGTTTAGTATCGGTTTTGAGTCGGTTTTGAGTCGGTTTTCCCCTTACCACGCTGCGCACATTTTTGACTAAGGTGCATGTTTTGGGCATAAAAAATCAATTATGCACAAAAATTTTTGCACAAGTCATTTTTTTTTTGTACCTTTGCAGCCGTTTTACGGCTTGCAAAAGATTAACAACATAATATGAAGAAATTTAACGAGTACAAAGGATTGAATTTGCCGGCACTGAGTAAAGAGGTGCTGGAGCAGTGGGAGAAAGAAGGGTTGTTCGAGAAGAGCATATCGACCCGCGAGGGACATCCGCAGTTCCTGTTCTTCGAGGGACCGCCTTCGGCGAACGGAATGCCGGGTATTCACCATGTGATGGCGCGCACGATAAAAGACACCTTCTGCCGCTTCAAGACGATGCAGGGCTATCAGGTTCGCCGCAAGGCCGGTTGGGACACACACGGTCTGCCGGTAGAGCTGGGCGTGGAGAAGATGCTGGGTATCACCAAAGAAGATATCGGCAAGAAAATCAGCGTAGATGAATACAACGCTGCCTGCCGTCGCGAGGTGATGAAATACACGGCGGAGTGGACCAACCTGACCAAACAAATGGGATATTGGGTGGACCTTGACAACCCCTATATCACGTATGACAACAAGTATATCGAGACGCTGTGGTACCTGCTCAAAGAGCTGTACAAGAAAGGCTATCTGTATAAGGGTTACACTATTCAGCCCTATTCGCCGGCTGCCGGAACGGGTTTGAGTTCGCATGAGTTGAACCAACCGGGCTGTTACCGCGATGTGAAGGACCTTACGTGCACGGCACGGTTCAAATTAAAAGTTAAAAATTCAACATTAAAAATTGAGGCGCCGACATATATCATCGCGTGGACCACAACGCCTTGGACGCTGCCGTCCAACACCGCTTTGTGTGTAGGACCGAAGATTGACTACGTGGAGGTGGAGACACCGGCGGGTGACCATATCATCCTTGCCGAAGCACGTCTCGATGCCTATAAGAAAGAGCTCTGCGGCGTTGATGCTGATGGTAACTTACTGGAGCCGAAAATCATTGCGCGCTACAAAGGTACGGAACTCGTCGGCCTGGAGTACGAACCTCTCTTCCCGTGGGTGAACCCGGGTAAAGGAGCCTTCCGTGTTATTCCGGGCGACTACGTGACGACCGAAGACGGTACAGGTATCGTCCATATCGCGCCTACCTTCGGTGCAGACGATAAGAAAGTGGGTGACGCAGCCGGCGTGCCGGGACTGTATATGCAGACCAAGAACTACGGTCCGCGTCCGATGGTTGATTTCACCGGTAAATACTGGAAAGTGGAAGACCTGGACGAGGCATGGTATCAAGCGAACGTGAACGATGCGCTCTATAGCAAATACGCCGGTCGATGGGTGAAGAACGCCTACGACCCGCAGTTTACCGTGGACGGGAAATATGACGAAGCCGCAGCCGGCAAAGCCGAGACATTGGATTTGCACCTCTGCCTGGAGATGAAAGCCGACGGCCGTCTGCTACGCAGCGAGAAGCATGTGCACACCTATCCCCACTGCTGGCGTACCGATAAACCTGTGCTTTACTACCCGCTGGATAGTTGGTTCATCCAGTCCACCAAAGCGCGCGATGAGATGATAGCGCTCAACAAGACCATCAACTGGCAACCCGAATCCACCGGCACAGGCCGCTTCGGCAAATGGCTGGAGAACCTGAACGACTGGAACCTGAGCCGCTCGCGTTATTGGGGTACTCCGCTGCCTATCTGGCGTACCGAAGACGGCAAAGAGGAGATTTGTATCGGTTCTATTGCAGAGCTGTTCGCTGAGATAGACAAGTCCGTGAAGGCAGGCTTTATGAAAGCCAACCCGTGGCCGAAACACAAGGTGGGCGATTACAGCAAAGCGAACTACGATCCTTCCGTCATCGACCTGCACCGTCCGTACGTGGACGCTATCATCCTCGTTTCGCCGAGCGGCAAGCCGATGAAGCGTGAGCTGGACCTCATCGATGTTTGGTTCGACAGCGGCGCGATGCCTTATGCACAGAACCACTATCCGTTCGAGAACGCCGACCTGCCGCGTACCGCGGATTTCATCTCCGAAGGTGTGGACCAGACACGCGGTTGGTTCTTCACGCTGCATGCCATCCACACGATGATTGAAGGCACGGTGGCGTACAAAAACGTCATTTCCAATGGTCTTGTGCTCGATAAGAACGGCAATAAGATGTCCAAACGTCTGGGCAATGCGGTAGATCCGTTCGGCGCACTGGACAAATACGGAGCTGACGCCGTACGCTGGTATATGCTGACCAATTCCAGTCCGTGGGAGAACCTCAAGTTCGACCCCGAAGGCGTGGATGAGGTGCGCCGTAAGTTCTTCGGAACGCTCTATAACACCTACGGTTTCTTCGCACTCTATGCGAACGTGGACAATTGGGAACCCACAACCGGCGCCAAAGCTGAATTCTCCGAGATTGACAAATGGATTCTCTCCAAACTCAATTCGCTCATCAAAGAGGTGACGGAAGCCTATGAGGCCTATGAACCGACAAAAGCCGGACGTGCTATCTCTGATTTTGTGCAGGACGACCTGAGCAACTGGTATGTGCGTCTGAACCGTAAGCGTTTCTGGGGCGGTGAGATGAATGCCGACAAACAGGCAGCGTACGAAACGCTATACACCTGTCTGAAGACCGTGGCACAACTGATGGCACCGAACGCACCGTTCTATGCCGACAGACTATACCGCGATTTAACCGGAGAAACGGTTCACCTCAGCCAATGGCCAACAGCCAACGCCAAAGCCATCGACGCAGTCTTAGAGCGCCAGATGTACCTGGCTCAACAGGCTACATCTATGATTCTCAGTCTGCGTAAGCGTGCGGAGAAGAACGTGCGCCAACCTCTGCAGAAAGCCGTTATTCCTACTCCCGACCAAGAAACGACGAACGCCCTCTTGCACGTAGCCGACCTCATCAAGAGCGAAGTGAACGTGAAGGAGCTGGTCATCGTGCCGGCTGAGCAGAGCGAAATCAAGCTGGTCAAGAAAATCAAACCGAACTTCAAAGTGCTCGGTAAGAAAGTAGGCGCCAACATGAAAGCCGTTGCCGCAGAGATCAACGCGATGAGCCAAGACCAGATTGCTAAAATGGAGACCGAAGGCAACTATCAATTGACAACAGTTGACTACCAACTTATCGCAGAGGACGTAGAAATCGTGACGGAAGATATGCCGGGTTGGCTCGTAGCGAACAACGGAATCCTCACCATCGCACTCGATATCGAACTGACGGACGAACTGATAGAAGAAGGTATCGCGCGCGAACTGATTAACCGCATTCAGAACCTCCGTAAATCGTCCGGTCTGGAGATAACCGACCGTATCACCATTGAGCTTGAAGACCGTCCGGAGATTCACAACGCCGTGCTCCACTGCGGCGACTATATCGCTTCGCAAGTCCTGGCTACCAAGCTGGAGCTAACGGCTGATAGCCAACTATCAACGGCTATTGAGATGGACGGTTATAACGTAGGTATCAATATTCAAAAAGCATAAGTATGAAAAATTTCAAATCTCAAATCTCAAATTTCAAATTATTGCTTGTAGCAATATTGGGCGTAGCGCTCAGCAGTTGTAACATGCTCCCGGAGCAACCCGAGTATCGTCTGTCGGACCTTCAGGCGTTATGGCTGGAGAACGGAACGGAGCACTACGTGCGGTTCACCACCGAGCAGAGTGACGAAGCCGGCTATCAGTACGGCCGCGAATGGGACGAAGCGGAGGATATCACCGAGCAGGACCTCATCGACGCTCGCCAGGAATTGGGTCACCCGGGTAACGGTTGGTTCAAGTACCAATTCGAGACCAAAGGTAATCTGACGGAGATTCACCTCATGGATAACGGCGGAGCGGAGATACCCAAGGTGTATGTGGTATCCAAACTGACCAGCACCGAACTGGAGTACTACGAGAAAGACTATAAGAATATCAAGTTTTCGTTCTCTAAAGTCGTTACGGCAAAATGAAAGCGCTAAAGATCATCGGTTGGACGCTGCTGGGCTTAGTGCTGACGGTGATTGTGGTCGCTTGTATCGCGATGTACATCATCTTCACGCCCGAACGTCTGACACCCGTTGCCCGTCAGGCTGCGGATAAGTTCATTGCCTGCAAGTATGAGATAGGAGAGGTCGATCTGACTTTCTTCTCCACCTTTCCGCGTTTCGGTCTCCGTGCCGACGGACTGCTGCTCATCAATCCCAAAGAGGGAGCACAGAACGACACTGTGGTGGAGGCGAAACATCTCGTGGCAACAGTAGATGTAGCGGAGTTTCTCAACCATCAGAACCTGCATGTTTACGAGGCTATTCTCGATGATGCTTCCGTCAATTTCTACATCGCACCGGACGGCACGACGAACCTGAGCGGGGCGTTCATCACTTCGCCCGACACTGTGGAGGAGATAGATACCACCGCGTTCTCCCTGCCGTTCGACGAACTGCGTGTGGACGGGCTGCGTATCAAGGCGAACGCTATCACTTTCGTCGATGCCAAAGATACCATCGAGGCTTCGCTGGGCGAGACCGAACTGAGTGCGAAAGCGGAGAGTTGGGACGACATGCTCATCGGACTGGAAGCAAAAGACGTGTGTGCTCGTCTCAAAGGCGAGACCTATGCTGATAATCTGCATGTCGAACTCATTGCACCGATGGCGATGAACCTTGACTCCATGCATTTCGCCTTCGATGGCGCTTATCTGTCTGTCAATGAGTTCGGTATCCGCTTGGAAGGAGACATCACTTTGGGCGATGCCATTGATATGGACGCCCGTCTGACAACCGACACTTGGGATATCGAGTCGGTGATGGCGATTGTACCGAAACGTTTCACGAAGTCCATCGAGGCATACAAGTTACAAGGCGACATCACATTGGATGCCACCGCCAAAGGCACCTACAGCGACAGCTCTATGCCCGTGGTGACGCTGCACCAACTCAAAGCCAACCTCTGGAAATCGCAACTCGAAGCCAAAGGAACCATCAGCGACATAGAGAAAGATATGTTGCTCGACCTGCACCTGGCGCTGAATGCCAACCTGCCGGACTTCAAAGCCTTCCTGCCGAAAGCGATGACGCTGACAGGCAAGACCAAAGGTACGGCGAACGCCAAGATTCATCTGTCCGACCTCACGGAGATGAGGTTGCACAAAGGTAAGATAGGTGCGGACCTGACGCTCAAGGACATCCATTACGCGATGGATAGCATGATTGCCGACCTACCTGCCACGCACGCTGTCATTCAGATACCGAACAGCAAACCGTCCAAACCAAAGGTTAACTGGGCGCGTATTGATCTCGAGACCGACAAGCTCGACTTCTCAATGGCCACACCGCTGAAAGCGGCACTCAAGAAATCGTCCATTCAGTTGGAGGCTGGTAATGTGCTGTCCAACGACCCTGTGCTCTATGCGGCAGTAGGCTTGCAATCCGAGCGTCCGATAGAGGTGGAGATGGACTCGATGGGAGGAACCATCGATGCGCCCAAACTCAAAGCGTACGCCGAGTATAACACCAAGGATACTACCGTCATGCCTGTGCTGCAGGCGAGTATCGACTGCGATGCGTTGGACGGCTTCTTCAAGGATATCACGGCAGACCTGAAGGCTTCCCAATTGGAAGCATCGCTCAGCGGCGGACGCAAGGACAAGTCTGCTCCGCGACTCAAAGCCAAACTCAATACGCAGGCACTCAATGCCCGAATGGGTGAGGAGCTGAAAGCGAAAACAGGTAAACTGGCACTCGAAGTGGGTGCTCGCTACAACAAAAACGGCGAGAACGTGTTGCTACAATGGAACCCGCGTCTGAATATCAACCTCAAGGACGGCGAAGTGAATATACCTGAACGACTGCCCGAACCGGTGTTTATCCCGTCGATTGAGTTCAGTTATTCCAACCGCGAGATGAATATCGCCAACTCGCGCATCGAACTGGGGAACTCCGACCTCAATCTGAAGGGTAACGTGCAGAATATCGGTAAGTGGTTCCGCCATGAGGACATCCTTGTCGGCGAACTCGATATCGTCTCCAACCACTGCGATGCCAACCAGCTCCTCGCATGGTTCTCTGCCGATGAGGGCAGCGAAGAAGAAAATAACCCCACCCCTTCCCTCCCCACAGGAGAGGGAGAAAAGACTGTCACTACCACCTCCCCTGAGGGGAGGACGGGTGGGGTTTCCGACTCCGACCCCTTCCTCGTTCCGACCGATGTCGATCTGGCGCTCAATACCCACATGCAGTCCGTGGACATCTTCAACCAGAATGCCAAGGACCTCAAGGGCGGTATTTATGTACGAAACGGCATCCTGATTTTGGACGAAGTCGGATTTGTATGCCGTGCAGCTAAGTTACAACTCACCGGTATGTACCGCACCCCGCGGCGTAACCACCTCTATGCGGGATTTGACTACCATATGATTGATGTCGATATAGACGAACTGCTGACGATGATACCTGACCTCGAGCAGATGATGCCTATGCTCAGTTCGTTCAAGGGTGCAGCAGAGTTCCACTTGGCAGCGGAGACCTATCTCAACAGCCAGTACAAGCCGAAGATGAGTACGCTCCGCGGAGCGGCTTCACTGACGGGCAAGGACCTCGTAGTGCTGGACGGAGAGACCTTCTCCAAAATCAGCAAACTGCTGCTGTTCAACAAGAAAACCGAGAACAAGATTGACTCTATCAATGCGGAGATAACCATCTATAAGAACGAGATAGACGTCTATCCGCTCTGTGTGCAGATGGACAATTACATGGTCGCGCTCGGAGGACGGCACAATACCAACATGACCTTCGATTACGACATCAATGTGCTCAGTCCTATCTACCTCGGCGTGAACGTAAGCGGCACGATAGATGACCTGCAAATCAAACTCGCCAAGTGCAAGTTCGCTCAGGATTTCCGTCCGCGCTGGTTTGACAAGACGGACACCCAGTCCCGCGAGCTGCGCGAGCGCATTAAGCAATCAATGGAGAAAAACGTACGAATCAAATAACATTATTATGAAAAAAATCATTATTTTAGGAGCATTGGCTATGAGTTTGTTAGCTTGCAACAAATCGAATCCTCTGTTAGAGCAGCCGAATACACCGTACGGCGTGCCGGCGTTTGACCAAATCAAGTTAGAACATTATATTCCTGCTTTCGAAGCAGCTATAGCCGAGCAAAAAGCCGAAGTAGAGGCTATCGCCAACAACGAAGCCGAACCGACCTTCCAGAACACCATCGAGGCACTTGACCGCACCGGTCTGTTGCTTGACCGCGTAGTAGGCGTGTTCTTCAATGTGCTCGAAGCGGACGGTAACGATGAGATGAATGCTATCGCCGAGCAGGTAAGCCCGATGCTGAGCGAACTGAGCGACGGTATCATCCTTAACGACAAACTGTTCCAGCGCGTTAAGTTCGTCTATGACCAGCGCGAACAACTCGGTCTTAACCCCGAGCAGATGAGACTGGTGACCGAGACCTATAAGCACTTCGCCGACAACGGAGCCAACCTGCCGGAGGACAAGAAAGAACGCCTCAAAGAGATAAACCAGGAACTGGCACTGCTCTCGCTCAAATTTGGTAACAACGTCGTTGCCGAGACCAACAGCGATGATGTGAAGCGCTTTATCACGGACGAGGCGGAGCTGGCAGGTCTGCCGGAGAGCGCCAAAGCCGCAGCCGCAGAAGAAGCAGCCGCAGCCGGTCATCCGGGCGAATGGCTCTTCACGCCGAAGCGCACCTCTTTCACGCCGGTACTGCAGTACTGCGAGAACCGCGACCTGCGCAAACAGCTGCTCATGGACTACACCACCCGCGGTAACCGCGGCAATGAGAACGACAACAAAGCCGTCATCATCCGTGAGATGGAGCTCCGTATCGAGAAAGCCAAGTTGTTCGGTTACGACAACCCTGCCGACTATATCCTCTCGGACTGCATGGCGAAGAACCATCAGACCGTTGATGCTTTCCTCGCCTCCGTTTGGGCTCCGTCCTTAGAGGCTGCCAAACGCGAAGCCGCTGAATTGCAGAAACTGCTGGACGAAGACCTGCCGGGCGAGAAACTCCAGCCCTGGGACTGGTGGTACTATGCCGAGAAACTGCGCAAAGCGAAGTATGCACTCGACGAGGAGGAAATCAAACCGTATTTCGAGCTTTCCAATGTCCGCAAAGGTGCGTTTGGCGTGGCTACCAAACTGTACGGCCTGCAGTTCGAGAAACTGGAGAACATGCCGGTCTATAACCCCGAGGTGGAGGTATTCAAAGTGACGGAGGCTGACGGTTCACTCGTCGGCATTCTCTACACCGATTATTTCCCGCGTGCCGGCAAACGTCCGGGTGCTTGGATGAACCAAATCCTGCCGCAGTATATCGATGCACAAGGCGTTGACCACCGTCCGACGATTATCAATGTAGGTAACTTCAACAAGCCGACAGCCGGCAATCCGTCGCTGCTCTCGATGGACGATGTAGAGACGCTGTTCCATGAGTTCGGTCACGCCCTGCACGGTCTGCTGAGTAAAGCGCACTACAAGAGCCTGAGCGGTACTAATACTCCGCGTGATTTTGTAGAACTGCCGTCTCAGTTCATGGAGAACTATGCGTACGAACCGGAGGTACTGAAGACCTATGCTTTCCATTACCAGACGGGCGAAGTGATACCTGACGAACTGATTGCCAAGATTAACGCGGCCGGCAAGTTCAACCAGGGCTTCGTGACCACCGAGCTCCTCTCGGCTTCTATCCTCGATATGGATTTCCATGAGTTGACCACCGCCGAAGGACTGGATGTGGATGCGTTCGAGAAAGCGAGCCTCGAGAAGATGAACATGATTGACGAGATTATCGTTCGCTATCGTCCGACCTTCTACAACCATATTTTCACCACGGGCTACGAAGCCGGCTATTACAGCTATACATGGGCAGCCGTACTCGACGCCGACGCGTTCGCAGCATTCAAAGAGACTGGTGACCTGTTTGACGCAGAGACCGCCAAGCGTTTCCGTCATCTGCTGGAGCAAGGCGGTACACGCGACGCACAAGAGCTGTATATCGAGTTCCGCGGCAAAGAGGCAGACCCGAAGAATCTGCTTCGCCGCAAAGGATTTATTGAATGAAACGAAACACACAAGTAACATTATACTACCTGCTGCCGGCAATCTTCTGGTTGCTGGCAGTAGGTAGTAGTGTGCTCTTCTATCACGACTGGCCCGGATATGTCGTCACGGCTTTGGTCCTCTTCTGCATCCTCATTCTCGGCCGAATCAAACCCTATACGATGGTGGTAGAGCAGAGTTTTCAGATTGCTCTGTTAATGGGCATAGCCTCTTATTGGATGCCCTCCGCCCTGTTTCTGATAGTCCCCGCCGTGGGGTTTCTTATTTTCCGCAGACTATTTAATCTCCGCACCTTTCTCGCCCTGCTGATAGGCTTTGCGGCTGTGGCTATTTGGCTCGTGCTATTGAGCCGTCTGTCTATTCTCGACTATTCTTTCTCGCTAACAAAAAACGCCCTTGGTTGGATACCAATAGGCGCTTTTGTTGCAGCGTGGCTGGCTTCTACCATCGTACGGCAAAACCTGCGTGTACGTTGATGCCCGCTTGAGGGAAATACCACACGTACGTTCCGTCCGTTCCGCCGTTATTCACGTATTTGGCATTGAAGATATTGTTGAGCTGGCATTTCAATGTGATGTCAGGTATATTCCGTGCGTTGCTCAGTTTATGGAACGGCAGAGCGTAAGTCATCATCAGGTTCGTCACTGAATAGGTCTTCAGCGTTGCGTTCGGGTCTTCATCATTGCTCAAATACTGGCGGCTGACTATCAGCGTCTGGATATCCGCATTGAAACCGGCTGCGTGGAAAGAGAACATATTACCGGCAGTCCAGTCAGGCGAGAAGGAAATCGTACGCCAACGGCTTGCGTCTTTCCATTTATTGCGGCTCCATGTCACATTGCCTTTCCAACTGAACCATTTCGTCCATTCCACACCGAACTGGAACTCTGCACCTACGCGATAGGAGTCTTTGACATTGACGGTATTGATATATCCTACGCTGCTGACGGTACCGGTAGCAATCAACTGATTGTCATAATCCATCATATAGAGGTTCAGTCCTATCGTCCATGGGATTGCATAGCCACTATTGAGCAGTCCTGCAGAACGGTAACTATAACCTAATTCATAGTCATACAGTCTCTCGGGTTTCGGGTCCTCGGGACCTGCGGCAAGCACGAAATTATTACGTGTCGGTTCGCGGTGCGCCATCGCAAACGTAGCCGAAAGGCGGTGGCCGCTGTTATCGTACGTCAGACCTGCTTTCGGGTTAAAGAAATGCCAGGTATGATGCTTGTTGATGGCTTCGGGGAGATCAAGAACGCTTGTCTCTTCGTTATCGCCCCATATTCTGTAGTCCACCATCCGGTATTGGATATCGCCGTATAAACTCAGTTTCTCCGAACCTCTGTGCAATATACGCCAATTGGCTTTCGCATAGATATTACCGTCTGTTTTCAGACCAAATCCTTTATAATAAGGAATAAACGCGTGCGCGGTACATGTAGTGTCTATATTGCCATACTGAAGTCCTCGGTACTGGTTCAGCGCAATACCCATCTGCACATCCACTTTCTCGTGTACATACTTGCTGCTCAATATACCGCCGTAGAAATGGTTGCGGAGTCCTTTCTGTGTGATATTATCCGCCAGGTAGGTGTCATAATCGGGCATCAGCATCTCATAATACCCTTTACCGAAGGTGTAGTGAGCGGTTGCCGAGAGCGTCCAATGCATATTGAAGCGATGACCTATATGCAGGTGAACATGGTGTTGCTGATAGTTATCGGTCTGATTGTCGTAGTAGGCGATATTGCCGTCCTTGTCTATATATTCACCGGCAGGGTTGTATCGTCTGTTGGCTCCGGCTAAGCCGTAGGCGGTGTTGTAATCCACGCCATACCATGCCATGTATGTCCGTTCTTTTCCGCCGAAAGCGGTCAGCGTGACGGCACTCTTCATGTTCTGCCAACCCACCTCACCTTGGTAACTGAGCAGATCGGATGCGGCACGCTCTATATATCCGTCCGAATTGACTTTCGAGAAACGGCCGCCTATATGCCACGCCCCTTTCTTATCCGTTCGGTCGCCTAAATACACATCGGCTTTGACCATCTCGCGGAAGGTATTGTACATACCTCCATTGAAATCCAACTCCACGCGCACAGGTCCGGGATGAAGGCTCTGCGGAATCGATGCATCCAATGTATGCATGTTGACACTCGCGCCAAAACTACTGCCTCCGTTGGCACTCGTTCCCACGCCGCGCTGTACTACCAAACGGTTCACACCGCTTACCATGTCGGTCAAGTTAACCCAGAACACCGCCTGACTCTCCGCGTCATTGAGCGGCACATCATTCATCGTCATGTTGATACGCGTCTGGTCGGTTCCGCGGATATGAAAATAGGTGTAACCGATTCCCAGACCATCGTCACTGGTGGTCACCACAGAAGGCGTCACGCTCAACAAATACGGCAGGTTTTGCCCCGTGTTGTCGCGGTTCAACTCCTCGTGAGTCATCTGCTCTTTGCTCACCGTCGTCTGCATGACGGGAGCGCTCACCACGATCTCCTGGATTTGAAAATCACTCGTGGACAGGGTGTCCACCTTCTCCTGCGCACTCATCAGCACAGGTACTACGAACGCGCTCGCGCTCGCAAGAATCAACCGTGCATGGTTGATAAAAAAAGATGATTGTTTCATTTTCTTTAACAGCATTACCTGTTCAAGTTCGACGGGTTTTATCTCAGCCTAAGCACCCCGAATGAAGATTGACAGAATGTTATTTAGTTGTTATTAAAATTTATAGCTTACGCCTATCAAGCCGTTGATACCTTGGGAACGATAGCCGTAATATAGTTCGTTTTTGCGATGAAGCCAGTTATTGATTTGCAGGAAGAGCGTCAGGTTCGGCTTGGTTTCCGGCCGTAGGATATGGGCGTCGGCATTCGTCTTACTTTTGGCTTTTCCCACCCACATACGGTATTCGACACCGAGGTCGAGGTCAATCGTCGGCTTGAGGATATGCTCGCCGTCGGACGCAAGCGCGAGACGGCTACCCTTAAACCGGTTGTCCGAATAGAGCGACCAATGTTTGTCGATACGTCCGTCGATACGCAATCCCAACTGCCAGTTAGCCCGGTCATAAACGGTTGTATTCGTTCCGGCATTGACAGCATTGATCTCTTCGCAGGGATAAGCAAAGAGATAGCCCACTTTCTCGTGTTCAAACGCATTCCAGAAATAATAGTCACCATGGAGGTTGATGCGCACGATATCGCAATAGTGATAGTTCAGCTGTCCGCCTATCTTTCCGCAGCCGTAGTCGCTATAGGTATAGGCGAAATCGCCGGACATCATAGCGACCGTATTTCCATTCTTGAGCGGATAAATCGTCGAACCCTGCTCTGTATTGGCGATTAGCGTCATGTTGTCGTACTGGAGTGCATAACCGCCGTGTATCTCGAGCAGCAGGTCACTGTGAGGACGGATATGGAAGCCCAGTTCGGCATCGACCGGCGTATAACTCGCAGCATGGTGAGAGACGACACCCGGGTGAATAAGACGGTATCGGTTCGACTCCATATAGCTCTCCAAACTACCCAAACCATGACTGCCCGTCACATCGGCGTAGAGCGTGAGCCATTGTTTGGCTATCTGTGCCTCAAGATTGATATGGGGCGAAGGAGCAAACGTCAGGTTTTTGATGCCAGACAGGCTGTTCTGTCCGCGACCGATGTTCATATCCAGATTGACTCCTACATGGAGACGAATGCGGTTTCCTTCGTACGCATAGTATGGCTCAAAGCGGATGTTATGACGACTGTTGTACAGCGAGTCATCAATAGCCTGGGACAAAGAACCCAACTGCAGGAAGTTATTTTGCACATACGCTTTCGCTCCCACGTGATGGGCTTCGCTATGCCAGTCAAACGAGGCATGAGTACGCACTTGATGCTCCGTCACCGCACCGGGTTTGGAGAAGAGGTTATAACCGGTCTGAACCTTGTACTGGACATCCTGCTTGGCGTTCGCTTTAATACCGACAAACACCTCCGCTGTCCAAAGGGACGTCTTGTCCATATCGGTTATCGTGTGCGGTGCGGGATACGCCATATCGTTCTTGGTCCACAACCCGAAACTGCGTGTCACGCCATCTGCGGCAGACGAACCGGCATAATCGTAGAAATGGCCGTACTTATGATAGTAAATATTCCCTCCGTTCACTCCAAAATAGAGATTGCAGGTCGAGAAAGTATGGGTGAAATTCATCCCTAACTTACTCTTGCTCAGCGTCGCAAGTCCCCACTCCGCCTTATGGTGGGCATAGATATCGAGGATGGAGTTCTTGCCGTCATCATGGCGATAACCGAAGTCGAACAAGGTATTGGGGTGTCCTAAACCCGCACGGATATAGCCATGGAAGGGTTGCGCAGCCGCAAAACGAGTCGGTTGGGACAGCAGGGGATGGAAAGCGGACGAAGGAGTCACCTCCGCCGTATAATCGGAGTACTCCACCGGCGCCGGTTCGATGGTCGTTTCCACCACCGCGGGTTTGGTCGAAACCTTACCTGCCGCCTGGATGACGGGCTGGAAATCCCGCTCCACGGTTACCGAACGGTTGAGCGCACTGTCGTTCTGCGCATATATAGGACAAAGGTAGAAGGACAATAGACACAGGACTAAAATGAGTCGTCCTATCGAATTTTGTCTTTCAGCGTAGCTGTCTATATTATTCCTCTTCATCGTTTTCCTCCTTTGTTACAGGTTTCTCTAATGCATCGAGTTGAGCGAGCCGTGCGCTGATAAGCGCGGGTATATCATCGCCGGTAGCGGTGTAGTTCTGCTGCAGAACCAGCAGGTACTGCCGTGCCTGGAACAGTTCGCCCCGCTCGCGGTTGATATCGCTGAGCAGTACTAACGCACGCGCCAGCCAATACTGCTGCTGCGTATTCATCCGAGTGAAGGACATCACCTCTTCTTCCGCAGCATCAAGGTCTTTGGCTTCGAAATAACTCTGCGCGAGCAGGTACTTAGCCTCAGCTCCCTGCGCTGTGCGCACTTCCTGGGACAGGACCTTCAAGTCCGGTTGCGCTTTGCTCCATTGTTTCATGGCGACATAGGCTTTCGCACGGCCGTAGAGTGCTTCGTTCTTCGTCTCCTCGCTTACGGGCGTGTCGCTCAATATCTGCTCGGCTATGTCAATCACCGCCTGATGACGACCGAGAGCCTGCGAGCAGCGAAGGATACCCAGTCGGGCCACCGTCAGGTTCTCACGCGTCGAAGCCAAGGAATGCATGCGATAGAAAGCCTCCAGCGCACAAGCATAATCGCCTTTGTCATAGCATAGTTCCGCTACGCGGGTAGCCGCTTCCTCCTGATAGGGGTTAGCACTCATCTCCGCCAGCACGCGGTATTGGGCGAGCGCATCGTCGTTCTTGCCAAGGCGATAGTAAGAGTCCGCCAGGTAATAGCGCGCCGAGGTGCAATAACGTCCTCCGGCACAATACTTGGTGATATAATTGCTCAGGGAGACGGACGCTTTCCGGTAGGCAGCCTGCATGTACTGCATCTCGGCGGCGGCATAGAGCAACGAGTCCTCGGCGGTGGTGACATTCATATTCATCTTCGCGAGGTTCTTCGTATAAGCGAGATACTCGTTCACATTACCGGACTCGACATACAGCGTCTGGAGGGCATCGAGAGCCGTATAAGCCTCCTCGGTAGCCGGATATTTCTCGATTGTCTGACGGTAGGCTGTAATCGCCTGGTCGTTCTGGCCTAAGTTACGATAAAGCATAGCCCGTTCGAGCGAAGCCTTGCGCGCCAAGGTCGAGTGCGGATAAGCAGCAAGCATACTCTCATAGCTCTTGATGGCTCCGCTTTGGTCATTGAGTTGTAACTGGGCACGCGCGATCTCGTACATACCATCGTCAGCGTAATCCGATTTCGGATAGCGCTTCACCAACTCACGAAGCACACTGATTTTATCATTGTATTTATGCTGCAAGCCGAGCGCATAACCGCGTTGAAAGAGCGCATAGTCGGTTCCGGCTGCCTGCAGATTGCTCACCTGTGTATAGTAGGTAATCGCCTGCGGGAACTGACGGGCATTGAAATGGCAGTCACCCAACCGATTGAGTGCATCCGCATACGTCGGTTCGGTAGCCAACGCATCATCGATATACTGCGAGAAGGCATTACGCGCCTTGTCGTACTGCGCCTGCGAGAAACAGGTATAACCCTGCAGATAGCGAGCTATCGAATAATTGTCCGAGCGCTTGGCGTCCGGACGGGCGAAGAAGGCACTGAGGTCTTTCTCGCACTCGCTGTAGTTGCGCAGACGATAGTTAGCCTCCGCCCGCACATAGTATGCTTCGGTCGTATATTTGGACGACTCGCCGGTATGGGCAATCACTTCGCTCATCCAGATAACCGACTCCTGCATTTTGCCTTGGAGGAAATTATCCACTCCCAGTTGATAGCGCAGGTATTGCTTCGTCTCGCGCATCTTAGGTGTAGGACGGTCAATCGAATCGAGCGTAGCGATGGCAGCCGCATAGTTCTTACTCTGCATCAAGGCATCGCTCAGCAGCTGATAAACCTTGCTCTCATGCTTGGAGTCGGGATACTGCTGCAAGAAGTCATTGAATGCCCGTACGGACTCTCCCAGCGCGCTGGAAGACTGATAGGTACAGAGCGCATAGTTATACGCTGCCTCTTCGGTGATGGCAGGAGTAATCTTATAGTTCGTAGCAGCCTGGTAGGACAGTTTCGCCTGTTCGGGTTGACCGAGTTGGCGGTAGGCGTTACCCATCGTCAGACAAGCGGACTCGGACAGCGAATCGGGTTCCTGCTTCATCTGCTTGAGCGAGTTAACCGCCGCCTGGTAGTTACCCAAGCGGTACTGCGCCATGCCGAGCATGAAGAGATCGTTTCGAACCAATTCCTCTTTGTTCGCCAACGCCGTCTGACGGTAACTGTCAAAATGGTCCACCGCTGTGTGGTAGTCCTGCTTGCGATAACTCATCTCACCCAATATACGATGAAGCTCCGCATTATTGGGACTGTCGGGATAAGCGAAGAGCAAGTCATTGGCGCGTTTCTCCGCCTCCTCGTAGTTACCCTGCGCATAGTAGATCTGCGTGATGTAATACGGTACGGTCTTGGCGTACGCAGGTTCATTCTCCAGCGTCTCCAAAGCCGGCAAAGCTTTGTCGTAACGCTCGAGTTTGTACATACAATAGGCGTAGTAATACGTTCCGCGTACTTTGTACCGGCTGTCCCCTTTGCTCAGATGGCTGAAGAAGAGAGAAGCACGCAGGTACTCCTGCATCATGAGATAGGCGTATCCGCGGTAGAACTGGTAGTCATCCTGATGCGCACGGCTCAGTTTCTTGGGTTCCACCGTCTCCAATATCTTCAGCGCCTGTTTGTAATGCCCTTTCTCCACCTGCAGCACGCCTTGCATGAACTTCACCTCATCCGTAAACGTGGTATAAGGGAAAGCCTGCAGGTACGCTTTGAGATCACGCTGTAACAATTTGTCGCGCCCGTCAAAACGAGCCTCCAGTTCGTTATAGCGCTGCTCCATCGGAGTTGTCTGGGCATACGAAGGACAAAGGTAGAAGGACAACAGACAAAGGACTAAAACAGCTCTTTGAGCGAAGCGGTCTAACATTATCTTGCTAATTTAATCTCATTCCACATCTCGAGCAACATCTCCTGGCTCTCGCCTGCGTCGTGCATGAGCGCACAGCGGTCGATGACACTCTTGTCTGCATAGTAAACGGGGTTGAGGTGCAGTGCGTGCGGGTCGAGCATTTCGCCGTCCACCTCAATGGGTTCGTCTCCAAAGAAATAGGAAGCATCCACGGTCTCCGGCCATTCCTCGTCATCGTTCTGCTCCTCGAGAATGTCAGCTGCAGCCAACGGACCGCCGGCACAGGAGACATAACCTATCTCATCCATGTTTGCCAACGCGTTCTCCGCCTTGCACATATAATCGATGAAATAAGTAGCGGCTTTCGTGTTCTTGGCGTACTTCGGGATTACCCATCCGTCAAACCAAACGTTCGAGCCCTCTTGCGGCACGATATAATCGAGCATGACGCCCATCTCGGCTGCCTCTTCGATAGCGAACTGCGCATCGCCGGACCAGCTGAGGTTCATCCATGCCTTGCCTTTGGTCATCTCTTCCTTGCCGAAATCGACTTCCCATCCGCATATCTGTTTCTTGGCCTTGAGCAGTACCTCTTTGACGGCTGCCACGCGCTCGGGAGTGATGTCACGGACAAGTTCGTCACGAGTAACCTCACCGCGCTCGATGGCATCCGAGAAAGCGTAAAGCACCAGCACCGAATAGACATCGCGGAAAGCATCCTTCATCAGGATACGGTTCTCAAACTGAGGATTGAGAACAGCCGCCCAGCTGACGAGGTCCTCGCGATTGACGAACTGCGGGTTATAGATGAAGCCCGTTGTGCCCCACATATAACCGGCGGTGTAGTCGCTCACTTTGACATCCGCCGAAGGTGCCATCTGCTGGAATTTCTCCGCTACGAACGGTGATATATTGTCGAAATAGTAAATGCTGTCAGGAATCAGGTCTTTCTGAATGGGCAGCACCAAACCTTTTTTGAGCATACGCTCAATGATATACTCGGACGGGCAGAACACATCGTAGTCCTCGTGTCCCACTTCAATCTTGGTGAGCGCTGTCTCGTTGATGTCGAAGGTCTCGTACACCAACTCTACTTTTTCGCCGGTCTGCTCATAGTACCATTGTTCGAAGTTCGTCTTGACACCTTCGTCAATATAGTCCGCCCAGTTGAGCACTTTCAGTTGATGTGCGCGGTCCGAACCGCCACAGGAAGATAAAACGATGGCTGCAAGAGCCAAAACAGACATTAATACTTTTTTCATTTTTCTTGTTGTTTATTGTTACGAATGTTGATTATTATCAAAGCCACTAACATCACTAAAAGGATGAGGGTGAAAAGAGGTCTCAGTTCGGGCGTCAGACCTCCTTTGCGGGCATCGGAGTAGATGAAGGTACTGAGCGTCTCGAGTCCGCCGGAACCTTTGGTGAAGAAGGTGACGCCGAAGTCATCAACGGAGAGGGTGAGCGCCAGGATAAATCCGCTCAGCATACCCGGCCATAGTTCGGGCAGCATGACCATCCGAAGGGCTTGTCCGGGCGTAGCACCGAGGTCGAGTGCCGCTTCGTAGGTATTAGGGTTCATTCGGCTCAGTCGGGGCAGAACACTCAGCACCACGTACGGCGTACAGAACACTACATGGGCGATACAAACAGTGGCCAGTCCCTGGCTCATGCCCAGCGCCACGAAGAGCAGGAAGAGCGATATACCGGTGATGATATCAGGGTTAATCATCGGCACGGAGTTGAGCAGCGAGACCGCCTTCCGCGAAGCGGCACGCATGTTATAGATACCGATGGCTGCCAGGGTACCGAGTATCGTTGAGCAGACGGCTGCGATGAGCGCGATGATGACGGTGTACCAGATGGCGCTATTCAGTCCGGCGTCCGCCTGACCGGTAAACAGGTTGACATAGAGGTCAAAGGAGAAACCGGTCCAGTTACCCAAGATTTTACTTTTCGTGAACGAGAACACGGCTATGAGTGCGATAGGCGCATAGAGCACGATGAGCAGCAACCACAGATATAACTGCGAACCGTAATGACGGCGGTTACCCATCCGTTTGCGGTGTAATATCTCCTGCTCCACAGGCGACAACAGTCGTTCTCTGCGGCGCTGTATAATCTGCGTGACCGCCACAGCCAAGGCTAACGCCAATGCCAGCCCCGCGAACACCCACCATATCCATCCTTTGCTACGTTGCGCACCGGCAGTGTGCTCACGCACGTAGGACTCGAAGGTATGGTAGGCATTGCCTGCCCGCACACGCTGAGCGCGGTTCTTAATCTGCTTGTTGTTGCGCCAAACGGTCCATACCATCTCCGACTCGTCCGTATAACTATAGATGCTGTCAAAGCCGTCCACCGGTCCTTCGTGCACAAAGACGAAATCCAAATCCGCCTCCGTCAGCGGAACGGTCTGAACCCGGATATTCACTTTCTCGCCTTGGTAATTCTCCGGGAACTCCGCAAGCAGCTTCACTTCACCCGTGGCACCTACACGCAAGTCATAGGTCACATTCGACTGCGCAAAAACAGGACAAAGGGCAAAGGACAACAGACAAAGGACTAAAACAGCTCTTTGAGCGAAGCGGTCTAACATCATACCAGCCCTCCTTTCTCCTCACCTTCGCTGTCATGCTCGCCGAAGAAAGAGGTCAAACCGATGATAATAAGCAGTACCAGCGAGAGCACCGCTCCATAGTTGAGCAGGTCAGTCGTGGTGATATAATCCTGAATGAGACTACCGAAAAGCTTGATGTTGTTATGCGTCAACAGTTCTGCGATGGCGAAAGTCGAGACGGTCGGCATAAACACCATTACGATACCACTATACACACCCGGCATGGACAGCGGGACAATCACTTTCCAGAAACTCTGCCAACGGCTGGCACCCAAGTCCTGCGCCGCCTCGACGAGCGAGTTGTCCATCTTCTGCAGCGTGTTGTATATCGGGTAAATCATAAAGGGCAAGTAGTCGTAGCAGAGGCCGAAGAGCAGTGCTCCTTCGCCCAACGGCAGACCGCACATGTTGAATAGCTCTACTGTGGCCACCGTACGCAGCAGGAAGTTAATCCACATCGGCAGGATGAACAGCATCGCCATCACCTTGGGTGTACGGAAATCCTCCTGCGCCATGATGTACGCCGCCGGATAGCCCACGAGCAGACAGATGGCTGTGTTAAAGACCGCTATCATGAGCGAATACAGGAAGGTCTGTATCGCCTCGCTATGGGTAAAGAACTTCGCGAAGTTGCGCAGGGTAAAGTGGCCTTCGATATCCGTGAACGCATACACACCGACCAAAATCAGCGGCAGTACCACGAACATCGCCATGAACAGGATATACGGCCATGCCCATGTCCGACGCGAAGAAAATATCTGTAATACCTTACTCATTGAACTTACCAATTCTATCAACTTTCAATCTTATCAATCCGGATATGCTTCGGTTTGATAACAATACCCACTCTATCTCCGTCGTCCCATACATCGTTGGTGTTGACATAGAGGTCGTTTCCTTCATCGGTACGGATGGTCAAATGGTAATGATTACCCTTGAAGAGGATGAAATGCACTTCTCCGGAGAGCGTACCTTCCTCCTCATAGTCCTGGAGGTCGATGTCGCGGAATTTGACGCGTACCTGCACTTTCTCACCGGGTTCGAATCCCTCGAGTTGTTTCTCCTCCACTTCCCATTCGGCATCGAGGAACCAAACCTTGCCATTCTTGAGCACCTCGCCTTCGAAATAATTATAGATATAGTGCTCTTTTTTCATGATTTGGATATCCTCGGGTTTGACGAGCATACCAATGTCAGTGCCGGGCAGGTACTCGTGATAATCCTGGATGAGGAACTCGTATCCATCGGGGGTGAGCACGCGCATCTCGTAGTGCACACCCTTGAAGATACAACTCTGGACTTCTCCGTACCATTTGGTGAACTTACCTTTCGGCACGCGGTCCTCTGGATCCAAATCGTTCTGATTCGGAACAACCTCCTTCCCTTGTGGGGAAGGTTGGGATGGGGTTTCGACCTCCCACACATAGATATCCTCGGGACGAATGACCACTTCGACGGGATTGTTCTCGCCGAAACCGGTGTCAATACAATCGAACTCCTGTCCGCAGAACTCGACGCGTTTGTCACGAATCATCGTGCCGGAAAGGATATTGCTCTCGCCGATGAAGTCCGCCACAAAGCAGTTCTGGGGTTCGTTGTAAATATCTGTCGGAGTACCGATCTGTTTGATTTTTCCTTCGTTCATCACCACCACGCGGTCGCTCAGCGTCAGCGCCTCCTCCTGGTCGTGCGTCACGTAGATAAAGGTGATTCCTAATTTCTCGTGCAGCTCCTTCAGCTCAATCTGCATGTCGTGCCGCATCTTGAGGTCCAGTGCGCTAAGCGGTTCGTCCAACAGCAGCACTTCGGGCTCGTTGACGATGGCGCGCGCGATGGCCACACGTTGCTGCTGGCCACCGGAAAGGGTGTCCACTTTACGTTCCTCGTAGCCCGTCATGTTCGCCATTTTGAGCGCACGGCGCACTTTTTTCTTAATCACCTCCGGGTCTTCCTTCTTCAGTTTGAGACCGAAAGCGACGTTGTTGAACACATTCAGATGCGGGAAGAGAGCGTATTTCTGGAATACGGTGTTGACGGGGCGCTTATACGGCGGTGTCTTCGTAACATCCTCTCCTTTTAACAGAATATCGCCGGAACTGGCGACTTGAAAACCGGCAATGCAACGCAGCAACGTTGTTTTACCGCAGCCCGAGGGGCCTAAGATGGTGACGAACTCGCCTTTTTTGACTTGGAGGCTGACGTCATTCAATGCATACTTACCATCCTCGAACTGCTTCGAGACATGGTTAACCTCAATAATAAAATCCGATTTTGCCATTTCTTCTCATACAAACGTGCGCATACTCGCGCGAAAAACGCTGCAAATTTACTGCTTTTTTTTGACATGTGCAAGATTTTTCAGAGAAAAATAGAAAAAACGGATAAAATGTGATTTTTGAAATCGTTTCAAATTTCTAAGCGACACCCAATATCTCCAAAAAATGAAGAATCTGCTCGCTTTTGCGGGGCTCAAAGAGAAGATGCTCAAAATCACGCTGCTTGGTCTTGAGGTCTGTAAGAGCAACAGTTTCTTGGAGTAGCGTACGTAATTGCTCCTCATTTTCTATTCCGTGGCGTTGCTTTAAGAACGCGTAATCCGGCTTCGTGCGTTGCCATAAGAAAAGGACATCATAAAAATCACGACCTTTCTGGCGAGTCAATAGTGCCGATAGTTTCATGGACAGCAGAATACTAACCGGCGGAACGGGAACAGGAAAATAAAAACCTAAGCGACTGATTGTCGCCATTTCTCGCGGATAAACAATGCCTTGGTCTTGTGCCTCTATCTTCATCAAAAACCGCTCCTCCCGATGGCCTGTCAGTTGTAGAGAGAAGAGCAGTTCCGGGAAATAGACATTTCGACGGAAAGCCGTCAAATTCGAATTCTCTTTGTCGCGAGCCTCAACCGTTAAACCCTGTAGCATCAGATAGCGCATTAAACCGTTTGTCATTTGGATGAAATCCTCTTGGTTCAGGTTCTTGCAATCAAAGTCCAAATCCTCGGAGAAACGGTCAATACCATGTATCAGCCGCAAGTTCGTGCCGCCGATAAAAGCCAACTTATCCGACCACGCCGACTGAGACAGCCATTCCAGTGCCAGACACTCAATATACTCCTTGAGCAGATGCTTCTGGAAGTTGGCATTATTAGCAATCTGCGGCGGATAGAAACCGCGTATGTACATTAAATCAATCATAATCCGTATATTTTGAGCATGAGTTGTACCCGCTTGGTGAGTATAGGGCTTCCAATGCGGGTGGTGTATTCGAGAAGGCGCTCTTTGTCTAACTCGTTTAGCATGAAATCTTCGTCGAGACGCAACTCGCGCATTTCTTCTTGTGTCGAATATTGCGGATAGAGGTAGAGCAGGTCGATAAGTGCTTTCTCCGGCGTTGCTAACATAAAGGTCTTTCCGTCGGATAGTTGCCTGGGCTCGTAGCCCCAGAAGATGGAAGGCTTGATCGTTTGGTAACTATAAGACGCAAAGACATTTTCGAACTGTGCTGTCTTACGCGTAGTGATGCTCGTAATGGCAACCACCGCTTCGGGGATTATGCCGTAAAAGGACAAAGCGGTATGCAGGCTGATATAGGACGGGGTATAAATCTTCGACGCCAAATAGCGCGCATAATCCGGCTTGTTAACATAATCCGCAAAGGCGTACCACCCCTGCCGCAACGGAACGATATAGCCCGCTTTCTGCCATTCGGAATAGTTCCGGCGGTTAAATATCGGATATATTGCCCTCACTTGTGCTGTAGAAAAGCAAGCCAAATGATGCCACTGATTATAAAACGATTGATAAGTCATAAATGCACTTTTTATTTCTGTAAAGGGATAATTTTATCACACTATAGAAACAAATCCGCTGCAAAATTACAACTTTTTTTTGACATGTGCAAATAAAAACAGAAAAATCGCCCGATTGAGCGATTTTTCCTTTCAACTAATAACCCGGCGACGATTAGTCTTGCGACTCGTCGTACTCAGGTCGCGGGCAAACCCCTCGTACATGTACCTAAACTACGTTCAGGTAGTAAGTACTCGGGGCAGCTCCGCTTTCTTAATCCATTACCATGGCGCTCAAGCTCGAAGTGCCATCCGAGGCACTTCTTCAGGTTTACGTTGGGGACCCCATGCAGAGAAATGATTAATCCTGGGATTCATCATATTCTCTGCCGCAGACCAGCCAGAGGTATGCTTTCATGGTCTTCTTACCGTTGGCGAGGTCCTTCTGTGCGAGGAAGTCCATCTGGTCTTGGGTGACCTTGGTCAAGTCCTCTTTACGCTCCTGTACCATCGCACGGACAGCCTGGAAGCGCTGACGAGCAGCAACCTCTTTCGGTTTGAGCGGCGTGGTACGCTTGTAGGCGTCCGCCTTACGGATGTACAGACGTGTACAGTCCGGATTGGTGGTAGCAGCAATACGATGCGTTCCGATTAGATACTCGCCATGATTATGGCCATCG
>CACYZT010000009.1 GCA_902778935.1 uncultured Bacteroidales bacterium
GCGTTCGGCGAAAGACTATGTATTCCAGGAGAATAACTCCTCGCTCTGGCTGCCTGTCGATACGGCGAACCGTACCGCTACCGATGGTTACCTGATGGACTTCGGCACCGCGATGGATACCGTAGATACCGTACTGCGATTCAATGCCTTCGCGCCGGAAATGAATAAATATGTCTATACGGAGCTTGGCGAGGACGACCATATCGTCTATCTGACCAAGTATGACAATCGTAAGCCGGGTACCGGATCGGACCTCAACTTCACGCGCCAGGAAGATATGGGATGGAATATGAAGGGTCTGCCCTGGCTTGTGTCCGACTATCGCACCGATACGACGGTGTATGACGGCTATGCGTACCTCCGCCAGATGCATATCCCGCACGTGCTCTATCTGATGAATGGTGCAGGTGTGTATGAGCAACTGGATGGCGATAAGATTTATTCGTTCCTGACTCAAACGGCGACTACGCAGGCTCGCGAGGCACTCCATTTCTACCTCCCGTACTATGTGCGTAACAAGAAACCCGCGCGTACGCTGCTCGCTATTGCGCGCAGACCTGATAGCTGGTTGGCGAAAGGCAAGGATGATATCCTTACCCTCATGCCGGATGTCAACGCCGACAAGACCGTCAACTATACCTACGGACGCGATGCCGTCAAATGGATGTCGTCCACCAATTCGGCGTCGCTGCTCGGTGCCGCTCCGACCGAGGTGGATATTCCGTTAGGAATATACGTTCCAGCCAACAGCCAACAGCCAACAGCCAACAGCCGATTCACCTTCTCCCTGCCGGAGAGAGAGGCTTTCGACGGATACGAATACGTATGGCTCATCGATTACCAGCTCAACCGCTATGTCAATCTCCTCTTCGAGGACTACGACGTGGACCTCGAGCCGGGCGAGTACAACCATCGTTTCGCCGTCCGTATCGGCGGATACCCGAAGACCGACCTGAACGGCAAACGCGACTACGTCGTCTTTGCGTTCGACGGCACGCTCTATGTGCGCGGACTCGTCGAGGGCGACCGTATCAGCCTCTATTCGCCGTCCGGACAACTCGTCACCCATGCCACTGCTACCACCGCCGAGTGGTCTATGCCGCTCTACTATCAGTCCGGCTATGTGGTGAAGGTCAACGACAAAGCATATAAGGTGGTGAATAAATAAGACCGCTTCGCTGACAGAACACAGACCGCTAACGCTGACAGACCGCTGCGCTGACAGACGATAGATAAAAAAACATCCGACCTCAATGGCCGGATGTTTATCGTACAGTGACGTCCATAATGCGAACGAGATGCGAACGAGAATGACTCGAAACGCAACCGAATCCTACAATTTAACGAACGCGCTCGCAGTAACTACCGTCACGGGTGTCGATACGGATGATCTCACCCTCGTTGATGAACAGCGGTACGCGAACCTCTGCGCCGGTCTCCACCGTAGCAGGCTTGAGCGTGTTGGTAGCGGTATCGCCCTTCAGACCCGGCTCCGTATAGGTCACAGCGAGCTCAACCTTTGTCGGCAGCTCGGCGAACAGAACGGTGTCGCTCGATGCATCGGATACAACATCTACTACCATACCTTCCTTCAGGAAATCTACACCCGTGATCAGGTCATGAGCGATAGGTACCTGCTCGAAGGTCTCGTTATTCATGAAGATGTAGTCCTCGCCCTCTTTGTAAAGGAACTGGTACGGACGGCGCTCAACGCGAACATCCTCCAGCTTCTCACCGATGTTGAAGCGGCGCTCCAGCACACGGCCGTCCACTACATCCTTAAATTTCACGCGCATAATCGTGTTGCCCTTACCCGGCTTCACGTGCAAAAACTCGATTACGAAATACAAACGGCCGTCCATGCGGATACATACGCCGTTTTTAATGTCTTGACTGTTAATCATAAAATCATTACTATTGGTTCAATTACTATTTACCTGTTTTTCATAAAAATCGCTGCAAAATTACAAAATTTCTTGCACATATGCAAATTTTTTTGTAATTTTGCACTCCGAAAATGTCAATTACTATGGAAGCTATACTGAATTTCTTTGGTTCTATCGATATTTGGGAGATTCTCTCGTCCTATATCTTCATGATTGCAATCATCGATCCGTTCGGCAATATACCCGTTACGATATCGATGGAGAACAAGGGTATCCGTATCAGCGCGTGGCGCGTGTGCCTCGCCAGTTTTGTGATTCTTATCTCGTTCCTTTTCGCGGGCGAATGGATACTCAAGCTCTTCGGCGTGCAGATTGAGTATTTCGCTATCGCCGGCGGATTTGTGATATTCCTCATGGCGCTGGAGATGATCCTCGATATCACGATTTTCCAGAATGACAAGCTCGAGGGCGAGGTGGGTTCCGGCAGTTCAATAGTGCCGCTCGCCTTCCCGATGTACGCGGGTCCGGGGGCGTTCACCGCCCTGCTCGCCATCACGGCGGAGTACTCCGTAGCCAGCCTCTGCGTCTCGCTCATCCTCTGTATCGTCACGCTCTATCTCGTGCTCATCGGTACCAACCGTCTCACGCGATACCTGCGTCCCACGTCGCTATATATCATCCGTAAGTTCTTCGGCATCATCGTCCTCGCCATCGCCTGCAAGCTCATGTTCGGCAATCTGGCCGCGATATTTTAGAAGACCGCTACGCTGACAGAGCACAGACCGGCTTCGCCTGAAAGACCGTCCTGCGGACTGACAGACTGAATTACAGACTGACTGATATACCAATAGATAAAGATGCATAATTTTAAGAATTTGCAAATATGGAAGGATGCCATGGATTTGGCACAAGAGGTCTATGAGATAGCGGAGCATCTCCCTAAGAATGAGACCTATGGACTGGTATCGCAAATGACGCGTGCCGCCGTTTCCGTGCCATCCAATATCGCCGAGGGTTCAGGTAGAACGAACAAAGATTTTGCGCATTTCTTGTCTATAGCCTTGGGCTCTTTGTTTGAATTGAATACCCAAATCATGTTAGCAGAGCGGATAGGGTATATTGATAACAGCCAGTCCGAAAATCTGCAAACAAAAGCCAACAAACTTCAGATGATGATTAGCGGTTTTAAGAGTCGCATGGAGCAGGATATCGACCATCCGGTCATAGAGTTATAAAAGTAAATAGGTCCGTCAGCGAAGCGGTCTGTCAGTGCAACGGTCTGTTAGCGTAGCGGTCTGTCCGTGAAAGAAGTGAACAATCTATAAATATTATGAAGAGTTTTTCAGAAATGACCATCGCGATGGCAAGCGACCACGCGGGGTTTGCATTAAAACAACAAGTACAGCTGTTCCTCGAGGATAACGGTGCTAAAGTGAAAGACTTCGGCTGCTACTCTGCCGAGAGTTGCGACTATCCCGATTTCGCCCATCCGCTCGCTGAGGCGGTAGAGAAAGGCGAATATGAGTTCGGCATTATCATCTGTTCCACCGGAAACGGTATCTCCATGACTGCCAACAAGCACCAGGGTATCCGTGCCGCGCTCTGCTGGGAAACCAAACTCGCGGAACTCGCGCGCCAGCATAATAATGCTAATGTGCTCGCGCTGCCGGCGAACTTCATCACCGTACCCAAAGCACTGGATATCGTCCGTACCTTCTTCCAGACCGATTTCGAAGGCGGACGTCATGAGCGCCGCGTCAACAAGATACCGGTTAAGTAAATGACAGTCAAGTCGTTCACGTTCGGTCCGTTTCAAACGAACACGTATGTGGTCTCTGATCTGCCAAGGGCTAACGGCGAAGAGCCGATAGTCCTTTTGGTAGACCCTGCTTGTTATACCGAATACGAACGCCAAACCTTGGCAAACTATATAGATAAGCTAACAGCCGAAGGCGGTCTGTCCATCGTGGCAACGCATGGACATCTCGACCACCTCTGGGGCGCCAAATGGGCCACCGAGCGATGGCAGACACCCGTGCTCATGCACGAAGCCGATATACCCATGGCGCGCGCCATGCAGGACCAGTACACCCTCTTCGGCATCCCCGGGAAGCCCGAACCCTTCCCCATCAATAGTCTTACAGCCGAAGGCGGTCTTACAGCGGAGCGGTCTTGCAGCATAGCGGTCCTACAGCGCAGCGGTCTTTCGATTATATCGACCCCCGGCCACACCCACGGCTCCGTGTGCCTCTATTGGCCGGACGAGAAAGTGCTGCTCTCCGGCGATACGCTCTTCTGCATGGGGTACGGACGAACCGACTTACCCGGCGGCAGTTATGCCGATCTGATAGAGTCCATCCGGACCCTCTTTGACCTGCCGTCAGACGTCATTGTCTATCCCGGACACGGAGAAAGTACCACTATCGGCGCAGAAAAACACCGATATTGGTAAAAAAATGCAGAAAAATTTGTGTATTTCAAATATTTGTTGTACCTTTGCACGCTTTTTCGATGGAAGAAGTGTAAATGTGGCGAAGTTCGAATACAGGTATTGTGCTTTTGCCACCATTGTTTAACCCGACGAGACACGGTTTGGAATCCAATCGTCCAGTCGTCAATCGTCCAATCGTAAATTAAAATGTATTTAACATCAGAAAAGAAAGCGGAATTGTTCGCCAAGTACGGCAAGGACGCTAAGAACACCGGTTCTGCAGAGAGCCAAATCGCTCTGTTCACCTTCCGTATCAACCATCTGACCGAGCACCTGAAGGAAAACCGCAAGGACTTCGGTACAGAGCGCGCGCTGACCGCACTCGTAGGTAAGCGTCGTCGTATGTTGGATTACCTCAAGGCAAAAGACATCGAGCGTTACCGCGCTATCATCAAAGAACTCAGTATTCGTAAGTAAGACCGGCCTGCGGCCTGACAGAATTCAGAAAAATCGTCCACACGGACGATTTTTTTTGTATATATCAAAAAAAAGTAGTAACTTTGCAGCGTGATTGAGATAAAACCGTACATAGAGCATGCGGTGCTGGTGGGTTTGATTACGCCTAACCAGCCGGAGGAGCGCACGAAGGAGTATCTGGATGAGCTTGCTTTTCTGGCAGATACGCATGGTATCGTGCCCGTCAAGCGTTTCACCCAGCGCCTCGACCAGCCCAATACGGCGACGTATGTCGGAGAGGGCAAACTGGCGGAAATAGACATTTATATACAAACCTCTCCCCAAGAGAGTTCTACGACCGTCCACAGGACGCTCGATCGAGCGGAGCTCTTCACCCCGCAAGGGAGGGAGACGGTTATCGATGTAGTCATCTTTGATGACGAACTCTCGCCGCGGCAGATACGTAATCTCGAGAAAGCGCTTAATCACAAAGGTAAGCCGGATGTCCGCGTAATCGACAGGACGATGCTTATCCTGGAGATTTTCCTCCAGCGCGCACAGACGAGTTACGCCAAGACGCAGGTCGAGATGGCGCATTTGCAGTATATACTGCCTCGCTTGACGCGAATGTGGAGCCACCTCGACCGTCAGCGCGGTGGTGGAGGCACCAACCGTGGTATGGGTGAGACCCAGATAGAGGCGGATAAGCGCGTTATCGGTCAGCGTATAGCCCTGCTACGCGAGCAACTCAAGGTTATCGACAAGCAGATGGCTACTCAGCGTCAGCACCGAGGTAAGATGGTGCGCGTAGCCCTCGTCGGATATACCAATGTGGGCAAATCGACGCTGATGAACCTGCTCTCCAAATCCGAGGTGTTCGCGGAGAACAAACTCTTCGCCACCCTCGATACCACCGTGCGCAAAGTGACTATCGAGAACCTGCCGTTCCTGCTATCCGATACCGTCGGCTTCATTCGCAAACTGCCGCACCACCTCGTTGAGTCCTTCAAATCGACCCTCGATGAAGTGCGTGAAGCGGACCTCCTCGTTCATGTGGTGGATATATCCCATCCTAATTTCGAGGAGCAGTACGAGGTGGTGGAGCAGACGATAAACGATATAACCTCTCCCAAACCCTCTCCACAAGAGAGGGGGAACAAGAATCAGCAAAATCCTTGGGAACGTGTCTCCTCCCTTGAGGGGAGGTCGGGAGGGGTTTCCATCCCCCGTATAGTGGTCTTTAACAAAATAGATAATTTTACTTACACCCCGAAGGAAGAAGACGACCTCACGCCCGTTCAGCGGGAGAACCTCTCGCTCGATGATTTGCGCAAAAGCTGGATGGCGCGGCTCGGAGACGACTGTATCTTCATCTCGGCGAAAAACAAAGACAATATCGACGCGCTGCGTGCGCTTTTATACGACCGTATCAAAGCCATCCACGTGCAGCGCTATCCCTATAATGACTTCCTATTCCAGCACTACGAGTAAATCGTAAATTGTAAATTACTAAATTGTAAATAAATCGTACATCGTACATCGTAAATCGTAAATACACTTATGCGTAGCATCAACGAACAAGGTTATCTTTTTGAAGAATGGCTGACTCCCGAGCAGATAGCGAAGGATATCAAGCAAGTGGCTAACCGGATTAGCGCCGACTACAGGGACAAGGAACCGCTCTTTGTCATTGTGCTCAATGGCGCGTTTGTCTTCGCTGCCGACCTCATCCGCGGTCTGGACAAGGATATGCGTTGCGAGCAGACCTTCATTCGTGTCAGCTCCTATTTCGGCATGTCCTCCACCGGACAACTCCAGTTCATCGTTCCCCTTCAGCAGGTGGTCGAAAACCGCGATGTGATTATCGTGGAGGATATCGTGGACTCCGGTCTCACGATTCACCAGCTCAAGGCATACATGCGTGCGCAAGGCGCTGCCTCCGTCCGCGTGGCTACGATGCTCTTCAAGCCCAACAAACTGGAGTACGACGATGCCAAACCCGATTATATCGCCCGTGAGGTGACCGATGAGTTCGTCATTGGCTGCGGACTGGACTTCGATGGTTTCCGTCGAAACCTCGATGCGATTTACAAAGTCAAAGAGTCAAAATAACGAAATATCGAAATTACGAATAATATTAACAATTTAACTTTTATCACCATGAACGAAGAATTGAAAAAAGTAATGGAAATCGCAGAGGTATGGACCCGCGAACCTTTTGACGCGGATACCCGCGCGCAAGTGAAGGCCCTGATGGACGCCGAGGACAAGACGGAGCTCATCGATGCATTCTATCGTACCCTCGAGTTCGGTACCGGCGGTCTGCGCGGTATCATGGGTGTCGGCACGAACCGTATGAACAAATACATCGTGGCGCAAGCTACCCAGGGATACGCCAACTATATGCTCAAGGTGCAGCGCGAGGGCGGTTTTGAGAATATACAGAACGGACGCGTAGCGGTGGTGGTAGGTCATGACTGCCGAAACAACGGACGTCTCTTTGCCGAGACCGTGGCGAATGTGTTCTCCGCTAACGGTATCAAGGTCTATCTGTTTGAGTCGCTCCGTCCGACGCCGGAAGTGAGCTTCGCTATCCGTCATCTCAAATGTCAGGGTGGTGTGAACGTCACCGCGAGCCACAACCCGAAGGAGTATAACGGCTACAAAGCGTACTGGGAGGATGGCAGCCAGGTGCTCCAACCGCACGACCAGGGTATCATCGATGAGGTGAACAAAGTGCGTATGGAGGATGTGAAATGGGAAGCCAACAAAGACCTCATCGAGATCATAGGCGGCGAGATGGACTATGACTACATGATGGCTGTCAAGTCCGTTATGATCGACCAAGAGACTATCCTTCGCCAGAAAGACCTCAATATCGTCTATACGCCTATGCACGGTGCCGGACGTCAGATTGTGCCGATGTGCTTGCGCTCATGGGGCTTCCAGAATATCCACGTCGTGCCCGAGCAGATGGTTATCGACGGCAATTTCCCGACCGTCGTTTCTCCGAACCCCGAGAACGCTGAGGCTATGACCCTTGGTATGAAACTCGGTACCAAACTGGGTGCTGACCTCGTTATCGCGTCCGACCCAGATGCAGACCGTATCGCTATCGTTTGCCGCAATGACAAGGGCGAGTGGGTCATCATCAATGGTAACCAGACCAACATCATGTACCACTACTACATCATCAATAATATGAAGCGCCTGGGTAAGTTGCGTCCCGATATGTATATCGTCAAGACTATCGTCACCTCCGAGCTCATCCGTAAAATTGCTGATGATCAGGGTGTTACGCTGACCGATGAGTACACCGGCTTCAAGTGGATTGCCAACCGTATCCGTATGTGGGAAGGCAAACGCAAATATATCGGTGGTGGCGAAGAGAGTTTCGGCTTCCTGCCGTACGATGCTGTGCGCGATAAATGTTCGCCGTCGGCTATCTGCCTCATCTGCGAGATTGCTGCGTACGCCAAGGATAACGGCATGACCCTCTATGACTATCTGCTTAAGATTTACGAGGACTACGGCTTCCAGCGCGAGACGACTATCAATGTTGTTCGTCCGGGTAAGTCAGGCGCCGAAGAGATCCAGGCGATGATGAAGAACTACCGTGAGAACCCGCCGAAGGAGATCGCCGGAGAGAAAGTATGCCTCATCAAAGACTACAAGACCCTCAAGCAATGTGCCCTCAAGGATGGCAAATGGGAAGAGTCCGATTTCGATATGCCGCTCCATGCAACCTCTAATGTACTGCAGTACTTCACCGAAGGCGGTCTCAAAGTATCCGTTCGTCCGTCCGGTACGGAACCGAAAATCAAGTTCTATTTCGAGATTCCTGTGAAGAGCGGCAAGCCGTTCACCGGCGCTGACTATGAGCGCTGCACCGCTGAAGCGGAGGCACGCGTGCCGGCTATCAAAGCTTCGCTCGGATTGTAACCAATGATAAACAGAAGTCAAATATCCATCGCCCTCTTGTGTCTGTCGCTGTTCGCCTGCATTCAGGCCACGGCGATGGATATTGACTACCGTTTGTCGCTGCGCGCGGGTATGAACATGCCCGATGGCAAGGTGGATGCCACCGTAGGCAAGAAAGGCCAATGGATAGGACCCTTTGCCGGTGCTGATTTTGCCGTTAGTTTTGCCCCTGACTGGCAGAGCCTGCGCGACCTCAATAACGCACGCATAGGTGTGGCGCTCGGATACTGGAAACTCGATTGTATGTCCACCGGCGCCAATGACCTGCTCGGTCACGCCATCGCGCCCTATACCTTTCTGGAGATTCCTTTCTACAAAGGTCCCCATTTCGAGATAGGCGTCCGGCCCGGTCTCGGATGCTCGTTTATCACCAAGACGTACTACAACACCGCTACGCCTGAGCAGCAGGGCAATGTGCTACGGGAGGATAATATCAACCAGGCAGTGGGTTCGGTCTTCAATATCTACCTGCCTGAAGCGATGTATTTCAACTTTCCTATTCGCGACGGATGGGTGATAGGTCTGGCGGCGGGGTGGTATCACATGAGTAACGGTAGTATCCGTCAGCCTAACTCCGGCTATAACCTCTTCTGCGGCGAACTGAACGTGACCTATCGGCCGCCTGTTAGCGAAGAAGACAAAGCGCATGGCGAACAAACACCAACCAAGGAGTACGGACTGGAGAAACTGCGCGCTGCGAAATGCGAGATTGAGATGGCTTTCTCCGGCGGCGCACGCCATGTGTACTATCGCGATAAGCAGACCTTCTTCTGCGCTACCATGCAGGCCGCGGCGTACTGGCGTGCACATCGTATCTTCCGTCTGGGCGGAGGCGTGGATGTGTTCTACGACGGCTCGTATGTCGATCATCCTACGCATTTTAAGAAGACCTATCTCGCCGGTGCCACCCAGGCTGACTGCTGGCGCGTAGGCCTGAGTATTCAGCCGGACTTCGTCTTCGGCCGTTTCTCCGCCGGATTCGGCATTGGATTTTATCTGCACGACCCCGTTAAGAACCGTGAGGTCTCGGATAAGGATACCGAGGCGTACAATGCGCTGTGGGAAGAAGGTATCATGCCCAACAAGGGTATTTTCTATCCCTACGAGATTATCAATAAGGGTCGCGCGGGAGACCCCGACGGATGGTTATACACCACCATCAACCTGCGTTACCGCTTACCCTACCATCTGATGGTGCATGCGACGATGAAAGCGCATGTAACCAATGTGGAGTATGTAGCCGCCGGTATAGGCGTCTATTTGTAAATTTGAAAACTATGAACAAGGTACTTTTGATATCAACGGGTGGTACCATCACCATGGTGCGCGATAAAGCGTCCGGTGCACTCGTGCCGGCGGATATGGACACCTTCAAGGCCTATATGCCGGAGTTGTTTGAGGGTCCCGTACAGGTGGATATACAGGCTTTCTCGCCCCTTCTGGACTCTTCGGATGTCAACCCTGACTGCTGGGTACGCATGGCGCAGATGGTCTATGACAACTATGCGAACTATGACGGCTTTGTCGTTCTGCACGGTACGGACACGATGTCCTATTCGGCGTCCGCACTGTCGTTCATGTTGGAGCACCTCGCAAAACCTGTGGTGTTCACCGGCAGCCAGCTGCCCGTGGGTGTGCTGCGCAGCGATGCCAAGGAGAACCTGTTGACGGCTATTGAGATTGCTGCTGCGAAGGATGAAGAGGGTAATGCCATTGTACCCGAAGTGACGATATACTTCGAGGACCGCCTCTTCCGCGCCAACCGTACGACCAAGCGCAATGCGGAGCATTTCTCGGCATTCAATAGTTATAACTATCCGGCGCTGGCGAAGGCGGGTGTGCATATTACCTATCAGCCCCATCTGGTTCACTATAGCGACCCGCTTCAACCGCTCCGCCTGCATACGAAATTTGATTGCAATGTGGCGGTGCTCAAACTATTCCCGGGTATTCAGCAGCCCGTCGTGCGTGCGCTTCTTCGTACGCGCGGACTGAAAGGAGTGGTGCTGGAGACCTTCGGTGCCGGTAATGCACCTACCGACAAATGGCTCTACCGCGAACTCAAAGCCGCTGTGGACCGCGGTATCATCATCGTCAACAAGACGCAGTGTAACACCGGTTCGGTGGAGATGGGTCTCTATGCCGTGTCGCTCAATCTGATGAAAGCCGGCGTGCTCTCGGGCTACGACATCACTACCGAAGCCCTGCTGACGAAGATGATGCTCCTTTTTGGCGAGAACCCCGATGACACCCGTCTGGTGAGCGAGTTGCTCGGCAAGAACTTATGCGGAGAGGTGACGATTGATTAGACTGCTTCGCTGACAGACAATGGACAATAGACAATAGACAATAGACTAAATACCATATTATTATGAAAAATCTTGAACCCAAAGGTTTGTGGAGCAGTTTCTACAGCCTTACTCAAATTCCGCGTCCCAGCGGAAAACGCAAAGAGATAGCTGAGTTCCTCGTGAACTACGGCAAGTCGCTCGGTCTGGAGACCCTTCAGGACGAGATAGGCAATGTGCTTATTCGTAAGCCTGCCAGCCTTGGTATGGAGAACCATCCGGGTGTTATTCTGCAGGGCCACATGGATATGGTGCCGCAGAAGAACAGCGACAAAGTGTTTGATTTTGAGAAAGACCCCATCGAGGCCTATATCGAGGATAACGGCGAGTGGGTAACCGCTAACGGCACCACGCTCGGCGCGGACAACGGTATCGGCGTAGCGACAGCGATGGCTATATTGGCGGACAAGAACGTCGTTCATCCGCCGCTGGAGGCACTCTTCACTATCGATGAGGAGACCGGTATGTACGGAGCCAATGACCTCAAGGGCGGTTGGCTGCAAGGCAAATACCTGCTCAATCTTGACTCGGAGACCGAAGGTGAGCTCTATGTAGGCTGCGCCGGCGGTATAGACGCTGAGGCTACGTTTGCTTACGAACCGGTAGCCACCGAAGAAGGCGATATCGCGCTGCGCGTAGAGGTCAAGGGCTGCAAGGGCGGTCACTCGGGTTGCGACATCCATCTCCAGCGTGCGAACGCTATCAAGTTGCTTTTCCGTTTCCTCAAGGATGCTGTGGCTAACTATGAGGCGCGTCTGGCGTATGTGGAGGGCGGTAACATGCGTAATTCTATCCCGCGTGAGGCGTCAGCCGTTATCACTATTCCCGAAGAGAGTTATCAGGACGTACAGGACCTCGTGGACCGCTATGAGGACCTCTGGCTGCGTGAGTACGACGGTGTAGAAACCGACCTGACGTTCAAGGGAACGGAAGTGGAGTGCCCGAAGACCGAGATGCCGGAGGACGTGCAGGATTTCCTCATTCACGCCGTCACGCTCTGCCCGCATGGCGTCTATCGTATGATTCCTCAGATGCCGGATATCGTGGAGACCAGTAACAACCTTGCTATAATAAGCCAAGAGCAAGTAGCTAACGGCCAATGTGTGAAGGTGATATGCCTCGCGCGCTCGAATGTGGAGAGCCGCAAGGAGGAACTGGCTTCGGTTATTCAGTCCGCGTTCTCCCTCGCCGGTGCTGACGTGCAGTTCAGCGGTGCTTATCCGGGATGGCAGCCGAACTTCAAGAGCAACTTGCTCAAGGTGATGAAGGAGACCTATGAGAAAGAGTTTGGCACTTCGCCCCGTATCGTCACTATCCATGCGGGACTGGAGTGCGGTATCATCGGCTCGAACTATCCGAATATGGAGATGATTTCCTTCGGTCCGACTATCGAGCACCCGCACAGCCCCGACGAGCGCGTGAATATCGCCACGGTGCAGAAATTCTACCGCTATGTGCTCGCCGCGCTCAAAGCGCTTTAAGCACCCATTAAAAATTAAAAATAGAGGTTCTCATTCGCTGAGAACCTCTATTGCTTTCTTGGTGATTTCGTCGTCGCGCTCGAAGAGCGGGAAGAAACCTTCATCGCCGAGGATGTTTCGCACGATATAGGCATTGAGCAGTCGCGTCATCAAGGGGCGCGATTTCTGTATCTGTGCCTCATCGGGTTCGATACCTTTCTCCTTGGCGAAGGCGACGAACTCACGCAGTACGTTCTGGCTCAGCAGGTATTTCTCCAGGCTCTGCCAGTCCTTGTATTTGTTGAGTTGCTTGCGGTGCTCGTCCGTATATTTGTACGCGAACTGATAGGTGTACGCCATGTTCACGCAGCGGTTGTACCAGGGTGTATTGAGCGTGGTGTCGCGTCCGACGAATACATCGGGCATGATACCACCACAGCCGTACATCTTACGGCCGGACTTGGTGTAATAGACCGTGGAGTCTTTGAGATGGATAGAGTCGGCGGAAAAGAGTTCGCCGTGCTCCCATCGGTCGAGCAGGTCTTTCTCATAGTCCTCCTGGTCGCCCAAGGTATAGGGTTTCTGGATGCACCGTCCGGAAGGCGTGTAGTAGCGGGCAACGGTCAGCCGAACGGCACTGCCGTCCTCGAAGGGCATCTGTTGCTGCACGAGACCTTTGCCGAAGGAGCGCCGACCGATGATGGTGGCGCGGTCGTTATCCTGCATGGCGCCGGCGAAGATCTCGGAGGCAGAGGCGGAGAAATTATCAATGAGCACGACTAACGGCACGTCCTTGAATCGTCCGCCTCCGTTGGCAGTCGCCTCATAGCGCGGGTAAGCGCGTCCTTCAGAATAGACGATGAGGTCGCCGCGTTGCAGGAACTCATTGGCCATGCGTATAGCCTGGTCCATATAACCGCCGCTGTTCTCGCGCAGGTCGATGATGAAGCGTGTGGCACCTTTGGTGTATAGGTCGGCCAAGGCGGAGAGGAACTCTTTGTACGTCGTCTCGCTGAACTTGTTGACGCGGATGAAGCCGAGTTTGGCGTTGGCGGTCTCTATGACGAACTTCGCGTCCACGGAGTTGACGGGTATGTCGCCGCGTGTGACGGTATAGTAGAGCAGTCCGTCCGCACCGGCGCGCTGGATACCGAGTTTGACCTGCGTACCTTTCTCGCCGCGCAGCGTGCGCATGACTTTCTCATTGTTGATTTTCTTACCTACGAAGGTGGAGTCATCCACGGTGATCAGTTTGTCCCCCGCCAGGACTCCGACGCCTTCACTCGGACCGCCGGCAATGACCGCCACGATGCGGACGGTGTCCTGCTGGATGGTAAATTGCACACCGATACCGGAGAATGAACCGGCTAACTCGGAATTGACCAACTCAAGGTCTTTCTTGGGTATATAAGCGCTATGCGGGTCGAGTTTCTGCACTAGTTCGCCCATCACCTCATCGGTGATGCTGTCGATATCGAGGCTGTCCACATACGCGTTCTGCATGAGGTAGAGCAGTCGGTCCACTTTCGTCTGCTCGATATGCCAACTGCCGTTCTGATACACGATGCGTTGCGCATTCGCTTTCTGGCAAACGAACACGCCGATGGCGACCCCTAACGCCACGCCCACGATGGTCAATAGGATAGGTACGAGATACTTTTTCATTATTCTATGTTATTTTACAAGGTTTCAATTGTCAATAGGGCATACACTCGCGCCAAGAACGGTATATGTCTTGCCGTCGCGGAGAATATAGAGTTTGCCGTTGTGGATAATTTTTACTGCCGCGGGATATTTCTCGTCCTGTATGGACTCTGTATCCTGAGTAGAAATGCGTTCCACCGTGATGTCATCCATGTTCGCCTGACATAGTATGTCTCCGCCGGAGAAGCGGAATGCGATATGGTGTACGTCAGCCGGAGCGTCGCAGAACGTGACGGTGGAAAGCGTGTATTGCGTATGCTTGGGTATCACGGCTACCAGCACAAACGAGGACGAGTCCGACGGATCGGGCAAGTACCCTGCTTCCAGAGTGGAAGCTCTGTCAGCATCCGTGCTGTTTACCCGCGAATAAAAGGAGAGTTTCAAACTGTCCACGCTCGTTTCGAACTCCGGCAGTGCCACGATACTCCATGATGCGGTGTCGGCATACAGATCCAGCACGCCGCCACCCGAATGCGTGATCGACCCGTCGTTAAATGAGCCGATGTTCCAGTAGGCCATACCCGTACGACGGTCGCCCCACTGCTGCCAGCAGAAGGGAATGTCGCCAGCCATGAGCGGGAACTTGTTCTCGTCGAAATTCTCCGCAAAAGGAATGGCAAACGGCGCACAGTCTGTGACAAAAGATACGTACGATTTGAGCATATCGGATGTCCGCTCGCCGCACGCAGTAGATATATGACAATCCAGAGAATAGTATTTTGCGTATGGCAGACCCTCTATTACGCACAAGGTATCCGGATATTCCTCCGCGTAGAAGAGCGTGTCTTTTCCTTGCGAAATAACCACATTAAAATGCGTGTTATCTTCAAACTCCGGCTGCCAGTGGACCCGCACGGAATGGCTGGTAACGGAGTCTGCCAAAACCCTCAAAGGCGGATGGCAGTTATTGATATCCTCTATCGTGATATCGTCTATCGCTATGCCGGAATAATTAATTTGGTTTTTAGGCATATTCGGGTTGTAGTATTTGAATGCCAGACGCGCACCTGCCGGTACTCTCTCCAGACGATAGTTCTTCAGACCGTACCATTGTGATGCGGGCGTCATAGTGGTGAGCGCTACAAAAGCCGAATCCACCAAACTATCCTTCGGGAAATAACCAAGCGTCAAATCCCCGCGACGATATGTATCGGTTAGTTTATAGAAGAACGAAATCTGCTGCGTGCTCAAATCAATGTTCATCTCCGGCATAATGGCATAGGAGGGATAGTATGCCGATAACTCAAAGAGCAGGCTTTGTTTGCTGTTATGAACATAAGATGGAGCCGATGTCACATAGATCCGCTGCGAGTAATACCGGCTGTTGGCGTTTATCACATTCCAGCAGTTAGGTGTCGTGACAGATTCCGCTTTATACGGATATGCCACATAATGCTCGAAACTCTCATTGTACAGCGATTCAATGGGATTACACTCCGTCTTGATAAAGAAACTCTCTGTGTATGGCTCAGCGCTGTTTCCCGACGTGCAGATAGTAGCCACAGAGACATTCAGCTTGTACTCGCTGGAGAAATCCAATCCGCTTATCTGAACAGAAGGCATATAAACCGTATCGGACAACATAACCGAATTGTCATATTCATTAGTAACCGTCACCTCATAGCCGTATGGATTAGGCCGCTTGGGTGCCCATGAGAATGTAGCATCGTTAGGACCTACCGAGTCCAACTTAATATCCTCTATGGCGAGACATGTAGGACAATAGTCCACCGTCACATCATCTATCATACCCGTTGGTACTAACCATGAAGAGCCGGATGTAAATCTGTCGTAGAGAATAGCAATATATTTATAGCCCGCCGGCACTTGGTCTAAATATACCAGATGCTCGGTGAAGTCCGTGCTTTGCGGGAGCGTGTCTATAGGGAAGAAGGTCGTTGAGTCGTTCGGATTACTTATTGCGCCTATGATGAACGAGCCGTGAGTCGGATCGACCAACGAGTTACGGGTCCAGAGGCTTATTTGTAACTTGTTGACGTCCTCCGAGAACTCCGGCAGGATGGTATATATACCATAATTATTGCCGCTGATATACAGTGTATTTTCGCACGAATGGCAATAGGAGTAGTTGGAATAGACGTACGGATAAATACTATATGCTGTCGGACGCAAAATCTTTCTCCAGCAGGAGGGCATTTGTCTGGTGTCGGCGCTGGTATTCTCGAAATTCTCAATGAAAGGCAGCGTCACGATCGGTGAACCGCAATCTGTTTGAGTCTCAAACGAGAACGTGGCTTGACTTAAACGGCTCAAATCGCCGTCGCCGCAATTAGCGCGCACATACGCGGTTATAGTATAAGGTGTCCTGTGCGTCAGACCGCTAACCGTGCAGCGGTTGTCGGTTACCGTATTATGAAACAACGTGTCTCCGTTGATGCCCAATACCAGCACATCCCATGCCTGTTCGTCCATTCCGGGCGTCCAGGACAACTCCGCCGTAGTTGCATATACCGTGTCCAAACGAATATTCTTCACAGGAAAACAAGTCGGTAATGAATCGATTTGTACACTATCTATATAGCAGTAACTATTACCATAACCGAAGGGGCTGTATCCGTTGTATTGGAACATGATATAATGATCCGTTGATGGCGCATTATATAGAAAATATTCTGCACGGCGGTATTTCTCCTGAGATGCAGGCAAAGTATCCAACGCCGTAAAAGTGGAGGTATCCGACGGATCCGTAATAGTGCCTATTACGCATGGACCATACGCCCCCCATGAGGAACCATATTGTGTATGTTCCTGCTCATAGAAAGAGACCATCACTTCATTGGCGGGGAGTGCCAATCTCGGTGTGATGGCGTACGCGATACCGTTTGTGCCGTTCAAAGACAAGTATTTCGCAGAAGCATTGCCTGCGATGCTTGTGGTACTGGAGAATGTCCAGCACGCCGGTTGTACACCGGCTGTCTCATTCTCGAAATCATTTACGTATGGGACTGAGATACCATTACACTCATCCGCATAAGCGACACTTGCCGATAACAGCATAACAGCCCAGATAGCGAATACGGGCAAACAGAACTTCTTCATCCTTCTTCCTTTCAGTTTAGTCCTTTAAAAACTCTACCTCCACGCCGGCGCGCTTGAGGAGCTCGACGCCGTCCATGATACGGTACTCCTCGCCATAGACCACGCGCTTGATGCCGGACTGGATGATGAGTTTGGAGCACTCCAGACAGGGCGAAGCCGTCACATAGAGCGTGGCGCCGTCCGAGCTGTTGTTGGAGCGCGCCACCTTGGTCAGTGCGTTTGCCTCGGCGTGCAGCACATAGGGCTTGGAGACGTTGTTCTCATCCTCGCAGATGTTCTCAAATCCCGAAGGTGTGCCGTTATAGCCGTCGGAGATAATCATCTGGTTCTTTACCAGCAGTGCGCCTACTTTGCGTCGCACGCAATAACTATTCTCTGCCCATGTGCGCGCCATGCGCATATAGAGGTAGTCTCGTTTTTGCTGCTTATCCATCTTTTCTGTTGTTTATCAATTACCGGTTTTGATATATTGCAGCGCTCTCTCAAGCTGTGTATCCTGACCGTTTAATAAATACTTGGCGGTATCCAAGGTAACTTCGATGTCCGGGGTAACACCTACACCTTCCAGGATCTTATTCTCTTCACCGAACAAAGAGATATTTCTCGGACAATAGGCATATACCGGCGTGACGTTCTCCACACCGAAACAACCGCTGTAGTCGAGGCTGTAGTAAGCAGGGTCATTAACTAGAGCGCTCAATCCGCCCCAGGTACGTGTACCAATCAGTGTGCCGTTCTTGCCTGGCATATTTTTCACACCCCAAGAGGTAACCTCTGCCATGGAGACGGAGTTCACGTTCGCCAGAACGACCACCGGCTGTTTGTCAATCACAGCATGTTCGGAAGGGAAAGTAGTGACCCTGAATGGCATATTGGGACCGTAGTCCAGTCTGCCCATGCCGTTTTTCGTACGCATCGTGTGCGAAGTAAATCCGCCGGACGGGAGAAGAGCACCTAATACATACTGGTAGTCAGATGCATTTCCGCCACCGTTATTACGTAAATCGATAAGCACACCGCCAAGCTCATTGTTCTTGCTCAGTACCTGAATGGTGTCGAACCAGTGATGCCATATACGGTTGATCGCCCATTGGTAAGAGGCATAGACAGAGGAACTGTCTTCCTGTAGAACGGTTGTGTTGAGATGTTTGCCCAACGCAAAACTGCTGAACCGCAGGTAAGCTATGTTACCCGGGAAAAGGGCATAGCAGATGGATCGCAGTTCATTAGGATTGGCCATCTGATTATCCACCGGCTGAATATTGATATCCATCATTTTACAGGGTATTCCATATACCTCGCAGAAGAAATTATAATCCGTTATGAGCGTAGGTACATCGCTGCCTTTATTAATGCGGTCGATAAAATCATTGGCTTTTTCCTGCATGCTCTCAATCACAGTCCGGAGCGAGTCTGCCGCCGCGGAGGTACCTTGGGCAGGCAGGGTGGCGATGAACGCCGGAATCTTACTCAACACCAACTTGCTCATCCTGAAAATATGTTCTCTGGGAGCCATGGAGATATTTGTCTCGTCAAAATCGAGCATTCGCCATTCGCCTGCGTTGATATAGTAATGCAGGTCCGTGGAGTTCTTCCTGTTCCACATCAACTCTTCTCCGCGTTCACGCAAGTTGCGTACTGTGGCAGGCGAGAAAGAGAGGTTCTTTCCTGTTTGAATATTCTTGATTTGGACGTATAGGTGACCGTCATGCAGACGGTTCAGCACTTCGCTGTAGAGCGAGTCCAACTCCTTGTCGTCCACTCTCGTTTGGCGGGTGGTGTCGTCCAGTGCCTCGAATTTAGGCAGGTACTCTTTATGTACCTGATCCCAATCCACGCCTAACTCTTCCTCGTAATCCCAGATGCCGTAGTTGCAGTTCATAGCGGTCCATAACAACTCGAACTGGGCGGCATAACTCTCTCCGGCGGGCGCAAAAGCCTGGGCATCGTTGTAACCATAGGACAAAATATCCTCTCCTTCCGGACGGCATCCGGCGAGACTCACTGCGCAAATGGTAGCGAGGGCAACATATATCTTTATTCTTTTCATCCTTTCACCCTTTCGTCTTAAAATATATAACTGAATCCGGCTTGCAGACCGATCGTCGTATTATACCGGTAGTCCTTAATGTCCATATACTGCTTGACGGTACTGATGAAGCTGTAGTAGCACCGTGCCTCTACGTGCATCGCCCAGTGTTCCGCCAGTTTCCATTCGAGGCCTAAACCGCCTGCCAGACCGAAGTCGGCACGCTGGTCCTTGGTCTTGTTGAACTCATAGGCCTGATCGACTTTCTCTATATTGTCTGCCAAGTAGTTCCATATCTGCCCCTTCATCCGGCTGCCTGCCCAATAGCCTGCATATACACCTACATTCACAAAACCGTGTACTTTCTCGCTGCCGAACATGAACTTAGCCATCACAGGCAGTTGTACATAGGTATTGTAATAATTGTAATGCGTACCCTTGTACATGCCTGAGCGGGCGAACCTATAGTTCTTGGACGACCCCTCAACCTCTGCGCGGAGGGCCACCCAAGGCTTGAATTGGTACTGGGTGAAGATAGCGGCGCTCCATCCCCACGCGCCTTCATAATGATAGTCGTTCTGGTACTGGGTATTGATGGAGTACCAGTTATAGTCGCCGCCGGCGGAAGCACCGAGACTCCACTGTGCTTGCGCCCCGCAAGCCATGACGGCGAGGAAAATAGTCAATATGATCTTTTTCATCTTATTGGTTGATTAGTTGTTGCGCAAACTCATTGATATTCACGCCGTCAAACGTGCCGGAAGACATAAGTAGCAGCGCGGTGTTAGTATAGCTTAAACCCTTCAGACGCTCCTGTAACGCCGCGCTCTCCGTGAATACCTCTACATTTTTCGTGCCAAACGCGTCACGGACCTCTTCTTTTGTGATCGGAGTGAGACGTTTGTGCTCGATAACTTTGGGGTTGAAATAGACGTATGCGATGTCCGCTTCCGCCATACAATCTTTGTATTGCGGCAGGAAATCCGCCATGAGCGAGGAGAAAGTATGCAGTTCCATGCAAGCGATGAGTTTCTTCTCGGGGTATCGCTCGCGAACCGCATTGACGGTTGCTTTGAGCTTGCTGGGCGAGTGCGCGAAGTCCTTATACGCCACACTTGTCTGTGTTTCGCAAATCTTCTCCAGTCGGTTGGAAGCGCCGGTGAAGGTGCTTATCTCGCGGTAGAAATCATCCGGAGCCACGCCGATACAATGGCATGCGAGCATGGCAGCCTGCATATTCTGCATGTTATGCCGTCCGAAGACCTGCATAGGCACCGTGCCGGTGTATTCCTTGTAAGGAATAACGCTTAATTTACGATTTGACGATTTACGATTTACGATTTCTTCGTCTGCTAAGAGGCATAGGTTCTCGTCGCCTTCGTAGTAGATGAAACTGCCGTTTGGTTCGATGGAATGAACGAACTGACGGAAGGTATCCACATATTGCGGGAAGGTAGGGAAGACATTGATATGGTCCCATGCGATACCCGTGAGGATAGCTACGTGCGGGTGGTACCAAAGGAACTTGGAGCGCAGGTCGAGTGGGGAAGTGAGGTACTCATCACCCTCGAACACGGCATATTTCGCCGTATCGCTGAGACGAACCATGCGCTCGAAGCCTTCAATCTGTGCGCCCACCATATAGTCGGCTTCGATACCGAGACGGTTGAGCACATAGAGAATCATCGAGGTCGTAGTGGTCTTGCCGTGACTGCCGCCTACGACAATACGAATCTTGTCCTTCGTCTGCTCATACAGGTATTCGGGGAAGGAGTAAATCTTGATTCCTAACTCGCGGGCACGCACCAGTTCGGGGTTGTCCTCGCGAGCATGCATGCCGAGGATGATAGCGTCAATGTCCTTGGTTATCTTCTCTGGATGCCAACCGATTTCTTTGGGCAGCAAACCTGCATCGCGAAGATGCGACAAGGCTGGCTCGAAGATTTCGTCATCCGAGCCGGTTACCTCGTAGCCCGCTTTGGAAGCAACGGCGAGTGCCAGATTATGCATCGCCGCGCCACCAATAGCTATGAAATGAATCTTAGTCATGTACGATTTGACGATTTACGATTTGACGATTTATTGACGATTTTATGTAATTTACGATTTAAAGTTCAATCGACCAATTTTATTCAATTAAACAATCAATCGTACCTCGTCAATCGTCCAATCGTCAATTAGTTAAACAGTTTGCCGAACTCTTCGTGTGAGATTTTCTTCTGCTCGATTTTCGCAACGCCCTTGAGCGCCTCGTAAATCTTGTTCTCCGCCACGCGCTCTACGATGCCGCGGAGTTGGTTCTCCTGCTTGAGCATCTCGTTGGCGTAGTTGGTCAGATACTGGTCATCGATGTGCATCAATCCGTATTGTATGAACTGCATGCGAGCTACCTCTTTGGCATATGCCTCCACGTCCTCTTTCTGCACATCCACCTTGTACTCCTTCATGAGTTGGTCTTTAGCGAGATGCCATTTGAGTTCCTCGAGCATCTTGTCGAAGTCTTTCTCCAGTTCCTCCGCCGTCATCTTCTCGTTCGTGGCGAGAACCCAGCGTTTGAGGAAATCAACCGGGAACTCCAGTTTCTCCATCTTTTTCATGATGGCTTCTTTGGCGTCCAGACCGAACTTGTATTTGCTGTCCTCCGCCATGTTGGCTTCAATCTCCGCCTTGACGCGTGCGCGGAAAGCAGCTTCGTCTTTCGGAGCGTCTGCGCCATATACTTTAGCGAACAACTCCGCATCGATAGCAGCGGTCGTGTGGCGGGTGATTTCCTGAATCTCGAAGGTGAAATCGCTCTTCAGGTCCTTGGCCTGCTCTTTGTTGATACCGAGCAGCGAGCTTACTTCTACTTCGCTGTCAAAAGCCTTGGTCGGGTTGAAAGTAACCACATCGCCTTTCTTGGCTCCGATGAACTTCTTCTGCTGCGTTTTCTGCTTCATATAAGCCGGATTGAGAACCGCGTTCTCTTTGACGATATCTCCGTCCACCTGCTTAGCCAGACCTTTGACGATGTCGCCTTCTGCTACTTCGTCAGCCTGCGTGTACTCGCCGAAACGCTCTGCGTAACTCTTGACTTGGTTGTTGACCATCTCGTCGGTTACGTCGATGATGTACTCGGTCAGTTTGTTCTTGCCGGTCAGTTTGGCATCGAACTCAGGAGCCACGGCGATGTCGAAGAGGAAGGTGAAGGTATCCTCGTTATCGAGGTCAATCTTCGGGGAGTTCTCGCTCGGGAGCGGCTCGCCGAGGATTTGCAGATTGTGGTCCTCGATGTGTTTCTGCAGTCCTTCGCCTACTTGTTTGTTGAGCACGTCAGCAAGGATGCCTTTACCGTACATTTTCTTCACCAGACCGGCAGGTACCATGCCCGGACGGAAACCCGGCATTTGTGCCTTCTGGCGCACTTGTTTGAGTTGCTTTGCAACTTCGTCCTGATAGTCAGCCGGCTCAATAGTGAGAGTCACAACTGCCGTCAGGTCTTTCAATTCACTTTGTTCAATTTTCATTGCTATATAATTTTTAATTTTGAATTCTTGATTGTATATTTTGAAAAATGTCCTATTTTTCCATCGGTTTAATCTCGGAGTAATCTCGGAGTAATCTCGGAGGCAACTCGGTCTAAACCCGCATGTAGGAATGTTCTATTTCTACTCATGCGCGACCGGCACGTTTGCGCTCCAACTCGTCAAGGATGATTTTGCGGATACGCATCGCGTGCGGTGTGACCTCTACGTACTCGTCCTCTTTGATATATTCCAGCGCTTCCTCGAGACTCATGCGTACGGGCGGCGGTAACACAGCCTTGTCATCCGCACTCTTCGAGCGCATATTGGTCAGTTTCTTGCTCTTGGTCACGTTGATGACGATATCGCCTTCCTTCGCGTTTTCGCCTACCACCTGTCCGGCGTACACCTCTTCCTGCGGATCGATGAAGAACTTACCGCGGTCCTGCAGTTTGTCCAGCGCGTAAGCGTAGGCCGTGCCGGCTTCCATTGCGATGAGCGAACCGTTGTTGCGCTTCACGATCTCGCCTTTCCACGGTTGGTACTCCAGGAAGCGGTGCGCCATGATGGCTTCGCCGGCACTCACGTTCATCACGTAGGTACGCATGCCCATGATACCGCGGCTCGGGATGGTGAACTCAAGATGAACACGGTCGTTCACCATTTCCATCTTCGTCATCTCGCCTTTGTGCGTGCTCACGAACTCAATGATTTTGCCTGAGCACTCTTCCGGTGTGTTGACCGTCAGGCTCTCTACCGGTTCGCACTTCACGCCGTCTATCTCTTTGATGATAACCTGCGGTTGACCGACCTGCAGTTCATAGCCCTCGCGGCGCATGGTCTCAATCAGCACGCTCAAATGCAGCACACCGCGGCCATAGACACGCCAACTGCTCTCCTCCGCGCCTTTCTCTACGCGCAGAGCGAGGTTCTTCTCCAACTCTTTGTTCAGACGGTCTTGGATATGACGGCTGGTAACGAACTTACCGTCTTGTCCGAAGAACGGACTGTCGTTGATGCAGAAGGTCATACTCATCGTCGGCTCGTCGATGGCAATCGGCTTGAGTGCTTCAGGATTCTCCGCATCGCAGATAGTGTCGCCTATCTCGAATCCGTCAATACCGATCATCGCGCATATATCGCCGTTCTTGACAACATCGGTCTTCACGTGTCCCATGCCCGAGAACGTGTGCAACTCTTTGATTTTCGTCTTCACCATCGTGCCGTCTTTCTTCGCCAGCGTCACGGCTTGACCGTCTTTGAACTCACCGCGATGAACACGACCGATGGCAATACGGCCGACGTAGCTGTTGTAGTCGAGTGAGGTGACGAGCATCTGCGGCGTACCCGGATTCTCTTCCGGCGCAGGGATATACTCGATGATAGCGTCCATCAGATCGGTCAAATCCGTCGTCGGTTTGCGCCAGTCGGTACTCATCCATCCCTGTTTGGCGGAGCCGTACAAGGTCTGGAAGTCCAACTGGTCGTCCGTCGCGTTGAGGTTGCACATCAGGTCAAACACCTCTTCCTGTACCTCATCCGGACGGCAGTTGAGTTTATCCACTTTGTTGATAACCACAATCGGCTTCAAGCCCAACTCCAATGCTTTCTGGAGCACGAAACGGGTTTGCGGCATCGCGCCTTCGAAGGCGTCAACCAGCAGCAACACGCCGTCCGCCATATTCAGCACGCGCTCCACCTCACCGCCGAAGTCTGCGTGCCCCGGAGTGTCAATGATGTTGATTTTCGTGCCCTTGTAATCGATGGCTACGTTTTTGGCAAGAATAGTAATTCCGCGTTCGCGCTCCAGGTCGTTGTTGTCCAAAATCAACTCCTTCGGCTGCTCGCTGAATTCCGATTGTTGTTTTACCACGTTTGCCGTGTAAAGCATCTTGTCCACAAGCGTTGTTTTGCCGTGGTCAACGTGCGCAATAATTGCTATATTTCTGATATTTTGCATACTTTAATGATATATGGCCACACTCTGCCAACATAAATTCGCCACAAAATTACTGCTTTTTTTTGACATACGCAAGCGCGCGCGGATATTTTTTTATTTTGCTAACTGTATTTTTGTAAACCACAAGTAGCAAAACGTAAGCAAAGATAGCTACTTTTTGATATTTTGTAAACTCGATGCGGCAGATTATAGAATTTTATCGCTTTTTTGTCAAAATATTTGGTGTACTCACAAAAAGGCAGTAATTTTGCACCGTTTTTCGATGACGCCTGCTCTCAAGGTACGCTTAAATGCGGGATGCCCACGCAATGGCGCGAACGGAAAACGGTATTGGTCTTTAAAAAGAAAGGAGATAACTATGAAAAAGTATATGCTGAAAGTTAGTTATCTGATGACAATCTGCTGCCTGATGGCAGGATTCACACTCGCGGATGCCGCAAGAAGTAACGATGATTTTACTGTTCGCTTCCGCGAAAACACATTGGTGGTCACTTCCACCCAAATGGAGGAAGCTCGAATCTATACGATGCAAGGAAAATTGCTGCAAAAAGAACGTGGTAAATTTGCTGAGTTTGAGTTAGATCGTGGTACCTACCGTTTGTACGCCAAAGTAAACGGCGAGACTGTCACACGCAGAATTGAACTTCGTTAAAAAAAAGGTTAAAAAAAATGATTGGTTGAGCACGCGCAAGGCGTGCTTTTTTATTTGCTTGCGCGGATATACAGCGGTATCGACAACGCAAGGAAGACGAAGTTCGGCAACCATGCAGCCATGAATGGAGACATGATGTTATTCACAGAGAATGTGGTACTTACCGTCGAGAATAGGATATATCCGGCGGTTAGGATAACGCCTAAACCGAGGTTCTTTCCCATTCCTCCGCGTACGCGACGACTGGACATCGTGACACCTAAAAGTGTCATGATAAAGGCGCCTAACGGACTTGCCCAACGTTTGTGGTATTCTACTTCAAATGCCTTCACATTTCCACTCCCGCGTTCGCGCTGGCGTTGCATATAGTGTCTCAACTCAGGCGTCGTCATCTGCTGTGCCTGCTGAGCCGTAATGAATAGTTCGTCCGGGGTAATAGGTAGTTCGATGTCTTTGCGACTACCGCGTTCGAGCGTCTCGCGCATATCGTCAAACGTGCGCTGTACGTAGTTGTCCAAGTGCCAGCAATACAGCGAATCGTAATAGATACGGTCGGCGGTGGTACGCATAACGAGCGTCTTGCCTTCGAATTTTTCCATCGAACAGCGGTATCCGATATTGGAGCGCCGTTGGAACGACTCGATATAGAGAATACTGCCCGGTTCTACCTCAAACTGCATATTACGTGCGTTTTCGGATGTGAAGTGCTCGATGTATTTGTCTGTGAAATGAAGCATTCTCTCCGAACTGCGTGGTATAACCCATCCGCCTAATAGCACACCTAAGACGAAAAGCAAGGCTGCTGATAGCGCGTAGGGTAACATCAGACGATGGTAACTCATTCCCGCTGCCTGCATGGCGATGATCTCCGAATTACCCGCTAATTTGCTCGTAAAATAGATGACGGAGATGAAGATGAACAGCGAACTGAACATATTCATGTAATACGGAATAAACGGCATATAGTAGTCCAGAATGATTTCTTTGAGCGGTACTTGGTTCTCAAAGAAATCGTCCATTTTCTCCGTCAGGTCAAATACGATGGCAATAGAAAGAATGAGCACAATCGAGAAAAAGAATGTGCCCAAAAATTTCTTGATGATATAGAGGTCTAATCGCTTCAATTTGTATTTTATAACCTGTTCATAATCTGCGGCATAACACTCGCTTTCCAGGTACTGAAATCGCCTGTAAGGATGTGTGCTCTCGCTTGTGTAACGAGCTCAAGATAGAACGCCAAGTTATGGATGGAAAGAACTTCAAGGCCCAGCATCTCCTGCGCATGTATCAGGTGGCGCACGTAGGCACGGGTGTAGGCGTGGTCAACATACGAAGTGCCTTGGGAATCCAATTCCGTGAAGTCATCTTCCCATTTCTTATTACGCAGATTCATCACACCTTGCCACGTGAAAATCATACCGTTACGGCCGTTACGCGTCGGCATCACGCAATCGAACATATCGATACCGCGTTCGATGGCTTCCAGGATGTTCCACGGTGTGCCGACGCCCATCAGATAACGCGGCTTTTCCTGCGGCAGGATGTCGTTGCATACTTCAATCATGTCATACATCACTTCCGTCGGTTCGCCTACAGCCAAGCCGCCTATTGCATAACCGTCGCGGTCCAAATCGCGTAGCCGTTTGCTTGCCTCTTGGCGTAAATCAGCATACGTACATCCCTGAACAATCGGGAAAAGATGCTGCTTGTAGCCGTATAAATCCTCGGTGCCATCGAAGCGCTCGATACATCTGTCGAGCCATCGATGCGTGCGTTCCATGGAGTCCTTCGCATATTTCTTGTCCGCTGTACCCGGACAGCACTCGTCAAACGCCATCATGATGTCAGCGCCTATCTCACGCTGGATGTCCATTACGTTCTCCGGAGTGAACATCAGTTTGCGGCCGTCGATATGGCTGCTGAACCGCACTCCTTCCTCCGTCATCTTGCGAATGTCGGTCAGGCTGAACACCTGAAAACCACCGGAATCCGTCAGTATAGGCCGTGTCCAACCTTCAAAACGGTGCAAACCGCCTGCTTGATGCAAGATTTCTGTGCCCGGACGCAAAAAGAGATGGTAGGTGTTGCCCAGAATAATCTGTGCTTTGATATCGTCCTCCAGCTCCTTGCGTTGCACGCCTTTTACAGAGCCCACTGTTCCGACAGGCATAAAAATAGGCGTCTGTATATCACCATGGTCGGTATGTATCACGCCGGCACGCGGTCCAACACTCTTCGGGGCGCTATGTAACTCAAAAAATGCCATGTAACGGTTTAACTATTTAACGTGTTTCCCGGGGCAGGAAACACAATAGCAGGTTTGAATGTTTTTGCCTCCTCCGGCGTCATAAGCGCATATGCCATGATGATAATTGTATCGCCTACATGGATTAAGTGCGCCGCTGCACCGTTCATACAGATACATCCGCTACCGCGTTTGCCGGTGATGACATAGGTCTCCAGCCGTGCGCCGTTGGTGTTGTCCACTACCTGCACTCGCTCGCCCGGATAGATATTGGCGGCTTCCATCAGCGCTTCGTCAATGGTGATGGAACCGATATACTCAAGGTTGGCTTCGGTCACCTGAACACGATGAATCTTCGATTTTAGGATGTTCAAAAGCATATCATTCTGAATTAGGCTACAAAATTACTACAAAAAATCCAAATATACAAATATCTGCTTGCTTTTTTGTGTTTTTATTCTATTCTTACGCCTCTTGCGTCATATATATTCCCGTCTCTCACGATGTATAATACTCCGTCAATTAGCAGTTTGCGAGCTCCGATAGTCTTTGCCTCTTCACTCGTACTCTCCTCTATATTCGTAGGCGTTTGGTCAACGGCGGAAATCTCCAGCGTAAAGCGATTGTCGTACGTCCCGGCGGAAAGGTTAACATTGTAATCTATCGCGCTGAGGTTAGTCCGTGTGCCCGTTTCGTTATCTATCAGCGTCACACCAATTCCATTTGTCCCATCCGGAATAGCGAACGTATAATTCCCATCCTCCGCAATCTGCACACCTACAGCCACTTGCGTGGTCTGAGATGTATTGAGTGGTAACGTATTTCCGGCCACAGGAATATAGTTGGAAATGATAGTATAGATATTTGCTTTATTTGCATTGAACTCCTTGCACAAATCTTTTCCAAACTCAAAGCCTTCGGTAATATTTTCTTCATCTGTTAAATGTATGTAGGTATGATCAAGGCTCTCATCCCCTTTCCCCAAATTGATGTTAAATTCGACTGAATGTAAATTCGCTATGCTATAGTGACGCGCTACAATGGAAGACGGATGCGCTGATACCGTATTCCATGTAATGGATGTTCCATTGTATTGAACCATATATGCGCGCATTGCATCAAAGACCATATTTGCAGTGCTATGTACGGAATATTGGTTTGTCGTCGGGTTCCACTCATATACGTATAATAGATCATTTGTAATCGATGTGGAAGGCATCGTTGTACCGCTTGCATGCTCGGCGTTGGCATAACTCGGAGCACCAATGATATGCCAATAACTATCGGCAATTTTACGGTTCAAATTGATGTCAGCTCCATCATTTCCTGTTTTGTCAATAGTACACTCGTATCCATCTTGATTCATAGTCACAGTTTTGGAATCAACTTTGGTAATATCTCCTATCGTTCCACTTGACGGGAAGTAAAGATAAATTGTATTAACATCATGATCCCAAACGCTTGCTGAAGTCCCTAATTCGTCTAAATCCAATGCTAATACATAGCCTTTGTTTGCTTCCAATGTATAGGTATTACGCATTTCGGGTGTGACAAATTTCCAGAAACTGGGACTATCGGACCAGTAACCTTTTTGTGCGCGTTCTTGACCATCATAGTATTCAATAATCCAATGCTGTCCATACGTACCAAAACCGAAAACATCACTTAACTGAACATCAAACGGAAACGAAATCCAATATATATTTCGACTATACCGCGAACGGCTGACATCGTTCAGATAACTTTTTTGGAATTCCATAACGCCGTAAACGGTGTTTACTCCGCTTAATGTGGCCCCATTGGAGAATGTAATGGATTGTCCTGCACTTTGATGTGTACGTATTAAGACAATATCCGCATTTATGTTTATATTTCCTGATATCGTATTAGAAGGAATCCATGAAGTCATCATTCGGTCTGTCTTAAAGTCATAGGTAATACGCATGTGCTGTTTAGCGCCCGTTCCTCCAACCAATAAAACGGCATCGTCTGCTGTCCATTGTGACCCATCATTTCCATTTCCTGCAATACCCTTAAGATATTGCGTTTCAGCAGAAGAACCATAACGATGCATCTTAGCCGTTAGTTTGACATATGAATTCACATTAGCCCAAGCATCTACTTGATATACCCAGTTTCCTAAATCAGAAAACTTAATCGCTGCACTACCGCTACCGGCACCAGATGATGCATAAACATCGCTTCCGTTGCTACGGAGAACCATATAATCATTGTCAGAAGGACCAATCGTGTAAGCCCGCCAAAGTTTATTGGTTACTTGATTATAAGTGAAACGGACATTAGCCATTACATTTAGATTTTCATTGCCCCATGTATCTCTTAGATCTCCGGAAGAGGCACCTCCGAACACAGTATCGCAAATAGCCTCACTATAGTCTGTAGCCACTGTAAAACGAATATTAACTGCACTCTCATCGCCATGCAAGTCTTTAACATAATAGTGACTGAACTGTTTTGCTGAAGGTAAAGCGCTTGACATAGAGTACTCACTATAGGTCATCGCATGTGCATCCTTGGAGGCCATGTAGTTCCATTTATCGCTGTTAACGCAGTCTGTGCGGACATAGAACCTGCCTGTGTATTTCTCTATCTTTGTGATAGTGGGATTTTCTCCATTCTCGTCTTGCTCAAAAGTGAAGTTATAAACTCCTGGACCTCCTTCGCTTAAAATCGTAGCAAAATTCACTCCTTCTTTATAGGTTGGAACAGAGCAAGAATTGAGAGACTTCCATGTTACAGACGAGGCATTCACTCCTGTACAGGGTTGTAGTTTTAGTGAGCCTGATTGTCCTGCCGCAACAAACATATTAACAATATCCACTCCGTTCGCTCGCTTCTTTATTGCATCGCCTGGATGAGGATGTTCGCCTCCTGTATAAACTAATCGGAAATCCCCAAGTCCAACAGGATAAGTAACTGTTACAGTCATGTGTTGCACTAAACCACTGCTTGTCGCTGCACCGGTGTAAACTTCTGTACTGGTAGCTAATCCATAATTGAGGGTAAGAGTATATTCGCCGGGATTATTAGATTGAAGATATACATTGTAACCCATTTCATTATGGTTGTCCAAATAAGGAGAAGTTACATTAGAAGGGGTCAATGTTGTTTTTGTCTCAATACCATATCCGGTATCTCCTTTATAGATTTTCCACTGGTATTCATGATTTGCTTGGTCTAAATAAAGAGTTGTAGAAAAACTTAATTCTCCCAACTTGGCAGATGTCAACCTGTGACTGGTTGCATCCCAACTATCAACGTCGCTCCGTAATGTATATCCCCAGTCTTGTAACAACGGGGCTACATCATGCGAATAGTATTTAGCGTAATTTTGATTCCACAATGCACCATTTCCCACCGGTACTACCATAGGTTTGTTAGCGTCAAAAGCATTGACGTAAACTACGTGGCATGGATCCGTATTTGCTGTAGGACCGGCAAAGAAATTATAATTATTCATAGCCTCTTTAGTAAAGGCAACAGCTCTCATTGAGCTGGGTATATTACCTTCATAGTAATAGACATCGTCCGAGCCAGCCAAAAGAGTCATTTCATGCGGACCGGAAATGAAATTTTGATTATTGGTCGCAGAACCTGTACCTTCGCTATTCCCGGTACTGGTAGTCCAATAAGAAGTCGAGTTATAAAAATAGATATATACTTTGTCCCAATTTAATGTGTTTTTGAAGAAAAGTGGACCTTGACTATAATTTGCGGTCAAAGTACTTGCTGAGGATGCGTAAATATGGATTGGGTTGTCTGCCACCGTTCCGCTGGCTAATGACACATTTGCACCGAGTGTCCATCCGGTAAACGTAAATCCGTCAATAGTAGGAGCAGTAACGGTAGCCGCTGTTTGACTGGAGGTAGCTTGTGTTATGCTTGATGGACGTAATTCCACCTCTCCGCACTTATAGAGTACTGTCACAGCATTGGATGTCTCTACGGTAAATTTGGTTTCGTGACTAGTATATGAAGATACAAGTCCTGTCTCTTCGTCTCCACAATTATGCCCATTTCCTGCAAACAAACGAACTTCAACGGAATATTGTCCAGGAGTAGCAGGGCTCTCGAATTTAACGGAGTAACCGTCTTTTTGAACAAAAGTTGGTTGTACCTCTAAGGCAGTTCCAGTTCCAGTAGTTAATTTATAGCAAATGGTGTGTGTGCCTTCGGGATTATAATCAAAACTTGGAGTTACAATCACGGAATCCAAGGGCAATACATTTGTCGGAGAGAAAGACAAAGATATAGTTGGTGCGACGTAGTATGCATAAAGAGTAGGAGTGGTGACGTCAGTATTAGAATCTATGAACCAAGCGTTTTGTGTCGGTGTTCCATCTTCGTTGTAATATTTTGAACCTCCTCCGTCCGCTGCGCTATAGTATCCCATAAAATGATATCCATTTCTAACTGGAGGTGTAACATTCGGGTATGCGCTCCCCGTCGTAACTGTACTGCCGATGCTGGAAGAGCCAGTACCTGCTCCATTATTCAAGTTGACAGTAGTGTAACTCTTTGGGTCAAATGTAGCAGTTACTGTCACATCGCTTCTTACTGTATAATTAGTATTAAGCGCATATGGATTATTATTAATGGTCAATGAATTTGCTCGATATGTATAACCACGTGCAGCAGTTGTATTGACTTGAATAATACATGTTTGTGCGACAGGGATTGTGCCGGAGTTAAAATCTAAATCCTCTCCATCCTCATCAGTGTAATAAACGGTTATTGTTCCTCCGGTCTGCCCGGAAATAGTTACGTCGCGGGTGTGCCCACCAATTGTTTCATAGTAATAGTAGTTACAACCGTCGCCTCCTATGTACGAACGATTTCCTTGATAAAGCTTTGATATAATAGTATAATCTCCTGTTACATTTGTACTAATATGCGGAATTTGTTTCGTCACGGCACTACCATCTGAACCTAAGTTGTATATAGTATTAAGATTAGTCCAGCCATAGTTGTTGGATATGGTGTACAAATGGAATGGGTATCCGCAAGGCAATGAAACCTTGTACAAAGATGCCGTACCTGATACTTTCGTTAATTGGATGGCTTCATTTCCGCCTTTGTTCCCCCCATCATCTATATTGAATCCCGAGCGGAGATATATACTGTTTGTGTTATATTCAAAATCGGTGTTGTCAAAATAAATTGTGGCTCCTTCGCTAGGCACTACATAAGCATAGGTTGTAAAAATGTATGCTCCGTCAGAACCATTCTTTTTGATAACAACTGCGTTACCGTTTATATCCCCGTATATGGCTCCAGTACAACTAGATTCGTTATTTGTTTCATATAACATCCAGCCGGAAAGATCGTTTCTACCATTATTGCCTGTGTCCCAATAGTACATCTTTGAGGAACCAAACCTTGAGAAACCATAGTAATAATTGGTACCTCCATTCCACATTTTTATATACACTCCATTCCAGTCTCCGTAATTCAGAAAATGAACCCGTTTGTTATTACTAATTGTATATCCCCACATTTGACCAATGCCAAATGAGAAGAGCACGCAAATTACTGCGAAAAATCTGTGCAAAGATATATTTCTTTTCATGGTTCTCATAATTCTCGAGTTTCAGTTTTCAGTTTGTTATGTTGTCGCCATGCGGTCACCCCAGCAAAAAGGACGGCAAATACTACCATTATCCACGGCTCGCCAATAGGCGACTCGCTACTCTGATTACCTGGGTCGGTAGGGTGGTCAAAGCCTTTTTTATTTATTCCGTGTATGTCTTGAGATGCATAACTTGCCCCAACTTTGCTCAGGTCCGAAGGTATCGCATCGTCGAACGGGGTATAGATGATGCCCTCATACGTTACGCCCGTCGTCATGATTTGCTGGCTCTGAAAACTCTGCGTGGTCGGCCATTCGCTCTCATACACGGGCATAGCGTAGGCATGTGTGATACCTATTAGCAATAGCAAATATGTTAGTGCGCGTTTCGCCATACTACACAAAAAGCTTACAAAATTACTTTAAATTATCAACATATACAAATTTTCCATAATAAAAGTACATTTTTTCTTTGTTTTTCAAACAAAGTATATAAAAAAAAAGGGACTTTCTTGCGAAAATCCCTCAAATCTGCGAACGCCGGAATATTAAATCCAGCGAACGTAACAGAAGTCCATTCGATGCGGGAGAAGGTCGTTCTGCGGATACATACGCAGACCGAATTTCATACCGCCGGCATAGTCCAACTGATATACATTCTCGAAGAACAAATGACTGCCTTCCGCTTTCTTCAGCTGCAGCGGCTCTACTTCGTAGAGTTTGTCGTTGTTGTGCGTTGAGGTACGAATAGCTACGAGTTCAACGCCGATACCCTTGTCGTTCAGACCTTTCGTATCGAGTTCGACAGCCACTTTGAACTTGTCACCTACATTCAGGTTCGTCATGTCGTCCATACCGGTTACCTTAACCACTTCGATCTCGTCCCAGTGAGCCACCATGTTCTCTTTCCAGGCAGCGATTTCTTTGGCTACTTTGTAGTTGTCGTCCATGAGCAGTTTGTGACGTTTTGCCAGTTTGTAGTAGAACTTGTCGAAGTAGTCGTCCATCATTCGCTTCATCGTGAAGCGCGGCGTGATCTTGGTTACCGAGTTCTTGATATACTGGATCCAGTCGGGGCTGTAACCCTTACTGTTCTTTGCGTAGTACAGCGGGATAATCTCGTTCTCCAGCATCTGATAGATGGTTGCGGCATCCAATTGGTCTTGGTGAGCTTGGTTCTCGTAGGTACGGTGCTCGGTCAGAGCCCAGCCTGCGCCTTCTACGTAACCTTCGTACCACCATCCGTCTTTCACGGAGAAGTTGAGCACGCCGTTCATCTGCGCTTTCTCACCCGATGTACCCGATGCCTCGAGAGGACGGGTTGGGGTGTTCAGCCAGATATCGACACCCGAAATCAAACGTTTTGCCAGACGCATGTCGTAGTTCTCCAAGAAGATGATTTTTCCGAGGAATTGCGGCATACGGCTAATCTCGATGATACGTTTGATGAGGCCTTGACCGCCGCCGTCTGCAGGGTGTGCCTTACCGGTGAAAAGGAACTGAACAGGGTAGTTCGGGTTGTTCACCAGTTTGTCGAGACGCTCCAGGTCCGTGAACAGCAGGTGCGCACGTTTGTATGTCGCGAAACGGCGACCGAAACCGATGATGAGGTTGTTCGGGTTCATCTCGTTCAGAGCGCGAACGATGCGAGCAGGATCGCCCTGGCTCTTCATCCAGTCCTCGCGGAATTTCTCTTTGATGAAGTCCATCATCTTGCGTTTCAGACCCATACGCGTTGCCCAAATCTCGCTGTCGGGGATGTCTGCGTATGCTTTCCACATGTCGAGGTTGGACTGGTCGTTCATCCAGCCTTTCGGCAGATATTTGTTGTACACTTCTTTCCAGTCGGACGCTGCCCATGTCGGCATGTGTACGCCGTTGGTGACGTAGTCAACATGCAGTTCTTCAGGGAAATAGCCCGGCCAAATGGGTGCGAACATTTTCTTGCTCACTTCGCCGTGAAGCCAGCTCACGCCGTTTGCTTCTTGGCAGGTGTTGAGAGCAAATACCGACATCGAGAATTTCTCGTTGCTGTCGTCCGGGTTCGTGCGGCCCATACCAATCAGGTCGTGCCATTCGATGCCCAGTTTCGTAGCGTAATCGCTCATGTATTTGTAGAACAAGCCTTCTTCGAAGTAGTCGTGACCTGCCGGTACCGGAGTATGGCAGGTGTACAATCCGCTCGAGCGGACAACCTCTTTCGCTTGGTTGAACGTCAGACCATCTTCTTGAACCAAATCAACCAGACGTTGCAGACCCATCAGAGCCGCGTGGCCCTCGTTGCAATGATAAACATCTTTCTTGATTCCGAGCTTCTTGAGAGCGAGCATACCACCGATACCCAGCATGATTTCTTGCTTGATACGGTTCTCCCAATCGCCGCCGTACAGCTGGTGGGTAATCTGACGATCCCATTCGCTATTCAGCTCATTATCAGTGTCTAATAGATACAGATTCATGCGACCTACGGCTACGCGCCAGAGGTATGCATGAACAACGCGGTCGGGATACGGTACGTCAACAATCATGTTGCTTCCGTCTTTCTCTTTCACCTGAGTAATAGGCAGGTTCGCAAAGTTCTGAGCCTCATAATTGGCGATTTGCTGACCTTCCGGACTCAGCGTCTGGGTGAAATAACCATAGCGATACAGGAAACCGATGGCCGTCATGTCGATGTTGCAGTCGGAAGCCTCTTTGATGTAGTCGCCTGCGAGAATACCCAGACCACCCGAATAAATCTTCAGCACGTGCGTCAATCCGTATTCCATTGAGAAATAGGCGATTGATGGCTTTTTCTTGTCTTGCGGAGCATCCATGTATGCGCGGAACTCGTCATATACCGAGTTCAGATGGCGCATGAATTGGCCGTCTTTACTCAGCTCTACCATTCGGTCGTAACTCAGAATGTTCAGCAGCACAACCGGGTTCGAGTTCGCACGATGCCATAAGTCGGTGTCGATGTAGCGGAACAAATCCTTTGCGCCGCCGTTCCAGCTCCACCATAAATTGTACGCTAATTCTTGCAATTTGCTCAACTCTGCAGGAAGAGTAGCATGTACGTTGCACTCCTTCCAAGCAGGTTGGTTTACATTACTTACTTTTACTTTCATTTAGGTAAATATATTATTTTATCGTATTATTTTCAAAAAAAGCGTGCAAATTTACTGCTTTTTTTTGAAATATGCAAGATTTTTTGTAAATTTGCACCCGATTTATAGAAAATGTGTACTTTAATTGGCAAAAAAATGATAGATGAGAAAGAGATAATTCGCAGGCGCGACATGAGAGATGTGTTCACTTTTACCATCGATCCCGCCGACGCTAAGGACTTTGATGACGCCATTTCGTTCGAATATCTAACAGCGAGCGAAAGCGAGCGGTCTAACAGCGAAGCGGTCTGTCAGCAAAGCGGTCTGTCAGCGACAGCGCTCTACCAAATCGGAGTCCACATCGCAGACGTCTCTTTCTATGTCCGCCCGAATACGAAAATCGATGACGAAGCCTACCAGCGCGGAACATCCGTCTATCTCGTGGACCGTGTCATTCCTATGCTCCCCGAAGAGCTTTGTAACGACAAATGTTCGCTCAAACCCGGAGAAGACAAACTCTGCATGTCCGTCATCTTTACCATGGATGCCGAGGCGAATGTACTCAAGCATAAAATATGCCGAACCGTCATCCGCTCCGATGTCCGGTTGGATTATGATGAGGCTCAGGGTATACTGACGTCAGGGTTGACCGTCGCTTCACCGTCGGTTGACCGTCGTTTGACCGTCGGTGAGGATAGGTTGCGCGAAGCGCTTTGCTTGCTGAATGAGATGGCGTTGAAATTGCGCGCCGCGCGTCTTGCTGCAGGTGCGCTCGCTATCGAGCAGGAAGAGATACGTTTCCGTCTGGACAAGAACCATCATCCCGTCGAGATATATTTTGAGCAACCCAACGAAGCCCATCATCTGATTGAGGAGTTTATGCTCCTTGCCAACAGAACGGTCGCTAAATCAGTCGGTTCAGGACGGCCGTTCGTCTATCGTGTACATGACTTGCCCGACTACGACAAACTCGAGGAAATAAAGAAATTCAAACGGCAGTACAAGATGGCGCGCCGAAAAGACAATTCTGCGCTCCAGCGGGCTATCGACATGCTCACCATCCGCGCACAGGCGAAAGCCGTCTATTCGACCTATAATATTGGGCACTACGGACTCGCTTTCACTCATTACACCCATTTCACGTCACCCATCCGCCGATACCCCGATTTGATGGTACATCGTCTGGTCGAGAAATATATTCTTACCGGCAAGAAAGAGTCGATGACGCGAGAAGAACTCGAGCTTATATGTGAGCATTGTTCCGAGTGCGAGCAGGAAGCGGCGCAAGCGGAGCGCGAGTCCGTCAAACTCTTCCAAACTATGTGGATGGAGGACAAAATCGGACAAATACTGCCCGGACATATTACCGGAATAACCGATTTCGGCATCTTCGTGCAACTCGATGACAGTCATTGCGAAGGGCTTGTTCATATGATGACCATCGAGCATCCCGAGAACTACGTCTTAGGCGATGCTGTCATGGTTCAAGTAGTCAGAGTGGATGTTAACCGGGCGCAGATTGATTTTGAATTTTCGTAGAAAATGTATGCCCGTGTGGCTAAGAACTTGCATAATTGAAAAAAAAGTAGTAACTTTGCACCCGAAAATTGAAAATAATCGTTCCAAAGGATAAGAAATGAGAAAAGTAGTATTGTTGATAGTACTTTGTGCCGCTGTTCTCTGCGCGCACGCGGAAACATTAATATTGCGTACAGGCGCACGCGTGCAGGGAACGATTGTCTTCCAGAACGAAGAAGTGGTTATCATTCGCGATTACAACGGACAACGGTTCCAATACCCGCGTGTGGACGTTGCTCAAATTCTCTCTGATGCTACGGCTGACGAGGAAGCGAACGCCGAACATGTTTCGCTCGAAGAGACGGAGCAAAACACGTCCAAGAAAGCTTCCATTTTGTTGGAGTTGTCTTGCGCACCGGCTATTATGGTACCGTTTTCCACGGGAGGAAACGCAGGAGTAGATTTCCTCGCCGGTACACATCATATAAAAGATAAGCATATCTTCATTGGAGCAGGTATCGGTTATCACGGCTATTTCATGGATGGTTATACTTATAACTTCCTGCCGATAGAGGCGAAGATCTCTGCGCCGTTCATCGAGGCCAAGCATGCTCCTCTTTTCGGTTTCGCTATCGGATATGGTATTGCGCTCAGTAAGGACTACATAGGAGGTATATATACCGATTTGGATTTCGGTTACAGATATCAGATTAACCCTAAATCGGCTTTAGCCGTCTTGGTTTTTGCTTCTTTCCAACAGGCGCGCCTGAATGTCAATGAGACGATAGATGGCAGCACTTATACCAATAGGACGGGACGCAATTTCGTGACACCCGGCATCAAATTTGCATTGTATTTCTGATGGCTAAGCAACCGCGCGAATATAGAATCTCCATCTTGCTCAACGAAAAAGAGCAAAAAATGCTGGATAAGTTCTGTGAGAAATACGGAGTCTCTAATCGTAGCCGTCTTATTCGCGAAACGCTCATGCGGGCAATCCTCAAACAGATGGAAAACGACCAACCCACCTTATTTGATTAAATCGTCAATCGTCAATCGTCAAATCGTCAATAAAAACGCCTCCTTTTCGGGAGGCGTTGCCATTTCTTAACCAAGGTAAGTCATTAGGATGTGACTGCGTTGACCGGAATTCAACTTGCGGATAGCTTTCTCTTTAATCTGACGCACACGCTCGCGGGTGAGATGCAACTCGTCGCCGATCTCCTCCAGCGTCTTTTCGGGTGTGCCGATTCCGAAGAACTTACGTAAGATGTCTGCTTCACGAGGCGTCAGCGTAGCTAACGCACGGCTGATCTCGGTGGAGAGAGACTCGTTTATTAGGCCACGGTCCGCATTTGGCGAATCTTCGTTGACCATTACGTCGATCAGACTGTTGTCCTCTCCTTCTACAAACGGCGCATCCACGCTCACGTGACGACCGGACATCTTCAGCGTATCCGCAATCTTATCTACCGGCATGTCGAGCTCTTCTGCCAACTCTTCTGCACTCGGCTTACGTTCGTGTTCTTGTTCAAAACGCTGGTAAGCTTTGTTGATCTTGTTGAGTGAACCTACTTGGTTCAACGGCAGACGTACAATACGGCTCTGCTCCGCTAATGCTTGAAGTATCGATTGACGAATCCACCATACGGCATAGGAAATGAACTTAAAGCCACGAGTCTCATCAAATTTTTCTGCGGCCTTTATCAATCCAAGGTTGCCTTCGTTAATCAAATCCGGCAAACTCAATCCTTGATTTTGATACTGCTTGGCCACGGATACTACAAAGCGTAGATTACTGCGGACTAGTTCTTCCAGTGCGGCGCGATCTCCATTACGGATTCGACCCGCCAATTCTACTTCACGATCAACGGAAATCAACTCCTCACGACCAATCTCTTGCAGATACTTGTCGAGACTTGCTGACTCACGATTGGTGATAGATTTTGTAATTTTTAATTGACGCATGTATAATAAGTAATATACGATGTTTCTTTTTACCCTTCTTCGCCTAAGCGAAGTGATCCGGTCGGGATTCGAACCCGAGACCCACAGCTTAGAAGGCTGTTGCTCTATCCAGCTGAGCTACCGGACCCGGAGCGTCCTCCCGTTGAAGCGGGAGGAGCGGCCTCCGCCGGAAGGGGCATAAACACTATTCGTGCACCTATTCGCACACAAAAAGCATGCCCATTACGGCAAATTAGGGCGCAAAATTACTGCTTTTTTTTGAATTACGCAAGAAAAAATGTATTTTTATGCGTTTTTTTTACAAAATACTGTCAAAAAGCTGCGCTAAGTCCTGTTTGCGGCAGGCACCTACGTGACGATTGACTAACTCGCCGTTTTGGAAGAACAGCATCGTCGGGATATTCATGATTCCGTACTCCTCGCATGTGTCCGGATTGTCATCCACATTCAGTTTGCCTACCGTCACACGGCCTTCATATTCGTTGGACAACTCTTCCAAAATAGGTAGCATCATCTTGCATGGACCACACCAACTGGCCCAAAAATCAACAACTACCGGCTTGCCTGAGGCGATAACATCTTTGATGTTCGCGTCTGTAATTTCTACTGTCATATTTATAATTGTTTAATGGTTATTTTTTTCTGATTTGGCCTGCGAAGCAGGATATCTGTTATCGGGTCTTCCAGATATGTCTGAACGGCGCGTTTTACAGGACGGGCTCCGTTCTTGCTGTCGAAACTCTTTTCTACAAGTTGCTCCATCGCGTCGGTTGATATACTCAACTGATGACCTTGAGTCCGTAAGCGTTCTTGCAGCAGACTCATCTCGATACGTACTATCTGCGCTATCGTCGCGCGGTTGAGAGGTTCGAACACCACCACATTGTCAATACGATTAACGAACTCCGGCGGGAACTGTTTGTTGAGAGCCTTCAGCAGAGTTTGGTTGGTCTTCGCCTGGCTCAATTCTTCCGCTCCGAAACCGATACCCGCTCCGAACTCTTGTAACTGACGTGTGCCTACGTTGCTCGTCAGCACAATAATCGTGTTCTTGAAATCTACGCTGTGACCCTGACGGTCCGTCAAACGGCCTTCGTCCAGCACTTGAAGAAGAATATTGAAAATATCCGGATGAGCTTTCTCAATCTCGTCAAACAGGATGATAGAGTAGGGCTTTCTTCGCACAGCCTCGGTCAGTTTTCCTCCGTCTTCGTGGGCTACGTATCCCGGAGGCGCACCTACAAGCAGACTCACCGTGTGCTTCTCCATATATTCGGACATGTCGAAGCGAATCAACGCTTCTTTGCTGCCGAACATCTCCTCCGCCAAACATTGAGCCAGATAAGTCTTGCCGACACCCGTCTGACCAAGGAAGAAGAATGTGCCAATAGGTCGTTTCGGATCGCGCAAACCTAAACGGCTTCTTTGAATGGCGCGAACAACCGTCTCAACGGCCTTGTCCTGACCGATAATCTTGCGTTTCAGTATTTCGCCCATCGTGCGCAAACGCTCATTCTCTGCTGTCGCTACTCGCTGAACAGGAACACCGCTCATCATGCTCACAACGCCGGCTACATCATCTGTCGTAATCACATACGGAGCTTCGCCTTCTCCGCCGAACGCTTTCTGACGGGCATGGCTCCGTGCGCCTACTTCATCCATCACGTCGATAGCCTTGTCCGGGAAAGCACGCTCGGTAATATATCGTTCGCTCAAATCAACGCACGCTTTCAGCACTTCGTCCGTGTAGATGACGTGGTGATACTCGGCGTAGTGTCCGCTCAGTTTGTGCAGAATACCGATGGTCTCTTCGTTCGTCGTCGGACGGACAGTCACTTTTTGGAATCGACGCTCCAATGCACCGTCTTTCTCAATCGATTTGGCGTACTCGGCTGTCGTCGTCGCGCCGATACACTGAACCTCGCCACGGGCTAAAGCCGGTTTTAATATATTCGCCGCATCCAGCGAACCGGACGCATTGCCGGCTCCGATTAAGGTGTGAATCTCGTCGATGAAAAGAATAATCTCCGGATGGTCACGCAGTTCCGTAATCACGTTTTTCATTCGTTCTTCGAACTGACCGCGGTACGTCGTTCCGGCTACCATCGAGGCGATATCAAGTGTCACAATCCGTTTGCCCTTCAGCGCACTCGTCTCGTCGTGCATGATACGGAGTGCCAAACCTTCTACGATGGCTGACTTTCCGACACCCGGTTCTCCAATTAGAATGGGATTGTTCTTTTTGCGCCGACTCAAAATCTGAACCACGCGCTCTATCTCCACTTCGCGACCCACTACCGGATCTAACTCACCCGATTCGGCCTGTTTGGTCAAATCACGACCGTATTTGTCCAGTGCTTTTGTTGCTCCCTGATTGCGGGAACCGCGCTGAGGCTGCCATTCGCCTTCGTTCAAATCGCCCATCTGCTCTGCTCCGTCTTGTGGCAGCTCAGGAGAATAGTGCGGCTGACCGTATAAATCAACCAACTGTTGATAACTCAGACCCCATTCGTTTTCCAGATAAGCAGCCGCATGATTGATCTGCTCACGCATGATGGCTAATAGCAGGTGAACCGTATTGGTCACCTCTGCTTGATACTCGCGACCGATACCTTCGGCTATGCGGAGAACACGGTCGGTCTGTGCGCTGCGGGTTATCTTATCTTCAATAAGACCCAAAGCCTTTGCGCGGATAGCGTTGTCCAGTTGTTTCTTCGCTTCCGCAGGGTCGAATTTCGCCTGAAGAAGCAACTCGTACGCCGAACCCTCACCCAAACGGATGATGGCTAACAGCAGGTGTTCCGGCTCTACGCGGGGACATTGCAGACGTTGAGCCTCTTCCTGAGCGTACGTCAAAATGCTATTAAAATTCTGTGTTATGATCATTCTTATTCCTTAGTTTTCAATCTTCAAATCCTCAAATCTTCAAATCTTCAAATCGTCCAATCGTCAATTATAAAAGTGCCATGCCACACCCGCGCGGAACACATCGCGGTTCGTCGGATAATTCGGCATGCTCAAGTAGTCAATATTATTCTTCATAAATAAATGGTTCAGGTGTTGGTAATGGGCGAAGAAACGCAGATGAATCGAGCGGACATAGAAATTCGCATAGACGTTCATCCACGGATAATTACCCACATACGTGTTGCTTTGTGTAGCGAACATACCTGTCGCCGGACATAGTACCGGCGCATGGTAACGCGTGAAAAGGCGCACATCGACACCTATCTGGGCATCAAGCGCTTTGAACCATGTGCCGTGATAGTACAATCGGCTCTGTACAATCACTAACGGCACCGACATCACGCTGTCTCTCGTGCTGTGTTGCACTACGGCTCTGTTTTCCCAATTAATCCACGGAGTGGTCAAATCCAGACCAACATCGCCTGTGATAATCTGTACGCTTCCCTGGTACTGACGCGGTTTCCAGTCGGCCGAAGCGATATAAATCGGATTAGTAATATTCTCAAAACTGAAATCGATACGCGGCTTAACCCATTTGTAATCATAGCCCACAGTCGCGCCGCCAAGCACGCGGAACGTGAAATTGAAATCGTTGTCCCACATCACATGGTTCGATTTGTAGTGTTGCAGGTAGTAACTCGGTTTCTCACTCTTCACGTAGGCGCGCGCACCGATATAAAGCGGAGACTTGCCTGCGTTGAACTTCGTCTCCAGACGACCGTTCACGTCAAACTCGCCTATCTTGTAACCCACCACGCATACTTGGCCCTCTACGTGGTAATGTACATTCGCGCCGCTGTGTTTGTGTATCGCGCCGCCTACGAATGTGTTGTTGGTCCATTTGTAGTCATAGATGCTGTCGTACGGCACGCTGTCACGCATAAACCGCTGACATTCGTTCATCGCAAAGGCGGTGATACCGAACTTCAACTTCGTGTTATAGGCTTCGCAGAATGTGACGGCTAACGTGTTTCGTATCGTCAGCACGTCGGTCGTGTCGTGTGTCCTGCTTGAGTCGTAATAGGTCGTGTCGTAGAAGCCCTGATTAGCCGTCTTCTCGATGTAACGGCGGTTCGAGTTATTGGTCTCGAAGATATGGCTGAAGGTCATCAGCGGAATATACTCCACTTTGATGGTGTCGCGTTTCACGCGGTGACCGTCTTCTATCACTTCTATCGAGTCGTGATACTCGCGGTCTTTGGCTATCGCATATTGGTTGTGCAGATATCCGCTCAGATAGCGGTAACCGGTCATCGCATTCAACCGTACAGGGATATCTTCGGCGTTCAGACTGCTCTTCAAATCATTCACATCTTTCAATCCGCCGTTGTCGAACGAACTGAGCTGACTCCAGCCAAAAGCGGCATGCATGCTGTAGTGAGCACCGGTGTAACTGCCCCATACACTGCCTCGGTATAGCTTGCCGGCGGTGTTCTGATAGTGACCTGCCGAATTCAGATAATCCATCTCCACGCCTAAGTTCAATCGCCGTCCGATATTGCCCGTGAAGACGAAATCGATATCGTTCTCCTCATGCCCGCTCACAAAGCCTTTCTTGTATGCTACGGTCGAGTAGGGAGTCGTCACGTTGAAAAATCGTTGCTCTTGAGGCGTCACTACATATGGAGCCAGACTCCATGCGAACGGATCGTCGATTGTCTTTTGCCGGTGATTGATGACGCGGCTCTGAATAGGAGATACGAGCACGTTGCCGTTCATCGTACTGCTCAGCGAGTACAACTGCTGTACATCCACATCGTGGTAGTTCAGCATGACCGTGTCTCGGAATGCTATCGTATCGGCCACAGCCGTATAACCGGGCATCGTCCATGTCTTCATTTCTGTCCGGATACGCGGCTGTTTGGCAGCGGCCGAAAGGGTCGCTGCCAACAGCACTAATACTATTCCGATACGGAGAATTTTCAATTGTCAATTGTCAATTTTCAATTCTTCTTCTTAAGCTTGGCCTGCAATGCTTGAATCTCCTCTTCCTGGTTACGGATGGTCTTCAGCAATTCGTTCAACTCTTCGTTCTCGATGGTCGTCGGATATTGCTCTTCCACGCTCTGCAGGAAGTCGGACAGCACATTCATGTAGTTGATGAATGCGTCGTAAGCCGATTCGTACTGCGTCTCGCCTTGGTCGATATGATTCATGTAGTGCAGATAGTTCACGTCTTGCAGACGAAGCCAGTTCGTCTTCAGCGCTTTGTCTTGGCACAGGTGAACACGCTCGGCCACAGCGAACAACTTGTTGATAGCCTCTTGCTGCAAGTCGTTGCCGGCGTAGATACTCAGGTCCTTGGCCTCGCCGCTCCATGTCAGCGGATACGGACTCGACAGCACATCGTTGGCAGTAAGTTTCTTTGCTGCCTCGGCCGGCGTCATGAAGCCCATCTCGCGCTCCAACGCATAGTACGGCAGAGCTTTCAGGAAGTCGAAGATACCGCTGCCTGCGTTCTGACGAACACCGAAGGTCTCAGCACCTACCCAGATATTGATGATCTCATCGCCTTCCGGCAGAGACTGAAGCATGTTCGCGTATTTCTCTGCGTCAATCGGGAAATTAGGCCAACCCGGATCCGAGAAATGGAAACTCAACTCGTCGCTCAGATTTGTGTTGCGGAGCAGCACTTTCATCTTCGGCGCACCCGCAGACTGATACAGGTGGTTCGGGCTCTTCCAGCTGATGACGTGCTTAGCGCCTTCGGTCAGAATAACCTTGTAACCCATCTTGTTCAACTGATATGCGGTCTCGTCCGTGTACAGCAGTTCGGTGTTCCAAACGGTCTGTGCTTTCATACCGAATATCGACTCCAGCAACTCGCCTTGTTTCTTGAATTGCTCTTTCATCTCGCTCTCGTTGTACTCCGATGCCAGCGAATAGCTGTACGGCGTGGCGAGGAACTCAACGGCTTTCGTAGCGGCCAACTCCTTCAGAACGTCAATCATCTCAGGGTTGAACTGCTCGAACATCTCAATCATCGTTCCGCTTACGCTCAGCGCGCAGTGGAACTTGCCTTTACTCAACTTAATCATGTCGAGCAGCGTGTTGCACAACGGCAGATACGAGGTCTGAACAAGCCAGTTGATGTGTTCTTCTGTAGCCATGTCATCGTAGTAGTAATGGTCATGGCCGATTTCAAAGAAACGATAGCGCTTCAGACGATACGGGGAATGCATCTGGAAGCAAAAACATATATTTTTCATAATACTCATTTTTAATTCTTAATAATTTTTTTTCTTTTCTCTGTCAGCCGTAGGCGGTCTGTCAGTGTAACGGTCTGTATTCTGTCAGCCGTAGGCGGTCTATAGTGTGTGATTGATCACTCCGTCATAAATCCGTCTTACTTTCAGTCCCGCGTCGGACCACTTGATATTGTTCACTTCCGCCATACCCAGCTCATGCAGACTCTTGTACATAGCCGGGTACTTGACGATAGCGTAGATGGCGTCAGCCATCGCATCGATATCCCAGTAATCGGTCTTAATGGCGTGCTGCAAAATCTCTGCGCAACCCGACTGATGACTGATGATGGACGGACAACCTACCTGCATAGCCTCCAGCGGACTGATACCGAATGGCTCACTCACGGATGGCATGATATAGACGTCGCTCATCGCTAACATCTCTTGTACCTGCTTGCCGCGCATGAAGCCCGGGAAGTGGAATTTGTCCGCGATGCCGCGTTTGGCTACCAGGTCTATCATCTCGGCCATCTTGTCGCCCGAACCGGCCATCACAAAGCGAACGCCGTCCGTCTTGCTCAGCACACGCGCTGCAGCCTCCACGAAGTATTCCGGTCCTTTCTGCATCGTGATACGACCGAGGAAAGTAACCAGCTTGTCCTTACGCTCCGGTTTCTTGAACTCTTCCGGATGAGCCAGCGGCTCCACAGCGTTGTGCACCGTGCTCACCTTTCGCGGGTCGATACCGTATTTCTCGATTACCGTGTTGCGCGTCAGGTTACTTACGCATATGATATGGTCTGCCTCTTCCATGCCGCGTTTCTCGATGGAGAACACCGTCGGGTTCACGTTGCCGCGACTGCGGTCGAAGTCCGTTGCATGAACGTGGATGACTAACGGCTTACCGCTGATATGTTTCGCAAACACACCCGCAGGATAAGTCAACCAGTCGTGGCTGTGGATGATATCGAAACTCAGACTGTGAGCCAGCACACTCGCTACCGCTTCATAGTTGCCGATTTCCTCAATCAGGTTGTCCGGATAGCGACCGGAGAAATCAATACATCCGAGGTCGTTCGTACCGATACGGCGGAAGTCATAATTGATGCCGTCGCGGTAGTGATAGTACTCTTCCGGACTCATCTTGCCTTCCATCCGCGATTTCACGTAGTCGTAACTGACGTCTTTCCAGACTACAGGAATACTGTTGGCTCCGATGATACGCAAAAAACTCTGGTCCTCGTCGCCCCATGGTTTCGGGATGACGAACGTGATCTCCATGTCTTTCTGCTCACTCATGCCGCGAGTCAATCCGTAACTCGCTGTGCCCAAACCGCCTAAGATATGGGGAGGAAACTCCCAACCGAACATTAACGCTTTCATGATTGTGCCTCCTTTTCTTGAGCCTCAGCAGCAGCCTTCGCCTCCGCTTCCTCTCGTTGATATTTCTTAAGTGTATCCAACAAGCTGATCACAGCTGCTACACTCGATGCGCTACTCATGCCGCCGCGGCCTTTGTATGGAGGGTTGGCATCGTAGAACTCGTTCAGCGTACCGATGGTCAACTCGTTCATCTCGGCCTCGAAGCCAACCAGCACACGCTCCATGAAACTTGCGCCGCTGTACTTATATACGTTCATATAAGCGCGCGAATAAGCTGTGATAGTGGACGGCCAAACGATACCGTTGTACAGAGCACGCTCGCGGTTGATGGCCGAGATGTCGTAGTACGGATGGTACAAACCGCTCTTCGGACTCAGACTGCGCAAGCCTTTCGGCGTCAGCAGTTCCTTCGTGCATATATCGACAACCGCTTTCTGCTGTTTCCGGTCAAGCGGACTGTACGGCAATCCTGCCGCCCAAATCATGTTCGGACGAACCTCGCGGTTCTGATAGTTGTCGATCACGTAGTCGTTCAGATAGATACCGTTCCAGAACGTCTTTACGAACGCGTCTTTCGTGATCTCTGCTTGATATTCCATCAGGTCGGCACTCGTGTCTTTGCCCATCTCGCGAAGCATCTCCGCTGTGAACCGCATAGCGTTGTACCAAAGGGCGTTGATCTCAACCAGATAACCCGTACGGGGCACAATCGGCCAACCGTTCTCCATCGCATTCATCCAGCTCGCAGGACGATGAGTGCCATCGACCCAAAGCAAACCGTTCTGATGCAACTTCGCACGAGGATGGTTCTGTTTGCGATACCAACTGATGATGTCCAGACAGAGCTGACCATACAAATCGGCTGCCTCGCGTACCGTATATTTGTGTGCGAATTTCTGACAAGCGCGAACGAACCAAAGCAGCACATCCGGCTCATCCATACCCGTCATCTTGTTCTCGTTGCCGCGGCCGTTCATGAAATTCAAAATCTCTCCGATAGCCGTCTCGTCCACAATCGCCTTCCAGTATTCCGGACGGTCGATGTCCAGCGTGCAGCTCGCTACGGAGAAGAACGTCGTGCGGGCATCTGCCTTGAACCACGGGAAACCGGCTAACAGATAGCACTTGTCCCCTTCGCGTTTGTAGAACTGACTCGCGCTGTTCTTCAGAGTTGTGAACATGTCCAGACGTTTGTTGCGACGCTCCAGCTCTTTCTTCCAAACGGTCTTCAACTGACTCGTCTGACATTCTGTCACACCGCCGGCGAAGATAACACTCTCGCCTTTCTTCATCGGCAACTCGAAATAACCCGGTACTAACAAATCTTCTTTATACGCATAGCCGCGGTCGCGCTCTTTGCGATAAACGATATCTTTGTACCATTGCGGGTCGTGGTGGTATTCCACTGCCTTGCTGAACTGCATGTACAGGTTCGGGAATCCCGGGTACATCCGGTTGAAACGGCCGTTCTCGCACTCGTCCATGTTCGAGTTCGCTAACGGGTTCTCGTGCGTCAACTCGTTCACGCTGCGGAAAGCAAGGAATGGACGGAAACGAAGAATCGTCGGACTACCGGATTCAAGCAACGTGTAACGAATCAGCACACGCGGCTCGAAACTTACCAGTAAACGCTCTTTCTGCAATACCATCGCGCCTACGCGATACGTCGTGCGCGAAATCAACTCGCAGTCAAACTCACGGATGTACTTGTGTCCGTTCGGACTGAAATGGTTCTCGCTGTATTCGTGCAGACCTAAGTTGAACTCAGCACCGTGTTGGATGACCGTCTCGTCCAGAGAACTGAGCAACACGTAGTTGTCGTCCCCTAAGGTCGGAATAGGCATCACCAACTGGCCGTGGTACTTACGCGTGTTGCAATCAACGATGGTCGTCGAGTTGTACACACCTGCACGGTTCGTTCGAATCATCTCTTTCTGAAGCGACCGCTCCAGATTAACAAGTACTGTCTTGTCAAAATTAAGATAACTCATGATTGTGATTTAATATTAAGTAATGTATTGTTGTTATAATTATTTTTTCTAATTAATCTCACTACTATCCACTAAAAAATATCGTATTGATTCTATAAATTACAGATATTAAATATTGATATTTTAAGTAAACGGATTTGATTTGAAAATGTTTTTTATGTTTATTGCTTTTGCAGGCTTTTACTCGTAGAGTGTGGGATTTAGTGGTAAAAACTATCCGAAAGCTTGCTTGCGAGGAGTTTTTAGCAGTAAAGCCCATGAGCGCTTTGCGCTAAAGCCTGCAAAAGGGTTTATCTATGTTTTTTTTTCTAAATAATCTATCGTTCTATCGTTCTGTCGCTCTATCGGTAAATCGGTCTATCAGTCCGAAGGACGGTCTGTCAGCGCAAGCGGTCTGTATTCTGTCAGCGCAGCGGTCTTACAACTCGCTCACAAACTGCTTTATCCGCTGCTCCTCAGCGCGTTTGCAAATCAGTAGCGCACCTTGTTCCTCCGCAATAATCATATCGTCCACACCTTGCACAATCGCTATTTTGCCCGGCTCCAGCACGACGATATTGCCTTCCGCCTCATGGAAATAAGCCTTGCTGTGCAGACTCACATTCCGGTTCTCGTCTTTCTCACTCAACTCATACAGACTGCCCCAGGTGCCCAAGTCGCTCCAACCGAAACTTGACGGCAACACGTACACATTTTCCGCTTTCTCCATGATTCCGTAGTCGATGGAGATGTTCGGACATTTCGGGAAAATCTCTTCGATGAACTTCTCCTCGCGCTCTGTGCCCATCAGCAACTCGCCCTCACGGAAACGGTCTGCCACTTCCGGCAGCAAATAACGGAATGCCTCGCTTATCGTCTTCAGGTTCCAGATGAAAATACCCGAATTCCACAGGAAATCGCCGCTCTCCAGGAACACTTTCGCCATCTCCAAATTCGGCTTCTCCGTAAACGTCTTCACCGGATAAATCCCATCAAGTAATTCAGTCTGTGCTCTGTCAGCGTCAGCGGTCTGTATTCTGTCAGCGCAGCGGTCTTTTATAAACTGAATGTAACCGTACCCCGTCTCCGGACGAGTCGGCTTCATTCCCAGCGTCGCTATCGCATCGTGCTGACTCACGAACGCAAAAGCCTTGCTAATCGTCTCGCGGAATTTCTCTTCCTCCAGTATCAAATGGTCACTCGCCGCCACCACGATATTCGCTTGCATCTCCGGCTTGCTCCAGTCGATATCTTGATAGTTCGGCAAACTACTGTTGCCGCCTTTTATCTTACCTTCCTTCGTGAAGCCCTCAAACTGCTTGCTCTCGTCTTTCGTCAAACCATAGGCTTTTTGCAGACACAACGCCCTTATATGCGCAGTCGCGTACGCGATACAAGGAGCCGTATTACGACGCGCAGGCTCACATAAAATCTGACCTTCCGCCAAATCCGGTATCTGCTCCAATATCATCTGCTTATACGCCACATTCGTCACAATGAACACGTTCTCTATCGGCACTAACGGACGAAAACGGTCCACCGTCATCTGAAGCAAACTTCTACCCGTGCCGAAAAAGTCCAGAAACTGCTTCGGCTTACTCTCGCGGCTGAACGGCCAGAAACGACTTCCTACGCCGCCCGCCATAATCACGCAATAGTTATTTTGATTCTTATCTACCATCATTGTTTTGTATAGTTTTTCTTAGTATTAGATCAAATCCTCAAATCTTCAAATCTTCAAATCCTCTAACCCCCTAATCCTCTAATCTTGCCGCTATATCAGTCTGTCAGCGAAGCGGTCTGTGTTCTGTTAGCGCAGCGGTCTTCCTAAAAATTGTGCAAAGATACAAAAACTTTTTCATATATGCAAGCGCGCACGTACATTTTTATAAAAAATGTGCCTTTTTTGACTAAAATAGTAAAAAATCGTAAATCGTAAATCGTTAAATCGTAAATTTTTTGTACCTTTGTATCGTATTTTGGCTCATTGTGTGCAAAAATGAACAAAGAGAATAGGGAAAATAGTTATTTATGTTTATCGCCGACGAACAACTGCAACCGCTTTAGTGGTGTGTTTGCGGTTTATCTTTGTTTATTTTTTATATTTTTTACAGCTTGCACGAAAAACACTACACCCAAGCCTTACGGCTATTATCGTATCACCCCGCCCGACACAGCGTATATCCCTTTCGATAATTACCAATCACCAATTACCAATTACCCGTACTCTTTCGCCCTTTCCACCAACGCTGTCGTTCAACCCCGAACGGACGAACCCTATTGGATTAACCTCTACTATCCCGCGTTGAATGCAACCATCCATTGTTCCTACAAACCCGTGCAAAACAACCTGCGCGAATTGACCAACGATGCACTCGAATTTGTCTATCGGAATGCCTCTTTTGCGAGCGCTATTCCTGAAAGCGAATATAGCCATCCCGAAGCACACGTGTACGGCGTTCTCTTTGATTTAGAGGGAAATACAGCTTCGTCCTGCCAGTTCTTCGTAACCGACTCCACGCGTCATTTCTTCCGCGCATCGGTCTATTGTAACTGCCCGCCGAACGCCGATTCGCTCGCTCCCGTGTACAACTATCTCCGCACAGACATCATCCGCATGGTCGAATCTTTTGAATGGAAATAACAAACAATGAATCATATAGATAAAATTTTATTTATGTTTATTGCCGACAGTGGTTGTTATCTCGTAGAGATGTAGGTTAGGATGATTGAGCGGCTTGGAAGCTTGCTTACGAAGACGCACAAGCAGCCTAAGCTACACAGCCCGAAGGGCAACAACCAATGGAGGGGTTTATCTTTGTTTATTTACAATTTTTATTATGACAGAGGATGAAAAATATATGAGCCTGGCGCTCGAGGAAGCGCGAAAAGCGCTTGCCGCTGACGAAATACCCATCGGCTGTGTCATCGTCTGTCAGGGACAAATCATCGGACGCGGACATAACCTCACCCAGACGCTCCAGGACGTCACAGCGCACGCAGAGATGCAAGCCATCACAGCCGCAGAACAGACGCTCGGAGGCAAATATCTGCCGGACGCCACGCTCTATGTCACGGTCGAACCATGCCCTATGTGCGCAGGAGCCATCGGATGGGCGCAAATCAGTCGAATCGTCTATGGCGCACCCGATCCCAAACGTGGCTACACCCTCTTCGCACCCCGCGTCCTACATCCCAAAACAACCGTCACTTCCGGCATCCTCGCCGAAGAATGTAAATCGCTAATACAGAACTTTTTTCAAAATAAAAGAATATGAAAATACCACACGTCCCATCAGCAGCTTTCCGCCTCGGCGCATTCGCCACGCTGGCAGCAGTCATCGTGCTTATCTTCCCGCGCTACAACAATGCCTTCCGTTTCCACTATGAAATAGGCAAACCCTGGGGCTACTCAACGCTCACGGCGGATTTTGACTTCCCTATCTACAAAACCGACGAACAGATGGACCGCGACCAGAAACAACTCCTTTCTACCTTCGCGCCTATCTTCAAATATATCCCTCGCGTCCAGCGCGAAGTACGAGTCATCTCGCTCGCACACATGGAGTGGCTCCAAGCCGAAGGATACTCGCGTATCACTATCGGAAAAGACAAATATCCTGTGTCCGACATCTTCACGCCCAAAACAGCCTTTACGCGTTACGGCTATGATTGTGCCATCAATCTAACCCTCGATACCGCCAAAACGGAGGACCTCCGCGATAAGCTCCTTCAGTCCATTTCGCCTACGCAGGGACTCGTGCAAAAGGGCGAAAAAATCATCGATAAAGGCGAAGTCGTAACCGAGCGTACCTATCAGATTCTCAACTCTTTACGCAGGGCGTACGAAGATGAATCAATCGGACATAAACAGCGCACGCTCTCTATCTTTGGAGAGGCGATGTTGGTAGTCCTTTTCCTATGCCTGCTGGTCATTTATCTCTATGTCTTCCGCCTCAATTATCTCCAATCGACATCCACGGTTCTCTTCTATTGCCTCCAGATCTTCATCGTCATAGCCCTGGCGTGTCTGGCGTTGCGGTTCAATCTCTCTGTCTATCTCATCCCCTTCGCGTGGGTACCTATATTAACGCGCGTGTTCCTCGACTCGCGTACCGCCCTCTTCCTGCATATCACCACTATCCTTATCGCCTCAATTGTGGTTCCGGCGCCGGTGGAGTTCTTCTTCATCCAGATAGTGGTCGGAATGGTGGCTGTCTCGTCTCTCTCGGATATGACGCGCCGCGCACAACTCGTCCAGACGGCCGCTTGGATTCTCCTCTCGCAAGTAGTCTCTTATACCGCTATCACGTTTGCCCAAACGGGCGCTATCACGGCAATCGATCCTTGGATGTATTTCTATTTCTTCATCTGCGCACTCCTTACCGTCGGTTGTTACGGACTGATTTATACTTTTGAGAAGATGTTCCATTTCGTCTCCTCTATCACGCTGGTTGAACTGACGGATGTCAACTCCGAACTCCTTCTCCAGTTGGCGGAAAAAGCACCCGGCACCTTCCAGCACTCCATGCAGGTCTCGAATCTGGCTGCTGAGGCGGCAAAAGCTATCGGAGCGAACGCCCTTCTTGTCCGTACGGGCGCACTCTATCATGATATAGGTAAGATGGTGGACCCGCTCTATTTTGTGGAGAATCAAACAGGGGTGGAGAATCCGCTCCTTAAGATGGACCCGCGCGATGCGGCGCAAGTAATCATCTCCCATGTCTCCGAAGGAGAGAAACTCGCACGCAAGCATCATCTGCCCGAAGCCATCATCAATTTCATTACTACCCACCATGGCACGTCGCTCGTGCGCTATTTCTACAATACTTATTGTAACGAGCACCCGAATGAGAAAGTGGATGAGTCGCTCTTCCGCTATCCCGGTCCCAGACCGACCACAGTCGAAGGAGCCGTTCTTATGATGGCGGACGCCATCGAAGCACGTTCGCGGAGCCTCACGGATTTCTCGGAAGCATCAATCGCACAAGCGGTTAATCAGATGATTGAGAGCCAGATAGCCGATGGCCAGTTCGCGGAAACGAAACTCAGCTTCAAGGATGTCGAAGACATCCGCCGTGTCTTCACCTCCCGCCTCACCGCCATGAACCATCATCGCATCTCATACCCAACCCTGAACAAGTAATGAAAGAAGGTCTTTCAGCGGAGCGGTCTAATAATGTTTTTTATGTTTATTGCTTTTGAAGGCTTTTTCTCGTTAGAGTGCGGAGTTTGCTGCTATAAACTATCTGGGAGTTTACTCACAAGGAGTTTTTAGCAGCAAAGTACGCATAAAGCATAGCTCAAAAGCCTTTAAAAGGGTTTATCTATGTTTATTTTCTTTAATGAATAAATTATATTTAGCACCGATGGAAGATGTGACGGATCCGGCGTTTAGAGCATTGTGCAAGCGCTACGGAGCCGACCGCGTCTATACCGAGTTCGTCAACGCTGACGCACTCGTCCGCGACATCGCCTCCACCACACGCAAACTGACCATCCATGACGCCGAACGACCGGTAGCCATTCAGATCTACGGACGCGAACCCGAATCGATGGCGGAGGCCGCGCGTATCGTCGAAACGGCGAAACCCGACTTTATTGACATCAATTTCGGCTGTCCCGTCAAAAAAGTAGCCGGTAAAGGAGCCGGAGCAGGACTTCTGAAAGATGTCCCCAAAATGCTATCCATAGCCAGAGCCGTTGTGAACGCCGTTCATACTCCTGTCACCTGCAAAACCCGCCTCGGCTGGGACGAAAACGACCTCCTTCCAAGAGTTAATCCCCTTGACCTACCAAAATCCTACAGCGTTAGCGGTCTTACAGCAGAGCGGTCTTACAGTGATAACGGTCTTACAGGCGAAGCCGGTCATAAATCGACTTTTATTGTCGATTTATCTCTTGCCTTGCAAGACTGCGGCATCCAGGAACTCGCCATCCACGGCCGAACGCGTTCGCAGATGTACCGAGGCGAAGCCGACTGGACCCTCATCGGAGAAGTCAAAAACTCCCCGCGCATACACATACCTATTATAGGTAACGGGGACGTGTGTACGCCTGAGCGCGCGAAGGAATGTTTCGATCGTTACGGCGTGGACGCAATCATGATAGGCCGTGCTACCTTCGGTGCCCCATGGCTCTTCGCCGAAATGAAAGAATATCTCAACACCCCGCATGGCTATCTTACAGGCGAAGCCGGTCTGTCTCCTGTCACCCCGCATGGCTATCTTACAGGCGAAGCCGGTCTTACAGCGGTGGTACCACCACCGCGGTCAATGGAAGAAAAGGTAAATGTTCTTAAGGAACATGTGCTTTCTTCCATTACCTGGTGTTCCGACGAACGCAAAGGCATCGTCCATTCCCGCCGTCATTTCGCAGCCTCGCCGGTCTTCAAAGGCCTGCCGGACTTCCGCCAAACCCGCATCGCACTCCTCCGTGCCGAAACCAAAGACGAAGTCTTTTCAATCATGGACTCCATCGTTGCCCGCTGGGGAAATGTCCAATAACCCGTGTCCAATAACGAAAAAAATTTTATTTATGTTTATTGCTTTGAGTGCTTTATACTCGCAGAGTTGCGGAGTTAGGGGATAAAAGCCGTCTGGGAGTTTACTCACAAGTGGGTTTTAGCTCCGAAGTACGCAAGAAGCATCGCTTCTAAAGCACTCAAAGGGTTTATCTATGTTTATTTTCTTTTAAATAAATTATGAAGCGTTTTTTTGATTCCAATGCCCTCTGGCTCTCGATGGTCATCGGCGCTCTCGGCTACCGTTACCTCTTGCCCTTGGCTCCCATTCTCCCGTGGCTGATTTTCTTCATGTTGTTCTTCACGTTCTGCAAGGTGAATCCGCTGGACCTTCGTCTGCATAAATGGCATTGGGTAGTACTCGCCGCACAACTCTTCTTGGGTCTCGCATCCTACCTCTTAACGCTCTCTCTCTCGCATAATCCTGTCCTCGCGCAGGGTCTCCTTATGTGTTTTATCATGCCCACAGCCACAGCGGCTCCTATCATCGCTGGCAAAATGGGTGGTTCGATACAAAACCTCACGACCTTTACCCTTCTCTCTAATTTCGCAACAGCCCTCATCGTACCGGCTACTTTCCCGCTCATCAACCCTGCATCCGACATGACCTTCTGGCCTGCTTTCTTGCTCATTCTCAGCCGAGTAGCTCCTTTGCTTCTGGGACCTTTCTTCTCTGCATGGCTCCTAAGAATCATCTACAACGCTTATTACCGCAAAAAATATCTGTCAGTGAACGACAGTGAACGGTCTGTCAGCGTAAGCGGTCTGTCAGCGAAGCGGTCTGTCAGCCCAGAGGGCGGTCCAAAGGAATTTGAACTATCCCCTGGACTTGCTCAAATTCCTTTCTACCTTTGGGTCGCTTCCATCATCGTCCTTTCCGCCGTCGTCACCAAAACTGTGATAGCAAATTTTCATTCTTCATTATTCATTATTCTTTGTCTCTTCGTATCTTCCTTCTTCGCTTGTCTTTTGCAGTTTGGACTCGGTAAACTCATTGGCTATTATCTGCCGGCTCCCAGCAAAGGAAAGGACTACCAGGATGTCCTCATCAACCCTGCTGCAGCTCCTACTACCATGGCTGGTGTCAGTTCTATTACAGCAGGACAGGCTTTCGGACAAAAGAACACCTCTCTTGGCGTTTGGATGGCGAATGCTTTCCTCGATCCCATGTCTTCTCTTGGCGCCGCAGCCTATATCATCTGGCAGAACATCTTCAATTCCGTCCAACTCGCCCTCGCCGCCCATAAAAAATAACCGCAACCACGATCTTTGATACCGAGCCACTCCCCGTCGGTCTATCGATTTGTCGCTATATCGCTATATCGGTCTATCGTCTTGTCGTTATATCATTCTGCCTGTATATCAGTCTGTCTGCCTGTAAATCAGTCTGACAGCGCAGCGGTCTGTCAACGCAGTGGTCTGTCAGTCCGTAGGACGGTCTGTCAGCGCAGCGGTCGTTTTTTTTTGTAAAAAAAACAAAAATATTTGCACATATCAAAATTATTTCGTAACTTTGCAACATAATTCATAAGACTATGGCTCAAGAAGAAACTATCAAATTATTTGAAGGCAAACAGGTCCGCTATGTTTGGGATAACGAGCAAGAAAAGTATTTTTTTTCCATCGTTGATATCATTCAAGTATTAACCGATTCGGATAGTCCTCGCAAATATTGGAGTGTCCTAAAAACAAGGCTCAAACAGGAAGGAAGCGAGTTGGCTACAAATTGTAGTCAACTGAAATTGCAGGCTTCTGACGGAAAGAAGTACCTTACCGATGTGGCTGATACAGAGCAAGTTCTCCGGTTGATACAATCCGTTCCGAGCAAGAAAGCCGAGCCGTTCAAGTTATGGCTTGCGCATCTGGGGCAAGAGCGAATGAATCAACTTCAAGATCCCGAACTAAGTATCGAGCAAGCCATTAAGGACTACCGTCGTTTGGGCTATTCTGAGGAATGGATTAATCAACGTATTAAGACTATCGAGATTCGCAAAGCGCTGACTGACGAATGGAAACGAGGTGGAATGGAAGAGGACAAGGACTATGCTATCCTGACGGATATTATCTCGAGGACTTGGAGCGGAATGACTACGCGCGAGTATAAGGAACATAAAGGACTGCGCAAAGAAAGTCTGCGGGACAACATGACGAATGTTGAACTGATGCTTAATGGCTTGGCTGAAGCAGCGGCAACGGAGTTAAGTAAACGTGAGAATCCAAAAGGCTTTGCACAGAATGCCCAAGTGGCGCAACGCGGAGGAAACGTCGCTCATGTGGCGCGAGAACAATTGGAGCAAGAATTAGGCGAGACGATAATATCATCTAAACGAGCAATTAATTTTACCGCTCCACCCGAAGAGTTACCTTTTAACTCTGAGCCGGAAAAGTAATTCTATCTTAAACATAATCGAGTCATTCTCGGTCTATTACCTGTAAATCGTTCTGTCAGCGCAGCGGTCTGTCAACGCAGTGGTCTGTCAGTCCGTAGGACGGTCTGTCAGCGCAGCGGTCGTTTTTTTATAAAAAAAAACAAAAATATTTGCACATATCAAAATTATTTAGTAACTTTGCAACCGATTTCAAAAATGTAGATAAAACCATCTAATTCTTGATAATATGAACCAAGGAGATTACGTACTGATTTCGCCTGACTTAACTCAGTTGAAAGAGTGGGTGAGAGGGCAAATTATCGATGTGGAAGACAACCCGTTTAATGGGAAAGTTATTTCTGCGCGCACTTCTGACGGAAATATCTTTTTCGGAGTGATTAATCTCTTTAGACCGGCTGCATAATGTTCGCAATTACTTTCGATATGGATATTGCTGCCTTGGAACATAATTATGGCGTTCCCTATAATCCTGCGTATTATGAAATACGTAAAGTGATGAAGCGGAACGGTTTTTTTTGGTTGCAAGGTAGTGTTTATATGACGAATAGTAGCGACTTTTCGTCTATGCTGTCTGCTATGAACTCGCTGAAGGCTATTCCGTGGTTCGCGCAGTCTGTACGGGATATCCGTGCTTTCCGCGTGGAAAACTGGTCAGACTTCACCAAGTTTATGAAGGACTAACCTTCGGTTTTTGATAAACGCCCGCTTTATCTGCCCTCCTCCTAACCGAAAAATACAACATTAAATAACAAACGATCTTTAGACACTATTTTGGACCTGTCCGCAAACCTTTTGTAGGGTTTATCTATGTTTTTGTGCTTTTAACATCAAAAGCGTACAAAGTAAGGGTAAACTAAGGGTAAAGTAAGAGGCAACCCGAGTCAATCACGTATCCCACATTACCCTATATATACGTAGTATATATCCCGTGAAGTTGAAATGTAAGCACATCTATCCTACAGTGATACGGTCTTACAGCACAGTGGTCCTACAGCATCGAATCCCGACAGCCGACCGACGGTCAACCGACAGT
>CACYZT010000010.1 GCA_902778935.1 uncultured Bacteroidales bacterium
ACTGTCGGTTGACCGTCGGTCGGCTGTCGGGATTCGATGCTGTAGGACCACTGTGCTGTAAGACCGTATCACTGTAGGATAGATGTGCTTACATTTCAAAATCACGGGATATATACTACGTATATATAGGGTAATGTGGGATACGTGATTGACTCGGGATGCCTCTTACTTTACCCTTAGATTACCCTTACTTGCTACGCTGTTGATGTTCAAAGAACAAAAACATAGATAATCCCTACAAAAGGTTTGCGGACAGGTCCAAAATTGTGTCTAAAGATCGTTTGTTATTTAATGTTGTATTTTTCGGTTAGGAGGAGGGCAGATAAAGCGGGCGTTTAAATTGACCTAAGGTTTTTGGAGGGTTAGGAGGTTGATAATCAGGAGGTTATGGTTGCAAAAAGTGGTTGTAGAAATATAGCTATTTTAGGGGTGGACACAAAAAGAAAGGCATCCTATGGATGCCTCGTTTGGTTGGAAAAAGCTCAAATTGCACGATTTGTGCAAAAAAGCGTTATTTTGGGGCTTTTTTAGGCTCATTGGTTTGCTCCTTTTGAGCCCATAAACTTCATTTGGGATAACGCTTTAGTATCGAAAGAGTGTATGTTTTGTATCGAAAACGATTAGCGAACGACTTGAGAACACAAACATTATTGTCCGGCGGCTTGGAGGATGAGTGGAGCGATTTCGGTGTTGTCGTGCCATCCGGAGAAGAGTTCTGCTCCGACGCCAATAGCGAAAACAGGAACCGCGTGTGCGGTATGCGAATGGGTTGTCCAACCGACATGTGCTTTTTTATTAAGCAACGCCACTCCGGCCTCCGCTAAGTCGCCTTTGCTTTTATAAACCGATTTCAGTTCCTTCTCTTCGTCTGCGGAGATTTCCACTTTGTCCCAGAAGCCGAGGTTGTCGCGGTAGAGCTCTTTTACTTGTGCCCATGAGGGTTTCTTGTTGTCCTTGTAGAGCTGTTTGAAGCGGTCTCCGAGCACCCAAGCGGAGCATTTCTGGTATTGCAGCAGGTCGAGATGAAGGGTGTAATCGCTGTTTCCGAGCGCCATACCACCTGTCTCATGGTCGGCTGTGACGACGATAAGCGTCTCATCGGGATGCTCTTTGTAGAAGCTGAACGCGGCTTGCATGGCTTCATCCATGTCCCACAGTTCGCCGATAGCTGTGGCAGCGTCGTTTCCATGGCTGGCATAATCAATCATGCCACCTTCGACCATCATAAAGAACTGCTCGTAACGTTTGTCGAGGAAAGGGATGGCGGTTCGCACGATTTGCGTGAGCGTGAGGTCCTCTTTGTTGCGGTCAATGGCATAAGGCAGGTTATCGCCATGTTTGGCACCTTGGTCTTCGGACGCTTGAACCATAATCATTTTCTTGGCATCGTACTGCAGCGCCTGTGCCTCTTCGAAGCCATGCGCGACAACGTATCCTTTCTCTTCGGCATTGCGGTAGAGGTTGAGCTTCTTATCATCGTGCTTGCCTTCGGGGTAATGGAAACCCGCTCCCCCGAAGAAATCGAACTGACTTTCCGGCAGTTGGAGCCCGATCTGGTAGTATTTGCTGCGTTTGGGCACATGGGCATAGAAAGCAGCAGGCGTGGCATGATCGATAGCAACGGTGGTCATGATACCTACGTCCCATCCGTCGGCTTTGAGAACCTCAGCGACCGTCTTAGCGGGTTGTTCGTCAGGTGTCATACCAAGCGTACCGTTGTTGGTCTTTTTGCCTGTCGCAAGAGCTGTGCCAGCTGCGGCAGAGTCGGTTATCCCGTTGCTGGCAGAGAAGGTAGAAGCCTGTCCGGAGACAGGGAAGGTGGTCATGAGCGTCTGCACGCGCGAAAGAGGTTTGCCGTCCAGCGCGGCCCGGTACATCTCGCCGATGAGTACCTGGTTGTCTCCCATACCGTCGCCGATAAAATAGAAGATGTACTTGGCGCCGGCGAAAGAGGAGAGCGCAATGAGTATGAGGAACAGAGAGCTGAATAGACGTTTCATATTATTGTTTGTTTGAGTTTTGTGAATTATTCGTGTCGTTTTTGGTCTTTTTTGCCTGCGCTTTGCGAGCGGAGAGGCGATGACGTTTGCGTTTGCGTGCCTCGCGTTTGCGTTCTTGCTGATGCGCTTTTCGTTCTTCGGGCGTGAGGTGGGGCGGCGGTTCAATACCTTGTTCTCGCAGTCGCTGGTCCTGGATTTGCTGCTGATGCTCAATCATCCGTTCTTTCTCTTCGCGAACCAGTGTCGCCACTTCCTGCTGGGTGAGCGGTTCGTGCTTGAGCAGGTCTTCGTAGATAAGGAGCGTAGCCCATGCATCCGTGGCGGCATAACGCGCCTGTTCGGGCGTGAGATGGCTGTTCTCCCAATTGGTCAACTGCTGCGTTTTGGATATTTTTTTGCCAAAACAGATGGCGAACAGTTTCTGCAGCCCGAGGTCGAGAATGCCATATTGCGCCACCATTTTCTGGATGTCAATGCAGTTGGCGGGCGTGAAATTGCGTCTGCGGCGCAGTCCGTTGATGTCATCCTTAAACGCCAGTCCGACCTTGCAGATGTTCTCGTCTGCGAAGAAATCCGCGAGTTCCTGCGGCAAGCCGATATGGGTGAGGCGGAAGAGATAACAGCGGTCGTGTCCGGCAATCTGTACGAGTGCAGTAGGGTAGTGAATACCTCGCTGGAAACTGGGCCGTGCCTCCGTGTCCACACCTACGATTTTCTGCGTGCGCAGGTAAGCCACGGCGTCCGCGACCTGGTCAGGTTGGTCCACCACGACCACTTCGCCTTCGAACGCCATGAGCGGATAGTGCTGCAGCAGGTCCTTACTGATATGAGGCGTCTGATATCTCATGTAGCGCACGTGTTACGGCTAAAAGTTTGCGTCCCCAATGGCTGTCAAACGCTTCGCGACAGATGAGCACCGCATCGTTCATAATGGGTTCCTCGCCCGTCTGGAAAGCAGCAGCCAAATCCTTGAGTTCCTGATAGATATCCGCGAGCCCTTCCGAGATATACGCGGTTTGAATTTCATCGGTGTAGATGCCATTCTCGACGAACACATCGAGGTAAGCATCGTCCTGACCGAGCAGTTCGCGTATGCCGACGAGAGCAAAGTTATAATCCTCCTCCGTTACGAACCTCTGCGGCTCTTCGTCCATCATCCGTTCCGCCGGCTCGAGCAGCCGTGTGCGGAGATAGAGCACAGGCAAGAGACGCAACATCTGTTCGCGCCATTCATCACGCTCGTGCTCCGCGCATTTCTCAATCAGCAGACAGGTCTGCGCAGCGGCCGTCACAAAAGCGATTGTACTGTCTTTATAGATAAATGAATTCATGTGTTTGTTCAAAAAATCGCACAAAGGTATAAAAAAATTTTGATATATGCAAAAAAAAGTGTAATTTTGCAGTCGCAAATGAAAATTAACAAACAAAGAAGTATGAAAAAGTATTTTTTACTGGCCTTATTGGCTCTTAGTATGAGCGCGTTTGCTCAGCATGTGACACCTCTGTCGATAGAGTTGACGGAGTTTAAGTTGGATTCGTTGCGTACGTTGTATCTGGCGGAGCCACCGATGTACCGTGCAGCGCTGAACATGGTAGCTCAATCGCTGGAAATGGATGCAGCAGCAGTAAACGAGGCAAAAACACAACTGAAAGTGGAGCGTGCTCACTCCAAGCAGATAGCCACTTCCATCAAAGAGGCTACGAAAATGACGAACGAGTTGCGCAAACTGTACGGCAAAGAGGAAAGCGAACTGAAGTCGATGCAAAAATCCGTTGTTCGTCAGCAGGAGACTATCAACCGTCAGATGGAGTTGAACGTAGAGACACGCGAGAACTATATGCAGTTCCTCGCCAAACAGCAGTCGGAGTTAGGCTATGCTCTACGTGAAGCAGCAGATCGTATGCGTGCTATCACCGACCTGGAGACATCCATCCAGAAAGGTCAGACCGCACTCCAGACTTTCAACCACGAGATAGAAGCGAAAGCCAAAGACTTGACATCGATAGAGACAGAACTCAAACAACGTCAGGCAGCCGTCAAAGCCGAACTGAAAACGGCTAAGACGATGAAGTAATCATCAATATTCAAAGCGATGAAAGTAATCAATCTATCCGAGCAGAACAGCGTGCTCAACCAATATCTGCGTGAGATTCGCGATGTTCATATCCAACAGGACAGCATGCGTTTTCGCCGTAACATCGAGCGTATCGGTGAGTACATGGCGATTGAGGTGAGCAAGACGCTGAATTACGAAGAGACGAAAGTGCAGACGCCTTTAGCTGAGGCGACCGTCAATACCATCAGCGACAAGATCGTGCTGGCCACTATTCTGCGTGCCGGACTGCCGCTGCACCAGGGGTTCCTCAATATATTCGATGGTGCTGAAAACGCGTTCCTGAGCGCTTACCGTCGCATGGGCCGTAACACGCACGGCGAGCAGCAACTGGAGATCGTGGCGGAGTACATGGCTGCGCCGTCTATTGACGGCAAGACGCTGATGGTCGTGGACCCGATGCTCGCCACAGGTATGTCGATGGAGGTGGGATACCTCGCGCTGCTCAAGCACGGTCAGCCTACGCATTCACATCTATGCTGCGCCATCGCTACTCCACAATCGATTGACTATATGCGCAATGCGTTCAACGACCGAGAGGACGTGACGCTCTGGTGCGCAGCGGTAGATCCGATACTCAACTCGAAGAAGTATATCGTGCCGGGACTGGGCGATGCCGGAGACCTGTGCTACGGAATTAAAATACACTTGTCTGAGCGTGGTTCGTAACTCCTATCTTGCCTATCTGCCAGCCGTTCTGCTGACGGTGGCTATCGCTGTGGTCAGCCTCATCGAAGCGCCGCAGATACCGGTGTCGGTCAGCATGAGCGATAAAGTGATACATGGTATCATGTATGTGTTCCTTGCTGTCGCTTGGATGGTACCTGTGTCGCGTAAACATCCTTTGTCTGTGCTCGGCTATAGCTCTGTTTGTCTGGCAGTTACCGCTTTCGGCGGACTGATGGAGATATTGCAGCGTTTCTGTACGCTTACCCGTTCCGGCGAGATGGCTGACCTCTATGCGGACTTCCTCGGAGCGCTGGTAGGTGTGTTGATTATCGGAATATGGCGTATTTGTACGACATCGCGTTAAGTTTCCTTTATCGCACGCGTTTGCGTAAAGCACTCGCGTTGGTGGAGCGATACGGCTCTGCTGAAGAGGCATGGCGTCATTTGGACGAAGCCGATATGTCTGCATGTCTGGTCCGCGCGGAGCAAGAGGCGGAATGGATAGAGGCGCACGGTATCCGCGTATGGACGCTGGCGGATGAGGATTATCCTTATCGCTTGCGTCAGTGCCCCGACAAACCCTTGCTGCTGTACGGCAAGGGTAATTTGCACCCATCGGACGGACATATCGTATCCATCGTCGGCACGCGCAAGCCGACCGAACGTGGCAAAGAGCTGACGGACGCGTTGGTGCGCGAGTTGCACGAGCGTTTGGAGCATGTCACTATCGTCAGCGGCGGAGCGTACGGCATCGACATCGCGGCGCACAGAGCCGCTTTCCAGTATGGCGTGCCAACGATTATCGTGCCTGCGCACGGGCTCGACCGCATCTATCCTTATCAACACCGCGCGGACGCTATCAAGGCGCTTGAGAACGGCGGTATTCTGACGGAGTTTCCTTCGGGCACAGAACCCGTGGCGGCTTATTTCGTGCAGCGCAACCGGATAGTGGCGGGACTCTCGGATGCCGTGGTAGTGGTGGAGAGTCGCGACAAAGGCGGCAGTCTCATCACCGCTTCGATGGCATGCGACTACAGCCGTGATCTGTTTACCTTCCCCGGCCGTCCGAGTGATGTCTCTTCGCAGGGCTGCAACAATCTTATCCGTCGTCAGAAAGCGCAACTCATTACTTGCGCCGACGACCTCATTGAGGCGATGAACTGGACGAAGCGGAACACTCCTTCGCTGCCTGTCCAGACACAGTTGATAGGACTGCGAGATGACCTGACGGCCGAACAGCAGGCACTGCTAACCAAGTTGCAGGAGGCAGAAGAAGGACTGCATATCAATTTGCTGGTCATGGAGACCGAGCGACCGTATTCGGATGTGTCCGCCGACCTTGTGATGCTGGAACTGGACGGTCTCGTTCGCTCCCTTCCGGGTGGTATTTACCGCTTCCAGCGATAAAAAAAAACAAAAAAACCTGCATATTTGATTTTTTTCGGGCTAAACCTTGCAAATTTGAAAAATTTGTAGTAACTTTGCACCCGCAATTAAAAATTAACGCGTTATACATGGAAACATTAAAGAAGTATTTGGGAGTTATTCTCCTTTTGTTGGGTGTGTTGTGCCTCATTCTCTACAAGTTCGCTATGCCGCAGAACTGGCTGCTGATATGCAGTATGGTGCTTGAGGTGGGTGGTATCTTTGCCTTCATCTTCGTCAACAAAGCGCTTAAATAAGTCTAAAGTCGAAAGGACGAAAGGCTAATGGCGAACGGTCAGTTTAATGATGCTGTGAAGTATCACTTGACGGGCATGTACCAAGACTGGTTCTTGGACTATGCTTCGTATGTGATTTTGGAGCGTGCGGTTCCTGCTATTGAGGATGGTCTCAAGCCGGTACAGCGCCGTATTCTGCATGCGATGAAGCAGGTGGACGACGGCAAGTACAACAAGGTAGCCAATATCGTCGGTCAGACGATGCAATACCACCCGCACGGCGATGCTTCAATCGGAGATGCGCTGGTTCAGTTAGGGCAGAAAGACCTGCTCATCGACTGCCAGGGAAACTGGGGAAACGTGCTGACAGGCGATGGCGCTGCGGCTCCCCGTTATATTGAAGCAAGGCTGTCCAAGTTCGCCCTCGAGACCGTATTCAATGCCAAGACGACCGAATGGATGAAGTCCTATGACGGTCGTAAGAACGAACCTATTCACTTGCCGGTTAAGTTCCCGCTGTTGCTCGCTCAGGGCGTAGAGGGTATTGCTGTCGGCTTGAACTCGAAGATTCTACCGCATAACTTCAACGAACTATGCGATGCCTCGCTGGCGTACCTGCGGAAGGAGGAGTTCCAACTCTTCCCTGATTTCCCGACGGGAGGTGTCATCGATGTCACGAAATACAATGACGGTGAGCGCGGAGGAAGCGTGAAGATACGTGCGCGTATCCAGAAGGCGGATGATAACAAGACGCTGATAATCACGGAGATACCATTTGGTACGACTACCTCGAAAATCATTGAGACCATTCTCAAGGCCAACCAAAAAGGCAAAATCAAAATCAAGAAGATAGACGACTTTACCGCCGATACCGCACGTATCGTGGTACAGTTGGCTCCGGGTTCGTCGTCCGATAAAGCCATCGATGCGCTCTATGCCTTCACGGACTGCGAAGTCAATATCAGCCCTAACTGCTGCGTGGTGGAGAACCGCAAACCGATTTTCACCTCTGTAAGCAATCTGCTCAAACTATCGTGCGAGAACACGAAGGCTTTGCTCAAATGGGAACTGGAAATCGAGAAAGGCGAACTGGAGGAGAAGTATTTCTATACCTCGCTCGAGAAGATTTTCATCGAGAACCGCATCTATAAGCAGGAAGGCTATGAGAACGCGCCGAACAAGGAGAAGTTGATTGAGTTCGTGGATGCCGCTCTCACACCGTTCAAACCGCAACTCATCCGCGAAGTGCGCACCGAGGATATCGAGAAGCTATTCGAGATTCGCATGATTCGAATCACGAAGTTCGACTCCAAGAAAGCGGACGAGTTGATGAAGGACCTCGAGAAGAAAATCAAGGCTTGCATCAAAAACCTCAACCACCTGACGGACTATACCATCGCCTGGTTTGAGATGCTCAAAGAGAAGTACGGCGCAGCTTATCCGCGTAGAACCGAAGTGCGCAATTTCGGTGCGATTAACGTCAAAGCGGTGGTTGAGAACAACGAGAAACTGTATATCAACCGTGCAGAGGGCTTTGTCGGAACAGGACTGAAGAAGGACGAGTTCCTCTTCAACTGCTCGGATATCGACGATATCATCGTCTTCCACAAGGATGGCAAATACAAGGTGATGAAGGTGGCGGAAAAGTTGTTCGTCGGAACCGACATTCTCCATATAGCGGTGTTCCAGCGCGGCGACGAGCGGACGGTTTATAACGTCGTTTATCGCGACGGCAAGAAAGGTACGTACTTTATGAAGCGCTTCAACGTCACGGGCGTGGCGCGCGACAAAGAGTACGACCTGACGCAAGGCAAACCGGGTTCGAAAATCATCTATTTCACGGCCAACCCCAACGGCGAAGCGGAAGTCATTCGCATTGCGCTCAAGCCTCAGTTGCACCTCAAGAAACTCGAGGTGTGCAAGGACCTCTCCGAACTGGCTGTCAAGTCGCGTACCGCACGCGGCAATGTGCTGACGAAATTCGAAGTCAAGTCGATTACGCTCAAGCAGAAAGGTCACTCTACGCTCGGCGGACGCAAGGTTTGGTTCGATGCCGATGTGCTGCGTGTGAACTATGACGAGCATGGTATGTACCTCGGTGAGTTCTACGACGAAGACCGCATACTCGTTCTGACCACCGACGGCGAATATTACACCACGAATTTTGACCTCACGGCGCATTTCGAGGACAATATCCTCCGCATTGAGAAACTCGATACGGAGAAAATATGGTCGCTCATCCAATGGAACGGCGAACTCAAGTTCTACTACGGCAAGCGCTTTAAGTTAGACGATGCGCAAGCGAAGGTACAATCCTTCCTTGGCGACGACAAAGACTCGCGCATCGCTGTACTCTCCGACCGCGAAGAGGCCACTTTCCGTATCACTTTTGCGGACGAGAAGAAAGAACCGCTCGATATTGTGATGGCGGAGTTCATCGATGAGAAATCCGCGAAGGCGAAGGGCAAACGCGTCTCGACGCTCGAGATAGCGAAGATAGAAGATATTACGCCTGAACCGGAACCCGAACCGGAACCGGAAGAAGAGGATAGCTCAGAGGATGGTTCGGAGGGACTGCAGGACGCAGAGGGCACTACAGAAGAGAGCTCGGAGCAGAACAATGCTATCGAAGTAGAGGGCGTGACGATGACGTTCGAGAAACCCGCAGATACCCAGTTGGATTTATTCTGATGCAAATCATTCTTGGTTCACAGAGCCCGCGCAGACGCGAATTGATGGCAGGTCTCGACTTGCCTTTTACCGCCATCACTATTGATGCCGACGAGACCTATCCCGCCGAGTTGCAAGCAGGCGATATACCTTATTATATATCCCGCGTGAAGGCGCGCGCGTACGAATCGCAGCTTACCGATGACCAGCTGCTTATTACTGCGGATACGATTGTATGGCTGGAAGGGCGTATGTTAGGCAAACCACACAATGAGGCGGAGGCCTTGGCGATGCTCAAGCAGTTGCGAAACAAAACCCACCAGGTCTATACCGCTGTGACGCTTGCGCAGAAAGGGCGTGAACCGGAGACCTTCGTTGATTGTACGGATGTAACTTTTGGAGACCTGACGGACGAAGAGATTGCACACTATGTACACACGTACAGGCCTTTGGACAAAGCCGGTGCGTACGGTGTGCAGGAATGGATAGGATATGTGGCGTGCATCGGGATGAAGGGCTCGTATTTCAATGTGATGGGCTTTCCCGTCCACCTCGTCTATCAAGCATTAAAAAAACGCGGTTTCTGACCGCGTTTTTTATAACCCTCTCACCACACAAATCGAGTACAGCATACCGATTATCATCGTAAATCGTATCACTTGCTGGCAGGTCTTGTAGTCGGACGGAATCTTCGCCGCCCACAGCAGCCACAGCGCACACAGCATGGGCGTCACGATACCCAGCGCCAGATAGCGCGTACTGAGACTTGTCCAACCGACAGGGAAGGGCAGAACGTGATACCAGAGATGTCCGAGGATAGCGAGCGTCAGAACAATGAGTACGGTAACGAAGATTTTCGTACCCGTTTCGCCCCAAACGACGGGCATCGAGTGGCACTCCAGTTCGCGGTCGCCCATCTGACTTTGCATGTCTTTGATAACTTCGCGAATCCATGTCAGCAGGAATGCGAACAGGGCGAACCCGCCGAGCCAAGCGTAGAGGTCTTGCTCCAGATGGGTGTAGGGCAAAATAGATGCGTAGAGCAACCGCAGTTGGGCTGTGTTGGCGATAGCAACAGCTGTTGGAACCAGTGCTGTCAGAAACGCTACGATGAGGTTTCCGACCATGAACAGCCGTTTGTAACTCGACGAATAGAACCACAGCAATCCCGGTACGAGCACGAACAGGATACCGAGCGTCAGACTTCGGAGCAGGAATGCCATCACAAGGCCGCAGAGCACACCGGTTCCGCTTAGCCAGAGGCTCCACTGCATGGCGGCGGGTTTGCTGATGCTTCGCGTGACAATGAGCTCGTCCGGACGGTTGAGGCGGTCTATCTTGACATCAAAATAGTCGTTAATGACGAACCCTCCTGCTGCGATGAGCACTACGGCTACGATGAGCAAGAGCAGCATATAACCCGGTATGACTTCGCCGAACAGGTTATGGTTCAGAACAGGAACGGCAATCCATTTCTCCATCAGCCATACGAGCATGGCGAGGCAGAGCAGATTGCTCCACCTCACCAACTGCATGATATTTTTGAACTGTTCCATCATTTAATCTTGAGTACTACGCCTTTCCACGCGTTGAGCACAATCTCGTTCTCGCTGTCGGGTGTGAAGTTGAGCGTGTATCTATCGCCTCGCAGCAGGTCCACAGCGGTCGCTTTCGCTTTGCCGTCGAGTCCCAGATAGACGAAGGCATCGTTCGGAATACGCAGCTTGACGTGTTGCTCTCGGTCGTGGAAATTGACCACCACGAGCAGTGTCTCGCCTTTCGCATGGCGGAGGAAAGCAAAGTGTTGCCGTTTGTCGAAGCCCTCGCCCTGCGCGTAAGTGATGTCGTACATCGCCCCTTTCTGGATGGCTTTGCTGTCGCGCGTGAGGCACAACAGACGCTGGTAGAAATCGCGTAACTCCTTCTGTGCTTCGTTCATCTTTCCGCCGTCGAACTTACCCTTGTTCGCCCAGGCCTGAATGCTTTTCACGCCCCAATAGTCGAAGATGGTTGTTCGTCCGTCGATGCCCGAGAAGCCCTCCATATCCATGCCTCGTTCGCCTAACTCCTGGCCGGAGTAAATCATGACGGGGCACTGGTTAAGCGTTGCCGCAATAATCATCGCAGGTTCGGCGCAACGACCGCTGCCGCAGAAAAAGCCGCTCGCGATACGTTGCTCGTCGTGGTTCTCGAGGAAATAGAGCATGTGTTGGATGCGGTCGTTGCCGTGTTGCATCCATTGACTCGTGATTCCTTCCGCCGGCCAACCTTTGCTGGTCACGCCCCGCAGATAATCGTACATACCCACTTTGTCGTAGAGGTAGTCAAAACCAGCAGCAATATAGGCATCGTACTGGTTCGGGTCGTAGCACTCGCCGATGACGAGGAAGTTCTTATGTTTCTTTTTTACTTGCGGCAGAGCCCATGCGAAGAACTCGACCGGTACCATCTCCGCCATGTCGATGCGTACGCCGTCGATGCCCTTGCCTGCCCAGAAAAGCAGGATATCGCGCATCTTCGGCCATGTGTTCGGAATGGGGTTGAACTGTTTCTCGCGCCCGTTCTGGTAGAACACGCCGTAGTTCAACTTGACGGTCTCGTACCAGTCGTTCGCGCTCGGATGACTCGTGAAACAATCGTTTCCTGTCACCTTCGCCGGAAACTCTTCGTAGCCCTGCAGGTCCTTGTCCATGCTGAACCGTTCACCCGGCAGGTAGTAAAAATTATTAAGCGGCGAGAAAGCCCATTCGGGATGGTCGGTCTCGCCTAAATCCTCTACGCCCGCAGGCTTGCAAAGGCTCTTGTACTCACGGCTCACATGATTCGGCACGAAGTCAATCAGCACGCTCAAGCCGGCTTTGTGGGTTCGTTCAACCAGCGCTTCGAACTCCTGCATTCGTTTGCTCTCGTTCTTTGCGAGGTCGGGATCGACGTCGTAGTAATCGGTGATGGCGTACGGCGAACCGGCTTTGCCTTTGGTGATAGAAGGATGGTTGTATTGTGCGGTCGCGTGACGGATGACACCCGTGTACCAAACGTGCGTAGCACCCAGGTCTTTGATGGCCTGTAGTGCCCGCTCGTTGATATCGGTAAACCGTCCGCAACCATTCTCTTCCTTGGTTCCGTTGGGTATTCGCGACTCGTTATAGTTCGTGAACCAACGCGGGAAGAGTTGGTAGATAATCGGTTTATTCATGGTAAGTGTTTGTTCTCAATGTTGTGTTCTCAAATGAGTGCAGCTGTGTCGCTGGCAATCATCAGTTCCTCGTCGGTCGGGATGAGGCAAACGGTTACTTTCGAACCCTTCTTGCTTATGATACGTTCTTCGCCGCGTACCTTGTTCGCCTCTTCATCAACTTCGATACCGAGGAACGAAAGGCCTTTCATCACCTGTGCGCGGATATACGGGTCGTTCTCTCCGATGCCGGCTGTGAACACGAGGATGTCCAGACCGTTCATAGCAGCTGCGTAAGCGCCGATGTACTTGATGACGCGGTAGATGAACATCTTACGAGCCAGGTCCGCACGCTTGTTGCCGGCGTTGATGGCAGCCTCGATGTCACGGCAGTCACTCGAAACGCCGCTCACGCCGAGCAAACCGGATTTCTTGTTAACCAGATTATTGAACTCCGCCGTGCTCAGGTGCTCTTTGTCCATGATAAAAGTAGCAGCTCCGAGGTCGAGGTCGCCGGCACGAGTACCCATCATCAGACCTTCCACGGGCGTCAGACCCATACTTGTGTCCACGCTCTTGCCGTCCATCACAGCCGTACAGCTGCCTCCGCCACCGATGTGCGCGGTAACGATTTTCTTGCCTTTCGGGTCCACACCTAAGAATTCGCATACACGCGCGCTCACGTAACGATGGCTCGTGCCGTGGAAACCGTAACGGCGAATCGCATATTTCTCGTACAGCTCGTACGGAAGGGCGTACATATAAGCGTAGTCCGGCATCGTCTGATGGAAAGCCGTGTCGAAGACAGCCACTTGCGGAACGCCCGGAAGGATTTTCTCGATGGCGTCAATACCCTTCAGGTTAGCGGGGTTGTGAAGCGGAGCAAGGTCGATGCACTCGATGATTTGTGCCTTTACCTCCGGCGTAATCAGAACCGACTTGTTGAATTTCTCGCCTCCGTGGACTACACGGTGACCGACTGCGTTAATCTCTTTGAGGTCTTTGATGCAGCCAATCTTCGGGTCAACGAGTTTCTCGAGGATGAGCTCGATACCTACGGTATGTTCCGGCATCGGTTTCTCGAATTTCACTTTCTCGCCGTTGGGCAGCTTGACTAAGAGAAACGAGTCCGGCAAACCGATTTTCTCGATGCCGCCTTGTGCCATCACTTGTTTGCTCTCCATCTCGAAGAGCTTGTATTTAATACTGCTGCTTCCGCAGTTCAAAACTAATATTTTCATTTTATTGCTTGATTTGCTGTTATTACTACCATTTGAACGATGTCCTGCACTTTGCAGCCGCGGCTGAGGTCATTGACAGGAGCGGCGATACCTTGCAAAATCGGACCGACGGCATCTGCGCCGGAGAAGCGCTCTACGAGCTTGTAACCGATGTTTCCTGCCTGCAGGTCGGGGAAGACGAGCACATTCGCTTTGCCGGCAACCGGACTACCCGGCGCTTTGGTCTTCGCTACGCTCTCTACCAACGCTGCGTCGGCTTGTAACTCGCCGTCGAGCTGCAGGTCCGGAGCCATCTCTTTCGCCAGCTTCGTTGCTTCAGCCACCTTATCAACCAACTCGTGCTTTGCGCTGCCTTTCGTTGAGAACGAAAGCATAGCTACGCGCGGCTCGATGCCCGCGATAGCACGTGCGGTCTCAGCGGTCGAGATAGCGATCTCTGCCAACTGTTTCGCATCGGGATTCGGGTTTACGGCGCAGTCTGCGAACAGCAGGAAACCGTTCTCGCCCAGATGTTTAGCCGGCGTGAACATAAGGAATGCACCGCTCACAATCGAGCAACCCGGTTTGGTTTTGAGAATCTGGAATGCCGGACGGATAGTGTCAGCCGTTGTGCCGCGGGCACCTGCCAACTCGCCGTCGGCGTCACCGGCCTTAATCATCAGACAGCCGAGGTACAGCGGGTCTTGTGCTTTCTTCGCAGCCTCTTCTTCGGTCATGCCTTTGCTCTTGCGCAATTCGTACAACAGGTTGGCATACTCGCCCATCTTCGCGTCGTGAAGCGGGTCAACGATTTTTGCCTCTTTGATGTATTCATAGCCCTTCTCGGCAGCCATGCCTTTGATTTTCTCGGGGTCGCCGATGAGAATCAGATGCGCAATCTTGTCACGCAAAAGGATGTTAGCAGCCTCTAACGTACGCGGTTCGTCGCCTTCCGGCAACACAATGCGCTGCGGATTAGCCTTCGCACGCGCAATCATTTGATTTAAAATGTCCATGATAGATAGTATATTGATTTAATGTTTTTCCAAATTCGCTACAAAGGTACAACAAATTTTTCAAATATACAAGGTTTTTAGCAAAAAAATATCGTCTGTGCTCGCACAAGCGTAGTTTTGTGCTAAAAAGATTGTTGTTTGCACGAAAGTGCGAACGTACTTTCGAAGGGATCCCCATTTATATGGGGGAGGAGGTCGAAGGTACTACTTTTTTTTGCATATATGCTAGAGAAAAGCATATTTTTTAAGCCACACATCACATCTTGTATGTTCCTGTATATCAGTCTATTACAAGCATATTGAAAAACATAAAGTCTAGGACACTCTAACGAAGCCTCACGTCCGCCTCTTACTTACCCCCTTACTTAGTACCGAGAATGGTTAAAAAATCGTCAAACAATGGATAAAGAATCACTAAAGATTTGAGAATAGACAAGAGAAAAAGAGAATTGGTGAATGAAGAAAAAATGTACTGGCGATAGTGACGATATTGGCGATATCGCCAGTTTCGCCAATATCGCCATGCAAAAAATTATGTAATAAAATAATACAACATGCTGAAACAAAAAGTCAATGAAAAACCGCCACGGAGGATTAGGATGCCATTTAACCGCATCTTAGTGCAAATTTGCATTAAAATACGAATATAACATACTAAAAAAACACAATTTAGTGCAAATTTGCACCAAAATATGGATAAATATTTGCGTAATTCAGAAAAAAGTACTACCTTTGCAGCGTTTTTTAACAACAAGACGTTATGGATTACATTCGACGTGAGATTTATTTGAATAGATTGATTGCACGACGCAACAATGGTGAAGTGAAAGTCATAACCGGCCCAAGACGTAGCGGAAAGTCATGGCTGTTATCGCACGTGTATTATGATTATTTAGTGGAGACAGGTGTGCCGGAAGACCATATTATCGCCTTGTCTTTTGATCAAGACGATGAGAATATGCGTGAAGATTTGTTGGAAGTGTCATCTCTTAAAACGTACCTATACGAGCGCATACAAAACCAGGAGAACTATTATCTGATGTTGGATGAGATACAGGAGGTGATGGGTTTTGAACGTTTGGTTAACGGGCTGAATGCCAAGCCGAATATAGATGTATATGTCACCGGAAGTAACAGCCATCTCCTGAGTTCGGACATAAACACCCTTTTCCGCGGACGAGGTGATGAGGTACATGTGTTTCCGCTTTCGTTTGGCGAGTTCTGCACGAATAGAACGGAGCCGCTGAATGAGTTATGGAAAGAATATTACACGTACGGAGGCCTTCCTGGATTGCGAAATCACGGCTCTGCAGAGCAAAAAGTGAATTACTTGCAACGCCTATGGAAAAAGACTTATCTGGCGGATGTGATAGAGCGGCATAAGTTACGGAATGAAGATTTGCTGGAGAACTTGGCAGATGTGCTTTGTTCATCTGTCGGTTCATTGAATAATCCAACCAAATTAGCAAACACTATTCACTCGATTAAGCAACAGAAAGCAGATCGTGAGACAGTAGAAAAATATCTCTCTTATCTGGAGGATGCTTTTTTGTTTGAAGCCGTCAAGCGATATGACATCAAAGGGAAGCGGTATTTTGAATCGATTAAAAAATATTATTCCGTTGATATTGGTCTGCGCAATGCGCGTTTGAATTTTCGCCAGCAAGAGTTGACGCATATTATGGAAAACATCGTCTATAACCATTTGCGGATTTTCGGTTATCTGGTGGATGTGGGTGTTGTGGAAGTGCGTGAGATGAAAGATGGCAAGCAACAACAAACGCAATACGAGGTGGACTTTATTGCTACAAACGGTCAGGAGAAATATTACATTCAATCGGCATTTCGGATAGACGATGAGGTCAAACGAGAGCAGGAACTGCAATCATTGAAACGGATAGATGATAGCTTCCGAAAGGTGGTTATAGTGGGTGATGACATCGCTCCTTGGACAGACGAAAATGGTATAACGTACATCGGTCTGTTCCAATTCTTGCAAAAAGGATTACATTCCTAACACAAACACACGGGCGACTCATTGCATTGAGCCGCCCGCTTGTCACCTTTGTACTTGGTACTTAGTCACTTTATTTACTACTTTTTCTACGGTTACAATCTCTGCACAACATTTGGCAGTTATCTGGCGTAGTATGTCCACCTTGCGACCAAGGTGTAATATGGTCGGCTTCCATTTCTTCAATCTCGAAATGCTTGCCGCAGATAGGGCAGATTCCTTTCTGTTTCTCGTATTGGCGTCGCTTGGTATTACCATCAAACGCACGAATCTGTAAATGCCGTTCGTCCGCATCAAAGACATACCAATAAATGCCTTTCTGATTGCCGACATCGGAGTCCTGAATAAGTTCGGAAATACGTTGCTCCATTTCCTCAATATTGATGTGCTCGGAGCCGTATTTATTGTAGATTGCACCCCAGTCCACACCTTTCATCACAGAGCGGTACTTGAACTTGGCTTGCACCCAATTGATAACTTGCTGGAAATAGAGCCAAAGAGCCGTAGCATCGGAGTCTTTGATGGAATGTTCCGCCATGTATTGCTCGATTTGTCCACCGCTAATCCAGTCCAGTACGGTTTCCAAATAATCCTGCTGAATAGGCGAGCCTGTGAGATATTTGTTTCCCATGAGGTACGCACCGCAGTTGGATTTGGAGAAATAGCGTTTGGCATCACTCAACCACGGAGAAGCATACACCGCATTCAGCAGTTCTTGGTTCGTCAGTTTCTTTCCGGCTATATTGATGGTCTTGAACCATTTCAGTTTCTCTTTGTCCGAACCGGTACAACGATAGATGTAGAGTTCGTAGTTGAGAATCTGGTCTTTTTCCTCTTTGGTGAGGTTGTCAAAATAACGGAACAAGTGCGCGAAGTCGCCGTTCACGTACTGACAAATAGAAACGGTACGTTGCTGACCGTCAATAATCTCAAAAGTGCCATCATCGTTAACCGACCAATACATCACATTGAGCGGAAAATCCTGCGTAATGGTATCAATTACTGCGTCGCGCTCTTTGTCGTTATAGACGAACTCGCGTTGAAACGGCGGACGTACGTCCAATTTGCCGCCATAGGCTTTCACACCTGCTTCCTGATTGTCCACGTAGCCTTCTGTCAGCTCGCGAACGGTAATTTTGTGTAATTCTATCTTCATGGCTTTCTATTTTTTGCGACGGATTAAAATGCGTTTATATAGACCTTTACCATTAAGAACCGGTGCATCATACCTATTCCAGGGTTTCTTTAATTCATCCAAATATCCATCCCCACCTCTGTCTGTGGTCCAAATAATCTCAAATTGATGAGGGTTATATTTATCTAAAAATGTAATAGGAACTCCCATTACTCCATCGTAGTCAATAGGAATGTCAGAAACTTTTCCAACTTCTATAGCATTATAATTATCGTATTGTGGGTATTCTTCTGGTGTATAATGTTTGTACAAAACTAATTCTTCATGGCGTTTTGGATTGTCTAAATTGGTATACCAACAAATAGTACCGAGACTTCTCCATTTTTGTCCAGTTTCGTCTACCCAATAACGAGTGGGGCGAGGTTCAAAGTAATCAGGTACTCTAAAACTCATATCACCAAATTTGCAACCTAACCAAAGTTCGTTGTTTTTAATATAGGAAAAAATATCTTTATAGGTTAGAGAATTTTGATTGCCAATAATAAGAAACTGTTTTTGATATTTCATTAAGAGTGCTACATATTCCCTAAACAGAGAGAAGGGTGGATTGGTGACAACTATATCGGCTTCTTTAAGTAATTCTATGCACTCTTTTGAACGAAAATCACCATTTTCTTTTAATAATGAAAGGACATTTTTGTCGTTTTGAATAAGATATTGTACATCTGAAAGATTGATAGCCCCATCGCCATTTACGTCCGTTACTTCAGTTATTTCCACTTTATAGGCAATCTTCTTTGGTTCGCTTTCTTCAATCTCAAATAACAATGGCAACTCATCGCCTGCAATAGGCGAACCATTATAACAAGTAGCAATCAGTTTTTTCAAACCAAGTGCATTAAAATTTAGCGCAAAATACTTGAAGAAATTACTCTCGTAAGGATCGTCACAATTACAAAGTACTACTTTCCCATGAAAGTGTTGCTTGTAGTATTTGAGTTCTTTTTCTATATCCACTAATTGCGTGTAGAACTCGTCTTGTTTTGCATCTTTTGCAGCTCCTAAACTTGCATTCTTTGCCATATGGATTGATAGTTGTTTTGTGCAAAACTATCAATCCACCAACGGGCACAAAAAAGTGTGAACCTCTATTCGCGTTCACGAAGGAGCCTAGGAAGAACCTCCGCCTACAACCCATAGAGAGTCCACACATGTGTGAACTTTATTGGATTGTAGTTGGAATGTCCCGTTTTAGGCACATCCGTGAAGCATTTACCCGTTTCGTTGAGAAATCAGTTTCCTAGGCTTTTTTCTTTTCGAACGCGAAATAATAGTAATGCTTATTATTTTAACATGTTATCGCGCAACGCTTTGCGCTTGTACTCTCTTTTTTACGCTGCAGAGATCAGCGGTAGTTGTACGTCATGAGCCGAGGTCGGTCTATTTGCCTACAGGCGGAGGTTATTTGTCTTCGTAATGACCATAGGCAGTCAAGACATTCACATGTACTTCTGTTTCGAAGATGCGATACACCAATCTATGTTTTTTGGTAATTTGGCGACTCCACCGTCCCTCCGGCTTTCCTTTCAAGGGTTCGGGATGACCTGTACCGGTTTTAGGATGTATCCGAAGTTCATCTATAAAAACAGCTACCTTCTTATACGCAGAAGGTTCGAAACGCTGCAATCGCTGTAGGTCCTCAATAGCACGAGGAGAATAAATAATCTCGTACATTACCCTACTCGCTTTAAAAAGTCATCTAAAGATTCATTGGGTAGCATTTTTATGCCTTTTCCTTGACGGATGTCATCTTCGGCTTCATCCAATTTGGCATAAAATTCCTCCTTCGTCATACAAGTAGGATCTTCGGTCATTTGCTTAACTAATCGGCTAAGAGACTTAGCTGCTTTTCTAAGCATAGACTCATCGCTTGACAAAATCGCCAAGTTACGATAGATATCTGAGTTTAATTGTAAAGCCGTCATAAAAACCTCCTTTGCAACAAAATTTGCTGCAAAGTTACACAAAAAAAATGACACTCGCAAATAAAAGTGCCATTTTCTTGAATTTTTAGTATATTTTGGCTTATTACGCTTTTTCTTTGGCGCTCGCTTGCGCCATGTATTATGTCCTTCTATTTAACGTCAGTAAGTGACGACTCTCTTTTTTACGCTGCAGAGCTCGGCGATAGTTGTTTTGTTAAACCTTTGCGACGCAAAGGTACTACCTTTTTTTCATATATGCAAATTTGTAAGGTAGATTTTGTGATTAGTCCACAAAATAGAATAAAATGTAATTTTTTTGCTTAATTTCTTGCATATGTCAAACTTTTGTTGTACCTTTGCACGCTTTTTCGTCTGAGGAGCAGAATTTGCCCATTTGGCGGAAGGCGGTTAGTGAGGCGTAGTGACGCCTCGGGTCCCATAGCTCAGTTGGTTAGTAGCACCTGACTCATAATCAGGGGGTCCTTGGTTCAAGCCCAAGTGGGACCACTCGCGCAAGCGAGGGGCTATCTGGTTTTGACAGCAGGTAGAATGGTTGTGTAAGCACGCCGAGCAATGAGGCAACGCTCGTAAATCTCGCTTCGAAGCATAACTGGCAACACTTCTTATGCTCTCGCTGCTTAATCGAAGTACAGTAGATTAGCCTTTTCGGGTGCAAGGCGCCTGAACGAGACGTCACTCCAAGCCGAGTCTGTGGGCTGAAAGGGTATAGTGGCGCAGGAATTCACAGAATAGATGTCGCAGGCTGCGATGCGTAGTCGAAACTTTAGCAGATAAGCCGGTAGTTGGTGGCTTGGGTCTTGCTGCCGGACGAAAATGCAGGCCAAGATAAGCGTGTAGAAAGCGCAAGTGTTCCTTGTTTGGACGCGGGTTCGACTCCCGCTAGCTCCACACAAATGTGGAACGCGCAGTCGTGCGAGTAGTAGCGTAAGCGAGGGGTATTAGCTCAGTTGGTAGAGCGTAACGTTCGCAATGTTAAGGTCAGGGGTTCGACTCCCCTATACTCCACTAAAAGGCATGGGTTGGGTACGATTATTGCAAAAGCAATTTTCGACTCCCCTATACTCCCTCGCGCGAGCTACGGCTCGATACGATTCGCGACCTTGTCGCTCATAAGAATCTTCGCCGTGCTCTCGCTCTCCGATTAAAACGCACTCCGTTAGCATTTTAATCGGGATAGTATCGTAAATCCATTAATCGTAAAATTTAAATGAAACGATTTTTCTTTTTGGGTATGATGGCTGCGATGATGATGCCGTCGTGCCAATCTGCTCCGTCTTCGAACGAACCTTCTACTCCAACTGACACCGTGGCTCCCGTGGATACCGTGACTCCGCCGGATACTATTCCGTACAGACCGGTGGCTCTAAAGAAACAAGTAACCCATGTGCAACCGATGAACGGTATGGTTCTTTGGAACGATATGGCGGCAAGCAAGAACAGCACGCATGGCGCTTGTATCTCGCTGGAGTTCGCTTATATCCCGCCTTGCAAAGTCGTGACAGGCAAGTCGGGTAACAGTCTTCAATACGACTGGACTTATCTGGATTCCAAGCTTGCGGCTGCCGCTTCACGCGGACACCAGATGGTTCTTCGTTTCCCGCTATGCTATCCTTCCAACCGCGAGAATTGCATTGGAACCAAAGGAGCTACGTACGTACCGGATTATATCCGCGCACTCGATAACTACAACGAGACATACGCATCCAACCCGGGTGGTGACGGACCGACGTACTATCCCGATTGGAGCAACGCCGAGCTGCAATGGTTCGTGAAGCAGTTCTATGCCGATCTGGCAGCACGTTATGCGACCGATGCCCGTATCGCTTTCCTTGAAGTCGGTTTCGGCCATTGGGGTGAGTACCATACCTATGGAACGAATGTCAAGTTCGGTACGAATTTCCCGACCAAGGCTTACCAGCGTGAGCTGTTTGTTCACCTCTCGCAAGTGATGCCTATTCCTTGGCTCGTCAGCATCGATGCCGGCGATGATGTCTATTCCGATGTCTTCACCAATGCGCAAACCAAATCCCTTGCTTTCGGTCTCTTTGACGACTCTTTCATGCATGCCGAACACGATATCTCGCAGGGCGACGGATGGAATGAACAATGCTGGCGTATGTGCGGCCTTAATCGCTGGAAATTAGGCGTTTGCGGTGGAGAAATCAGTTATTACAGTTCCAACGACCAGCGTTCGTTCCTCAATCCCGACGGCATGTACGGCGTGACCTGGGAGCAAGCGGCAACTAAATACCACATGTCCTGGATTATTTGTAATGATGCATCTTCCGGTTCGTACTTCACGCCGGCTCGCGTCACAGAAGCCGGTATAGCTTCCGGTTACCGCTTCCGGATTACGGCCTGTGAGACCAATGGCGTCAACAGCCGCATCGTCGTCAAGAACACAGGTGTCGCACCTATTTATAGAGACGCATATATCACCGTTAACGGCGTGCGTGCAAGCGAGTCACTCTGCGGATTGCTGCCCGGCGAACAAAAGACCTTTGACATCCGAAATGCTGTCGCCACATCCGAAAATGTGACCATCACTTCGGACTTCATCCTTACTTCGCAGCAAATCCAATTCGACGCAGAATTGTAATTTTTGTGCGATTTTATTTGCATATATCAAAAAGATTTAGTAATTTTGCAGCGAATTTGAAAAATAATAATATATCTTATTAACAAATATTTAACAACATGAAAAAACAAGTACTTTTTGTTGCATTGGCAACGATTTTCTCCATGAGCGTTTTTGCTCAGGAAGCAGTTCGTCCTGACACCGCTATGGGCAAACCTGCTCACGAGGCAGAGGATGTAATGGCAATCTACTGCAACCATTACGCAACTAACAATTTGCACTACGATGTTCAGCGTTGGGTTGAAGGTATCGTATGGGAAGAGTTGACTTTAGGTGCAGACAGCACGAAAGTGTATTATTGCCCGGCAATGTCCTATGAAGGCTTGGCAAGCAATCCTATCGAAGTACGCGATTTCAGCGGTTACAAGAAACTGCATTTTGATGTTTGGGCACCTGAAGCATGTCGTATTAGCTTGACGGTCGAGACAGAAGCAGGAGTAAAACACCATTGCCCGTTTGGTTTGAATGCCGGCTGGAACACCATCGATGCTGATCCTGCATGGTGGGATAAAGAAGGTGACGCATACGACTGGAAAGATGTTAAGTTCCTTATCTTTGACCAATACAAGACGGCCGATGACGCTGCAAGTTTTGATGGCAACCCGTTTGCGTTTGCGAACATCTATTTCTGGAACGATCCTGCTCCGGAGAATATCCCTGCTGAGGCTCCTGCCGCTCCGACATTGGCAGAAAGCAAAGTGATGGCGCTTTTTAGTTCTGCTTATCAAACGCGCACCTACAACTTTACTGCCATGATGAATTGGGGTAATGAGTGGATAGACTATGCGTATACAGACGGTCAGCATATTTATCATTGGGAATCATTCGCCTGGGGTGGTTTCGGAGGTAGCGAAGAGAGTTATGCGTTACCGGAAAGCCCGATTTACGACATGATGCATGCGGATGTATATGTGACGGTTGACTCAAAACTGAAATTCACCTTTGAGGCTAATGGCGGTCGTTGGAAAAACGGAGCTTTCATAGACCTCGAGGCTAATAAATGGAATAGTGTCACGCTGGACTTGCTCAATGCACCGTATGATACATATGACTTCTCGGATTTCCGCTACTTGATTCTGGAAGGCTTCGAGAAAGCGGAAGGCGGTTCTGCTGAAGGAACACCGCTGTCCATCGGTAATGTATATTTCTATTCTTCGATGGATCAAGCAGTTGAGAATGTAGAAGCGGGCAAAGTAGCTACGAAACGCATCATTGATGGTAAGCTCGTTATTGAGAAGAACGGCGTTCAGTACACTGTTCTCGGAACGCAATTTTAAGTAACTATGAAACGATTACTTAGTTTAATAGGGCTGGCAGCCACAGGCTGCTGGCTCTTTGCTGCTTCTGTGACAGGCTATGTCACGGATGAACAGGGCGAACCACTCATCGGTGCAGCAGTTAAAGTAGCGAACAGTACCGTGGGTACCATTACCGATTTTGACGGTAAGTTCGAACTGACAGACATCCTTCCCGGTACTTCTGTCGAGGTGTCCTACATGGGCTATCTCCCTCAGCAAACCCAAGCCGCAGATGGTATGCGCGTCGTTCTCATGGAGGATGTGCAGCGTCTCGAAGATGTTGTTGTCGTCGGTTACGGCGCAGCGAAAATCAAAGACCTCACTTCGCCTATCGAGGTGGTCAAAGGAGAGGAACTGGTGGCTATACCGACATCCTCGCCTATGTCTGCCTTGCAAGGAAAGGTGTCAGGCGTTAATATCGTCAACTCCGGCGCACCGGGAGCAGGACCGCTCGTGCAAATCCGCGGTATAGGTTCTTTCTCGAATAACACACCTCTGTTCGTCGTCGATGGGATGTTCTATGACAATATCAATTTCCTCAACTCCGCCGACATCGAAGATATGTCGATTATGAAGGATGCTTCGGCTGCGGCTATCTATGGTGTCCGTGCGGCAAACGGTGTGGTCATCATCACCACCAAACGGGGAAAGCAGAACCAGCGTCCCGATGTGACCTACGATGGCTATGTAGGTGTACAGACCGTGAGCAATCTGGTACCGATGTGCTCGTCAGACCAGTACGCGGAGATGTTGCTGGAGGTCAACAAACGCTCCTACACTCGTATGTTCAATAACGCGATGAAAGCCTATGGCGGTACGTACGACTCCGAGGCGGGTGTCTTCCATCTGGACCAGAACACCAATTGGTACAAAGAACTCCTTCGTCCGGCCGTCATCACCAACCATAGCCTCTCTATCAACGGCGGAGGCGAGAAAGCGACCTACGGCGTGGCGATGAGTTATCTCTACCAGGATGGTATCATGAAGACCACCAATAACTACAATCGTCTTAACATCCGTGGCAACGTGGAGTACAAGCCTTTCACATGGCTGACCATCGGCTTCAATGGTATCTTCGTTCAGAGTAATCAGATTTTCCCGAACAATGCCGCTTGGCAGCAGGCCTATAACATGCCGGGTATCTTCCCCGTTTACGACCCTGCCACAGCGGACCTCTATACCGACGGGTATGCTTCGCCGCTGACTCTTCAACTGACCAGCAATTTCTATAACCCCGTAGCGACAGCCAAACTGTATGACAGCCGAAACAAAACCAACCAGATGATGGCGGCTGTGTTTGCCCAGTTCAATATTTTACCCAACAAACTCAACATCCGTACTTCGTACAACTATGACTACACGGGCATGGGTGCATACACGTTTATCCCTGAGTACTACATCAGTAATAACCAGAAGAACGAGACTTCCACGCTCTCCAAGAGCACAACTACGTTCAATAACTGGATTTGGGATAACACCATTACCTATTCCGACCAATGGGGCAAGCATGGTTTCAAAGCGATGCTTGGTCTCAGCTTGCGCGAAGAGCAATACCGCAATCTATGGGGCGTGGCGCAGGATGTGCCGGCGGGTAAAGACAGTTATATGTACCTCTCGCTCGGTAATACCGAAGGACGTACCGTCGGAGATGACGGTTCGCGCTACCGCGGATTCTCCTATTTCGGCCGTTTGAACTATAACTACGACGACCGTTATATGGTCATGTTCACGCTCCGTAGGGACGGATCGAGCAAGTACAACGAGAAATGGGGCACTTTCCCGTCTGTCGGCTTGGCTTGGACGCTGTCCAACGAAGAGTTCCTCAAGGGTGTCGAGGGCGTCGATTATCTCAAACTGCGTGCTTCCTGGGGCTTGCTTGGTAACGATAAGATAGGTGCTTCCTATGGTACAACGAACAGCGAAGTGACGCGCGCCGTATTCGGTACCAACACTGCTCTGAGCGGATATATCAACGCCACGAACTTCTCATGGCTCAGTTGGGAGGTGGTTAACGAAACCAATATCGGTCTTAACTATGCTTTCTTAGGTAACCGTTTGACGGGTGATATCGATTGGTACTACCGTCTTACGCAGAATGCCGTCGTAGCGCCTACGCTGCCTATGCAGGAGCAGACCATCGCCGGTAACTGGGGCGAGATACTCAATATGGGTGTCGATTTCAATATCAACTGGGAACACCATGTGGGCAAGAACTGGACGTATTTCATCGGCGGTAACGTCAGCTGGTTGCATAACCGCGTCATGAGCCTTCGTGACGGCGTGAACATGATCAAGGGCGGTAAGACCGTACAGAAAGTGGGCGAGAAGATGAACAGTTACTATGGCTTCAAAGTGATTGGCGTTTACCAGACCGAAGAAGAGTGTGCGTCTGACCCTGTTGCTGTAGCGAACGGACTCGTGCCCGGTGACTTCAAATACGAAGATGTCAATGGCGACAAAGTCATCAATGAAGCCGACAAGCAAATCCTCGGTTCGTATATCCCCGATTGGACCTATGGCATCAATTTCGGTTTCCGCTATAAAGGACTTGACCTCTCCGTGGTTCTATCCGGTAAAGCGGGCGGAAAGATATGGAACCGCAAGCGTGCGCTCCGTTACGCCAGCAATACCTATAACTTCGACCTCGACCAGTATAACCTCCGCTGGCATGGAGAAGGTACATCCAATAGCAATCCCTCTGCGGCGGGTTTGATGAAGAGCTGGAATATCGGTGACAGCCAGAACGCCAGCTATTTCGTGGAGAGCGGCGATTACTTCCGTATCCAGAATATCACGCTCGGCTATACCTTCACCAATGTCGGAGCAGGCACCTATAAGATGCCGTCCATCCGCATGAGCCTTAGTGCCGACAAACCCTTTACCTCTTTTGGCGCACATGCCATGACGCCGGAGGTAAGCGACTCCGAAGGATGGGATACGGAGGTCTATCCGTTGACCGCTACATGGTCGTTTGCCGTTCAACTCAAGTTCTAATAATCTGAAAATGAAAGGGAAAGGATTATGACAACCAATAAATTCTCGATTCTCAATGCTCAATGCTTGATACTTATTGCTTTGTTCGCAATACTGTCCGGGTGCTCCTTCCTCAATGTGGATATGGAGAACAAGATTGCCGTTTCGGAGATCGACTACACCAAGACGGCGGATATGTACCAGCCTGTCATTGGTGCTTATTCCAAACTCCGCTGGCCCGGTATGCACTGGGTTAGCAATATCCTTTGGACGGGACGCGACGACGACATGACCTCCGGACGTACCGACGACCAGCAGGACGCGCTCCTCTTCGGCTATAGAGGTGGATACCAGTGTCCGAACTCGTTCTGGGGATTGCGTATAGCGTGGATTAACTCCTATGATGTTATTCGCACGTGTAACTCTGCGCTCGAAGCGCTCGATAAGTATGCACAGCATATCCAACCCGGTTCGCAGGACTATGCCGACTATAAGAGCTATCGCGGCGAAGTGATTACTATCTCTTCGTGGATGTACTATATGATGGCTTCGTCGTTCGGCCCGTGCGTGCTGCTCAAGGATAATAACCAGACGCGCTTCGTACGCTCTACTCAGCAACATGTGTACGAATATGTGATAGCGCAACTCGATTCGGTTATCCCCGATATGAAACGAATGCGTCCTAACCAGATGCCGCACCAGGGTGCTTTCACCGCTTTCTCTGCGGAAGCGATTGCAGCCCGCTTTGCCCTGCTGATGGGCGATTATGCCAAGGTGGAGACCTATACGGACGACATCGTTACGAACGGCGGATTCAGCCTCTATCCCGATTACTATGACCTATTCAAGATACCGGGCAAACTATGCGATGAGAGCCTCATGGAAGTGCAGGTAACCGATTTCGGACTCACTACCGGCGATTATATCGGTATTGACCAGTGGTACGTCAGCCAGGGTGCGTCCCTCAAGGGCACGGTAGGCAGCGAACAAATTGATATAGCCGGATGGAATTTCTGCCAGTATAACACCCGTTTCGTCGATTGGTGCAAGGCGCGCGGAGAGACGACTCGTCTTGAGGTTTCTTGCCTGCAGACAGGCGATAAGACGCGCGACAACTTCACCGTCACCAGTTCCGGCATTTTTAATGGCAAGGCGATGCTCCCTTACGATCAGATGACCGGAGGCAACACCGAATGGGGACGTAATAACAATGTCCGCCTTATGCGATATGCCGAAGTGCTGCTCATGAATGCAGAAGCCAAAGTGCGAAACGGCAAGTCCGGCGATGCTCCTTTTAATGAAGTGCGTACGCGTGCGAACATGCCTACCGTCAACGGAGTCACACTCGAAGATATCCTCGATGAGCGGCGTATCGAACTCTGTTCCGAATGGGGACTGCGTTATACCGACCTCGTGCGGACAGGTAAGGCGGAGACCGTGCTCAACGACCCCGCACTCGTGCGTGACCAAGCCAACGGCGAATGGACAACCGCCAAAGCCTGGTGGCCTGTTCCCGGTGACCAACTAACCAACCTTCCTGATTTGGCTTTAGACCCCGAATAATATGAGAAATATTCTTTATTTAATCCTTGTTCTCTCTTGCCTGACGGCATGTAATAGCGATCCGTCCGTCAATCCTTCCCGTAGGGATGCCGACTCGCTATCCAATGAGGTTTTTCTCGATACGCTCCAGCGCGCACATTTCAACTATATGTGGGCGGGTGCCGATCCGCAATCAGGCTTGGCGTATGAGCGTATTCACGAGGATGGCGACTATGGATACGACGACCCCACTATCATCACTACAGGAGGTAGCGGTTTCGGTATTGCCGGTCTCATCGTGGCGATGGAGAGAGGTTTCATCTCACGTACCGATGGCGTTGCACGGCTTAATAAGATCGTCTCGTTCCTCAGTCGCGCTAATCGTTTCCATGGCGTTTGGCCGCATTGGATGTACCCTTCCGGTCGTGTTGCTCCGTTCAGTCAGAAAGATGACGGCGGTGACCTCGTTGAGAGCTCTTTTCTCATGGAAGGACTGCTCTGCGCGCGCCAGTATATGGACTCTACCGTTGCAGCGGAGAAACAGGTCATCGACGGCATCAACGAGTTATGGCATACTATGGAGTTCGATTGGTACCGCCGCGACGGACAAGATGTGCTCTATTGGCACTGGTCGCCTAACTACGGATGGGATATGAATTTCCCGCTCAAAGGTTATAACGAGTGTCTTATCGTTTATATCCTGGCGGCTTCGTCCCCTACGCACCCGTGCCCGGCCTCCTGCTATCATAGCGGCTGGGCGCGTAGCGGGGACATCCGTTCGAATGCCTCTTTTATGGGCTATCCGCTCCAACTCAAGCATAACGGCGCAGAGACCACAGGAGGACCGCTCTTCTGGGCTCATTACAGTTGGTTTGGTCTTTGTCCTATAGGCTTGAGTGACCAATATGCCGACTATGGCGAAGCCATGAAAGCGCACGTGCTCAGCGACTATGCTTACTGTGTGCAAAATCCAAAAGGCTATACCAATTATTCCGATTCTTGCTGGGGCTTGACCGCCGGCTATTCGGTCAACGGCTACGCGGCCCATGCGCCGAACAATGACCTCGGAGTCATCACATTTACCGCCGCGCTATCCAGCTTTCCTTATGCGCCGGAACAAGCTATGGCGGCGGCACGATGGTGGTATAAGAAAAAGGCCCTGCTATGGGGTGACTATGGCTTCTATGACGGCTATAGTGCTACCGCAAGGTGGTATCCGAGACGCTATCTCGCTATCGACCAACTGACCATCGCGCCGATGATAGAGAACTACCGTTCCGGACTTCTCTGGCGCCTTTTCATGTCCTGCCCTGAGATTCAGGAAGGTCTGAAAGTTTTAGGAATGCAATACAACCCCCTGATCCCCTAACCCCTAACCCCAATGAAACGTCTTTATTCTTTAATCGTTATTCTTTCATCTTTGGCGTTCTTGTTGCCTTCTTGCCGGCAACAAGACGCCGATGCGGAGATGAACCGCTATATAGACCAACTCATGTCCCGTATGACGCTCGAGGAGAAACTTGGCCAACTCAATTTGCCCGTTACCGGAAATATCGTTACCGGTGCAGCACGCGAGAGTGATGTGGCGGAGGATATTCGGCAGGGCAGAGTAGGCGGACTATTCAATCTCAAAGGTGCCGGTGCCATCCGTGAGGTGCAGCGTATCGCGGTTGAAGAGAGTAGGCTCGGTATCCCTTTGCTCTTCGGTATGGATGTTATCCATGGCTATGAAACCGTCTTCCCGATTCCTTTGGCGCTCTCCTGCTCATGGGATATGGAGGCTATTGAGCGCTCGGCACAGATAGCGGCGGCTGAGGCTACGGCGGATGGTATATGCTGGACGTTCTCGCCTATGGTTGATGTGTGCCATGACGGACGTTGGGGACGTATCTCTGAAGGTAGCGGAGAAGATCCTTATCTCGGCAGCCGTATTGCCGAAGCGATGGTACATGGCTACCAAGGCGCTGACCTCTCCGATGCTGCCACGATGATGGCGTGTGTCAAGCATTTCGCTCTCTACGGAGCCGTGGAAGCGGGACGCGAGTATAACAATGTCTATCCCGATAGCTATCACATGTTCAATGAGTATATGCAGCCCTATAAGGCGGCTATCGATGCCGGTGCCGGCTCTGTGATGGCGGCTTTCAATACCGTGCAAGGCATACCTGCCACCGGTAACCGATGGCTTCTGACCGACCTGCTGCGTGAGCAGTGGGGATTTAACGGGTTCGTCGTCTCCGACTACTGCGGACTCGAGCAGCTGTGCGACCATGGCGTGTGTGCGTCCAAGCAGGAAGCAGCTATCCAGTGTCTCGAAGCCGGACTCGATATGGACATGGTCTCGGCAGGACTGCTCTCGCTGGCTGAGGCTGTGCGTAATGGACAGTGTAAGAAGAAGTATGTGGACCAGGCATGCCGACGAATGCTCGAAGCCAAATACAAACTCGGCCTGTTCGATGACCCTTATCGCTATTGCGATACCACTCGCCGTTCGCAGGTCATGAGATGTCCTGAGTATCGTGCGGAGGCACGCCGTATAGCCGCAGAGAGTATGGTCTTGCTCAAAAACGACAACCAACTCCTGCCGCTCCGTAAGCAAGGCACTATTGCCCTCATCGGTCCGCTGGCTAACACACGTCCGAATATGTCCGGTACATGGGCGGTAGCGGCCGTGCCGGAGCACTATAAGACGCTCCGCGAAGGACTGCAAGATGCTCTCGAAGGCTCGAATGCCAAACTGCTTTACGCCAAGGGTTCGAACCTCATGTATGATGCCCAAGCCGAAGCGATAGCTACGATGTTCGGTCGTGAGATGCGCGATAACCGCAGCGATGCCGCTATGCGCGATGAGGCCATGCGTATCGCCCGCCAAGCCGATGTCATCATTGCCGCTATGGGCGAGTCGTCCGAGATGTCAGGCGAGTGCTCCTCGCGCGTCGATATAGAAATGCCCGATGCCCAGCATGACCTGCTCGTTGAGTTGACGAAACTCGGCAAACCAATTGTGCTCGTTCATTTCGCAGGACGGCCGACCGTTCTTAACTGGGAAACGGAACATGTGCCGGCAATTTTGGAAGCATGGTTCGGTGGCAGCGAGACAGCCGATGCGGTAGCTGACATCCTTTTCGGCGATGTCAATCCGTCCGGACACCTTACCGTCCAGCTCCCGCGTCATGTGGGTCAATATCCGTTCTCGTACCGCCAGATGCGCACCTCGCGTCTTAATCCGCAGGGCGATTTCGCCAAGTTTACCACTTGCTATGCCGACATCAGTTCCAAGCCTCTCTATCCGTTCGGTTATGGACTGAGTTACACCACCTTCGAGTATAGTCCGATGACGCTGTCCAGTGACCAATTACCAATGGCAAATGGCCAATCTGTCACAGCGTCCGTTACCGTTACCAATACCGGTGACCGTAGGGGCACGGAAGTGGTTCAACTCTATATAGGCGACCGCGTAGCGAAAGGGGTACGCCCGTATAAGGAACTCCGTGGTTTTGAGCGTGTTACGCTCGAGTCGGGTGAAAGCAAAGAGGTTACATTTACCATCGATGCCGACCTTCTGGGTTACTATGCACCAATAACCGATGTGTGCGCAAACGCTGTTCCCCAATGGACGTTAGAACCCGGTGAAGTGGAGATTCATATCGGTCCCAATGCCAGCGAAACCGACATGCGCCTTCTTACCGTGCAATAAAAAAAGGATAATCATGTAAATCTGCATCAAAAGTTTAGATTTTCTTGTATATATCAAAAAAAAGTATTACCTTTGCAGTCGCAATTAAATTTTTAATACTATGACCAATCTTTTTAGTCTTAAGACGAAAAATGCCTGGGTGACCGGTGCGTGCTATGGTATCGGGTTCGCCATCGCGAAGGCTTTTGCGCAAGCCGGAGCAGAGCATATCATCTTCAATGCCCGCAGTCAGGAAGCTATCGATAAAGCCCTTGAGGACTATCATGCCGCTGGTATTCACAACGTCCACGGCTATGTATGCGATGTGACCGATGAAGTGGCTGTCAAAGACCTCGTCGAGCGTATCCACCGTGAGGTGGGACCGATTCATATCCTCGTCAACAACGCCGGCATCATCAAACGTATCCCTATGCATGAGATGAAGCGCGAGGAGTTCCAGCAAGTGATTGATATCGACCTCGTTGCGCCGTATATCGTTTCTGCAGCCGTGCTGCCGGAGATGATGGAGCGCCGTGAAGGCAAAATCATCAATATCTGCTCCATGATGTCCGAACTCGGACGTGAGACCGTCAGCGCTTATGCGGCTGCCAAGGGCGGACTGAAGATGCTCACGCGCAATATCTGCTCCGAGTACGGCGAGTATAATATCCAGTGCAATGGTCTTGGTCCGGGTTATATCGCTACGCCGCAGACGGCACCGCTGCGCGAACCGCAGCCGGATGGAAGTCGTCATCCTTTTGATGCCTTCATCTGTGCCAAGACACCTGCCGGACGTTGGCTCGAACCCGATGAGTTGGGTGCACCGGCCGTTTTCCTCGCTTCCCATGCATCCGATGCCGTTAACGGACAGATTTTGTACGTTGATGGCGGTATCCTCGCTTATATCGGACGCCAACCGAAGTGAGCCTTTAATCTCGAATCTTTGAATGAATTTTTTATATCTATGAGTGCAAAACAACAAAAGTCTCTGACTGTGATTACCATCATCGCGATGATGTTTCTCTACGCGATGATCTCGTTTGTTACCAATCTCGCAGCTCCCGTTGGTAAAATTTGGGGCGCTTCGTTTGAAGACCCTGCGCAAGCCGAACGAATGGGTATGCTCGGTAACCTGTTTAATTTCCTCGCTTACCTCATTATGGGTATCCCTGCGGGTAACATTCTTTCCAAGTACGGCTACAAACGTACCGCCCTGCTTGCTATCTTCCTTGGCTTCATCGGTATCGCCGTACAATGGATGAGCGGCTTGTTCGACAGCTTTGCTGTCTATCTGTTCGGAGCTTTGCTCGGCGGTTTCTGCGTATGTATGCTGAACACCGTTGTGAACCCGATGCTTAACCTCCTCGGAGGCGGCGGTAACCGCGGTAACCAGTTGAATATGATTGGCGGTACGCTTAACTCGCTTACCGGTGCGCTGACGCCTATGCTCGTTGGTGCTCTCATCGGTCAAAGCCTTGCCGGCAAAGAGATTGACGATGTCAATGTCGTGCTCTATATCGCGATGGCAGTCTTCGCACTCGTTTATCTGGTTATCCGTCTGACGCCGATTGCCGAACCGCAGGCTACTGGTGAGAATGTGGTTTATGAGCGCAGCCCGTGGGCTTTCCGTCACCTGACGCTCGGTGTGATTGCTATCTTCTTCTACGTCGGCGTTGAGGTAGGTATTCCTGCTACGCTTATTAGTTATCTGAACCCCAAAGTAGGTTTCGCAGCCGCAGGTCTCATCGCCGGACGTTATTGGATTTTGATGCTTGTCGGCCGTTTCATCGGTTCTACGATTGGCGGTAAGGTCAGCAGTCGTACGATGGTTATCTGTGTGGCTTGCGTGGCTATAGCGTTGATGGTTGCTGCTATGCTCATCGGCGACAGCATTATGGCAAAAACGATTGTTCAGGGTTCGGTTATCCAAATCCCGCTGGCTGCTACGTTGCTCGTTCTCTGCGGTCTGTGTACGTCCGTTATGTGGACCTCTATCTTCAATATGGCTACGGAAGGATTGGGTAAATATACCGCGAAAGCGTCGGGTATCTTCATGATGATGGTTGTCGGTGGCGGTATTGTGCCGTATATCCAAAGTGTGATTGCGGGCCATAACTGCCTGCTCAGTTATATCGTGCCGATTATCGGCGTATTGTTCATTCTTTACTATGCGCTCTGGGGCAGCAAGAATGTGAACACCGATATCAAAGTCGATTAATCAAAGAATGCAATAAAAGCAAAAAAACGGCCTTGCGGTCGTTTTTTTGTGGTGCCACCGAGAATCGAACTAGGGACACAAGGATTTTCAGTCCTTTGCTCTACCAACTGAGCTATGGCACCTCGCGGCAAGCGACCCTGAATGGGAAGCGCAGACGCGTGCTTTTTTGAAAAGCGGGTGCAAAAGTACTGCTTTTTTTTGAATTGACCAAATTTTTCTGCATTTTTTTTGCTTTTTTGGTAAAAAAAGTGTAATTTTGTGCGATTTTTAGTGCCCGAACGGGCTAATTGAGGGAAATTATGACATTAAAAGTGATAGCATACGCCCGTAACGGGCATACGGATAAATTCGGTATTCCGCGTCAAAGTCGGGATGAAAGTCCGATACGCACGCGCATCGTTTTTGAGCCCGATTATCGCATACCGGAAGCCCTCCGCGGCATCGAAGGTTTTTCGCATCTATGGCTGCTTTGGGGCTTCAGTGAAGTACAAACTTTGCAGACCGCTGACGCTGAAGGATTGCAGGCAGAACATGCAGGATTATCGTGGAGTCCGACGGTTCGACCGCCGCGATTGGGCGGAAACAAACGAATGGGTGTGTTTGCCACGCGGAGTCCATTTCGTCCAAATCCCATCGGGATGTCGAGTGTGCGACTGCTGAAAGTGGAAAACGGCGACCTCATCGTTTGCGGAGCAGACCTGCTAGACGGCACACCGATATACGATATTAAGCCTTATTTGAGTTTTTCGGACAGTCATGAGGATGCAAAAAACGGGTTTGCGGAGGAACAAAAAGACTATCGTTTGGAGGTACAATGGTCAAAAGTGGAGTCGCTTATGAGTCGAGAATGGTTCGAGAATGACTCGAGAATGACTCGAGAATGGGTAGGCGAGGTTACGTATATTTTGAGTCAAGACCCGCGACCGGGTTATCAGGATGATCCCGAACGGGAATACAAACTCGATTATGGCGGATTTACCGTAAGCTTTGTGGTGCAAGGACCTACAGTTATTGTAAAAAATATAGAAAAAAAATAATTTTACCGGCAAATCCTTGCATATTCCAAATATTTGTTGTACCTTCGGACTCCGCCTTTGCTCCGCAAATTCCCCCGAAGCTACAGTCGCACAGTTGTGCGAATAGCAAGTATTCCCCGCTAAAAATACAAATAAATTTAATTTTTACCGGCAAATCCTTGCATATTCCAAATAATTGTTGTACCTTTGCAGAGTTTTTAACATAGTTAAACCATGAGAAAAGTTTTTCTGTCTATAGCATCGGTATTATTGCTTGCGGGCGCGCCTGCGTCTTACGCGAGAAATACAGGTGTTCCGTCGGAGTGCGAGGACGTCATGTTACAGGCTTTTTACTGGAACAGTTATGACGGCAATGCCTCTTCCACCAAATATGGTCGTACGCGGTGGATAGATTTGATGAAGGATACCGCGGCAATCAATGCCAATTTCGATGTAGTATGGTTTCCGCCGAGTGCCGGTCCTACGGGTTGCGGCGTGGGCTATTCCGCTAAACAGTATAGCAATCAGGATAGCGACTGGGGTACCAAAACGACGCTGAAAAATCTGATTACCGCTCTGCATAAGGGTAATACCCGAGTGCTGGCGGATGTGGTGCTGAACCACCGTGGTAACATGTCGAACTGGTGCAATTTCTTTACGGACTATTTCGGCAGTTACGGAACTTACACTCTGACGCAGAAACACATGTGCCGTAACGATGAGGGCTTCACGGACTCGAAATCGACCTGTTATAATGCCTCGACATCCGAACGTGGTGCGAACGATACAGGCAGCAATTTTGATGGTGCGCGGGATTTGGACCACACGAGCGAGTATGTGCAGGATTGGTCGAAAGCCTATACCCAATGGTTGATGGGCGAAATGAATTACGACGGTTTCCGCTATGACATGACGCTCGGTTTCCACGGCCGGTATCTGAAGATGTACAACGAGGCAGCAAATCCGTATATCTCCGTTTCGGAGCTGTGGGAGAGCATCAGTCGTCAGAAACAGCATTTGGCGGAGACGGACTCGAATACGATGATTTTTGACTTTCAGATGAAATACTCGCTGAAGGGCATCGTAACCGGTTCGTACGGAAAGCTGAATAAAAACAAGACTTTTGAAGGTCTCCGCAAACATGGTCTGGAGCGCTATTCGGTGACGTTTATTGACAATCATGACACATTCGACCGCGGCACGGCGTATGGCGACAACCAGTTCAGCGGTAGCGATTTGACTAATGCCACGACGAAGGACCAGATTCTTCAGGCGACGGCTTATCAGCTGATGATGCCGGGTATCCCGTGTCTGTTCTGGCCGTACTGGAAGAGTTACCAGAACGAAGTGAATGAACTGATAGCCATCCGCAAACAGGTGGGTATTCATAGCGAATCGAAGGTGCTGGAAGAGACCAGCGGACAATACCAATACAGCGCAACGGTGCAGGGCCATCGCGGTCAGGTGGTGGTGCGCGTAGGCAAATTCCGCAGTACGACGGTGCCGGACGGATTCCAATTGGCGGTTGACGGAGGTTCGGTAGGCCAGTACACCGTCTATATCAAGATGAATGCGGAAGGCATGGAAGAGGTGAACGGACGCAAGCCTAACGGCGAAAGCACGAAATTCATCCGAGACGGAAAACTGTATATCCGCATAGGCGAGAAGACCTATGATATCTTAGGAAACGAAATGAAATAAAACAACAATACGATGAAAAAGACAGGATTATTGATGATGATGGTTCTGTGCGCGACGATGTCGTTTGCGCAGAATTACGGTATTCTGGTGAACGGACGGTATTATTTTGCCGGTGAGTACACCGATGAGTTTGAGGGATTTACTCAATATCTGGCGCATGTGCAGGTAAATAGTGGCGATTATTGCCAGTTGTATGACGCAGGCAACAAAGCCTCCTGGGCGGTGGCGGTAAACCCCTATTCAGTCGCAGGTTTTACGTACGATTCCCTTCATCAGCGTTATACTATTACCGTGACGGGTTGCTACGATTTCTATATCAAGTTGAAATATCAAGCCGATGAATTGTATATTGGTCCGGGTTCCAACTGTGGCGAAAGTGTCGATATTACCAAAGAAGACCCGCTGCCCGGATATAACGGTTCCGCCCCCGCTAACTGCCCGGACGTGATGTTACAAGCCTTCTACTGGGATAGTAACGACGGAAGCAAATCGACCACCATTTACGGTCGTACCAGATGGATTGACCACCTGAACGGCAATAATGGCTCGAGTGCCACGGAGATGGGTCAGTGGTTCGACCTGGTTTGGCTGCCACAGATGAGCAAGTCGTCCGGTGGTCTGGGTTATCACCCGACCGATTACAGCAGTCTGGAGAGCGGCCTTGGTACGGAGAAGAAACTGAGAGAACTGATTGACACCCTCCATGTGAACGGTGCGCGCGTGGTAGCCGACATCGTCATTAACCACGCCGATGCGCAAGAGGGTTGGTGCAATTTCAAGAGTTACGATTTCGGTGCGTACGGCAAGTTTACGCCGGATGGTTCGTATATATGCAGCACGGACGAGATGAATACGTACGCTCCGGAGAGCGCTTGCCGAGGCTATGCTGTGGGCAACCCCGATGACGGTTATGGCGATGAGGCCAACTACGCCTCTTCGCGCGACTGGGACCATACTAACTACGAGGTGCGTGACATGTTCAAGGCTTATCTGAGATGGATGCGCAATGTGGTCAAGGTGGATGGTTTCCGCTACGACTACTGCAAGGGCTATCATAACAGCCATATCAACGAGTATAACCGAGCAGCAGAGGCCTATTTCAGTGTGATGGAATACTGGGACGGCAATGTGAATACGCTCCAGGACCGTCTGAGTGATGCCAGCTGGAACACCACGACATTCGACTTCGCAACGAAATACACCGCCTTCAATAATGGTATCGCTTCGGATTATTATCAGGGTTTGAAAGGTGCGGGTCTGCCGGGTGCAAACAAAGCGCGCTATGCTGTGACATTCGTGGATAGCCATGATAGTTTCCAGCGTGACGGCAATGAGTTCTGCGGCGAAGGTAACTCGATGACCATTTGCCGAGACAAAGTGCTGCAATGTAATGCCTATATGCTTTCGATGCCGGGTGTGCCGTGTGTGTTCTGGCCGCACTGGGTGACCTTCAAAGATGAAATCAAGGCGATGATCAATGCGCGCTACAAGACAGGTGTACACAGCGAGAGTGGCGTCAACGACGAGACGGGAAGCGGCTATTACAAAGCTACCATCTATGGTACGAACGGCGAAATCCGTCTGCTGTTGGGTCCGAACTCCGGTTACGACACCACGCCAAGCGGATATACGCTGGCTACCAAGGGTGTGAACTACGGAGTTTATTACAAAATGACAAGTCCTCGCGGCGACAAAGACCAAGAACGCCAACCCGTTCCGCAAGGAATAGAGGAAATCAATACAAATGGCGAGAAGGCGAAAGGAGAGAAATTCCTGCAAGACGGCCGTTTGTTCATCCGCTGCGGCGAGCAGGTATTTGATATCATGGGACACAAAGTGAAATAAAGTCTATGCGTAAATTTTTAATAAGTCTGGTTGGCCTATTTGCACTCGCGTGGAGTGCACAGGCTGCGAATTGGAATGACGTGGCAGGTTTGACGCCGACAGAGAGAGTTCGTCCGGCAGGCGTGAGTAACGGTATTTATTACGGTGAAGACGGCACATCCGTGACGCTATGTACCTATGCCGCCAGCAAGACGGCTTCCGCCAAACGGGTGTTCCTGCTCGGCGACATGACCAACTGGAAACTCAGCGGAGATTATCAGTTGTACAAGGACGGAAACTATTTCTGGATTACCCTGACGGGATTAGAACCCGGTAAGGAGTATCGCTTCCAGTACGCCGTGGAGCGTGCCGATGGTGTGAAGAAACAGATTTCCGATTTGTACTCGGAGAAAGTGCTGCACCCAGATGACCAATATGAGCCGAAGAAAGTCGACCCGAATCTGTTGGATTATCCCGCCGGAGCAGACGGTTATGTGACGGTTATCCAGCCCGGCAAACCGGCTTTCCAATGGTCGGATGCCACGCTCAATTTTCAGCGTCCGAACAAGAACAACCTGGTTATCTATGAGTTGTGGATTTACGATTATACAGAAGGCCGTTCGCTCAAAGGACTGATGAAGCGTTTGGATTATATCCAGAACCTGGGTGTGAATGCCATTGAGCTGATGCCGATATGTGAGTTTGACGGCAACTACAACTGGGGTTATTCGCCCAACCACTATTTCGCGCCGGACAAAGCTTACGGCACGGAGGAGATGTACAAGACCTTCATTGACGAGTGCCACAAACGCGGCATGGCGGTCATCCTCGACATGGTGTTCAATCATGCTACGGGCCTCAATCCGATGAACAAGCTCTATCCGTACGGTTCGGAACTGGCGCAGAACCCATGGTTTAATGTGACCGCTCCGCATAGCGATAATGTGTATGAGGACTGGAATCACGGTTTCGAGCCGGCACATGAGATGTTCATCCGTGCCCTCCAATACTGGTTGACAGAATATAAAGTAGATGGTTTCCGTCTGGATTTGAGTCACGGCCTTTGCTCAGACAAGCCCAACACTTCTGTGGGTAACCTGAAAGACTACTATGACAAAGGTGTGAAGGCCGTTTCTCCAGATGCGTATATGATACTCGAGCATTGGGGCAGCAACATGGCTACGGAGCGTCCGCAATTGATCAGTTATGGTATGCAATGCTGGAGCAACACCTCCAATGCCTATTGCCAAACGGCGATGGGATGGCTCAAGGACGGGGACGGTTTCGAGGATGCCAATAAGGACGGCTATGTATCCTATTGCGAGTCGCATGACGAGGAGCGTATGCAGTATAAATGCAAGAAATACGGAAACGGCGACCTGCAGACCAATGTGCCGCTACGTTTGGGACGTGTAGCGGAGAATGTAGCCTTCAATGTGCTGCTCAATGGTTCGCACATGGTATGGATGTGGGAAGAGATAGGCTATGATTTCTCTATCAACAGCGACTTGGACCACCCGAATGAGTATAACAACAACTACCGTTGCAACAAGAAACCGCGCCCTGAGATTCGCAGCTATTTTACCAATGCAGATCGTGTGGACGCGTTTACCAAGTGTGCGCAAGTCATTACCCTGCGTACCCAACTCATGCCGACGGTGTTTGAAGGCAATCCCACTTCCGTTAGCATCAACGCGGGCAGTAAGCTGCGCAAAATCCAATGGGGTAGGGATGTGTTTGTGGCCGCGAACTTCGATGTAGCCTCCAATCAGGCTGTTACCTTGCCTTCCGGTACATGGTATGACTATCTGAACGGAGCTACCACGGCCCTGGGGACCTATACGCTGGCACCGGGAGAGCTGAAAGTATTCACCGGCAGTCCGGTTCAGGCTCCTACATTCACGGATATTCAGAAGCGCGAGACACAAGGACTGATTGAAGAATGGGCTGATAACGAATGGACGAAAGGCGAAAAGTTCCTGCTCAACGGCCAACTTTTTATCCGCCGAGGAGAAAAGATATATTCAACAACAGGAGTGGAGGTCCGATAAGTGTATATCGCTATAGCAGGAAATATCGGAGCAGGCAAGACCACGCTGACGAAGATGTTAGCGAAATACTACGGCTGGGAACCGCGCTTTGAGAGCGTGAGTTTCAATCCCTATCTTGAGGATTACTACGGCGATATCAACCGCTGGGCTTTCTGCCTCGAGACCTATTTCCTCAAGGAGCGCTTCAAGGATATGCTGGCTGTCCAGAAATCGACGCACACTATCGTGCAGGACCGTAGTATCTTTGAAGGGGTGTATGTGTTCGTACGTAATAACTTCGAGCGCGGAGACCTATCGGACCGCGACTATGAGACCTTCATGGAACTATTCGACCTGATGAAATCGCAGATGAAAATGCCGGATTTGATGATTTATCTTCGTAAGTCCGTACCGGCACTCATCTCGCAGATACAGAAACGCGGACGCGAGTACGAGCAGACCATGCAAATCGACTACCTGAAAGGTCTGAACGAGAAATATGAAGATTTTATCTTCCGGAAATATGAAGGACGTGTGCTCGTCATCGATTCGGATGGTATGGATTTTGAGAATAACCCCGAGGATTTCCGGACGGTCATCAATAAGGTCGATGCGGAATTGTTCGGCTTGTTTAGCGAAAATAATTGGACTAAATAATAACAACTATGCATATTGCAGTAGCAGGAAATATCGGGTGCGGTAAAACGACCCTGACAAACATGTTAGCCAAACATTATGGCTGGGAACCACGCTTTGAGAGCGTAGAGTATAACCCCTATCTGTCGGATTTCTATGCCGATATGGCGCGGTGGTCATTCAATCTGCAAATCTATTTCCTCAACAAGCGTTTCAAAGACGTGGTGGAAATAGGTAAGTCGGACAAATTCATCATCCAGGACCGTACGATTTATGAGGATGCACGTATCTTCGCTCCTAATCTACATGACCAGGGCATGATGTCGGACCGTGATTTCGACAACTATCAGGATTTGTTCGACCTCATGATGTCTCTTGTCAAGATGCCGGACTTGTTGATTTATGTGCGCGCATCCTTGCCTACGCTCGTAGCGCAAATCCAAAAACGCGCCCGCGGATATGAGCAGCAGATTAAACTGGACTACCTGCAAGGACTGAACGACAAGTACGAGAATTGGATTAAGGACTACAAGGGCAAGTTGCTGATTGTAGAGGGAGATAAGATTAAATTCGGAGATAATTCGGAAGATTTTCGCTGGATAACCGATCATATCGATGCAGAGTTGTTCGGTCTGTTCCCGTTCGAAAGCGAAGAGAAAACAGGTAAGGAAATTTAAGTCGATTTATGAAAAGATATATCCTGATGCCCATTTTGTGGGTAGTGCTTTTGTTCGCGAGTAGCGTGAGCGCGCACGCACAACAGACCTCCGGTTATTGCGGTCGTCAAGTGATGTATAACGCGGACAGCACGAACTTACAGTGGAATTTTGATGCCACGGACAGCCTGTTGACCATTACGGGAACGGGCCGCATGTACGATTATTCGACGGATACCAAGGCTCCGTGGTATGTGTGGCGTAATGGGATCAAACGGGTCGTGATAAGCGATGGCGTGACGGTCATCGGAACGTACGCCTTCTGGGATATCCCGATGGACTCCGTCTCGTTCGGCAATACCCTTGAAACGATTCGCGAGTATGCGTTCTCTGGTTGTTATATGTTGCGGCGCTTGGATTTTCCAGCCAGTCTGCAGCGTATTGAGCACGAGGCGTTTGCTTCCAATCATGCATTAAAAGTCATTGATTTTGGAGCATCGGAGGCGATAGTCGAGTACTATGCTTTTGCCGGACTTCCATCATTACAAACCATTCTTTTCTCTAAAGTAAAGGAGATACAATGGAGAGCTTTTGAGAATTGTTCACAAATGACTACGCTTCAATTAGGAGATAGTCTAAAGCATATTGGGGATAATGCTTTTCATAACTGTAATGCATTGAAAAAAGTTTATATTCCTGCCTCGGTTACGCAGATTGATGTGGGTGCATTCTCCTACACGACCGCGTTGGATACCATCGTCGTAGCGCCGGCGAACCCGGTCTATAACAGCAATGGAGATTGCAATGCTATCATTCTTACCGCTGATAATACCCTTATCGCCGGTTGTCGTAGTACCGTTATTCCGGCTACAGTCAAATCGATTGGTTACAATGCCTTCGAGGGTTGCTCCGGCTTACAAACGGTTACCTTACCGGACGGACTCCTTTATGTAGGAGGCTATGCTTTTTATAACTGTACCGCTTTGCATAGTGTTAATTTTCCCAATAGTATCCAGACTGCGGAATGTAATATCTTTACCAATTGTCCGTCCCTTACGACGCCTATTTATAACGACAAGATTTTTGCTTGCCTGCCCAAGTCGTACTCCGGCACGTACGTGGTGCCAAATACTATTCAGACGATTTGTTGTGGTGCTTTTAGCGGTTGCTCGCAGGTTACCTCTATCACGCTCCCCGATAGTCTGACTTTTATCCCGTCAGGGGCCTTTTCCGATTGCTCGGCATTGACTTCTCTTGTCATTCCCGATGCGGTTACAACAATTGGCTCGTCTGCTTTTACCGGTTGTTCTTCGTTAAGCTCTATCTCTATCCCTGCTAATCTGCAGACGATTGATGGAAATGTGTTTAGCGGTTGTTCCAAGCTCAAGCATATCACATGGAATGCCAAGGATGCACGTCTCAGCTGGATTTTTTACGACCCGAATTACACGGAGGAACGTATCATTGAGAATATGTCGTGGTATCATCCGTTCTACGATATCCGCAAGCAAATTCAGACCTTCACGCTGGGCGACTCTGTACGTGTTATCCCTCGTTACTTGTGCTATGAAATGGAGAATATCACCTCTTTGACTTTCGGCGAAGAAGTGGACTCAATAGAGCTTCATGCGTTCGATGGATGCAAACGTATTGCTTCGGTTACATGGAATGCAAAGAACTGTAACGACCCGCTTATGTACAGCACATCGCCCCTGTATCCGTTCCGCAACAGTATATCGTCAATCACTTTCGGCGAAGCGGTAGAGCATATCCCGGCATATCTGTGCCATGGTATGAGCCGTATTCATCATCTTCATATCCCCGAGCATGTCTCGTCCATCGGCGCGTATGCTTTCCGCTATCTGAACGCACTGGATAGTATCTCGGTGGATGGGTTTAATGTGACCTATGACAGTCGTAACCATTGTAATGCGCTCATCGAGACGAGTACGGACAATCTGATGTTAGGCTGCTATAAGACACGTATCCCCGATGATATCCGCTCTATCGGCGACTGTGCTTTCCGTAATGTGCGCGGATTGCGGAATGTCGTGGTGCCGGAAGGAGTGACCTATATCGGTGTCGAGGCGTTTAACGGCTGTCTGGATTTGGATACGATTGTGTTGCCGTCTTCCCTGACTGCCTTCAGCGATTATGTGTTCCAGGACTGCAGCAGTCTGGATACCTTGGCGTTGCCCGATTCGTTGGAGTTCATCGGTATTCGTGCTTTGTCGAATTGTTCCGGTTTGTCTAATCTGACCTTACCGGAGACGATGGACCATATCGACCAAAATGCGTTTTTCGGTTGCTCCGGACTGGAGTATATCGATTGTTTTGCTCAGACTCCTCCGTCGGCTATGCCTCATGCGTTCCGTGGTACCACGTGTCCGATTTATGTTCCGTGCCCGAGTATAGAGGCCTATCGTTCGGCTCCGGTGTGGAAAGATTTGATTGTCGAATACCAGACACCGACGGGTATCGCTTATGCGCCGAGAGTCTTGGGTATGTTTGATTGGACACTGAACACCATGTCGAATGACTACTACTGGGGTTGGGACACCATCTATCAGCAGCCGGACTGCGAGACAAATGCTATCATCTATGCCGAGCCGTATTCGGGCTATGAGTTTGTGGCATGGACCGATACGCTGGGTAATACCGTCTCGACCGATGCCAGCTATGAGTTCTATGTCGATGAGGATATCAAGCTCATTGCGGTGTTCAAGCAGAAAGAGGGTGCGCTCGATAATGTGGATGCCCATACCAAAGTGTGGGTAAAGGCGCAGGAGGTAATGGTTCTCTCGGACCGCGACGCCCATGCCGTGCTCTACGATATGGTGGGGCGTGAGGTGGATGCGTGTGCAACGACGGCGGATGTCGTCTCGTCGCTCCGTGCGCCGGCTGCGGGTATTTATATTACGGTCATCGATGGCCGTCAGCAGAAAGTAATTGTGCAATAAGAGTATGATGATGACCAAACGATTTAGGATGATAGTGGCCGTAGTGCTCACTGCGTTCCCGTGGAGCCTGCAGGCGATGACGGTGAACCGACTGCCCTACGAGATGACTTTTGACAGTTATGCTGACCGTACGACATGGACGTATCTCAATTCGAGCAATGCCGGAACGAACACATGGGTTGTCGCCCAGCAGCCGGATTATGCGTATGTCGGCCGGCACATGTTATATATGACCAATGACGCGGGTATCTCTCGTGCTTATACTACGCCCTCCTCCGGCACTATGCGCTGCCTGGCTCTTTGCTCGCTGCAGTCGCTACAGGCGGATAACTATACGCTCGATTTTCACTACCGTGGACCGAAAACATCGAATGACCGTCTGTACGTCCGCGTATCGACGAACCAGCCTGCGAGTGCCGATACGTATTGGATTCGGGACGGCTCGGAGAAGGAGTTGACCCACAGCCTTTGGTGGCAGGATTTCAAATATACCTTTTCCGCTGATGGGCAATCAACCTATTATATCATGTTCTTCCTCGAGTGCTCGGCTGGCGAGAGTAAAACTTATACAGGCTGGGCGATAGATGATATCCAGCTCTATCCGTCCGACGAAGTGTACTCGTGTACCCAGGTTCCGTCCGGTCTGACGCATGCACGCGTGGGCAACAACTCGGTCTTCAATTGGAATGGTAATGCGTCCGAGTACCAAGTGCAGTATTTCATGAGCGATACGTCAAGCAATATAGCTTTTTCGCGGGATAATATCACGACCACCTCGTTTACCGTCCGCGGTACGAGTGTGCCGGAGGGAACCTATAATTTCCGCGTTCGCTCTATCTGCGGTCTGGATACCAGTGCTTGGGCGGCGATAGACTACCAACTCATCTACGATGCTACGCAACATTGCTTTGATTATCTGGATTTCAACTCGTCTAATGTGCAACCCGAGTACGGTTGGTTCTACTGCCCAGGATGCTCGAAGGGAAAGATAGACAACGGTTTTGAGAGCTCAAGCAGCCGCCATACGATACACCATTATCCCCATGATTTTGACGAGCGCACCAACTATAAGTTGCGTACTTTCCCGAAGGGACAGCCTGCTGCTGTGCGTTTGGGTAACTGGGAAACAGGTGCGCAGGCGGAAGATATCGTTTATACGATGCAGATCACGCCGGATATGGGTGTGCTGCAGCTCCAGTACGCGCTGGTCATGCAGTTACCCGACCATACATCAGAGAGCCAACCGCGGTTCACTCTGGAGTTCCTTGACGAGAACGGAAACCTCTTCAATAACGACTCCTGCGGCTATGTGGACTTCACTGCTGCGGCTGATCTCAAGGCGGAGGACGGATGGCATATCGAGCATATACCCGGCGAAGCCGATGTGCTGTGGAAAGACTGGTCGCTCATCGGTCTGACGATGCGCGATTATGTCGGTCAGACCGTTAAGATTCGTATCACCACCCGTGACTGCAGCGAGGGACAGCATTTCGGATATGCCTATTTCACGCTCTCGTGCTCCAGAGGTGTGATGGAGGGTATTCACTGCGGTGTCAAGCCCGAGAGCTTCACCGTCGATACCGGTTTCTTCTATCGCTGGTATGAGAAATATAATCCTACGGAGATCTTGGGTCGCAACCGAACCTATGTGCTCCAGCCGATGGATACCGTTACGTTCTGCGTGGATATGATTAATATGGTGGATACCAACTGTTACTTCACGCTCGAGGCATCCTCGCTGGCGTATATGACGCACCCGGTCTGCAGCGGTGTGTATGAGGTGGAGAATTGCCAAAACTGGATTCAGCTCTCCAATGCGTCCTCTACCGATGGTGTCTATTGGGACGAGAGTCATATCAAACATGTGGTTAAGTCCACCGATACCGTCGCCTCTTTCTATTGGGATTTCGGCAAATACGGTACTTCTACCGAATGGGCACCGCGATTGAAGGTGGATAACAATGCCGCCAATCTGCATGTCACTCTCCATACCTTCATGGATAATTTCGAGTGCGAGGATGTCAGTTCCTTCGATGTGGCTATACCGGCTATCGGTACCAAGCGAACCATTCTCCATCGTCAGTTCTGTAAGGGACAGACCTATTCCTATCATGGTAAGATTTATGTGGAGGAGGGCGATTATGTCACCGATACGCTCACTGCCTGGACGGGTTGTGACTCGCTTATCGTGCTTTCCTTGCGCTATTTCCATACCGATACGCTGCGTACCGACTATATGCATTGCCAGAGCGACTCGCCTTTCGTATGGCACAACCGCGTGCTGACTGAGTCAGGACTCTATTACGATACTATTCATAGCAAGATGCCGGTAACCTGCGATTGTGATAGCGTCATCGATATCCTCAATCTCACTATCCAGCCTTTGCTTTCGGTTGAGGTGGACTATGAACCGCAGCAGTTCTGTAATGGCGAAGGAACCGTGGAGGTACCGTTCACTATCACGTCCGGCAATACCACCTCGTACGACCTGCTCTTCTCCGAGCAGTCCAAGAAACTGGGCTTCCATGACCGCATAGCCGTGCCTATCGATGAGGCGGAGAACAAAGTAGTGCTCACTATCAACGAGGATGTGTGGGCAGGCGAGTACGAAGCGACACTCGTCTTCCATAACCGTCATTGCGATACGCTCAAGTTCCCGATTCCGTTTACCGTCTATTATGACCCGGAGGCACTCATCACGCAGCGGTGGAATGACTTCCTCTCGGTGCGCAAGACGGCGTACGACTACTACGGCGGGTTCTATGACTACCAGTGGTTCCAGGACGGCAAACCCATGACCGGACAGACCGGCAGCCAGCTCTACCTGCCGGATACAAAACTGCAAAACGACAGTTATTACTGGGTTGAGCTCACGCGCGTAAAAGATAGTGTTCGCATGCGCACGTGCGATTTCCAGCCTTCGGTTGAACCCGATACCGTCACGCTTATCATCACCGTCAGTCCTACTGTCTTGCCTGCGCAGCAACGCATGCCTGTGCATGTACATTCAACCGAAGCCGGTGTGGCGGAGCTCTATTTCCAGTCCGGCGAACTGATGGGTAAATGGGCTATCAAAGAAGAGGATAACCAACTCTATCTGCCGTCCGTCAAAGGACTCTATCTGCTCCGTGTCGTCACGGACGCTGGCCATACCGAAACGCGTAAAATCATTGTTGAATAGAAGGGGAGGAACGGATTATGAAAAAGCATCTTTTATCTTTGAGCATAGCGGTCTTTCTCCTTTGGCTCAGTCCTGCGTGGACCTCTGCTCTCGCGCAGCAGGACGACCGCTGTAACAGCAATTTCGGTTTCAGTATAGAGGGCGGGTTCAGCCATCTCTTCTTCGGACCCAATCTCAACCCGCTGGACAACTATGCTACGCCTTCCTATGGAGGTGGAGCAGGCGCTACCTTCTTCTATGAGCTCCAGTACAAGCACTTCCTCTTCCGCACCGGTTTCGGCGTCAACTATTCGCTCAATACCAATCGCTTCAAGTCGCCCAATTATGATATGGCTATCAAGGAGTACCCGACGATGACCTATCATTATAACTTCTCCAATTTCCGTGAGACAACGACCTACGGCGTGGGTTATGTGCCTGTTTATTTTGGTGGTTTGTTCAATCGGTTCTTCTTCCTCGTCGGTGCGAAGATAGGCGTCCTGCCTTTCTATAACTTCACTTGGTCCAATACTGATTTGGCTATCTCCGCCACCGATAATGATATCATCGACCCGCTGGAGAACATCTCGACGCACCAGATGGGTAACTATAGTCTCAAAAGTCAGACTTTCCCTATCGACTACAACCGGCTTAATGTGATGGGTTCGCTCGAGTTCGGTATCAATCTCGATAAGTATGCATGGGCGAAAAAGGACCCGAAGCAGAAAGTGGACAAGGCGCAACAGTACCGCGACTCGCGCAGACGTAAGTCCTTCAAGGAACGTCAGCACTACCGCCTCTCTTTCTTCCTGGACTACGGCTGTATGAATATGTTCTCCTATCGCGCTAATCCGGTTCCGAACCCCGAGACCATGACGCCCGACGGAGGACTCTATGCCATCACCGGTGTCAGCGATGTCACGCCCGGTTCGATGTTCGGCTATGCTCCGCATGCCAACGGCTTCCTGCATAATATGATGTTTGGTATCAAGTTCGCAATGATGTGCGAAGTGCCGCATAAGGCACCGAAGAAAGGTAGCCAGAAGCATCCGTATATCTATACTTATGTCAGCGATGAGCTCACCGGCAAACCTCTTGCCGGAGCACTCGTACGCACCCAGTCGATACCGCAGGGTAAGCGTAAACCCCGTATCGTGGAGAAAGAGACCGATGCCAAACGCGGACGCGTTATGCGCTCGTACCCTGCAGGAGAATATATCGTCTCCGTCTCGCGTTCCGGCTATTTCCCGCAACCTCCGTTTAACTTCACCCACCAGGACGACTACGATACGCTCCATATCGCCCTTTATCCGCATCGTACGCTACGCACGCAAGTGGTGGATGCCAAGACCGGACGACCCGTTCCTGCGTCTGTCACGCTTACTGACCAGGACGGCAAGCAAGTCGCTTCCGGTAATGTTGATAGCCTCTCCCAGATGCTCTCTACCGTCGTTGATGACCGTAAGCAGCTCACTCTCTGTGCTTCCGCCAAGGGATACAAGGATACCTGCGTGACCGTCGCGAATGTCAGCGATATCATGAATGTGCAGCTCGAACCGCGTATCATCAAGCGCTTTGTGCTCAAGAACCTGCTCTTCGCTACCGACAAGACCAAGATTCTGCCGTCCTCTAAGGCTGCACTCAATGAGCTCTATCGTATGCTCAAGGAGAACCCCGATATCCGTATTCGTATCGTAGGACATACCGATGATACCGGACGGGATGAGTATAACTACCGCCTGTCTGTCGGACGTGCCAACAGCGTCAAGCGTGAGATGGTCAACCGCGGTATCGCACCCTCACGTATCGAGACCGCCGGTAGAGGTGAGAAAGACCCCATCGTCAAGAACGACTCCGAGCGCCATCGTCAGATGAACAGACGTGTTGAAATCGAAATCCTCGGCGGTGCCTCTATTGACACCTTCATCCAAAACGAGAGGTAAGTAAAATCGTTTGAACGAATGTGAGACAAGAAAAGCGCACCAAAAATGCGCTTTTTCTTGCATATATCGAAATTTGTTGTACCTTTGCCGCGGATAAGAGCAATTGTTGAGTAATCGTTGAGTAATCGTTGAGGCAAGTAAGGGTAAAACCGTATCCCACCTTACCCTATATATACGTAGTATATATCCCGTGATATTGAAATCTTCCGATAATTCCCGCTTATCATTTCAGTACTCATTTACCTACCCGCAAAATGCCACTTTTACTAAATTATACATAGTATATATACTTTTTGTTTGAATTTTTCCAAAAGAAAAACTTGCATATTTGCAAAATTTGTTGTACCTTTGCACGCAAAATTGTGGAAAGATGCCGCGGTTTCCGTATCAAGCTAATCCTATGATAAAGCATTTTCTTGACTATATCGCTATTGAGCGGAAGTATTCGCAGCGAACGGTAGAAGCCTACCGCGACGACCTGCGGGACTTTTGTCGTTTCCTGGGTTGGGAACCTGAGGAATTCGACCCTGAGAAGGTCGGCGAGGAGGATGTCAAGATATGGATGCTCGATTTGCTGGAGCAGCAACACCAGTCGCCGCGCTCCGTCAAACGCAAGTTGTCCGCGCTGCATAGTTTCTATAAATTCCTGTTGCGGCAAGGGCGTGTGAAGAAAGATATTACCACGCGCGTCGTGGCGCCGAAAGCGGACAAACCCCTGCCTGTCTTTTTCCGAGAAACGGAGATGGCAGAGGAAGAACGCAATTCGGAAATCAGGATACAGAACTCCGACAACCCCTTCAATGATACGCGCGATGCACTCATCATCGAGATGCTATACCAGACCGGCATGCGTCAGGCGGAACTGCTTAATCTGCAGGACGCCGATTTGGACTTGACACAGGGACAAGTGCGCATCTTCGGTAAGCGACGCAAAGAGCGCGTGGTGCCGATAGGGCAGGGCCTCGTCGCCCAGATTAAGGACTATATGGCCGCTCGCGAGAAGGTAATGGGCAATGAACAAGGGCAAATAGCAAATAGTGTTCCCGCCTTTTTCGTCAAGCAGAAGAAATCCGGCGAACTCGTGCCGCTGAGCAAAAACACCTTATATACTATCGTGCGCACACGTATGGGAGAGGTCAGCACGCTCAAGAAGCACTCGCCGCACGTGCTCCGCCATACCTTTGCCACCGCGATGCTCGATAACGGAGCCGACATACGTACCATCCAGGAACTTTTGGGGCATGCTTCGCTCAGCACAACCCAGGTTTATACCCATACCACCTTCGAGCAGATAAAACGCGTTTATAACGCCACGCATCCCCGTGCAAAGCAAAATAAAGAGCCCAAAAAGTAAGAAAAACATCTTTTTTTGCATTTTTTTTCAAAAAGATTTGGTCAATTCAAAAAAAAGCAGTACCTTTGCACGCTTTTTCGTTCGGACGGATTACAATGACGTCGCTCAGCGGAGCTAAATCGTAAATCGTAAATCGTCAAATCGTAAATGCTTTTGCCTCTATAGCTCAGTTGGTAGAGCACTAGATTTGTAATCCAGCGGTCGTTGGTTCGAGTTGTAAATCTGCTGTCTTCGACTTCGGTGGTTCGAATCCATCCGCACCCACAGCGCTTGCGCTAAGGCTCCATACGACTCGCGACCTCGTCGCTCGTATGAATTTTCGCCTTGCGCTACGCTTCCCCCAAAGCAAACAGCCGACGGCTTGGTTTCCTTTGGGGACCCCGAAAGGGGGAGTTATGCCTGAAGTTGCGCGAGTGCTCATGCAAGCTGCGGAAATAGCTCAGTCGATAGAGCACTAGCCTTCCAAGCTGGGGGTCGCGGGTTTGAGTCCCGTTTTCCGCTCTTATGCTGCTTTAGCTCAGTGGTAGAGCGCATCCTTGGTAAGGATGAGGTCCCGAGTTCAACTCTCGGAAGCAGCTCTGATCGCGCGACAGCGCGAACTCTGGTTCACAGAGTCAAAACATAAGGTTGGTCAACGGTCGTACTTGACCGACCTTTTTTAAGTAAAAAGAATAAGTTAAACAATTTTGTTTATTAACGTTAATAAAAATTAAAGAATTACTATGGCAAAAGAAAAATTTGACCGTTCGAAACCGCACGTTAACATCGGTACCATCGGTCACG
>CACYZT010000011.1 GCA_902778935.1 uncultured Bacteroidales bacterium
TGGCGAAGATGTGGGATGACGATTGGCAGTACTATGCTGCGAAAGACGACCTGTATGACTATCTGCGTGACAAACGCGGCTACGATGCCATGGACGAGTATATCCGCAGAGACGTACTCAAACTCAAAGGCAAGGATTTTGCGATGACCGAAGAACTCGTCAGCGAGTGTGCCTCGCGAGTGCATAACACCTTGATGCATCAGAATATCGAACCGGGTACCAAAGAGGCTTTCCTTGCCTACGTCGCGTGCTTGCATCAGTTGTTCCTTTTCGGTGCCGCTGTGCAACTCAAACGCATGGCCTACCACATGACGAGAATATAAAATATAGTGATTATACTATGACACGCAAAGAAACAATCATAGCAACAATCTTGCTAATCATTTTCGGAACGAGTATGCACTTTGTGCATCATGTGCCGTTCTTCAATCATTTTCTGGGCTATATCTTTCCCGTGACGGAGAGTGTGATGGCGCACATGAAGATGGTGTTTTACCCGATGCTTTTGCTGGGCATCTATCTGTGCATTTCGCGTCGCGACATCCGCGAGATAGGCGCACCTATATTGGGTGCATTGGCAGTTATGCCGCTCATCGTAGCCGCATTCTTCGGTTATTGGGTCTTCGTGCGCCATGAGTTGATGGTGCTAGATATCGTCATCTACATCGCGTCAATGGTTGGTGCCGTACACCTCGCTAACCGCTGGCGCACATGTGCTGTTGTGCAACGCCTCTGGCAGCTCTGGATAGTACTCATCGTGCTGGCGATCATCGCCATTGGTGTGCTGACTTACCACGCACCCGATTGGATCATCTTCGCAGATTTAGGATAATATGAACTGAAGTATGACAATCAAACTATTCTTACAAGCTCTAACGAAGTTCGTTATCGGACTACTGCTTATCGGACTACTTTTATTCCTTCCTGCCGGGACGTTTGACTTCTGGCAGGCCTGGCTGTTCATAGCCGTGTTGTTTGTACCGATGTTCATAGCCGGTATAATGTTGATGATTCGTCAGCCGGAGTTACTGCGCAAGCGGCTGGATGCCAAGGAACAACAGCAAGAGCAGAAATGGGTCGTCGCCTTGAGCGGATTGATGTTCATCGCTGTGTTCGTCATGGCAGGGCTAAGCCACCATTTCGGATGGTATATGCTGCCCGATTGGGCTGTATATCTTGCTACCGTTGTTTTCCTTGCTGCATACGCCATGTACGCCGAAGTGATGCGTGAGAACGTGTGGCTGTCACGGACGGTAGAAGTGCAGGAGAATCAACAAGTCGTCACTACCGGTCTGTATGGAATCGTTCGCCACCCCATGTATGCAGCCACATTGTTACTATTCCTCTCCATGCCGTTAGTCCTTGCTTCATTGTGGTCGTTTGTCATCATGCTCATCTATATTCCCATCATCGCCCTCCGTATCCGGAACGAGGAGCAAGTGCTGGAACGTGAGTTGAAAGGCTATACTGAATACAAGCAACGCGTTCGTTATAAAGTAATTCCGTTTATTTGGTAAAATGAACACCTTTCAAAAGATATTAACTTTGTTCATAGGCATCGGCGCAGTAGTCGGTGCGGTAATGATGTGGGTTGACCCGACGGGAGTTGCATGGGGCGGAGAACCATTATTAGAATTGCTCCGCGCAAAGATGCCGTGGCCGGATGTGTTCTTTCGCAACTTTATTCCGTCCGGTATAGTACTATTGGCGGTAAACGGTCTTACGCAATTCGTAGCAGCTTATCTGCTTTTCAAAAACCATCCGCTGGCATATTGGGCAGTACTGGTTTGGGGTATTATCCTGATGCTTTGGATTGCGCTCGAATGTTGGATATGGGGCTTCAATCCTGTCGGTAATTTTTACTTCATCCTTGGCCTCGTCGAAACCATTTCAGCAGCAATTAGTTTGCATGGAAACAGATATTTAAAATAATGTCCGTTTTTTCATAGTGTATGTCGCCTGAAAGCAGTACCTTTGCGGCATCGAAACGTATAATAAAGATAGTATGGAACAGAAATTTTGCCAGAGTTGCGGAATGCCGCTCACAGAGCAAGTCCTCGGAACGAACGCCGACGGGAGTAAAAACGCGGATTACTGCATATATTGCTATAAGGACGGCAAGTTCTTGCAGGACTGCACAATGGACGAGATGATTGAGCATTGCGCTCAGTTTGCCAATGAAGTTAATAAAGGGTTGCAGCAGCCTATTACGAAAGAAGAGTACATCGGACAGATGAAGATGTACTTCCCGCATCTAAAGCGTTGGCGTAAGTCTCTTGCCATAAACAACGATGAGGCTATGCCTGAAAATCCGGCACTTTCTGGTGTAAAGGAATTGATAGCCACGATGGCCGACACGTTGCCAATCACCTATATCTCGTCAGTCGATGAAGAGGGATTCCCCTGCACCAAGGCCATGCTGTCACCACGAGTCCGCGAGAGCATCAAGACGTTCTATTTTACCACAAACACCTTCTCCCTCCGTGTGGCTCACTATAAGGCCAACCCCAAGGCCTCGATCTATTTCTGCGATGCCGAGGGCTTCAAGGGTATGATGCTGCGCGGCACGATGGAGGTACTGACGGATGCCAAGAGCAAGGAGATGATTTGGCGCGATGGCGACGAGCAGTACTACCCAAGTGGCGTTACCGACCCGAACTACTGCGTCTTGAAGTTCACCGCCACTGACGGCCGCTTCTACAGTGATTTCTATCCACGTAGTTTTGTGATTGAGTAAATGAAGAACAATAAAGCACTTGTCGTTATCGACATTCAGAATGATATTACCAAACGATTACAAACAATGAAACAAAGGTATGTGCTATAGAGAAGAAGCCATCGAATGTGTAAAAGATCATGTTCTCCAGATACATAAGCAAATATATGCCAAGTATGAAGGGGATTTTGACAGGATCTATACGGAAGGGTACAACAGCAAGTCCTATACGGGCAGGGTGATTGAAGCAGGAAAGGTTTATGAACTGAGTTATCTGGAATGTACGTGCCCTAAAGTAAAATGTGGGCTGAGAAACCATCCGCAACAATGTGAGTGCTCGCGACAGAGCATTCTATATATCTTGTCGCAGCTGGAACCGGATAGCCAATTCGAAGTTCGGATTGAGAATACGATTCTCAGGGGAAGCGACCGCTGTACTTTCAGAATAACAAAGCATAAAGATGTTTAAGTCATTCGAGTTATGACAATAGATAGAATAGATATTACCGCTCAACTATTTGCTTTGCAAGACAAGGCGTATGCGGATTTCCAAAGCAAGTTACTGCCGACTGTCAAACGCGAGACGGTGATTGGTGTACGGACTCCGGACTTGCGCAAAATGGCGAAGCAAATCTGCAAGACTCCTGCTGCGCAAGAGTTCATGCAAGCCTTGCCTCATCGCTATTTTGACGAGAACCAGCTGCACGCGTTTATCTTGTCGGAAGAGAAAGATTTCGATAGGTGTTTGGAGGAATTGGAGCAGTTCCTTCCGTATGTCGATAATTGGGCGACGTGCGACCAGTTATCGCCTCGTTGCTTCAAGAAGCATACTCAAGAACTATTACCGCTTATTCGCAAGTGGATGAGAAGCAAGCACACCTATACGAAACGCTTTGGCATAGGGACGCTGATGCGGTATTTCTTGGACGAGGCTTTCCTACCGGAGCACTTGGAATGGGTGGCATCCATCAAGAGCGATGAGTATTACATCCGCATGATGCAGGCATGGTTCTTTGCTACGGCTTTCGCCAAACAATGGGATGCCACGCTGCCCTATATTGAGCAACATCATTTAGAGAAGGATACGCACAACAAAACTATTCAGAAAGCCGTTGAGAGTTTCCGTATCACGGACGAACAAAAGGCTTTGCTAAAGACCTTGCGAGTGAAATGAAAAAGATACTATTCCTACATGGCTTTTATGCAAGCGGACAATGTGTTCCTGCTGTTGCGTTACGTGAAGCATTCGCAGGGCGTGCCGATGTTCTGACACCGGACTTTAGGGAATAGTTGTGGCTCTTTCTACGCGCAGATGATTGCTCCTGTTGTGGACATTCCTGCTTTGCTTGGTAATCCGCATTTTCGAATGTCAGAGTTCCTAAAGCAGCGCATAGGTCAGCACGAGTATAAATCGCCGCGCAAGGATGGCAAGCAATCATTCGTTATAGATGAAGCCTTGGTTGAAGAGTTTGCTGCACTGGAGGCAACTCAATTCGATAACTGCAATCCTCAATTCAGCGATCAAGTGTGGGGATTATTCGGTGAGCAAGACACTTTAGCGCATTTCGAATCGCTCTTCTTAGAGCACTACAACCGTTCATTCCATTTCCCCGGAGGACATACTCCCACCGCTGATGAAGTCCGCACATGGTATGTACCGCTGGCAGAGAGGATGTTAATTGAACTATCATACACAAACGAGGTGTGAGGCGTTTGTCGTTTACTATCTAATTCACTTTGACGGTTCCCTTTTAGCGCACGGAGACTTTTGAGGTCAATGGAATTGCGAAGACTCACACAGCGCGTACAAAGGAGACTTGCAAGGTCGAGCAATGTGAAGACCTTTGAAGCATTAAAAATGAAAGACTTTCAATGTCGTTGCTACGAGCAGACTTTTGAAAATGTTTACGCGTGCAGACTTCGGCACTTTTGAAATAAAGAAGACCTTTGCTTTTGGGTCGAGAGCAGTCCTAATTTAGAAATTTGCGTCTGCATATTCCGCTTTGCAAGACTCGCTCAAATGAGCCGATATAGCAGGGCGGTTGGGGCTCTCCAGAGGGAAAAGACGAAAGATTTTGCTATCTTTCGTCGCTATCTGGCTTATTTACAGCAACTTACGTTTTTATAGACCGGACAAATAGCGAAAACCGGAACAAAATGAGTACTAAAAAGTGGGCTCAGCCCTTGTAAATACTCGTTGTTCCTCGGGTTTTTGAAATAGCGAAAAACAGGCGTTTTTCTGAAAAATCGAAGAAATACGAAACCGTATTAAACAATTATACCACGCTTTTCGGGCGTCAGACCTATATTTTACACGAACGCTCACGATGTTCGTTTGGTCTAATCGTCCTAAAAAGCGTGGTATAACTATGCGAAATTAGAACTCCGGGGCTATCTTATTGATACGCTCAATAAGGCTTTCATCAATGTGATTGGCGTAGCGATAAGTCATGCTGAGGTCACTATGACCGACTATTTGAACGACGTCTAAGTCATTAGCTCCCGCCTTTAGTAAATTGTTTATTCCGCTATCACGGAGAGAATAGAGTTGATACTCTCTTGGCAACTTCAACGCTTCTCTCATTCTATCCCAGATGATAGTGAACGAGTGCGATGCAGCGGGAGTCTGACTCGGTTTCCATGTACCTGCACCGAAGACAAAATCATCCGGTTTGGCTCCACAGATATGATCGCGAAGCAAGGCTTCCAGTTGCTCATCCATACGACAGTTATGGTCTTTGCCGTTTTTCTTCTGTGAGCCTTTCATTTCGATACAATGTTTCTCGAAGTTTAACTGCTCAACCTTGACGCGAGTGATCTCAACCGGACGCAGGAAGGATTTGTATACCAGTTGCATGACGATGATGAATGCAGGGTTCTTTTCGCGGAAGTAAGCTACAATACGGTCGCGAACTTCCTTGGGGATAATGGTTCGATCTTTGCCTTGCGCTTTCTTCTGTTTGAGGTGCTCAAACGGATTGATGCGGGCATAACTCTTTTCTATCGCCCAACTGAACAACGCGCGCGCGAGCTTTATATTATTATTGTACGTGCGCGGACTTACACGATCTTCCTTAATTTTCTTGCGGACAGACTTCTTGCCTTTTGAATTATTGCCAAGTAGCACGAACTCCATGTACTGGTTTGCCTGCGTCTGTGAGAAAACGGAAGCGGCGATAGATGGACAGTTGTTATGCACCCACTGCTTTAATTGTTTACAGAAGCAACTATAGCTTCGCATAGTCGTTTCTTTTAACTCACTGCAGCGGTCTGCTTCATACAGGTCTATTACTTGCTCTAACGGAGTGTAATAGCGGACGTTATCGCCAGCATAACTTTCCTGCTGCGTACCTATACCGTAAGCAGGGATGTTTTGTTGGAGGTTGATAAAACCGGCAGCAAGTTGATTGTTGATTTGAAGCATAATTGCGTTGGCTTGCAGTTTGAACTCGGTAAGAGTCTTGCAACGTTTACGCTCGCGGTTCATCATAATACGAACGCGCTCCAGGTCTTGAACGATAGGGTTGAATTTGTAGTACTCAATGTACCAACCTTTGGAATTGTGTTTGAGCTCTGCGGGGACAAATTGCCTTAGGGCTCCGAAATTTTGATTCAACATAGTAATTTTTTTTCTTCCGCCAAACTTTCCTGATTGGCGGGAGAAAAAAGATTAAACTTATGTTATAAACGGCAAATGACTTCCACATCTGTGAAAGTCATTTGGGCAGATTTTGGGTCGATTTCTACGCGTCTCAAGCGTAACTCCTTGATTTTCAACCCTTGCGGTGCGGACGAGACTCGAACTCGCGACCTACGGCGTGACAGGCCGGTATTCTAACCAACTGAACTACCGCACCCTCGCGCGAACTACGGCTCGCGCGACTTCGGGTAAAACCCTCGTGATAGCGCTACGCCATGTTCTCGCTCTTCGTCTTCGAAAGCCAAGCTTCCTCGACGAGGTGTTTTAGTGAAAGATCACTGCCTTCTCACGAAAGCGGGTGCAAAGGTACTGCTTTTTTTTGATATGACCAAATATTTTTGAACTTTTTTTTCAAAAAAGTGCATTTCGGCTTGATTTTACTGCCTGATGGGCCGATTTTTGCGTCAATCGACGTTGCTGACACGTCATTTGAGGATTCATATACCGGTTTAGGCGGACATCTTTTCCCGTCAAAATCTCATACCAAACGCACGCAGCCGTATAGCGTCCGTACTCATAATTGAGATGGTAACCATCTCGACAAAGAGTGTCTCCGAGTTTTGTCTCCCTTGCATTTTGAACAGCCAGGCCACAAGGAACAACGATTAATTGATTATTGACGATTTGCCGGACATAGCGCGTACATGTCTGTATGGAATCCCACATTTCCTGCTGGTTATTATGATAGCGCGGATAATCGGGATGCTTGGCATCTCGGCTATATGCCCATGTCTGCATCCAACAGAGTTGAGCCTGCGGCTGATAGGCTCGCACGGTATCGACAAGCATCGAGAGCCAAGGTTCATACGAACTACGAATACCGCTATCATGACTCGCCTGCTGGAGCGAGATGAAATCATACCTGCCGTCAAGAAGTGCTTGGCGAAGAGTGATGGTATCTTTGACTATTCGACTTTGGCTTTGACCTTTGCTATTCGTACACACGCGATGACTATAAGCAGCTGTGTCGCGCATAAGATAGTCAGCATGCTGAGACAACGAACAACCGCCATAATAGAGATTATGGACCTCAATATCTATGCCTTTTGCTTCACAAAGCGGCACAAGTTCCTGCTCCACGGCATCCCACGAAAAGGAATTACCAATACAAAGGATGCGGATGACGAGTAATGTTAAAAGGGTGCTTTGCATTTTAAAGGGTTTAAGAGTTTAAGAGTTTAAGGGTTCAAAAGTTAAAACGTTAGTGAGCCTCAAGCCAGTTCTTCCCTACTCCACATTCTGCGATGAGAGGAATAGAGAGATGAACGGCATTCTGCATTTCAGACACAACGATGTCCCGAACGCGCTCCACTTCTGCTTCCGGCACATTGAAGTTCAGTTCATCGTGCACCTGCATAATCATCTGTGCTTTGAGTCCTTCCGCCTTGAGCCGACGGTGGATAGAGACCATCGCCATCTTGATAATATCGGCTGCCGTGCCTTGAATAGGCGCGTTAACAGCGTTGCGTTCCGCGAACGAACGGACCGTTGCGTTCTGGGAATAGATATCCGGCAAGTAACGCTTGCGTCCAAAGAGCGTCTCGGCATATCCTTTCTGACGCGCCAGTTCTTTTTGGCTCTCTATATATTGAATCACGCGCGGGAAGGCCGCAAAATAGTCGTCAATGAGTTGCTTGGCTTCGCTGCGAGGGCAGTCCAGTTGCTGAGCAAGGCCAAAAGCCGAGATACCATAGATAATACCGAAGTTAGCCGTTTTGGCCTGACGACGCTGGTCTTTGGTAATCGACTCTATCGGCTGCTTGAAGATTCGTGCAGCGGTAGCAGCGTGGATATCCTGTCCCGAACGGAAAGCTGCTAACATGTGTTCGTCCTGACTGAAATGCGCCATCAGGCGTAGCTCTATCTGACTGTAATCGGCGCTCAAGAAGAGACATCCCTCATCGGGTATGACGGCTTCGCGTATGAAACGTCCGCGCTCCGAACGGATAGGCAGGTTCTGCAGGTTCGGATTTGAACTCGACAGACGTCCCGTAGCCGTTACCGTTTGGTTGTACGTCGTGTGGATTTTTCCGTCCGCCGCAATATACCCCGGGAGCGCAGATATATACGTAGTGATGAGCTTACTCAATGCTCTAAAGTCTAGGATTAGTCCTACTATCTCATGTTTTTCCTTAAGCGCAACAAGTACTTCCTCAGACGTGGAGTACTGTCCGTTCTTTGATTTTTTGGCTTTCGCATCGAGTTTGAGTTTGTCGAAAAGCAGCTCTCCTACCTGTTTGGGGCTGTTGATATTAAACGGAGATTCGGCAAGGTCGTAGATGTGTTGCTCAAGCGCATTCAGTTCTTCGGTAAGCGCGGACTCCGCCTGTTTGAGTTTGGCGACATCGATGCGCACACCAGCCGCCTCCATCTCGCGGAGAACAGGCACTAAGGGCAGTTCAACTTCAGAGTACAGATTCCACAGGTCTGCGTCTGCCTTTAAGGCTGCGAAATCCGGTTCCTTATAGGGATTAAACGCCACCTCCGGATTAAGGAGGTATTGACACAGGCGATTTTCTATTGTATCATAGGTAGGCTGTGAGTCTTGGCTATTGATTATTGGCTCTTCGTCATCGCCGAAGAGAGAAAGGACTCCGGATGTGTCCGGCTTGGATTTCTTCGAACCGGCGGGCGCATTCGGAGTCATGTCGATGCCCTTCTCGGCGGAAGCCGCTCCTCCCGTTTGTCGGGAGGACGCTCCGGGCAATTTACGCAAAAGCGTATTAAACTCCAACTCGCGGTAGAGAGAAGTGAGCGCCTCGATGTTGGGTTCTTTTTTCGCTAACAGCGACTCGTCCAGCGTGACAGGTACATCGGTACGAATAGTAGCGAGGAAACGCGAGAACTTAATCTCCTCTACCTGCGACTCCACTTTCTGGCGCAGCGCACCCTTGATTTCGTCCGAATGGGCGAGCATATTATCTATTGAGCCGAACTGCTGCAGCAGGGCGACAGCCGTCTTCTCCCCTACTCCTTTGCAACCGGGTATATTATCGCTGGCATCGCCCATCAGTCCAAGCAGGTCAATAACCTGATGCTGGTTCTGCAATCCGTATTTGTCGCAAACCTCCTTGATACCCATCAGTTCGAAGCCGCCTGTATGACGGGGACGATACATGAACACATGCTCGGACACGAGTTGTCCATAGTCCTTGTCCGGCGTAGCCATATAGACCTCAAAGCCGGCTTGCTCTCCCTGCTTGGCGAGCGTACCGATTACATCATCCGCTTCAAAACCCGGCACTTCGAGAACCGGTATATTCATAGCCTCCAGAAGCTGCTTTATGACAGGCACAGCTTTCTTGATATCCTCGGGTGTCTCCGGCCGCTGGGCTTTATACTGCTCATACGCCTCGTGCCGGAAAGTACCTCCGGCAGGGTCAAAAGCTACTGCCAAATGGGTAGGATTGATTTTGCGTAACAGGTCTTCCAGCGTTACGGCAAAGCCAAAGATAGCGGATGTATTCTCTCCCTTACTATTCATACGCGGCGCACGGATGAAAGCGTAGTAAGCCCGGAAAATCATCGCGTAGGCGTCTATAAGCAGAAGCTTTTTCATTTACGATTTGACAATTTACAATTTACGATTTATTTGACCATTTACCAATTAATGGGCGGGAGGCCGTTTTTAATCAGATAGTTGTTCGCGGCGCTGAAGTGTCCGCAGCCGTCGAAACCGCGATAGACGGACAGCGGCGATGGGTGCGAAGTCTGGAGAACCAGATGTTTGCGGCGGTCGATAAACTGACCCTTGCGCTGGGCATACGAGCCCCAAAGCATAAAGACAAGGTGCTCCCGCTCGTTGTTCAGCGCAGCGATAGCCGCATCGGTCAGTTCTTCCCATCCTTTGCCTTGATGGCTGCCGGCTTTATGCGCTTCTACCGTCAGTGTGGCGTTGAGCAGCAGCACGCCTTGCTCTGCCCATCGATGAAGATCGCCGGAAGACGGAATAGGTATGCCAAGATCACGGTTAATCTCCTTGTATATATTCATCAACGAAGGCGGGATTTGGGTCCCTTCGGGAACAGAGAAAGAGAGCCCCATCGCCTGCCCCGGCTCGTGATAGGGGTCCTGCCCGATGATGACCACACGCACGCTCTCAAACGGGCAAGAGTCAAAGGCATTAAAAATAAGTCCTGCCGGAGGATAGCACCGACAGGTCTTATATTGCTGGCGCACATACTGCGTGAGGAGTTCGAAATAAGGCTTGTCAAACTCCGTCTGCAAAACGCGCTGCCAAGATGGGTCTATTCTAACTTGCATCAATCAACAATTAACATAGCGTCTCCGTAGTCCCCGAAACGGTATCCTTCTTTTACCGCCACTTCGTATGCATGCATCGTCTCTTCGAAGCCTGCGAACGCAGCCACCATCACCTGCTGGCTGGAACAGGGCATATAGAAATTGACAAAGAAAGCGTTCGCGCATGTGAAGTTATAGGGCGGGAAGATGAATTTGTTGGTCCATCCGTCATACTCCTTCAGCAAGCCATTGGTACCCACCACATGCTCCATTGCGCGCATGACCTCGGTGCCGACGGCGCAGACGCGTTTCTGCGTTTCGTGCGCTTTGTTGACAGCATCGACCATCGTCTGCGGCAGGATAATCTGCTCGGACTCCATCTTGTTTTTCGTTAGGTCCTCCACATCTATATCCTTGAATACGCCCAGCGACACATGGCTGGTCATGAAGGTGATTTCAATACCGCGTATCTCCATTCGTTTCAACAAGTGCTTGGAGAAATGCATACCCGAGGCAGGGGCAGCCACGGCACCAATCTTGCTGGCAAAAATAGTCTGATAGCGCTCGTTATCCATTTCGCGTACCGGCTGATCATGGAAAACCTCCTCGTATTTCGTTTGCGTCTCAGCATCCATCGGACGACGGATATAGCTCGGCAGCGGAGCACTACCCATGGCATACAAGCGCGGAACGAACTCCTCGTTATCGTAGTCCGTCAGGAAGCGGAAGGTACGTCCGCGGCTGGTAGTATTATCTATCACTTCAGCAACAATAGCGGGGTCTTCCTCAAACGTCAGTTTATTACCGATACGAATCTTACGCGCCGGCTCTACCTGCACATCCCAATAGCGGTTCTTATGATTCAACTCACGGAGCAGGAATACCTCAATAAGCGCATTCGTCTTCTCCTTACGACCCCAGAGACGAGCCGGAAAGACCTTGGTATCATTGAGAACGAACAAATCACCCTCATCAAAATACTCAATCAGTTCCGGCATGGTTTTGTGCTCAATCTCCCCTGTCTTGCGATGGAGCACCATCAGACGGGCGTCATCGCGATAGGGCGCAGGGAACTGAGCAATCAGTTCTTCTGGCAGTTTAAATTTAAACTGGCACAGTCTTATATCATTCGTTTTGTACATATTCTATTTCGTTCAATTGCTCTAAAAAGCGTTCAATCGTCAAGCAGTCTTCCACCCGTGTGTCGCCAACTCTCGTTCGGCGCAAGGCTGTCAAGTAAGCCCCGGAGTGCAGCCGTTCGCCGATGTCCCGCGCTAGAGCCCGGATATACGTTCCTTTCGAGCACACGACGCGGATAGTCAGCAGCATTGCTTTCTCATCAAACGAAAGCACCTCAATCTCATCTAACTTAAGCAACTTCGGTTTGAGTTCGACTTCCTGTCCTTTACGCGCCAACTCATACGCCCTTTTGCCGTTAATCTGCACCGCAGAGAACATAGGCGGCACTTGCCATTGTTCTCCAAGGAACTGCGGGATCGTCTCGTCCACCAGCGCGCGGGTTATATGCTCCGTCGGATAAGTCGCATCCACCTCTTTCTCCATGTCATAACTGGGAGTGGTAGCACCCAACTGCATCGTAGCTACGTACTCTTTCACGTCGTACTGCAGGCTCTCAATTAGTTTGGTTTTCTTGCCTGTACAGACAATGACGACTCCGGTTGCTAAAGGGTCTAAAGTGCCGGAATGACCGACTTTCAGTTTCTTCTTTCCTAATTTACGGCAGAGATTATACCGCACTTTCGCCACGAGGTCAAACGATGTCCACCTCAATGGTTTATCAAAAGCCAGTACTTCTCCTTGCTCGAAATCCCACATATCAGCAGAGTGTAGCGATGATAGTAGCCGAACCCACGATAGCGCAATACAGCGCAAACCATATCAGTCGCTGACGGCGCACAATCTCTATCATGAAACGGCACGCGAAACAACCGGAAATGAAGGCCGCTAAGAAACCAACCACCGCGGGAGCGATACCCAGTTCGCTTGTCAACTCGCCTTGCAGCAGTTTCAGCAAGTCGAGAAACGCTTCACCCAGAATAGGAATGAGAACCATCAAAAACGAGAACTGCGCTACGCTTTCTTTCTTTACACCGCAGAGCAGTCCCGTAGCAATCGTGGTACCCGAACGGCTCAAACCCGGCAGAACGGCACACGCCTGCGCTATTCCGATGATGAAAGCGTCCTTATAGGTCACTTCATGCCCCGCGTTCTTGCGCTTCTTCTGCAACCACTCGCTCAACGCCAGCAGCGTAGCCGTAATCAGCAGACATATACCGACAAGCAGCAAGCCATTGCCGAAGAAAGACTCTACCTGGTCTTTGAAAAACATACCTACTACGAACACAGGAATCATAGATACCAGTATCTTTGCCACATAGTCTTTCTCTGCATTCCACTGAAGCGTAGTGAACGTACCACGGAAGAGCTTGTCCACTTCCCGCCATAGCACAACAAGCGTGGAAAGAACCGTTGCCACATGCACCAGAATAGCAAATGTCAGGTTTTCCTCACCGGACGTGCCAAGCAGCGCCTGACCTATCTCCAGATGGCCGGATGAAGAAACGGGCAAGAACTCTGTCAGTCCCTGCACAATGCCTAATATCAATGCCTCTAACCAACTCATTTCTTCTTTCCTCTAAATAAGATTGCAAACAACATAAACACAAAGCCAAAGAGCGATATCATCGGTCCGACTGTGATTCGACGAAAAGAGAAAATATCCGGATTATAAACTTCACCGGACGGTTCTCCCGCCATCAGCGCAAAACCCAGAATGATGATTGCAACCGAAACCGCAATCAGGATGAGGTTGAGTTTGGGTAATGTTTGTTTCATATAGTTTTTATTTAAATCTCGTACAACGAGTTATTATCCATGCGAATATAACGTCCGGTCGCTATCAGCGAAGCGAAGAGCGTTATCAATAAGCCCGAGCAAAGCACGATTGACGACACAAACAGGATATTTTGCCAGGTCAGCGGGAAGAGTAATATGCCGAGTTTGAAGTCCACATAATAAACCAAACCGCTCAAGACTGCCAAAGCCACCAAAGCAGCCAAAGCGCCCATTCCCATGTTACGCAACACGAACGGACGTCTCGTGACCCATGACGTAGCACCTACGAGCGTCATCGTATTGATGATAAACCGCTTGGAATAAATCTGCAGGCGAATGGTATTGACTATCAGCACCATTGATATCAAGAGTAACGCCAGGGCCACCGCCAGCAGGATTAACGAGAAATCATGCACATTGCTGCTCATCAGGTCAGCCAAGTCACGCGGATAAATCACCTCCGTGACAAACGGCAATTCCTCTAACTCCTTCGCTATAACCGCAAGGCTATCCGGTGCACTATAGACATCGGTCGGATGGATCTCATAACTGGCACTCAAGGGATTGTATCCCAAGAACGCAGCGGGGTCTTCGCCCAACGAACGGATATGGTCCTCGAGTGCCTGCTCAGACGAGATATAGGTATATCCGCTAAAGCGCTGCGAGTCGGAGAGTATCGTCTCCATACGCACACATTGCGTACTATCCGTTTCATTAGACAAGACCGCTGTGAGCGTGATATTCTCACGCATGCGCGTAATAAGAGAACCGGCGGAGAGCAATAAAATGCACTCCAGCCCGATTAAACACAGCACCAGCGAAACGCTGATAGCTGAGGTTAGATAGGAATTACGAAACCGATGCTTGCGCATGTATTAGTATTCCCAGAGGTCCTGTTCGAAATTAAGCAATTCCGCTGCGATACGATCTTGCTCTTTCTTTATGTCTTGAGCCGACTTGGCGTAATCCGGAATCCAGCGGTTGTACATATTTCCTTCCCCGACAATATAGGAGGTAAACAGACGTTTCTGGAAGAACTGGTCATACGTCACACGCTTTACCTCATTGCGGTTCGGAATGGCGTACTGCATAGCCATGTACGGACGCAGTTTATCAAACGGTATCCAAAACATGATGGACTCACGCAGCGAAGCCATGACATCCGACTCGTCACGCGTCATAATCAGATCCGACTGCAGCGGGGCAATAGCCATAATCTTCGTATGCAGACGCGATGTGTGCTTGTCAAAGAACACAACCTCCTGAATCAGATACTTTAACTGGTTGCGAACAATCGGTTCGAAACGATAGAAGTGGCCGGAGAGCTTGTCATTGATACTATCATAGTGAATGAGCATAGCATCCGAAGACTCGATATCGAAGTGCGTAGGATCATCGGAGTAGTCAGCCGTCGGGTCATCTGCCATGAACATCATCGGAATCATACTCTTATCGAGCGGTTCCTGCTTGAAGTCCGGCTTGATGGTCTCCATGTTTTTCTCATAGATAGGCAGACCGTCCACCACTGCATCAGCGATTACCTTAAACAAGTTACGATAATCCGCGTCATCCGATTTGGTCGGGAAATAAAGCTGATAGTTCTGTTTGTATCGCATATCGATGACACGATATACATAACGCGCCCAAATCACATCGTCAATACGGTGATCGACCATCACAATCGTATCATGAGCCTGCGAGAACTCCTCTGTCTGGATGCGTGCAGTACCCATCTCGTCGAAGAACGAGATAACCTTATGCTGCGCTTGAGCCGTTATCACGCCAAGCATCAAACATGCAACAATACTAATTTTCTTAATCATATGCGTTAGCTATTAATTCAGGGTTAGAGGAATAGGCGACAAGCGAATCTCCTTGCCATCCGGTCCTTTCGCACGGATATCCGTGATAATAACGGAGTTACCCGGTTTGAGTTTACCAAGACGGTCGAGCTGTTCACGAGTGAACTTATTTCCACGGGACTCCAGATAAACGCCATTGATGTTAGCGCGGAATCCGGATATTTGGAACGGCAGGTCAAGCAGACCGTCGGGACCGTAGGAAGCGATAACGGTTGCGCCGGCGTTCAGCAATGCGCTACGCGGAATAGCCTTCTCACCGTTGTACTCGTTCTCACCCGATTTGAAGTAAGCACCCGGTCTCGGCAATGCCTTAACGCGATATTCCCTGCTTCCCATCGGTTGCATCTTTCCATCGAGTTCAGCGGTTACGGAGATAGTTACGCTCTTCGAACCGTCACCCGGCTTGATAATCCACAGTCCGCCCTGCTGACGAACAGCAGCACCGTTGACGTTCACTTTAACCTTATCGTTTGCAACACCCGGTACGGAGATAGAGAACTTATTGTCATATCCGCGATACATGATGTTGAGGTCGGTATTGGAAATCGTCACAGCCGGTTCACCTACACTATACTCACTCGAGAAGGGGAGGTTCTCCATCTCGCCTGTTGAAGGATTCTGGTATGCAATCCAACCGGAATATTTGCGCAGACCTGTACCCGAAGCGGCTACTTCGTAGATACCCTGGTCGTTGATGCGCTGACCTTCTACATAGTACTCCGGACGCTGGGTTGAGTCAACGGCAGCCAAGATAATCTGTGCCGAGTACTTACCGCCACGAATCACATAATTCGAATTCGGAATCACGTACGCGTTCAGTTTATTCACGCGCAGGTCACCTGCGTCCGTGCGATCCATGAGGTATTGAATCAACTGGCTCTCAGTAGCGCGAACATCATTCTGCATCTTGGTCAGAATGGTTATCGATGCGCCAACAGGCATACCGTCGAAGATAGCTATTTCCCAATCGCAGGAGTCTTTCTCGTGCGCATTCCATCCACGCTCGGTAGCGAAGTTCTGGAGGATAGCGTTTCGCAACTCGGCATCCTGGTCAGCCAGGTCAGCCGCATAGTCACGATAGTAAGCCACTACCTCTTTGAGAATCAGACCGTTACCTTCGTTGATGGCATATTGCGCCGTAACGTCCAAGTTATCGTTTGCCTCAATATGTCTTGTAGGATCTACACCTTGCTCTTTCAGCGCAGCCACTTTCTTCTTACCATCCGCCAAGATAGCGATATGCTCCTTGAAATCCTGGATGTAGTTATAGAGCGAATCCGCACGTACTTGCACCTCATTTGCTTTTTCAAACCACTCTTGCGTTTTCTCAGGGTTGTCTGCGTTAGCAGCCTTGAAATCGTTATAGAGTTTCTCGTTACGAGTATTCGAAGCAGCGATAGAGGAGTGCAGGCTATTATCCACCAATGCAAAACCACTGAGGATATCCGTACTTACGTTCAACGCCAACATGGCGGTGAGCACCAAGTACATCATACCAATCATTTTTTGTCTCGGGGTTTCCGGACAGTTTTTTGCTCCACTCATTGCTGAAGTGTTTTAATGTTTATAGTTAGACTTATGCCAGTGCGTTCAGCATGTTACCATAGATACTGTTGAGGTCAGCCACCTGTTTCTGGAGCTGCTTAGCACCCTTAGCGAACTCAACCTGAGCCTGCGAAGCTTCCTTAGCGGCAGCTGCAGCTTCTTTCTGAGCCTCGGTCTGCGCGTTAACGGCTTGGAGTTGGAGCTCGTAAACCGAATTGAGAGCAGCAATACCCTTGCCTACTTTCTCAACGCCGGCCTTGTAAGCCTTCGTCTCCTCTGCCACTTGCTGCATGTCTGCACTCACTTTAGCATAGCTGTCTGCGAGGGTAGCAGTAGCTGCGCTATAGCCGTCAGCAGCCGTTCCGGCAGCGGTCAACTTCGTTGCATAAGTCTCGGTAGCAGCCTCAGCAGCAGCCATTTTCTCTCCGAGTTTAGCACCCGACAGAGCCACTTTGTTCAGTTCGCTCAACTGCGAAGCGGTCTTAGCCAGGTCATTGATACCTTCTTTCAGGTTCTCAAAGTCTTCTTCTCTGAGCATCGGAGCCTTAGCACCTGTGGTCTCGCCATTCGGCAAAATCGTTTGCGGTCCTTCTGCCACACCGGCACCCAACAGCGTAGGACGCGGTTGTTTGGATTTCTCCTCGAGCAGTTCGGGTTTAGCACCGTACTCCAGCAGTTGCGGGAAGACATTCTCCCAGTGGAACTCAGGATGCGGTTTTTCCAATGTACCGATAAGGAACAGGAAAGACTCGGTAAACATACCTACCATCAGCACCGAACTTGCACCGGGCCAGTGAAGAATCTTAAACAGCGCACCGATAATAACGACGGATGCACCTGCCGAATAAATGATGTTAACAACATTCTTTCCTTGGTACGAATCATACCAATGTTTGAATCTTGCGTAAAGACCTTGCTTTGCAGCTTTTTCTGTAGCCATAATATTTTAATACTTTTAATTGTTTATCTATTGAAATGATTATTCTCCCACATAAGCGCGAACGCAGCGGAAACCGATGTACGGACGGCTCTCATACTGATACTCGTATGTACGGACGCCACATTGCATGAAATAGCTGATATCCTTCCAGCTACCACCTTTAACCACTTTGCGCTTGAGGATGTCCGGATCAGCCTTACGAGCCATGTAGCTATAGTCCGGGTTGAGGTCGTGGATGTACGCATTGGCAGCACTCTGATAAGCGGAACTGGTCCACTCTGCTACGTTTCCTGCCATATCGAACAAACCGAAGTCATTCGGACGGAACTGAGCCACTTTCATCGTAGCAGTACCCGTATCATCGTTATACGCACCGCGGTACGGTTTGAAGTTAGCGAAGAAACAACCCTTTGCATCGCGTGCATAGTTGCTACCCCATGGGTACATCGCCATCTTACGACCACCACGGGCTGCATATTCCCATTGCGCCTCGGTCGGCAGACGATACTCGTTAGCCTCTACATTCGAATTGGAATTGAACAACTTGGTACGCCAGTTGCAGAAAGCGTGTGCCTGCTCCCATGTCACACCGACAACAGGATACTCGGCATAACCCGGGTGCTTGAAATACATGTGAAGCAGCGGGTCGTTGTACGAGAATTGGAAGTCACGCGCCCATACGAGCGTATCCGGATAAACAGAGATGATTTTCTCCGTCATCAGGTCTTTCGGCTCGCGCAAAGGACGAACAATCGTAGAGTCGCAAATCTCTCCATGCTCGTTTACCCAGAATGTATCCACACGTGCGGTAGCGCCCTTCGGGTACGTGCTGGTAGCCACATCGAACTTGTTACGTTGCGGCAGCGCCTCGTCCATATTCACCCATTTATAGCGGTAATGGAGAGCATTGGTGTTCATCGTTCCATCGGAATAATACATCGACTCCAGCGCATCGATCACATCTTCTTCCTTGCTCGTCCAAGGCACTTTCTTTTTCCAGTTGAGGCGGTAATTGTCCTCATCGAACTCCTCGTCTCTGGACTGAACGGCATAATCGGTCAGACCTGCCTCAACGAGGTTGGTCATAGCGATAGAGTCGCGTACCCAGTTAACGAATTGGCGGTACTCCGAGTTCGTAATCTCGGTTTCGTCCATCCAGAAAGCATCGACAGTCACCATCACCACATTGTCCGGTTGCTCGAACACAGCCGACTGGGTGTTAGCGCCCATCATAAACGAGCCTTTCTTAATAAACAGCATACCATAAGGATTAGCCTCCTTAAAAGTAGTTGATTTGCTTGCTCCCACAAGCTCACCCGCCGGCTTGTTGCATGCAAACATAAGCGCCACGGCGGCAATCAACGACAAAATTTTTGTTACTTTCATACTTACAAGTATCGTATTGATTTATATTTATTCGTTCTTTTCGGCTTGAGGATGTCAAATCCGTACGCCAGATATATCTCATGACTTCCGTAACTCTCCAGCAGCAGCTTGTTAGTCGGTAGTTCGCAACTGTAGCCCAACTGGAGTCCGGAGATAATATCCACTCCTAATAGTATATTTACACTTCCTGCGATTCGGTATCCTAATCCCCAGCGGTAACGGTCTTTGAAATCGCACATGAGTGTCAGGTTGACATCCCAGCTCACGAAATCACTCATTACCATTGCGCTCGGGGTTAGTACCCATTCGCGGTGATTTTTCAGCCTGAAGCGGTAACCACCGCTCACATACATCGTTCCGACCAGCGTCACATCGGAGTGCTCATCCCATTCAATCCTCGGGCGCAACAGGTGACTGTAACTGGCTCCAACCCACCAAACGGGAGTGCAGTAGTACAATCCGAGGCCCATATCAAATTTCATACCCGATTTGCTGCCCTGGGGTATCTTCTCGTCGTTCGACTCATGATAGTCATCTCCTATCTTACTGAGATTGACCGAGTCTCCCTTGAATCCCACATTCGCAAAACCCAAATCGATACCGGCGCTGAGGTAACCTTTACCTAATTTCTGGCGGTAGGCATATTGAACGTACAACGCCTGGTTGGTGAACAATCCGTATCGGTCGTTCAGGAATCGGATGCCCGCTCCATGAGAGGTTTTCCCGATGACGAACGGCGAACTGAAACTGAACCAAGTGCTCATCGGCGCATTGGAGATGTCCACATATTGCATTCGATGCACGCCGGCTACCTTCATCAAATCGCCTTCTCCCGCTGCAGCTGGATTGTATGCTGTCGGCAAAAATGTATAATGTCCAATCTGCGGATCGAACTGCGCACTCGCAGTTAACGCCAGGGCAAAAAGCCCCAAAAGCAGACTAGTATTCCTCTTCGTTAAAGAAGAAATCTTCATCCTGTGTAGGATATTCCGGCCATATATCCAAAATGCTCTCATACTGCTCCTCGTCTTCGTCCTCCAACTCTTGCAAGTTCTCTATTACTTCAGCCGGAGCGCCTATACGGTTAGCGTAATCAAGCAATTCATCCTTCGTTGCCGGCCATGGAGCATCGTCCAATTTCGAAGCCAATTCAAGTGTCCAATACATTGTTTTATACTTTAACTTAATGAGTATAATCCATTACAAAACCGACCCAAAATGGGCATAGTGTTTCAAAATATCGTGCAAAAGTAGTAAAAAAGTTCGAAACATGCAAATATTTTTTACAATATTTTACATTTTTCGCCATTTTTTACACATTTCGACGATTTTTTGCACTCTTTTGTGACCTTATTTACTCCAAACGGCTTCGATTTCGCCCTTTTGAGCCCCGCTCCAACGAGCGAACACAAACAAATAATCACTCAACCGATTTATCCATTTGAGAGCGGTTTCGTCAGCATGTGCTTCGATCATTCTTCGCTCGGCTCTACGGCATATTGTCCGGCACACATGACAGCGACAAACGACTTCTCCACCGGCTGGCAGAACGAACGCCCGCAAGGGCGGAACGACGGCTTGCATCTCATCGATCCATCGCTCAAGTTGCGACACATCTTCCGCAGTAATCCATTCTCCCGGAGCGGCACTCAACCATGCTCCGAGATTAAAAAGTTTGTTTTGAATCCATGCCAACTGGTCATTTTCAATTTTCAACTTTTCATTTTCAATTTCTGCTCTCAGCAGACCTATCCAGCTGTTGAGTTCATCGACAGTTCCGTACGCTTCGATGCGCACATCCGTTTTCGCTACACGCTCTCCGCTGGCGAGCGAAGTAGTTCCTTTGTCTCCGGTCTTCGTGTATATAGCCATAATTCTTAATCTTTGATTCTTAATTTGTAATTCGCACCCGGTAATGGCGTTTGAGATAGTGTTTGTCCACGAACAGCAATCCTGCGTAGAAACAATCGATGCTCGATGTTACGCGCTTATCTGCTTTCAGAACCCGCCATGCTTGCTGTGCCTCGTCCGATTCGTAAAGGCCGTCTATCACCAGCACTCCTTTCTCCATAAGGCGGGGAAGGAGAAAATCCGCCATTTTGAGCAGTTGTTCCTGCGAAAAACCGTCATGTATATACGCCACGTCGATTTGTTGTTCGCGCGCGTATATATATAAGGAGTCCTCACGGGTAACGGTTACTCGGTTTCGGCTATCGGGCCGTTGCAAGTATTCGGTTAGAACGCTTTTCTCTCCCACTTCGAGGATGTCAAGCGGCCGTTTCAGATGCTGTGTCATGAAATTGACAATACGAAACATCATGCGTCCTTTTGTCCGTTCGTCCTTCGTCAACCGCCCGTGTGTCCGCTCTATCTCTCCGAACGCATAGAACGAATTTTCATCTCTCAGCACAAAGCGAACAAGATGGAACAGATAGGGCGAGTGAATGGCTTCGCCTGTCGTGTTCCAAGCCGTCAAAACATGCTTAAAATGCAACCAAAAGTGATATAAACGTCCCGTTTTGCGCATAATCGCTGCAAAATTACTAAAATATTTGCATATATGCAAAAAAATAGTAAAATTTAATCGTTTTTACTTGCGTAAATAGAAAAATTTTACTAATTTTGCACCATGATTTTGAATTATATTTGGATTTCGCTTATTTTGCTTGCAGTCCTAATGGGTCTGGTCCAAGCAATTTGCTACGGGAATGTGGATATTTTTTCGGCTATCCTCAATTCCACTTTCGATAGTGCCAAAACGGGTTTCGAACTCTCCCTTGGTTTGACAGGCGTGCTGGCGCTGTGGATGGGAATCATGAAAATAGGAGAGCAAGCCGGCGCGGTCAATACGCTCGGCAAAGCTATCAACCCGTTCTTCAGCCGTATTTTCCCGGAGATACCGAAAGGGCATCCTGTTTTCGGCTCCATGCTGATGAATATAGCGGCTAACATGCTTGGTCTGGACAATGCCGCTACCCCGATGGGACTCAAAGCGATGGGCGAGTTGCAGGAACTGAACAAGGACAAGACAAAGGCCTCCAACGCCATGATTATGTTCGTCGTTCTCGGAGCAAGCGGATTAACGCTCATCCCGACCACTATCATGGCTTATCGTGCGCAACTCGGCGCAGCCAATCCTGCCGATGTATTCCTGCCGATTCTTATCGCTACCTACGTGGCTACGCTGGTAGGACTGATTTGCGTTTGTATAGCGCAGAAAATCAAGATGAAAGACCCGGTCGTATTAAGCACGCTCATCGGTCTGACGGCATTGGTAGGCTTGCTCGTATGGGGTGCAAGCCGTTTGGACCCGCACACGCTCTCCGTCCTTTCCGCAGCCATAGCAGCCATCCTGCTGTTAGGCGTCATTTGCTGGTTCGTCATACAGGCTATGTGCAAGGGCATCAATGTCTATGACGCCTTCATAGATGGAGCCAAAGGCGGTTTCCAGACAGCCATAGGCATCATTCCTTATCTGATTGCCATCCTCGTAGCGGTAGGAATGTTCCGCGCATCGGGTGCAATGGGCCTGCTGGAACAAGGTATCGCGTGGTGTTTTGCCGCTTGCGGCATCAATCCCGACTTGGCGGGAGCTGTTCCCACAGCACTCATGAAACCGCTCAGCGGTAGCGGAGCACGCGGACTGATGCTCGAAGCCATGACCACCTACGGAGCAGACAGCCTGGTGGGAAGACTTTGCTGCATCCTGCAAGGAACAACGGACACAACGTTTTATGTGCTTGCCGTCTATTTCGGAAGTGTGAATATCAAAGACACACGCCACGCCGTAGCCTGCTGCCTCTTGGCAGACTTAGCCGGAGCCATAGCCGCTTTCGCTATCGCACCGATATTCTTTGCTTCCTAAAGCATAACATAAGCATAAGATAAGCATAACATAAGCATAATATAAGCGTTACATCATGCTGACGTACACGACAGATAGTATTGAGATGCCTGCGCTCGATGAGCGCAAGGTGACGAGGTGGATTAAGGCGGTAGCGGCGGAATATGGGTTCGCCGTGGGAAATATCAATTATATCTTCTGCTCCGACGAGCGGGAATTGGAAGTCAACCGTCAGTTCCTCGGGCATGACTACTACACCGATATCATCACGTTCGACTACTCCACGCCTTCGGTGCTCAACGGCGATATCTTCATCTCGCTGGACACCGTGCGCTCCAATGCCGAGCAACTCAACATCTCCTTTGATGCCGAACTTCTCCGCATCCTCATCCACGGCGTGCTCCATCTCACGGGCCAAGGAGACAAAACGCCCGAAACGAAAGCCAAGATGACAGCCAAAGAAGAAAAAGCACTTGCTAAATGGTCATAAACGCAAAGACTGCTTGCTTATATCCAAACGAAGCAGAACCTTTGCAACAATATAAATAAGGTATGAAAAGATTGTTTCTATTGAGCGCGTTGAGCGCCATCACATTCACAATTTACGCTGTTAACTACTGCGCCGATTCGTCATGGGGTTATGCGGGCAATAATGTTACGGGTGGCGGGAATGCCACGCCTACGCTGGTGAGCAACGAGAGCGAATTGAAAAATGCGCTCAAGAACAGCGACAAAGTGATTATCATTACGCAGAATATCACCGTTTCCAACCATATCAGTACGGACAAGAGCAACCTGACCATCATGGCGCTGCCGGGCAAGAAACTGATTTCCAACCAGCAAGTCAAAGAAACTTCAGGTATTCTCTATTTGAAAGGAAGCAACCTCATCCTTCGTAACTTGACGTTCGAAGGTCCCGGTGCGTATGACTGCGACGGCTGGGACAATCTCTGTCTGGACGGTGCGAAAAACGTGTGGGTGGACCATTGTGATTTTCAGGATGGTTGTGACGGCAATTTTGATATCAAGGCCAAATCCGATAATATCAGCGTCACCTGGTGCCGTTTTCGCTATCTCAAAGTTCCTAAAGCGGGCGGTTCAGGCGGTTCGAACGACCACCGTTTCTCTAATCTCATCGGTTCCGGCAGTTCGGATAAACCGGCGGATGGCACCTATAACATCACGTACGCTTTCTGCTGGTGGGACGAGGGCTGCAAACAACGAATGACACGTTGCCGTAACTGCGAACTGCATTTCTTGAATTGCTATTGGAACAGCTCCGTAGCGGACTACTACGTCGGTCCGGAGAACGCGAAATGCTATTTCGAAGGTTGCACCTTTGCCGGCAAAGCGAACAGTCCTTCGAAGATCTGGAGCGATTCGTATAGCACCAGCAGCCCCAGTTACTGCACATTCGTTAACTGCACGGGCAATCTGCCGTCGAACACTTCCACACCGGTTGTTGCTCCGACGTATAACTACGATGCGCTCACACCTGCCACGGCAAAGAACTATGTCACCAACTCCTCCTGCGGCACAGGTGCTACGCTGACGGTAAGCAGTTCTGCAGAAGTATCTTCCTCCTGCGACGGCGATGACCCTCAACCGCCGACGCACGACACGATTCCCGTTAGCGGAGATTGCTGTGTGAACCTCGGTTTAGGCGAAGCTCCGACTGCCGCGAACAGCGGCATACCGGCTGATTTTGCCCTACTGAACGTAACTGCGTACATGAGCAAGAGTTCATGGGACCAAGGTTATCTCAATTTAGGCGGTAACGCAGACTATGTGACGTTCGATTTCTCGGCGTACGAGACGAAGATAGACACGGTGACATTCGATGTAACCATCCCTAACTGGGAGGCAACGAAGAATACTATCGCGTACCATTGGAACGACAACCCGAATACAACTTATCCAATCGCGAGTGCAGCCACAGAAACGGTTCAGTTAGTGGCACCCGAGAACGCTATCTCGTTCACTATCCAGCGCTCCGCCGGCACAAGCACCCGCATCGCACAGGTATGCTTCGTGCTCAGCGACACAGAACCGATGGATATCGGCCATACGCAGATACCGGCTCTTAATTGCCGCAAAATCATGCACAACGGGCGCGTGCTCATCGTGCGCGATAATAAGGTGTACAATCTATTGGGAATCCAAGAAGAATAAGACGCTCATCAGCGAACGGGCTGACCTGTTAGCGTATATTCCACTCCGCCTCGGATGATAATCAGTTGTCCGTCGCGGAGTATTTTGGTGGCATTGACGTCGGCGTTGGCATTGGAGATACCTTGCTCCTCTTCACCCAAGCGCAAACCAACCATGACTGCATCGTGGTCCGAATAGCGGTTACCGTACGAAGCAGAGGTATTAGTGTGCCAAACGGCTGCACCGGTTATCTGCGTAGCCATTGTGCTGTTCGCGAAAGCGTGGTCAATCAGTTCGTGGGTACGGGAATAGATATAGGAATAGGCGTCCTCATCATAGTAAAGAAGTTGCTCGGTATAGTTATTCTCGAGCAGAACGGTCATGCACTCCTCGTCCATCTGCGCATTGAGGTCACCCATAATCAGGATATCCGGGTCTTGCACTTTGTAGGACGAACTCAGACCATTAATCAGCCACGTAGCATTGTCCACACGCTTCGCTTGAGATTCCTCATCGCTCTTCGCCTTAAAATGGTTCATAGAGAGTGTGAAATGTTCTCCGGTCGCTAACTCCGTCCATGCCTGAATACGCATGGTATTCCTGTAATAGGTTACGTTGGTTGCGGGATAATTGGAGCCATAGGGTTCCACGGTCGCCGTGCGATAGACGAATCCCGAGCGAATAGCATTGTCGTGGCTGTCGGTCTCTACATAGATACCATCGTCCACATAGGCGAAGTCCTCTCCGCCGACCTTCGTATTGAGCGCGTCCACCAGATATTCAAGGATAATCGGCTTGGCTTCCACTTCGCAGAAAGCAAAGATATCTGCGCCGGAAGCAACCATCATATCCACTATCTTTCGCGTTTTCTCTGCCCGTCCCGCATCGGTATTGTAGTCCGGACGGGAAGACTCTTCGTAATAGTAATAGTAGTTCTGAAGATTATTGGCAAGCACGACCAGCCTCGGATTACCGAGGTCAGGTCGGTTCGGTAAGGCGGCCTGCACGAGAAGTGCAGCCGCCATACCAAGCCAAACGAAGAGAAGTCTTCTCATTAGTCTTTGAATTTCGCAGCGAGGAACTCGCGGTTGAGACGAGCGATGTTCGCAAGCGAAACCGATTTCGGGCACTCAGCGGCGCAAGCACCGGTGTTAGTACAGTTACCGAAACCGAGTTCGTCCATCTTAGCCACCATCGCTTTTGCGCGAGCCGCAGCCTCAATCTTACCTTGCGGGAGCAGAGCGAGCTGCGAAACCTTAGCTGCCACGAAGAGCATCGCCGAACCGTTCTTACAAGCCGCTGCACAAGCGCCGCAACCGATACAAGACGCAGCGTCCATCGCTTCGTCTGCTACGGGCTTCGGAATAGGAATGGCGTTTGCGTCAGGTACACCACCGGTGTTGACCGAAACGAATCCGCCGGCCTGCATAATCTTGTCGTACGCGCCGCGATCGACCATGAGGTCTTTGATTACAGGGAACGCACGGCTACGCCACGGTTCTACAGTGATGGTCTCGCCATCTTTGAACTTACGCATGTGAAGCTGGCAAGTGGTGATAGCGCTGTCAGGTCCGTGCGGGTGACCGTTGACGTACATCGAGCACATTCCGCAGATACCCTCACGGCAGTCGTGATCGTAGGTAACGGGATCTTTGTGCTCCGCAACGAGTTGCTCGTTGAGAATATCAATCATCTCCAGGAACGAAGCGCCTTGGAATACATGTTTGAGCTCATAGGTCTCAAAATGACCTTGTGCTTTGGGTCCTGCTTGTCTCCAAACACGAACCTTAATATCTATATACTGATCCATGATTAGTTTTTGTAGTTACGTGTTTTACGTTCCGTGAATTCGTAGTCAAGCGGCTCTTTGATGAGTTCGGGCTCGGAGTCCTCGCCTGTGTATTTCCAGCAGCCTACGTATGAGAATTTGTCGTCCTGACGGAGTGCCTCACCTTCCGGCGTCTGGTATTCCTCGCGGAAGTGACCACCACAAGATTCCTCACGATGGAGAGCATCGACAGCCATCAGACGACCGATCTCGATGAAGTCAGCCAGACGGAGGGCTTTCTCGAGCTCGTTATTGAGGCTATTAGCCTCACCCGGGATATAGACATTGGTCCAGAACTCTTTCTTGATAGCATCGATTTTCTTGATACCTTCCTTGAGTCCCTCAGCCGTACGGCCCATACCAACGAAGTCCCACATAACGAGACCAAGCTCTTTATGGATGGAGTCAACCGAACGCTTTCCTTGGATAGCCATGAGTTTATTGATCTTGTCCTGCACAGCCTTCTCAGCCTCTGCGAACTCAGGCAGGTCAGTACTCATACGCGGTACGCCGATCTGGTCGCTGAGGTAGTTCTGAATGGTATAAGGCAGTACGAAATAGCCGTCCGCGAGACCTTGCATCAGAGCCGAAGCACCAAGACGGTTAGCTCCGTGGTCGGAGAAGTTTGCCTCACCGATACAGAACAGACCTTTGACACTGGTCTGCAGCTCGTAGTCCACCCATATACCACCCATCGTATAGTGGATAGCCGGGAAAATCATCATCGGGTTCTCGTACGGGTTCTCATCGACGATTTTCTCGTACATCTGGAAGAGATTACCATATTTCTGCGCTACCACATCCTTGCCCAGACGCTGGATAGCCTCACTGAAATCGAGGAACACAGCCAAACCGGTGTTGTTCACGCCGTAGCCCTTGTCGCAACGCTCTTTGGCAGCACGCGAAGCCACGTCACGCGGAACGAGGTTACCGAACGCCGGATAGCGACGCTCGAGATAGTAATCGCGGTCCTCTTCAGGGATGTCACGTCCTTTGATCTCACCGGCTTGGAGACGCTTGGCGTCCTCCAGTTTCTTCGGCACCCATATACGTCCGTCATTACGCAGCGACTCGGACATCAGCGTCAGCTTGGACTGGAAGTCACCGTGCTTCGGGATACAGGTCGGGTGAATCTGTGCGTAGCAGGGGTTAGCGAAATAAGCTCCATGGCGGTACATCTGCATAGCAGCCGAACCGTTGGAAGCCATGGCGTTGGTGGAAAGGAAGAAAGTGTTTCCGTAACCGCCGGAACCTACCACTACTGCATGAGCGAAGAAACGCTCGATGCGGCCGGTAACGAGGTTACGGGCGATGATACCACGCGCACGCTTCTCGCCGTTCTCATCAGCGATGAGCACGATATCCAGCATCTCATAGCGGGTGTACATCTTCACTTTGCCTTTACCGATTTGGCGGCTCAGAGCACTATATGCGCCGAGCAGCAACTGCTGGCCGGTCTGACCTTTTGCGTAGAACGTACGGCTTACCTGTGCGCCACCGAAAGAACGGTTGTCCAGCAGACCGCCGTACTCACGTGCGAAAGGAACACCCTGTGCTACGCACTGGTCGATAATATTGTTCGATACCTCTGCCAGACGATATACGTTCGCCTCACGAGCGCGGTAGTCACCACCTTTGATAGTATCGTAGAACAGACGATAAACGGAGTCACCGTCGTTCTGGTAGTTCTTTGCAGCATTGATACCACCCTGTGCAGCAATCGAGTGCGCACGGCGCGGGCTGTCCTGGATACAGAAGTTAAGCACGTTGAATCCCATCTCTGCCAACGAAGCAGCAGCACTGGCACCGGCAAGACCGGTACCGATGACGATGACGTCCAGACGACGTTTGTTAGCGGGGTTAACGAGTTTCTGATGGTTCTTGTAGTTGGTCCATTTGAGCTCCAGCGGTCCTGCCGGAATCTTTGCGTCCGCAGGAGTGATGATTTTGGTCTCTTTCTTGGCAGCAGGTTTAGCCTCAGCCTTGGGTGCCTCAGCCTTGGGAGCTATCAACTCTTCCGCCGCAGCCACAGCCGCTTTGCCGGTTTTCTTGGCAGCCGCAGCCACAGCCTCCACAGCCTCTTTGACCTCTTCGCGCTCCGCTACTTGCTCTACTTTCTCTTTAATCACTTCGGCTGCTTTCTTAGCAGCATTCAGTATATCTTCTTTCTTTGCCATAATCTTCAAATTTTTGAATGTTCAAATCTTCAAATTAAAGCATAGCGATTCCCATGCCTAAATAGTAAAGAGCAACAACAGTGAACGGCAGCACTACGAGAGTCGCAACGACGGTACTGATTACCTCCACGCGTTTCTGCCATTTGAGATTGTTGAGTCCCATAGAGGTCATCGCCGAACCCACACCGTGATTGAGGTGGAGCCAGAGGACAACGAACCAGAGCAGATAGAGCACGCAGTACACTTGACCCCAAATCGGTTCGGTGAACAGCGCCTTGACGTAAGCGGCACCGTTCTGCGGGTCGAAAACGCCGGTCTCGATACCGGTCAACTCAGCAAACTGCATCTTGTACCAGAGATTGTAAAGGTGCAAGCAAATGAAACCAAGGATGACAAAGCCCAGCACGAGCATGTTCTCCGACTCCCAGGTCACGCCTTTTTTCTTGTCAGTCACCGCATAGCGGTCGTTACCGCGAGCCGCACGGTTCATAACCGTCAGATACAGGCCGTAGCAGAAATGTACCAACACCAGGAACGCAATTCCGAGCGAACCGATGACGGCATACCAGTTTGCGCCGAGGAAACGGCAGATGGCATTGTAAGCCTCTTCGCTGAATACCAGCGCAAGGTTCATGCAACCGTGGAACAGCAGGAAAAATACCAACGCAGCTCCACTAAGGGCCATAACGAACTTACGGCCGATGGATGAATCTTTTAACCACATAGAGATTGTTTGTTTTTAATGAATATTTAGTTAATTTTTTGTATACTCACTCTTTGCGGCTGCAAAGTTACAACTTTTTTCGCACATATGCAAGAAAAATTTGCATAATTAAAAAAAAAGCAGTATCTTTGCACCCGATTTTAAAATGCGGAAGTGTGGACTTGTCATATTAGCATGCCTGTTGATAGGGGCGAATAGCGTCTTGGGACAGGTGTCGAACGCAGGGCGGTCGGTATTCTCATTCATGGGATTGCCGGCGTCATCGAAGCTCAATGCCCTCGGCGGTTCGAACGTCAGCCTCAGCGATGGAGACATCTCCATGGCTATGTGCAATCCTGCGTTGCTGCATGCTACGTCCCACATGACGCTCCAACTCAACTATTCCTATTATCTGCCCGGCACGATGTTCGGCTCTGCGCTCTACGGGCATAACTTCGGACGCTCGAAGATAGAGAAACCCTATTCGGGCGACGGAGAACCCGACAAGCCCAATTACTTCGCCGTCGGAATTCACTATCTCGATTACGGCACGATGAAGTATGCAGACGAGTACGGCAACCAGACGGGCGGTTCGTTCGGCGCACGCGATATCCTTATAGATGTGATGTACGCGCGTCAGCTCCATCCGTGCTGGAAAGTGGGCGTGACGCTCAAGCCGGTCTATAGCATCTACGAGAGCTATACATCTTTCGCCATCGGAGCCGATGTAGGCGCCCATTTCCAGACGAAGGACTCCACCTTCCAAATGGGCCTGGTTCTGCAGAATATCGGTTGGCAAATCAAGAGTTTCTATTCCCACGAAGACGGTACGGGGCACGAGATATTGCCGCTCAACCTGCAGCTCGGTCTGACCTACCGCGTCAAGCACGCTCCGCTGCGATTCCATCTGCAGATACACAATATGCAGACCTGGTATCTGAACTACGAATGGACAAGTCTGGACAAGAGTCCGACGACCGGCGATATCGTTCCGCACAACATACCGTGGTACGATATGCTGTTCCGCCATACGATTTGGTCCATCGAAGTGGTGCCCAAGAGCGAACGATTCTATATCGCGCTCAGTTACAACCACCGTCGTCGTGCGGAGTTGCAGCTCCTTGACCAGCGTTCGCTGGCAGGTTTTGCGTTAGGTGCCGGCGTGCGTATCAAACAGGTACGCATAGGTTTTGCCATCAGCCAGATGACCAAGTCCAATTTCTCCTACCAGGCGGGCGTTACACTCGATATCAATTCGATGATGAAGTAATGAAAAAGATCATTGTTGCCATAGACGGATATAGCAGTTGCGGCAAGTCCACGATTGCGAAAGCGCTGGCTAAGCACGCCGGTTATACCTATGTCGATACGGGAGCGATGTACCGCGCCATCGGGCTTTATACCTTGCGCCACGGACTGACCGAACCCGCAGACATCATCGCTGCGCTGCCGCAAATAGAGGTCGGTTTCATACTCGCAGATGGGGCACAGCACGTGACGCTCAACGGCGAAGATGTAGAGTCGCAGATTCGTACACTTGAGGCAGGAAACTGCGCCAGCCGTATCTCGCAGATCAAAGAGGTGCGTGCGTATCTCGTTGCGCAGCAGCAACGGATGGGCAATGACAAAGGTATCGTCATGGACGGTCGCGACATCGGTACGGTCGTGTTCCCGAACGCCGAGCTCAAGCTGTTCCTTACCGCTTCGCCGGAAGTGCGTGCACAACGCCGTTACGACGAATTGGTTTCCAAAGGCGAGCAACCCGATTACGAGGCAGTGCTGGCGGATGTGAATGACCGCGATTACCGCGATACCCATCGTGCCGAGTCTCCGCTCCGCCAAGCCGAAGATGCGGTGGTTGTTGATAACAGTCACATGACACCCGATGAGCAGATGACACTCATTTGCAATATATTTGACAAAATCGTCCAATCGTCAATGATTGTATCGATAGATACCCATAGTGGTTTTTGTTTTGGCGTGACGCGCGCCATCAAAACGGCAGAGAGCGAGTTGCAAAACGGCTCTCTTTGTTGTTTGGGCGATATCGTTCATAACGGTCAGGAAGTGGCGCGTCTTGAAGTTCTGGGTCTGGCTACTATTGATTATGATGACTTACGCACGATGCCCGCTCACTCGCGCGTGTTGCTCCGCGCACACGGCGAACCGCCTTCCACCTATTGGATTGCGAAGCAACGGGGTATCGAAATCATCGACGCCACCTGTCCGGTGGTGAAGAAACTGCAGGACCGTATCCACGCGTGTTATGAGCAGCATAAGAACGACGAGGCCGTTCCGCCGCAGATTGTCATCTATGGTAAGCCCGGTCACGCCGAAGTCATCGGTTTGCAGGGCCAAACGAACAATACCGCCGTTGTCATCGAGTCTGTTGACCAACTCGACCGGCTCGACTTCACCCGCTCTATCTATCTCTTCTCCCAGACAACCAAGTCCGTGGAGGGTTTCAAGGCTTTGGTAGAGGCGATACAAGAGAAAGCACAGCGGTCCTTTGAATACCACGACACCATCTGCCGCAATGTAGCGAACCGCGTGGAGCAGTTGCAGTCCTTCGCCCGCGCGAACGATATCGTTCTCTTCGTGGGCGGCACCAAGTCCTCGAACGCGCGCGTATTATATAATAAGTGTCTGGAAGCCAATCCGCACACTTTGTTCGTCAGCTCGCCCGACGAAGTAGAAGACAAACTCAAATCTTCCAATCTTCAAATTCTCAAATCAGCCGACCTTACCATCGGTATCTGCGGCGCGACCAGCACGCCTCTGTGGTTGATGGAACAAGTAAGGGACAAGCTTTCGCTCATCCCTTCCCTTTAATAATTCGTACTTAGTACTTAGTACTTGGTACTTGATACTTGGTCCTTTGTCCTTTACCTGACGCTTGTCAGCTTCTTGATTTTCTCGTTCAGCTTATCGCATTTCATCAGGTCCTCTATCTTGAGGTGCATGCGGTAGTTCCAGAAATGGCGCGGGTTGGACGGCAAGTTGATACGGTCGGCGAACTGGTCTTTGATACGCACGTCGCCATCGATAGCCAACCAGTCTTGTAGCGGCAGGATGGTCCACATAGCGGGACTGTACATGTGCTGATTGATGATGAACTCGGCAATCTCCGGCGTCATCTCTTTGGGTGCATCGCCCCACCAGCCCATCTGCTCGTTGTAGAAACGCTGTGTGACATCGCGGTCCTCCTCCCACCATGCGCGGAGCGGGTTCATATCGTGCGTACCGGTGGTGCAGACACTCTGATACGGTGCGTCAGCCGGGTGGGCGAATTTAACCGTCGGGTCTTTAGGCATACGCTGGATCTCGAGGCTGAGAATCTGCAACTCGTGCATCACATCGGGCACGCAAGCCGGAACCATACCAAGGTCCTCTCCGCAGCACAACATGTGCGTAGCCGCTAAGAGCGTCGGCAGTTTGCGCATCGCCGAGTCGCGCCAGAACTGGGTATGACGGCGGTAGAAATAATCGTTGTAGATGCGCATCAGCACCTCTTTCTGGTCGCTATAGAGCTCGGTGAACGAGTGGCTCTGATAGATGGAGATACGCGGGTGCAGCCATCCCGGACGACGCTGGTCTTCAACAAACAGCACTTCGCAATGGAGATAAATGAGTCCGTTGCAGATATTTTTCGCCGCTACAGCACTCAGTCCGCTGGCTTTGAGCTGTTTCTCGTCGCTCATGAGGCGGTCGTACCATTCCTGTACTTTGACCTGTGTGTCGAATTCCGGTTTGAAGAAATAGATATAGCCGTCGTTGGTGTTGAGAGCGTTTTTCTTCGCCCACTCCAGGTCGTAACCGAATACATCGCCGAGGAAGTTCGAGCGGATATAGGGTTTGGTCAGACGGTCCCAGTCGAGGCATATACCTTGTGCGCAGAGGTCATCGTAAGTGTAGGGCAACGCCGGAACGAAATGTCCGCAGAGGCCCCATACATCGGTCTTGCGCATCTGCCATATACGGAAGAAGCCGAGGATATGGTCCACGCGGTAGGCATCGAAATAATCCTGCATCTTGCGGAATCGCGCCTGCCACCATGCGAAGTTATCCTCCGCCATCTTATCCCAGTTATAGGTCGGGAAGCCCCAGTTCTGTCCGCGTGCATCGAAGTCATCGGGCGGAGCACCGGCACTGGCGTCAAGATTGAACAGCTCCGGATAGACCGCTGCATCCACGGAGTCGGGACTGATACCGATAGGTATATCGCCCTTCATGGCTACACCAATGCTATGGGCGTATGCTACTGCGTCCGCCAGTTGTTTGTCGGCATGGAACTGCAGATATTTGTAGTACTCTTTGGGCTGCTTGTCGCGCTTGCTGAGGAAAGCGGCATACGGCTCCAGCCATGACGCGTTCTTTGCCTCAAAAGCTTTGTATTCGTCCGAAGCGAAGAGCTCCTCTTTGTCCTGCTTGAACAGCGCCTTGAAGAAGACCGTCTTCGCGTCATACACATTCTGATAGTCGGCAATCGTCAGCGCATTCAGTTCGGCTTTCTTCGCCTCGTATTTCTTGCGCATCGCCGGCGTCAGCTTGCCCATCTTCTCGATGTTGATGTATATCGGGTGCAGGGCGAAGACGGACACGGCGTTGTAGGGATAGCTGTCGAGGTTGTTATGGCGCAGCGTGGTATCGTTGATGGGCAGAGTCTGAATCATCTTCTGCCCCGTGGCAGCCGCCCAGTCCGCCATCTTCTTCAGGTCTTGGAACTCGCCTATACCGAATCCTTCGTCCGTACGGAGGGAGAAGACAGGCACAGCTACACCTGCCCCTTTCCAGCGCGGCTGGGTGCGGCGGAAACAACGGTCGTTCTGGAAGATAAGCATCGTCTTGTCGATACCCCATATCTGACGGTTCTCACCCCACTCGGTGTCGATTACCGCACCGGACTGCAGGTCATAGATGACATATTTGTACTCAACGATGTCCTGGCCCTCCACATCGATGGCTGCGCGCCAAACGGGGAAGTCAGCATCGGTCATCGGCAGTTTCTTCGTCGGGTCCCAGTTACCTAAGGCCTCGCAGTTACCGATGATAGCTACGCCCTGCGACGGCAGTATCTGCGGCAGGTCTATCGAGAAACGGACTGCGCCCTTTGAACTCTTTGAACCCTTTGAACTCTTTGAACCCTTAAACTCTTGAACTCCTTTTTGCCGCGCAAAAAGCGACTTGAGGAACACGGTGGTGTAGAAACTGTCCTCGTAGGTGCTCGCCTGCCATGCATCGCGTACGACGAGCAGACGCTTGACGGTCAGGTCCTCATCGCTCACGTCCAGCGTACGCGGAGCACCGGCTTCGTAGATGTAGCCGCCGTCCTGCAAACGGATGGCATATTTGTAATGAATCACGCCGGCGAAATCGCTTACCTGTACGCGTACTTGCCAGAAATCTGTTCCCTGGCAATCCATCACAAGCGGCTCTTTCTCTGTCCATCCCAAAACCGACTCCTGCATCTCTATCACGCATAGCGACTGCCCGAACTCGGCACGATAGTGTATTTGAAAATTGATGTCCATGATATTGTTGATTTATTGATTTACGTTTTACGCCGCAAAGGTACAACTTTTTTTTGATATACGCAAGAAAAAACGCCCGAAAATTTGCATGTATGCAAAAAAAGCAGTACCTTTGTCGCATGAAATCCGTTATAGCTATCATTCTGCTGGTTGCGCAAGTCTCGCTGGACGAGGTAATAATGGATATATACCGAGCAGCGACGGAGGTCGGGGAAGTGGACTACGAGCAGTTGCAGACAGACCTGTATGCGCTGCACGACAATCCTATCGATTTGAATAACACATCGGATGAAGAGTTAGCTCAACTCCTTTTTCTTTCCCCTCGGCAGATAGACGATATCCTGCTGTACGCCGACAAACATCCGTTCGAATCGCTTTACGAACTGCGGATGATTGCCAGCCTGACGGACTATGAGATTCGCGACCTGTTGCCCTTCGTCACTATCTTCTCTAATCCTCTAACCTCTAACCCCCTAACCCCTTACCCCAAAGAAGTTTTTCGGGGCGCGACTCATGAAGTGCTTGCGCGTGTCGATGCGCGGAATATTGAGAACTACGAAGGCACAGACCCTGTCTATACGCAGACCCGATATAGGTTTGATTACCGTCGCCGTGTGGTTTTCGGAGCGCAGTTACGCCGTCCGGCAGGCGGAGGAGCACGCGATTTGCAGTACGGCGCATACTTCCAACTCAAGGATATCGGCTGTCTGCACACTCTCGTTGCCGGCAATTATCAGGCATCTTTCGGTCAAGGTCTGGTCTTCGCTCCGGTCTTTCGTACCGGCAAATCGGCTTACGTCTCTTCGGTAGGTCAGACACAGGAAGGACTGCGGTATTACTCCTCTGTCGACGGGGAGAGTCTGCACGGCGCAGGCGCCACCTTTCGCAAACAATGGAGCAAGTCCACTCGTCTGGATATCAGCGCGTTATACTCCATGAAACGTGCAAACGACAGCACGTGGCATCATCTGGTCGGAGCGAACCTGACGATGCGTCACAACCGTCTGCAAGTGGAGCTGACGGCCGCCGAGAATATCTGGACAGACAGCATTCATCCCTATCGCAATACGGGTTACAACGAACATTATTTTCGCGGTTACCGCCAAGCCGTCCTTGGTGCGTCCGTACGGTATAACCACGGGTGGTTCGATGCGTTCGCCGAAGTAGCGGCTTCGCAGAACCGGCGATGGGGCGCAGGTGTGCTGGCGGGCAGTCGTTTTTACCCGACGGAGGGTGTGTCGCTCGTAGCGCTATACCGCTATTACTCGCCTTGGTTCGACAACGCGTTGGGTTACGCTTTCTCGGAGAGTTCGCGTATAGGCGACGAGAACGGCGGTTATCTCGGTTTCGACATCACCCGTTTGTCCCGCTGGCGTTTCTCGGGTTATGCGGATGTATTCTATTTCAGCGGCATCAAATACGGTATTCCGTACGCGCCTTCGATGGGATATGACGTACTCGGCGAAGTGCAGTACCATGCGCCGAAAGAATGGTGGTTGGCTTTTCGTCTTCGCGCCAGAGAGAAAGGCGGCGACGGCACCTACTCTGCCCGTTTTCAGTTCGACTGGATGCGCAGCGGATGGAGTCTGCGCACGACCGCGGATGCGAATATAACGACTGAAAGAGGGAATGCGTTACCGCGCGAACGAATACCGTACGGTGTGTCGATAGCGCAAGATATAGGTTATACGTTTTCTAACGTGCCGCTGGCGCTGAAAGGGAGGGTGCAGTTCTTCGATGCCCGCGAATGGGCGAACCGTATCTATCTGTATGAGAACGATGTGCTCTATGCGTTCTCCGTTCCGGCGAGTTACGGTTTAGGCGGACGGATGTACCTGTGTCTGCGCTGGCAGATCATTCCGCAACTGGCGCTTTACTTCCGTGCATCGGAAACGGTCTATGCTCCAACGTGGGCTTCGGGACATGACCGAAAAACGACGCGAACGGACCTCCATCTGCTTCTGAGAGCAAAATTATAAGCCTAATTGTCGCATTTTTGCCCGTTTTGGTTAAAAAAGAAAAATTTCTCTTGCATATCTCAGATTTTTTTTGTACCTTTGCGCGACTTTTTGTGGGTCTATTAATTAACCGGTCGCAAACGGCGGCCAAAATGTAAATAGTCGAAGGTCGAAAAGACCGAAGACACAAGCTGTATTTAAGATGAATATTGTAACAAAAGAGATTGCTCTCCCCGACGGACGAGTAATCAAACTGGAGACAGGCAAACTCGCCAAGCAAGCCGACGGCGCTGTGATGGCCACGTTAGGCAACACGATGATTTTGGCTACTGTCTGCTCCGCCAAAGATGCAGTTCCGGGTACGGATTTTATGCCCCTTACTGTAGAGTACAAAGAGAAATTTGCGTCCGCAGGACGTTTCCCGGGTGGTTTCACCCGTCGCGAAGGTAAAGCATCGGATTATGAAATCCTTATTGCCCGTCTGATTGACCGCGCCCTTCGTCCCCTCTTCCCTTCCAACTATCACGCAGAGACATTCGTCAACGTAACCATGTATTCGGCCGACGGCATTGACATGCCGGAGTCGATTGCCGGTCTGGCAGCAGGTGCTGCGCTGGCATGCTCCGATATCCCATTCGAGGGTCCGGTGAGCGAAGTACGCGTAGCCCGCGTAGATGGCAAGATGGTTATCAACCCGACGTTCGAGCAATGCGAGCACGCAGACCTCGAGCTGATGGTAGCTGCTACGTACGACAACATTATGATGGTTGAGGGCGAGATGAAAGAGGTGCCGGAGAGCGTTATGCTGGAGGCTATCAAGGCTGCGCACGAGGCTATCAAGCCGCAGTGTCTGGCTATCAACGAGATGATGAAGGCTTACGGCAAAGAGACGAAGCGTGAGTACTGCCATGAGGTGAATGACGATGAGTTGAAGCAGGCTGTTCACGACTATTCGTACGCCCGTGCTTATGCACAGGCTACTTCTGCCGACACAGACAAACACCACCGCGAGGCTATGTTCAGCCAGATTTGCGAAGATTTCAAGACCGAGAAAGCCGATTATATGGCAGCCCGCGCAGAAGCACTGGGAGTAGATGTAGATGAGGTAGCTGCGTTGGTTGACCGCTACTATCACGATGTAGAGAAAGAGGCTATGCGCCGCGCTGTACTCGACGAGGGCAAGCGTCTGGATGGTCGTAAGACGACGGAGATTCGTCCTATCTGGTGCGAAGTAAGTCCGCTGCCGGGACCTCACGGAAGCTCTATCTTCACCCGCGGTGAGACTCAGAGTCTCTCGACCGTTACGCTCGGTACGAGCCGTGACGAGAAGATCGTGGATGAGGCGCTTATCCAAGGGACCGACAAATTCCTGCTGCACTATAACTTCCCGCCGTTCTCAACGGGTGAGGCAAAGGCACAGCGCGGTGTAGGCCGTCGTGAGATTGGTCACGGTAACCTCGCTTGCCGTGCGCTGAAGAACATGATTCCGGAGGACTTCCCTTATACCGTACGCGTTGTTTCGGATATTCTGGAGTCGAACGGTTCGAGCTCTATGGCAACCGTTTGCGCCGGTACGCTGGCTCTGATGGACGCAGGTGTGCCGATGAAGAAGCCTGTGAGCGGTATTGCGATGGGACTTATCTCGGAGAACCAGGGTAAGAACTACGCTATCCTGAGCGATATCCTCGGCGATGAGGACCACCTCGGTGACATGGACTTCAAGACCACGGGTACGAAAGACGGTCTGACGGCTTGCCAGATGGATATCAAGGTTGACGGTCTGAGTTATGAGATATTAGAGAACGCGCTGGCACAAGCTCACGAGGCACGCATGTATATCCTCGGAAAGATCTTAGAGTGTATGCCTGCTCCGCGTGCAGACCTCAAGCCGCACGCTCCGCGTATCGTCAGCTTCTATATCCCGAAAGATATGATTGGTGCTGTCATTGGCCCGGGCGGAAAGATTATCCAAGGTATTCAGGCTGAGACAGGTGCTGTCATCTCGATTGACGAAGACGAGAAGGGCGGCAAGGTAGAAGTAGCATCCAACAACGGCGACCAGATGCAGGCAGCTATCGCTAAGATCAAAGCGATTGTAGCACTGCCGGAGGTAGGCGAAGTCTATGACTCCGTCGTAAAGAGCCTCATGCCGTACGGCTGCTTCGTAGAGTTCATGCCGGGCAAGGAAGGTCTGCTGCATATCAGCGAGATTGACTGGAAGCGCTATGAGACGATGGAAGAGACCGGAATCAAGGAAGGCGATCATATCCGCATTAAGCTGTTGGAAATCGACCCGAAGACCGGTAAGTTCCGTCTGAGCGCCAAGGCTCTGAAAGAGAAACCGGAAGGTTATGTTGAGCCGGAGAAGCGTGAGCGCGCACCGCGCGGCGAGCGTCATTCAGACGGCGCACGTCTCGACAGAGGTCCGCGCCCAGAGCGTCGCGGTCCGCGTCCCGAGAAGCACTAATTGGTGATATTCTTACCTATTTGTTGCACTCGTTGCTCAAAGGTGTCACGGTCTCCGATGGCACCTTTTTTCATTTTCACACGGTAGTTGCTGATGGTATTGGGGCTGTAGCAGAGGAGTTCGGCTATCTTCGAGCTGCTGGTAATACCGAGCAGGATAAGGGCGAAGATACGCATCTCGACCGTCAGGCGCTCTCCGGGTTTGGGAGTGACTTGTGCTTCGGGTTTGAGCAAGGCATTGAAGTCCTGCACGAACGTGCCGTAGAGGGAAAGGAAGGTATCATCGAAGGAGCGGTAGAAATTTTCCATCTCGCGCTCCATGAAGGCGGTGGCATCTTTCTCTCCCGCCCTGCGCGCCATAGTCGTGAGGCGGCGGATATAATCGTTGTACACCTCAAGATAGCGGCAGATATACTGCTCTTTGACTTTATCGGCTTCTTTGAGTTCGCGGTTGATGGTTCGCAGTTTCTCGTTCATCGCTTTCATCTCGCTGTTGAGGACGTGGAGACGTCTGTTCTGATGAAGGCTGTAGATAGCGATAAACACCATGGCGATGAGCACGACACCCAAGAGAAGTAGCGCGATAGCGAGGCTGATAGAGGACTGGCGGAGCTCGTATTCATAACGGCTAGCGATAAGGTGTCCGGGTGTAAAATTCTGGATAAAACGCGTTGGGGCGTTAAAGAAGGTTGCGTTAGTAAGGGAGTAATCGCTGAAATGGTATGCGTGCGTGAGGTCTCCGTCATCAAAACAATCCTGCGCGACGAGCCATGAAGAGCCGTTATCAGTTATACCGAGCCGCACATCGGTAATGGCGGAGCGGACGAGCCATTCGCGGCGCATGAGGCTGTCTCCGGCGGCTTCGTACAACATCGCGTGTCCGTAGGTCAAGATGGCATATAGGTGTTCGTCAGGGGAAGTGAGGGATAGCAGTTGTTCGCTATGATGAAGGGCAGTTTCCCAATCGCCTCTGTCCTGGGCGCGGTAGAGCTCGAGCCAATGATAGTATTCGGGCGAAGTACGCGCTTCGCGCTCCATAGCCTCGAGCATCTGATGGTAGTATTGGTCAGCGACAGCTTGCTTCTGTTCTTTGAACGCAGGGACAAGCATGCCATCAGCCACATCGGCGTAAAGGAGCCAAGCCATTTTAAATTCCTCGGCGGTACGGAGCGATGGAGAAGACTCGTCTTCGAGCATCGTAACGGCGTCAGCGTGATAACCGGAAGAGGCAAGGAGCTTGACGAAGCCGAAGAAGGCTTCTCTGCGGATGGGTTCTTCGGCATATTGTAATTTAAGGAACCACGCGCGCGAGGAGTCACACTGGAAATGCTGATACTCACGGGCTATGCGGAGTTGCAAATCGGGCGTCATGGGTTTCATGGCGCAGAGAGACTCAATAAAAGCCTTCTTCCGGGCGGTATAAACATCCGCCTGCGCGATTTCCTGGTCCAAGACATAGATGAGAGAGTCAAGCGTGGACTCAGCTGCGCTACCGAAGATAGCGTTGAACAAAAACAGAGCGATAAAAAGGCGTCTTCTCATGGTGTGTAAAAATTGACGGTGCAAAGGTACTACAATTTTTCCATATATGCAAATGTTTTTCATTTTTTTTGCACATTTGTTCATTCATAAGGGCGTACTTAATACGTACTTTTTTTGCCTTTCGAAAAAATCTAACTTTCTGATTATCAGCCATAGCACTCGTACTATGACGTACTTTGCGATTGCAAAGCGTAGTTTACAATTTGGTTATTCCAAAAAAATGTACTATCTTTGCACCAGATTTAACAAGTTAAACTCCAAAACGGCTAATGCCATGACAAAAGAATCGCAGTACATAGCTTCCCCAGAGCGTTACAAAAACAGTTCATCGCTGTACAACCGTTGTGGTAACAGTGGTGTGTTGCTGCCGAAAGTGAGTTTAGGTTTCTGGCATAATTTCGGACAAGAAGGTCCGTTTGAGCGGAGCCGAGCTATCACTCGTTTTGCGTTTGACCATGGGATTACGCATTTTGATTTTGCGAACAACTACGGTATTCCTGCCGGTAGTGCGGAAGAGACGTTCGGACGGCTGATGGATGAAGATTTCCGTCCGTACAGAGATGAGTTGTTTATCTCGACGAAGGCGGGTTATTTGATGTGGGACGGTCCTTACGGCGAATGGGGTAGCCGTAAGTATCTGATGTCGAGTCTGGACCAGTCTCTCAAGAGGATGCATCTGGATTATGTGGACTTGTTTTATTCGCATCGTTTTGACCCGAACACGCCGATAGAGGAGACTCTTCAGGCATTGGTGGATATCGTTCGTCAAGGCAAGGCATTGTATGTAGGTATCTCCAATTGGCCGTTGGAGCCTTTGCGCAAGGCACATGCGTACCTGCGTGAGCGCGACGTACCTTTATTAATATATCAGGGACGTCTGAACATGCTGAACCGCGAACCGATAGAGCAAGGTATATTGGATTTCTGCCATGAGCAGGGAGTCGGATTTATTGCTTTCTCGCCGCTGGCGCAAGGTCTGCTGACCGACCGCTATCTGGATGGAATACCTGCTGACAGCCGCATGGCGAAGGAGCATTTCCTGAAATCGGAGCGCCGTACGCCTCAGTTACTGAGTTATCTGCATGAGTTGGAGGCAAAAGGAAAGGCCAATGGTCGCACGATAGCTCAAGAGGCGCTGAACTGGGTGCTGGAGCAAAAAGGCGTGGCATCGGTACTGGTGGGAGCAAGCAGTGTGGAGCAACTCGCACAAAACATTGCTATTATTGAAAGTAAATAAACATAGATAAACACTAATTAATTAGCGATAAACCAAGATAAAATTCGCAGCTGATACAAACGGCAAAAAAGGACGGGAAATAGTGCGACATTAGGGGTTATCTAACGGTAATGACTCGAGAATGATTCGAGATTGGTTCGAGAACGACTCGGTGAAGTAACGAAAACAAATAGCAAAGATTATGAAAAAATTATTCTTTTTAACTGCGCTTTTATGCGCAAGTATGATGAGTTGGGGCATTGACTGGAATGCTTATGATTATTTAGGCGACGGCGCCGGTGAAGGAGCATACAGCAATAAATACAAGGTAGCCGCAGCTTTCGGACAGACGGTAGTGAATATCCAGCCGAGTTTGAATGGCGGGATTGCCTCGATCTATACGTATTTCTCGGCAGCCGTTACAGATTGTTCGTTGGCAACCGACCAATTTGCGCTGAACGGAGCCGGTATATATCTCTATCTGAGTGCTTTTAGCGCCAAAGAGACAGCCGTAACCGTAACAGCAGGAGGTTTAGATTATGCTTTCACGGTCTTTTATGCAGACGGTACAGGTGAAGTGACTCCCGGCGGTGACGACGATGATGAGCATGGTCAAGGCGATTTGACACCGGCTACGTATTATGGTCAGAGCATTAAGCCGGTTAACGGAACAGATGTCGTTTTTGACTGGAGTATCACGCGTAATGCCGACTCTACGCTGACTTTTGCTATCAGTTGGGACAAGGAGATACAGGGTGTCGTTCCGCAAGTGAATATCAACGAGGTTTATACGACTATGCCGTGTGTAGGCCGCGAGGCACATTTCACGACGAGTGCCACATATACGGACGGCGAAGAACTGACTATTTTCTTCCTTGTGGCTTATACCGGCAATGCAGCGCGAATAGACCTGACGTACACGGTTGGCTCGTCGAATGAAAAGCCGGAAGGCATAGAAAACACCGTTGTTAAAGGCACACACACGCGCAAAGTGATTGAAAACGGAACGCTGTATTTTATCAAAGATGGGGTGCGATTTAATGTTCTCGGCACGGAGGTTCGTTAAAAATCACATAAGGGAAAGACCACGGAACAACCACGGAACAACCACGGAACAATATCTTAAAACAAACATATTTACTAACAAAAAAATCAAATTATTATGAAAAAATTATTCTTTTTAACAGCGCTTTTATGCGCAAGTGTGATGGCTTTTGCTGCTATTGATTGGAACAACTATGAGTGGCTTGGTGATGGCGCCGGTGGTGGTGCTTACAGCAACAAGTACAAAATTGCTCTGGCGTCAGGACAAGCAGTTGTTAACATTCAAAAGCCCGGTTTCGCTGATGAAGCAGGCATCTACACAACTTTCCCAGCTGGTATCATCAGTTGTACTCTTGCTGATGGTCAGTATGCAGTCCAAGGCGCAGGTGCCGTACTTTATCTAAGCGCATTTACGAAACAAGAAACTGAAGTAACAGTTGTGCATGGCACGGGTACATGCGTATTCACTGTATATTATGTAGATGGCGAAGCATCATCATCCGGGAAAGCAGACCCTGAATTGAGTTTGAATAAGACCGCTGATACATTGAGTGCTGAATCTCCAGCAGAAACTTTCCAAATTATACCAACTAAAAAAGGCAATGGTGCTATCTCATACTCGTCAAACAACTCGGGCATAGCTTCTGTTTCCGAAACAGGTTTAGTAACTGCAGTTGGCCGCGGTATAGCGAGAATCACAGTAAGCCTGGCTGAAACAGATGACTATGCAGACGCAGTAGCAACGCTAGTAGTAACGGTTACCGGTCCGATTAACTGGGATGCTATCAGTTGGTTGTCTGGCAGCAATGACAAATACAAATTAGTAATTGATCCAGATATCGACAATAAATTTGGAGGAAAGAAAATCGAAGGCGAAAATTTATGGGTAGGTTTCCCTTCTGCAGTATTTGGCGAATGCTCAATTGAATATTCCGCACTTGGTGCAGGCGTAAGTTTTGCTCTGAGCAACTTCCCTCAAAAGACTAAGAATCAATTTACTATGGTCTGCGAAGGTATTACATATACGTTTTATGTATATAATGATAATGGCACAGACTCAGCTACTGCCATTGAGAATGTTGAGGTGGGTGCAAAGGCTATTAAGATTTTTGAGAATGGTCAGTTGATTATTATCAAGAATGGAGTTCGTTACAGCGCTTTGGGTAACGAAATCAAGTAATCAAAGGCATGAGTCATTGGTTTGGCTCATGCTTGCCAATATACACAAACAATCCTAATTTATCATGAAACAGAGAATCTTTACAATCGCTATGCTGTCATGGATGACACTTGCTGCATTTGCGCAGACACTGACCGTGACGGGTGTAGTGATGGCTCAGGACGAGCCGGATCCTGTGATTGGCGCGAATGTGATGGTGAAGGGCACGACGAACGGTACGATAACCGATTTCGACGGAAACTTCTCCATTCAAGCCAATGCAGGCGATGTACTGCAAGTGAGCTTCATGGGTTACAAGCCTTTTGAAGTGAAAATTCAGAACGCAGGTCCGATTCGCGTGACGCTCGTGCCGGACAATGTGCAGTTGCAGGAAGTGGTGGCCATCGGTTATGGTACGATGAAGAAAAGCGACCTGACAGGTGCTGTTACTTCTGTTAAGTCAGAAGATCTGCTCAAAGCGCCGGTATCGGGTCTGGACCAAGCGCTTCAAGGCCGTGCAGCGGGTGTGACAGTGACGAGTGAGTCAGGTCAGCCCGGAGAGGGAGCCGTCATCCGTATCCGTGGTATTGGTTCGGCTCTTGCCGGTAACGACCCGCTCTATGTTGTCGATGGAGTTATTGTGAGCGATATCAAGTGGCTCTCGCCCAACGACATCAAATCGATGGAGATTCTGAAGGACGCTTCGGCAACCGCCATCTATGGTAGCCGTGGTGCGAATGGTGTGATTCTTATTACGACCAAGTCCGGCGGCGAAGGCAAAGTGAACATCAGTTTTGATGCCTATTGGGGTTTCCAGAACCGTTGGAAGAAGCTGGATGTGATGGGTTCGCGTGACCATGCAGAGACGGAACTTCGCATCGGAGCTATGCGTGATGGTGCTTCTCAGATTTCCGATTATTACAAATACGGCTTTTCGCAATGGTTGCAGGATTACAAGCTGGGTACATCTAAGTTCTACCCCACCAATTTCGATTACGCTAACCAAGAGACCGACTGGCAGGACGAGGTATTCAACCGCAATGCATTCATGCATAACTACAATCTCGCTTTTGATGGCGGTAGTGACAAAGGTCACTATGCGATGTCGGCATCTTATTTCGGTCAGAACGGTACGATTATCGGTAGTAACTACCGCCGTTTCACACTGCGTCTGAACTCGGACTTCCAGATTCGCAAATGGTTGAAGGTGGGCGAACATTTCTCGTTGATGGCGAGCACAGGTCGCAATGCGATGAACAACAGTTCCTCTGCAGGAGCTTCCGTTATCTCTGCCGCCCTGGCTATGTCTCCATGGGATCCGGTTTATTATCCCAAAGGCTCTGTAAATGCGGATGGCGAGGACATCGGCGGTCACTATTCGGCAGGTTCGAACTTCAAGAATGTGACGAACCCGTATCAAATGGTTTATAACGGCGAGCCGAATAAGAAGACGGAGCGTTTTGTGGGTGACTTGTATTTTGAAATAACGCCGATAGAAGGCCTGACTATCCGTCCGTCTATCTCCGCCAACTACCAACTCGTCCGTGAGCGCAACTACACAGCGCCGAACACATACACGAGTTATAACTACTCGGAGAAGAACTTCATCTCCTCCAATATGGAGCGTCAGTTGTCGCTGCTGGAGGAGACCACTATCACTTATGCCCGCCAAATCGGTAGACATAACTTCAGCGTGATGGCCGGTCAGACATGGGAAGAATGGAATCAATACGGTATCGGCGGTTCAGGTGCTACTATCCTCAACCCGATTCCGAGCAACTGGTATCTAAACAACGCCACAACAGATAGAAATCCTGCCGGCGATTGGGTAGCGCGTGTACGCCGTCTATCGTTCCTCGGCCGTGTATTCTATAACTACGACAGCCGTTATATGATAACCGCTAACTTCCGTGCAGATGCTTCGTCTAAGTTCTCCAAGAACCCTTGGGGATTCTTCCCGTCGGTAGCATTGGCTTGGCGTTTGAGCGAAGAGCATTTCCTCAAGGACAAAGACCTGACATGGTTGGACAATATCAAGATTCGTGCCGGTTGGGGTCAGGTAGGTAACGAGGCCGTTCCTTCGGGTTCGTTCGTAGCTACGATGAATCATGGTAATGACCTGAACACCGGTTATCCGTTGGGTAATAACAACAGCGAGGCTACTTCCGGTGCCGCTGTGCTGAGTCAGGTGAACGAGTCCGGCAAATGGGAGACCAACGAACAATGGGACGCAGGTATCGACTTCGGCTTCTGGAACGGGATGTTGAGCGGTTCGGTTGACTTCTACTGCCGTGACACGAAGGATGCACTTCTCTATGTTGTTGCTCCGGCACATGTCGGCAACCGTGTGAAGATGATCAGCAATGTGGGTAACATCCGCAATATGGGTGTGGAAGTAACGCTGAACCACGAGAATAAAGTAGGAGCTGTTCATTATAATATCGGCGGTAATTTCAGTTATCTGCACAATGAGCTGACTGCGCTGAACGGCGGTTCGCGTCTGCCGGCAGACGGCTATGTGATGACCGACTACAAGCTGCCGCTTCGCGCTTTCTGGGGCTATACCTATGAGGGCGTGTATAGTTCCGATGAGGAAGCGTTGGCGCACCTGACCGCCTATGACGCAACGACGATTCCGGTACACGCCGGTGATGCACGTTATACCGACCTCAACGGCGATGGCAAGATAGATGATAATGACCAGCACTATATCGGTAACCCGTTCCCGAAAATTTCGTACGGTATCAACCTCGGAGCAGATTTCTACGGTGTGGATGTTCAAATCTTCTTCCAGGGCGTAGCCGGTATTGATGTCTATAACGCAGCCCGAATGCGTCTGGAAGGCGACGGTTCATCCAACGCGTTGGCACCGTACATGAAAGACCAAGTATGGGTAGGCTACTCGGAAGGCGTACAGAATGCGATGTTGGCAAAAGGTATCAACTACATGGAGTTGGAAAACCGCAACGGTACGATTCCTAATCCGCTCGGTTCGGCATCCAACACAGCAGCATCTACCCGTTTCCTCGAGGATGCCAGCTATCTGCGTCTGAAGAACCTGCAGATCGGTTATACGTTCCCGCTCAAGTGGACACAGAAATTCCGTTGTTCTCGTCTGCGTCTCTATGCTACGGCAACGAACTTGTTCACTATTACCAAGTACAAAGGTTATGACCCGGAAGTGGGCAACAGTATCGACTACGGAAACTATCCGCAGAGCCGTACGTTTACCTTTGGTTTGAATGCGAATTTCTAAAGGAAAGGGACAAAGATATGAAAACGAAACTATTTATAATCAGTATTCTCTGTTCAGCACTTTGCCTCACAGGCTGCAAAGATTACCTGACGGAGATAGAGCCGGGAACAACGCTGTTGGGCGACTATTTCACTTCCACGGCCGCGGCTCAGGAGAACTTAGTCGGTTGTTATGTGCCGCTAATGTGGGAATATAACACGACCTATTGCTCGGAATGGTTCATCGGCGATGTGGCGAGTGATGACGCCCTCAAAGGCGGCGGCAGCACTACCGATATGGCCGATGCCTATGACTTTGAAAACTGGCGTACGGAGTCGTCCAGCGCGCTACTGCACGATTTCTATATTGCGCAGTATCAAGGTATCGCGCGTTGTAACCTGTCGATCAAATACATCACCGATATGCCGGTGGGTATCGATGCCGATTTCACACAATCGATGAAAAACCGTTTGTTAGGTGAGGCATATTTTCTGCGTGCGTACTATTATTTCCGTATGGTACGCGTGTTCGCCGGAGTGCCGTTGGTGCTGAAAGTGGTTGACAACACCGAAGATTGGCACCAACCTCGCGCTTCAGTAGCTGCTATCTACGACCAGATTTTGGCCGACCTTGAGTTGGCTAACAAATACCTGTGGAAGAAGAGCGAGTATTTGCCTGCCGATGCCGGTCGTGCTACCAAAGGTGCCGCACAGGCGATGCTGATGAAAGTCAACCTATATATGGGTTCGCCGTACTGGCAGGAATATAACCCGAGCAAGACTGCTTCCCAATGCTTCAGCGATGCGAAAGCATGGGGCGACTCTATCATCGCTTCCGGCGAATATGACCTCTGTCCTAATTACGAGGATAACTTCACCATCGAAGGCGAGAACGGCATAGAGTCTGTATTCGAGATTCAATACGCAGAAGTAACATGGGGTGACTACACCTGGGACTATGACTACAAGGGCTTCGGCCGTACGGCAGGCAGTTTCACGCAGATTCTGACGCGCAGCCGCTCCAGTAAAATAGGCGGCGGATGGGGCTTCAACCACCCGACGCAGAACCTGTACGATGAGTTCGAGGCAGGCGATATTCGTCGTGAGGTAGCGATTCTCAACCCTGAGGATAGTCTCATCGAGACACCTGCGGTACAACAAACTGCTGAACAACAAATACGCCATGTATCGCGACTCGACTTATGCGGGTGCAGGCTTCGGACAATGGGGTATCCACGCGAGCCGTGGTCCGCTGAACAACCGTCAGATCCGCTATGCGGATGTGCTGCTGATGCATGCGGAGGCATGCCTCGGTATGGGCGATGCAGGTACAGCCAAGAACGATATCGACCAAGTGCGTGCCCGCGTAGGTTTAGCGGCTATTCCGGCTGCTACCGATGCCGCTTTGCGCCACGAGCGTCGCTGCGAGTTGGCGATGGAAGGTCACCGTTGGTTCGACCTCGTTCGCTGGAAAGGCGTAGCAGGCACAGGACTTAAACAACACATGGATGCGTACAAGGCTACCGAGACCACGGATGCCCAATCGCACATGCGTGAGTTCATCTCCGGCAAACACGAGATATTCCCTATCCCGTATGAAGAGCGTATCCTTAATCCCGACATGGATCAAAACCCCGGCTATTAATAAATAGACAAACAAAACAACTAGGCAACTAGATATTATTAACCAACTAAAATTTAAAACATTATGAAAGCAAACAAATTTTTTGCTGTAGCGCTTGCAGCGCTGGCACTGATGGCTTGTAACAAGAAAGATGAGCCGAAACAAGATCCGTTGAAACTGGAACCGACATCACTGACTCTCAAAGTAGGTGAAACCGGACAAATCACCGCGAATGTAGGTGCTACATGGGCATCGAACAACGAGGCTGTAGCAACTGTTGCTCCGGGTAATGACGGCGGCAAGACCGCTATTGTAACGGCTGTAGCAGAAGGTAATGCTATCATCTCCGCTACCGCTAACGGCGAGACCAAGACTTGTGTTATTCTGGTAGAAAAGGCTGTAGACCCGAGCGGTGACAAGACCATTGATGCAAAACGTATCTGGCCGGTAATTCTGGATGCTGTAACGGCAGAAAAATATGCCAGTCTGATAGCAGGTGATGTCCGTGTAAATGAAGCAGAAGGCAACAACCTTTACATCTGGGCTGCTGGCGAGACATACACCGCTGGTGATGCTACCGGAAAGAACTTCTTTGGTAACACCGAAGGATATTTGGCACTGACCGTTGTTGCTCCTGCTGGTTGGTCCGGATTCGGTATTCACATTGAGAACGCCGCTTCTGTTGAAGCTATGCAAGCTATAAAAGACGCAGTAGCTGCTAATCCCGACAAAATGTTCTTGCATATTGCTATCAAGGCTGCAAATGCAGGCAACCATCAGATGTACCTGTTCGCAGACAAACCCAATACTTCCTTCGCTATTGGTACAGCAACTATTGAGAATGGTGAAGTAATCGGCGACTTCCCACGCGATGGTGAGTGGCATGAGTTCGATGTGCCTCTGGCTAAGTTCGCATCTGCAATATCTGCTATTACCATGAAGGCTGACATGGATGTATTCTCGGTTCTTTCCGGCGCTACTGTAGGAGCTCAGTTGAATCTGGATGCAATCTACTTCTACGAGAAGAAGTAATCGTACCATCTATTGCTTTGGGGGAATTGGTTTTCCCCCATTGCCCAAATAAATATTCACTATTATGCACAAAATTTGCAAGTTGTTTGTATGTATTGCGGCCATTGTGTTGGCTGCATGTGAGAAACAAGAGGCGCCGATTGTATTGAATCAGACGGTGCTCCAAATGAAACCCGGAGAACTCCAGACACTGGAGGTGGTGGGTTCGGTACCTAATGTGGAATGGACGAGTTCTAACCCCGATGTGGCAACCGTGTATTATGGAGTTGTAACGGCGCAAGCTATCGGTAAGGCCATTATTACTGCGTCCACCGGAAAACAATCCGCTACATGCGAGGTATTCGTCACGGGTTCAGACGGCGCAACGCTGCGTATCACGCCTGCTTTAGTGAGTATGAAAACAGGAGAGACTTTCCAATTTAGCTATGGCAACACCTATGATTTGGAACTTACATGGTCCAGCGACAACGAGGCGGTGGCTACTATTGACCAGAATGGTTTGGTCACAGCGCACAAAGCCGGCAATGCGACCATCACATTGGCAACAAACGTAGGTTCTGTAACAGCTATCGTCGCCGTTGAGCACACATGGGGTGCATACCATTTGGTATGGAGCGATGAGTTCGATGGTTCGGCGTTAGACGAGAGTAACTGGACACCTCAGATAGGCGGTAACGGCTGGGGTAACCAAGAAGCGCAGTATTACACCAATCGCCCGGAGAATCTGCGTGTGGAGGACGGATGTTTGGTTATCGAAGCACGGAAAGAACAATACGAGGCCAACGAATATACTTCAGCTCGAATCTATTCCAAAGGCAAACGCGAGTTCACCTACGGTAAACTAGAAGCACGTATCTCCCTTCCCTCAGGAGGAGGTCTATGGCCTGCCTTCTGGACGCTTGGCAACCGTGGCGGCTGGCCTAATTGCGGCGAGATAGATATTATGGAGTATGTGGGTAATGTGCCGAATCGTATATTAGGCACCCTCCATACAATCAAGGACAAATCCGGCAGCAGGAGCAGTCGCGCTTACACTGGTCTGACGAACATAGAGAACAATTTCCATGTATATGGTGTAGAATGGACCTGCGAAGAGAAAAATGGAAAAGATGTGATTCGTTTCTATGTGGATGATGTGGTGTATTCCGAGCAAGTGGAAGAAGTGATAGATGACGATGAGTATTGGCCGTTTAATCGACCCAACTATTTCATCATCAATATGGCTGTCGGTGGTACACTGGGCGGCAGAATCGACGATGGAATATGGGCTTCTCCAAGACTGATGAAGGTGGATTGGGTACGCGTTTACCAGCGTGAAGAATAAATAACACGATTGAAACAATATTATCATGAAACAGTTACTTACATTATTATCTGCAGTGTGCCTTTACGGACTGATGCAGGCGCAGGTATACACCCTTGTCTGGAACGAAGATTTCACGGATGGCAGTCTGGACCGCACGGTTTGGAATATAGAGGTGAACGGCGACGGCGGCGGAAACAACGAGTTGCAGTATTACTGCGAGAAAGGTGTGACTGTTGGTATCGAGCCGACGACCGGCAAGCACTGTCTTATTTTAACCGCAACTAAAGAAGATTATCAGGGTAAGAAATGCACCTCCGGACGCGTGAACAGCAAGAACAAGATGTACTACACCTTCGGTCGCATTGACGCACGAATCAAGTTCCCGCGTACCGCTAATGGCCTCTGGCCTGCTTTCTGGCAAATGGGCAATAACTTCGACCAGGTCGGCTGGCCTAAATGCGGCGAGACAGACATCATCGAGATGGGACATCAGAATGGCTTCAACGGCAAGCAGGATAGGTTCTTCAACGGCGCGATGCATGTTGGCAGGGCATGGAATGCCGACTGGTGCGATGCGCAAGAAGCCACTTGGTCCTATTCGCTGCAAGATACATTCCATATCGTCACGCTGATTTGGACGCCTTCAACGATTGACATGTATATGGATAAAGACGCACACCCCGAGAACGGAGCCTATTTCCATGCAGATTTGGAACCCAATGAAGACGCGGACTACAACCGTCAACTGGTGTTCGGCAAACCGAACTTCGTAATAGCGAACCTGGCAGTCGGAGGTAATTTCCCCGGCATATTCAATATTGATGGTATCACGGCTCTGAACAACGGACCACAGTCCCTGTATATCGACTGGATTCGTATCTACCAGCGCGGAGATGCAGGCGAGTCGTTTGTATGCCCTTCGGCGTCCGACCCCATAGAACCGGAAAGAACAGAGAACAACCTCTCCCCGACCCTCCCCTCAAGGAAGGGAGAGAAGGTGCTTCGCAACGGGCAGTTGTTGATCCGCCTTGGAGAGAAGATGTATGATATAATGGGAAAAGAGGTGACGGTTAAGTATTAAATAGTATGAAATCAAAAATGAGAAAGACAATCTTCTGTATTCTGTCAGCGATAGCGGTCTGTACTCTGTATTCTTGTTCCAAGCCGGAGTGGCAACTCGTTTGGTCGGATGAGTTCGACTCCGAGACGCTGAACACCGCATTTTGGAATGTGGAGGACAATGCCCGCGGCGGAGGAAACGCCGAGTTGCAGTACTATGCGCCGAAGAATGTGACGATAGAGCGTCACCCCGTTTCTGGCGAGAGTTGCCTGGTGCTTAATGCGCAACGCGAAGACTATAAGAATCGTCCCTGTACCTCTGCGCGCCTGAACACGCAGGATAAAGTGACAGTCGAGTACGGCAAGGTCGAAGCACGTATCGCCTTCCCGCACACGGCCGATGGACTCTGGCCTGCCTTCTGGATGCTGGGAAACAACCTTGCTACCAACCTTGGTGACAATGACGATATCGACAAACGGATGGCGGAACTGGAGGCACAAGGTCGTGTCGTGTGGCCCAAATGCGGCGAGATAGACATCTGCGAGATGGGACATCATACCGGCATTGAGAATGGTACACAGGACCGCTATTTCAACGGCGCGTGCCATTGGGGCGAGTCGTTCAACAACGGTGCTTATCCTAACGTAGGCGGATTCTACACAGCCGACTATCCCGTGCAGGGCGATTTCCATTTGTTCACGCTCATCTGGACGGAGGACTCCATCGCTATGTATCTGGACCAAGACCGCTTCCCGAAAGCGGAACCGTATTTCCAGTTGTCGCTGCGAGGCAAGGACATCAACGAACCGGGGCACTATTTCAACCATCCCTTCTATCTGGTGCTCAACCTCTCCGTCGGCGGCTTCTTCCCTGCTATGCCTGCGGCAGAGAAATATCCGGAACTGATTACGGCGGACGACCCTTCGTTCCAACGCGTAACGGCCCTGCCTGCAGACGGAACTCCTGTTAAAATGTATGTAGATTATATTCGAGTATATGAAGCTAAGTATTAAAGAGAAATTAGGTTACAGCCTTGGTGACACCGCCTCGCATTTTGTGTGGGACCTGGTGGGTTTCTGGTTATTGATTTTTTACACCGACATCTATGGTCTTTCGCCGGCTCTGGCAGGCGTAATCATGTTCGTCGGCAGTATATGGGATGCTATCATGGACCCGGTAGTGGGTATTATCTCCGATCGAACGAACAGCCGTTGGGGTAAGTTCCGTCCGTATCTCTTGTACGGATCTGTGCCGTACGCTATCCTCGCGGTCATGGCCTTTACCACGCCGGAGTTCGGACTGAACGGTAAGTTCGTCTATGCGCTCATCACCTGCTTGCTGCTCCGTACGGCGTACGCCTTCGTCAACCTGCCCTACTCTTCCCTGTCGGCAGTCATGACGGATGACAGTAATGAACGCGCAGGACTGAACACCTATCGTTTCATAGCGGCGTACATCGGTCAGTTCATCGTTACCGGTGCAGCACTCTATCTCGTCAAATGGCTGGGTGCCATCGGCAACAACGGCATGGTCAACCAGGCGCAGGGATACCAATACACGGTCGGCCTGTTCGGCATACTCAGTATTGCGTTCTTCCTCATCGCCTTTGTCTCCACCAAAGAGCGGGTACCGCAACCCGAGAAACAGGACACCAATGTGCTCAAGGACTTCAAATATCTGTTTATGAACAAGGCATGGATAGTGCTGACCTGCGTCGGTATCGTGTCGTTTATCATGTTCGCCATGCAGAATGCCGCTATCGCTTATTATTTCAAATACTATATCCACGATGCGGAGAACGTACAGCTGTTCAACGTGCTCGGTACGGTTGCGCTGATAGTGGCATTGCCTGCCTCCAAACCGCTTGCCAAACGATTTGGCAACAAAACGGTCTATATCATGTCTTCCGTGGTATCGGGTGTGTTCTTTGCGCTCATCTTCGCTGCGGGTGATAACCTGCCGCTGGTCTATACCTTCAATATTCTCGCCAAGATGGCGTACGCACCGGCCGTACCGCTGCTGTGGACCATGCTGGCGGATGTAGCCGATTACGGCGAGTGGAAATTCAACCGACGCACCACAGGACTTTGTTTCTCGGCATCCGTGCTGGCGCAGAAACTCGGTTGGGCCATCGGAGCCGCAGCTGCCGGATGGATTCTGTCCGTCACCCATTTCATAGCGAACGCCGATGTGCAGAGCGACTCGGCTATGATGGGTATTCGTCTCTTGGTTAGCGTCATTCCGGGTGTGTTGTATGCTTCCTGCGCACTGGTGATGATGTTCTACAACCTCGATAACGCAACGATGGAGCAGATGAAAAATGAACTGGAAGCCCGCCGCGGCAACACCAAATAGTACATTGTGAATGGTTAAATAGTAAATGACTTTATGGTAAACGGACAATTTATATCGATTAACGGCGAGCGTTTCTATGAGATAGCCAATTATGACGAGATGCAACCGTTCTTCATCTCGCTCGCATCGGATACGGACCTGTGGATGTACCTGGCTTCCACCGGAGGCCTTACCTGCGGCCGGCGTTCGCCTAACGAAGCACTCTTCCCGTATTATACAGATGATAAGATAACTGAGAGCTATGAGTTCACCGGCCCCAAGACCGTGATTAAGGTCAAAGGCGAACCGTTCCAAGTGAACGGGGACCTGCTCTGGCGACCCTTCTCTGCCCAACAGCAGGATGTGTTCGTTCTCTCCCGTAAGATTGCCAAATCGACGGTAGGCAACCAAATCGTCTTTTGTGAAGAGAACCATACCCTCAAACTGCGTTTCTCCTATGTCTGGGCACCGGCAGGCAAACACGGATGGGTACGCCGCGCCACGCTGGAGAACTTAGGCAACAGAGCTACGGATGTAGCGATTGACGACCGTCTGCAGAACGTGCTGCCGGCTGGGGTGGAACGCAAGACGCAGAACGAATTTTCCACCCTCGTCGATGGATATAAGAAAACCGAACTGGTGCCCGGCACATCGCTCGCGCTCTTCCGCATGGAGGCTATCCTCGTGGACAGAGCCGAACCATCCGAATCGCTTACATGCAATACCGTTTATTGCCTGGGCCTGCCGAAAGCCTCGTATGACCAAACGCCCTCGAAAGGTGTGCGTGGTGCTTTTGTCGCCCAAGCTAAACTTCGTTTGCCGGCACGCGGGGCGCAGACGTGGTATAACGTCCTCGACGTAAGTCAGGATGCCGTAGCCGTACATGACTTGATTCATTTCATCGCCCTGCCGGACGCTATCGACCGGATAGAAGCGGCCATGAAACAATCGACCGAGACGCTCAAGCGCATCGTGGCGCAGAACGACGGCGTGCAGCATACCGGCGATGAGCACAACGATGCTCGCCATTTCGCCAACGTCCTGTTTAACACCATGCGCGGCGGATACTATCTCACCTATCCGCCTACCTCGCCAACGCAGGACCTGCCGCTCACGTTCGGTCGTCGTCACGGTGACCCTTCACGCCCGTGGAACCTGTTCGACATCCGCGTGCAGGACGAGCAGGGCAATCCTGTCGTGGCGTATCAGGGTAACTGGAGGGATATATTCCAGAACTGGGAAGCGCTCTCCGTTTCCTACCCGCTTTTCATCAATCATATCATCGCCAAGTTCCTCAATGCCACCACCGCAGACGGGTATAATCCCTATCGTATCACGGACAAAGGTATTGACTGGGAGGTGATTGAACCCGAGAACCCGTGGTCGAACATCGGTTATTGGGGAGACCATCAGATTATCTACTTACTTAAACTGCTGGAACTGAGTCACGCCCATGACCCTAAGGCACTAACCGAACTGCTGAACCGCCGTATCTACGCGTTCGCTAACGTGCCGTACCGCATCAAGTCGTATGCAGAGATAGTGGCGGACCCGAAGAACAGTATTTGGTTCGATACCGACTTGCACAACCGTATCATGGCGCTCGTGCCGAAGATGGGTGCTGATGCCAAACTGGTGCTGGACGAGCACGGTAAGGTCTATACCACTACCATGGCTGACAAACTGCTCATCACCCTGCTAACCAAACTGTCTAATTTCATTCCTAACGCAGGTATATGGATGAATACGCTCCGTCCGGAATGGAACGATGCCAACAATGCCCTTGTCGGTTACGGCGCTTCGATGGTAACGCTCTGTTACATGCGCCGCTATGTCGCTTTCCTGCAAAACCTCATTAAGACCGACGTGCAAATCGGCGCAGAGACCCTTACCTTCCTGCGTGCTATCCGACATGCGTATATGAACGGAAACCGCAAGCAGTTCACGGATATCGTCGGCACAGCGGGAGAGACTTACCGCAATAGCGTCTATGCCGGTCTGAGCGGACAAACGGAGACCTTGGAGAATAGCGAACTGCAGGAGTTCTGTACCGCTACGCTCCATAAGATTGACGAGTCCATCCGAGCAAACAAACGCGCCGACGGATTGTACGAAGCATACAATCTCATCCGCTTCACGGAGAACGATATAGAGATAAGTCATCTCTATCAGATGTTGGAGGGTCAGGTAGCCGTGCTATCGTCCGGATTGCTTACAGCGGAGGAAGCGGCAGACTTGCTGGATGCTATGCGTGCGTCTGACCTCTATCGCGAAGACCAACGAAGCTACATGCTCTATCCGAACCGCCAACGCAAAACATTCCTCGAACTCAACAACCTGCCCGAGGAAGCCAAACAGCTGCCGGTCGTACAGAAATACCTCGGTTCTATTCTCAAGCAGGACTGCGACGGAGGTATTCATTTCGATGCCCGTTACCGCAATGCCAATGAGTTGCCCGATGAACTCAAAGACCTCTATGAGCAGGTCTTCAACCATCATGCCTTCACCGGTCGAAGCGGTACATTCTACAAATACGAAGGACTCGGTTGCATCTACTGGCACATGGTTTCCAAACTGCTCCTCGCCGTCGGCGAAGTAATTCAGTCTGTCAGTCCAAAGGACGGTCTGTCTTCTGTCAGTGCAGCGGTCCTGTCGCGCTTGCGCAATCATTATTTCGCCATCCGCGAAGGACTGGGCAGTCACAAGCAGCCTGCCGAATACGGTTCCTTCCCCTTCGACCCCTATTCGCATACACCGTCCATGGCGGGCGTACAGCAACCCGGTATGACCGGACAAGTGAAAGAAGATATCCTCAATCGCTTCTTCGAACTCGGTGTCTCCGTCCATGACGGACAGATTACCTTCTGCCCCACCATGCTTACCGACAGCGATTTCAAAGACGGCGAACTGCATTTCACCTATTGCGGCACGGAGATTATCTATCGTCTATCTAAATCAGTCTGTCAGTGCAGCGGTCTGACCTTATCCAAAGAACAGAGCGCCCATATCTTTGCCCGCGACGGACAAATCAAACAACTAATTATTGAATTATGAACCGTTCATTCATTCACGCATTCATTCTTTCATGCGTTATCCTGACTGCTTGTACGGCCAAAGTGCCTTCTGCCGATGTATGGTTGCTGGCAGAGAATGCCGAAACGAAACCCGCACCCGTTCAGTTCCGTAAAGCCCATGTCAGTGGCAACGCTGTGGTCATCGACCTCAACGACCGACGCCAGACGATCGACGGGTTCGGCAACTCCATCACCGAGTCGTCCGTGTTCGTCTTAGCCTGCCTCACGCCCGAGAAACGCCATGCCGTACTGGAAGAGATGTACGGCGAGAACGGCGCTAACTTCTCCGCTTCCCGTACCGTCGTCGGCGCATCGGATTTTGCACTCAAAGGACATTATTCGTTCGATGATGTGGACGGGGACGACGCCTTGACGCATTTCTCCATGCAGGTTCACAAAGACGGCTTCTCCAAAGCCGAGTACCCGCAGATCAAAGACGAGCAGTACGATATGTGGCAATGTCTGCATGAGATAGCCGCTATCAAAGACGGACAGAAAGACCACGAGTGGCGTCTGGTCGCTTCACCATGGACGGCACCGGCTTGGATGAAAGATAACAAACAGTTCTTTGACAAGCTCAACCGCTATGGCGGTGCTTTGCTGCCGGAGTACTACGATGCTTTCGCGCGTTACTACGTCAAATACCTGCAGGCGTATCGCGAGTCCGGCATTGAGTTCTGGGCTATCACGCCGGAGAACGAACCAATGGGTAATGACGGCAGCTGGGAGTCGATGCATCTGTCGCCGGCTGCCGAGACGGCACTCATCGGACGCTATCTCGGACCGGAGATGGAGAACAACGGCTTTGGCGAAGTGAAGATTCTGGGCTTTGACCAGAATACCTTTGAGGCAGCACCTTATACGGCTGCTATCTTCGGCGATTCGCTGGCGAACGCTTATACGGACGGTACGGCGCTGCATTGGTATGGCTCTACCGTCAGCTGCTTCCCCGATGTGCTGGATTCGCTCCATGCCGCGCACCCCGACAAACGGCTCATCCATACCGAGGGTTGCGTGGACAACCTGGGACGCGACGGTTGGCCCGGTGTGTCGGATTATGAAGGATACAAAGAGTGCTGCTGGTTCAATAACGATGCTTTCTGGTGGAACCCCAATGCTACCGACTGGGCATATTCAACACCCTGGTGGCCCGAATGGCATCCTAAATATGCGGTTGTTCATCGCTATGCGAGTTATATCATCGATGGCCTGAACCACTGGCTCACCGGCTATATCGACTGGAATGCAGTACTCGATTCAATCGGCGGACCGACGCATGTGAACAATAACTGCGGCGCCATGCTTATGGTCGATTATGAGCATGACCATCTCTATTTCACACCCTATTACTATGTGCTCAAGCATTTCAGCCGCTCCATGCGACCGGGTGATGTGGTATTAGGTGTTACGCAGAGTCCGGATACCGAGCTCCATGTCTGCGCCGTCGAGAAACAGGACGGTTCGTATGCTGTCAATATCCTCAATACCGGAGCCGAGAAACAGTTCCCGCTCCAGATAGGCGAATATGCCGCAACTATCTCCCTGCCGGCTAACTGCGTAGAAACGCTTATCGTCAAACTGTAAGAAAAATAAACGCGTCTTTAATAAAAACAGAAAAAGCGCACGAAAAATGCGCTTTTTCCTTTCAACTAATAACCACGGAGGCGATTAGTCTTGCGACTCATCATATTCTCTGCCACATACCAGCCAGAGGTAGGCGTTCATGGTCTTCTTGCCGTTGGCAAGGTCCTTCTGAGCGAGGAAGTCAATCTGGTCCTGGGTGACCTTGGTCAGGTCTTCCTTACGCGCAGCGACCATAGCACGTACGGCTTGGAAGCGCTGACGGATGGATACCTCTTTCGGTTTGAGCGGAGACGTGCGTTTGTAGCGGTCTGCGTCAAACGAATACACGCGCTGGCAGTTCTCGTTGGAGCTGTTTCATGGCGCCGCTGATGGTCTCGATACCTGCTGCGCCTACTTTCATAATTGCCATGGGATGTTCGGCGTTTGCCGAACAGACCGCTCTTCGAGCTGACAGAAGACAGACCGCTCGTTTTACTCGCTGACAGACCGTCCTTTGGACTGACAGACTGATATACATACAGGTCTCTCTGCTGACAGACTGATTAAGCCTGCTCGGAACCCTACGCCGTGAGGGGGTTAAGGTTGGTTAATTTGATAGTTAAAGTTTCCGTGAAGCGTCGTAGCTTTCTACGGTGCGAGTCTGGATGACGGCGGAGGTGTCTCCGCGTTGCCAGTACTCGGACTTGGTCGTCA
>CACYZT010000012.1 GCA_902778935.1 uncultured Bacteroidales bacterium
ATCTGGACGAAGTGGAGCGCGTGTATAATGCGTTGGCGATTGTCTATTTCTCGCTCGGCGAATATGACAAGATGGAGAAGTGCTTTGAGAAAGCGATTGCACAAGCTGCGGACTCAGCGTTTATTGTCAATGTGGTTCGCCGCAATTATGCCGACCTGTTAGGCGAAATAGGACAAACCGACCGCGCAATAAAGATGCTGGAAGATCTGACGGAAGAATACCGCCAAGCGGACAGTTGGTTGCAAGTGGAGAGCCTCTATTCGCTCTCGCGCTTGTGGCTGAACAAAGGCAACAAACAGCGTGCGGAGCGGTATATGCGCGAGGTGGAGAAGTTGTTCGCCAAATACAAAGAGAGCGCGGAGTTTGACCCGGCAGCCGAAGCGGCTTTTCTTGCGCACAGACAAGTGCTGGAATATGCCCAGAAGGGTTCGTACCATTGTTTCCCGTTGGTACAATACAATAACCATTGGTCGGAGGCGGACTATGTGCGTTACCGCGTAGCGGAAGCCAAAGAGCGTTCTATCCGTGACTTGCGTGAACGTAATCTGTACCTGACCATCAGCCGCCAACGGCAGACCTGCGGATGGGAATGTGCGCAAACTGATGTTGCAGCAATTGGGTGTCATCAAAACGATTGCAGGGACACCCACCGAAGCCAACCAGCAACTGCTTGCACGCCTCATGGCATTGAACGAGACTACAGCTAATGCCCTTATAGATTGGCCAAGCATTTACCAAACCATAGATTTGGTTTATGATGGCTTCTACACCCGTCTTGTGCAGAAATATGGAAATGTGTTGAACGAGAAGGAACTGCAACTCTGCTGTTTGCTCAAAGCCGATTTCTCCACTAAGGAGATCAATATGCTCACTCGTCAAAGTCTCCAAACCATCTACCAGCGCAAGACCCAAGTCCGTCAGAAACTTTCCCTTGCCGAAGCCGAGGACATCACAAAGATATTGGAATGTTTAAGCGTATCAAATAGCTCAAAATAATAATTCCTTCAATTCGTGTATGCTTGCGCAGGTATGCCATCTCACGGTCTGTTCTGCCGCTTGGCGGTTCGATTCGGAATCGTCCACAAAATAAGTCTGCTTCGGGTCTGCCTTAATAAAGCAATCTACTTCTTTGAAAATGTATGGGTTAGGCTTTGCCTCCCAATAATTAAATGACAGAAAGGTAGCATCAAATAGTTGTTCAATCCGGTCTCGATAAAGCGATAGTGTATGCTCCCAATGTATTCGGTCTGTGTTGGACAAAAGGTATGTGCGGTAACCTTTCTGGCGAAAATGCTGTATGGTCTCCCACTTATCATCGGTAATGCCGGCATGGATGATGTTCCAAGCGTCTATTACTTGCTGTTCGGTTGTGCCTTGCTTGCAATGCTTCAATACCTCTTCGACAAACCATTTAGGATTGTTGCCCCAACGTGTTTCAAACTTCGCTCTAAGTGTGCCCGGCTTGTTATTTCCCAAGCCCAGGACATTCTCTATGTCATCGTCCGGCATGAACTGTCGAAAAGCATGCAGACAGCCTTCCCAATTGTGGTCCATCAGTACACCACCAAAGTCAAATATGATATTCTTCGCGTCTATCACCCTTAGTGAATTTGTCGCTTCGTTGTGTGCCAATTTGGCGCAAAGGTACAAAGTTTCAGTTCGATATACATCATGGCACGAATGAATGCGGGGAATTGCGCATATCTCTTGCCTTTTCCGGTTATCGGGTCTATGGGCGCTTGCGAATCGGGTTTGGTTCGCCGAGCAGGAGCGTCCGGCGAAGGACGATACGTGCAGCCCGGTAACTGGGCAATGAAGCGTTCGTGGTAGTGGGCGTACAGGGCTTGTGCTTCTTCCCAGGTGTAGTAATCGGGGATGTTATTAATCTGACGATGGAAAAGCTGCTGCTTCGTTAGTCCTTCCGGCTGTGCAGATTGCAAAATCTGGGTTGTACGCAAGCAAGCCTCCCTCCAGCGGTTATGGTGAGCGAGTTCGGCTCCTTTAGCGGGATTGAGTTTCCAGTCGCGCGGGTGTTTGATTACATAGGCTTCCTGGCATCCTTCACAAATAACCCGTCCTGATTCGTCGCGATATTTTTTCTGTCGGTTAATGATGCCTTTTCGGGTAAATGCCCCGTGAATTTCAAGTACCGGTTCGGATAAAATAACACGTGCCATGTGCTGTTTAGATAAGTTGTTAGATTGTTAGTTGTTCCGTTGTGCTATGCTGTTGCATTGCTGTTGCTATGCTGTCTCTCCGCATACTAACATATAGAAATCATATCAATATCATACGAATCACATATGTTTAGATGCTGCAAATATGCTGCAAAGGTACTGCTTTTTTCGGAAATATGCAAGTTTTTGAGCAAAAAAATTTGCATATATGCAAAAAATGTAGTACTTTTGCAGGCGAAATGAGTTATTCGATGCCGATACCGATATTGCGACTGCCGTCTTGGGTGACACGAAATGCGCTGTTGGCGTATGTGTTTGCGTTGGTGGTAGTGAGCCTGGTGTATTCGTCCTACAGTCTGCCGTGGTACTATATGGTGGCCGGTTTTTTCGGCGTAATGACCTTCTTTGTTATCGGTCTGCAGATGTCCCGCAATATGACGATAGCGAGGGTACACCGGCCGGAGAATTTTGAGATTCAAGTTGTTTCTGTGGCTTTCGGCTTTCGGCTGGTCTTCGTGCTGTTTCTCTACTGGATATTCAAGCTCAATTTCAATAATCCTTTCGGTTTTGAGAATGCGGATGCGTTCTATTACGACCAGTTGGGCAGGTATGTGTCGGAGTTGATATTGAAGGGCGATTATCATTTTTACGACCGCATATCCCAATGGAGCGGCATGGACGATATCTCCGATATGGGTTATGGTGTGTATCTCGGTTTTGTCTATTGGCTGACGGACAATAGTGTTATTGCCGCACGTTTGCTGAAGTGTGTATGGTCGTCGTTAACGGTTCTGCTGATGTACCGTTTGGCGCAACGTAACGTAGGTGAACAGGCAGCCCGTTTGACGGCTATTTTCTGTGCGCTGTGGCCTAATTTCTGGTACTACTGTTCCGCTCACCTCAAAGAGGTGGAGATGGTATTTTTGACGGTTTTGTTTATCGAGCAGGCCGACCAGATGTTGCGTTCGCGGCAATTCACGGCATGGAAAGTGATACCTGTTTTGCTGATAGCCGCCATCATTTTTACCTTCCGTACGCCTTTGGGCATCGTGGTTCTGCTGGCGCTCGTTTTCTCGTTGGTGATGTCTTCCACTCGCGTGGTGACATGGGGCAAGCGTATTATCGTCGGTTTGCTGGCGATTGTGCTTATCGGCGTGATTGCGGGTAACCGGATAGAAGAGCGTGCGGATGTGCTTGTTGAACAAGTGCGGGAAGGCAGCCAAGCGCAGAATATGGAATGGCGAAGCAGCCGTGACCAAGGAAATTCGCTCGCCAAATACGCCAGTTCTGCGGTCTTTGCGCCGATGATTTTTACCTTACCATTCCCTTCGATGGTGCGTCCGTTTGACGATCAGGATATCCAACAATTGAACCATGGCGGTAATTTTATAAAGAATATCGTCTCTTATTTTACCATTCTGGCGTTGGTTATCCTGCTGATGTCCGGTTATTGGCGGGAAATGCTGCTGCCGCTGTCGTTCATGCTCGGTTATTTAGTGATGCTGACGTTGAGTTCTTTTGCCCATTCGGAGCGTTTCCACCAACCGGCTATGCCGTTTGAGTTCATGTTCGCGGCTTACGGAGTGGGTATCGCTCTTTCGAAAAAGAAATACCGGCGTTGGTTCGGTTATTGGTGTGTGGTAATGTTCCTTGCCGCCGTGGCGTGGAACTGGTTCAAACTAAAAGGACGCGGGTTGGCGTAAGATGCGAATACTGATAGTAGCGAGATATAAGCAAGGTCGTTTTGCTCCTTTTGTGGCGGAACAGGCAGAGGCTTTGCAGCAAGCCGGCTGCGAGGTTGTTTGGTTTGGCGTACAAGGCAAGGGAGTGTCCGGTTATTTGCGTGAGTTACCGCGTTTGCGTAAGGCTATCCGAAGCACGCGACCGGATGTGGTACATGCTCATTACGGCTTATGCGGTTTGCTCGCGAACATGGCTACACGGCGTGTGCCTGTTGTGACGACTTATCATGGAAGCGACATGAACGTGCGATTTGTGCGTCCGTTCTCCAGACTCGCGATAGGCTTGTCGGCATGGAATATCTTTGTTAACGGCGAATGGGCGAAAGGGCGAAAGGCGAGTGTTATTCCTTGCGGGGTGAATGTGGGAACGGCGAAAGGCGAAGAGGCGAAAGGAGAAAGGGATAAAGGGCGAGTGCTGTTTGCCGGCGCGTTTGATGATGCGGTTAAGGATGCGGCATTGGCCTTTGAGGCTATGAGCGGATTAGACGCAGAGTTGGTAGAGCTGAAAGGCTATACACGAGAGGAAGTGAACCGATTGTTGAGCGAAGTGCGATGCTTGCTGATGACAAGCAAAAGCGAGGGTAGTCCGCAGATTATCAAGGAAGCGATGGTGTGCGGTTGTCCAATAGTGAGTGTGGATGTGGGCGATGTGAAAGAGCGTATCGAAGGCGTGAACAACTGTTACATCGTTCCGCGTGAACCTCGTGCGATAAGAGAGGCGATTAGAAAGGTTACTGCCGAGCGGACCAACGGACAAGAGAAGATTATTGCCGATGGGTTGACGAACGAGCAGGTGGCACAAATAATCATGGATGTGTATGCACGTGTTATGCGATGAAATAGACAGAGCAGAGTGGAGTAGGCTGGTTGCGGAGAGTGCAACGGGCACATGGTTTCAAACGCCTGAAGCGTACGATTTCTTTGCTTCTCAACCGGAGTTGTTCGAACCTTTTTGCCTCGGCATAAGGTCGGCGCAAGGTCTGCGCGGCGTGTGTGTTGGTTATGTGACGAAAGAGCACTCGGCCTTCAAGCAGTTTTTTACCCGCAGAGCTATTATTATTGGTGGTCCGTGTTTGGCGGATGACGCCACGAATGCGGAGGTTGAAGGGTTAATGTCTGCTGTTCGCACAATATTGCGACATAAGGCTATTTATATCGAGACACGCAATTTTAATGATTACAGCCGTTGGAGAGAGGCGTTTGAGCAAGCCGGATTTGCGTATCAGCCTCATCTGAATTTTCATGTGGATTGCACGGATGAGGAGGCGATGAGAAATAAGTTGAGCGACAACCGTAAACGACAAATTAAGAAAGCTATTCAGAATGGTTCTCATGTAGTTGAGGCGCAGAAAGAAGAGGAGATAATAGCCTGGTATGCAATCTTGAAATCGCTATACCGGTCTAAGGTTAAAACGCCGCTGTTTCCGTTATCGTTCTTTTTGACATTCTATCGAAAAAAGTTAGGCAAGTTCCTTTTGGTAAAAACGAATGAGAGAGTAATAGGTGGAATGATGTGTCCGATTCTTGATGGGAAGTGCATTTATGAGTGGTTCGTGTGTGGTGATGATGTAGCGTACAAAGATGCAAGTCCATCGGTTATGGCAACATACGGGGCTATGGAATATGCTCATGCACATACCATCCCTATCTTTGATATCATGGGGGCGGGAAAACCCGATGTTCCTTATGGCGTGCGGGATTTCAAAGCGGAGTTTGGTGGAAAGTTAGTGGAACACGGGCGTTTTTTGAAGGTACAAAAACCGGTGTTGTATGGTATAGGTGTTATGGGTGTAAAGATGCTAAAGAAGATATGAAAACAGGAGCACAAAAATCGTTAGTATGTTATTGCGGACATCCTGCGCAATATCATTTCCTCAAACATACCATCCAAAATCTCAAGGATGCCGGTTGGCATGTGGTGGTGCTCATCAAGACGAAAGATATTCTTGAACAGCTGCTACAAGAAGATGGTGTGCCCTATATCAATATACAGCCTTCAGTGCGCAAAAACAACAAGTTATCTATTCTCTTAGCTTCTATCACACGGACAATTGTAGTGTATAAGATTGCTAAAAAGCATCATGCCGATGTGCTTATTGGTACCGACTCGTCTATAGCTCAAGCCGGATGGTTGCTTGGCAAGCCTGCTATCACGACGCTGGAAGATGATTACGACGTAATCAAGCACCTTGCGCGTTTGACGTATCCGTTTACAAGCCATATCGTTGTGCCTAATGTGTGCAGCGTAGGAAAATGGGAGCAGAAAAAAACAGGTTATGACGGTTACATGAAATTAGCCTATCTACATCCCAACTATTTCACTCCTTCCATCGATATCGTGAATGCCTACCATATTGATCAGCCCTTTGTTATGGTCCGCATGGCCAAGTTAGCTGCACATCACGATGTGGGCATTGGAGGACTTTCGTTGGAACAATTGAGCGAATTGATTGCCCTTAGTCAGAGCCACGGGTATCGGGTGTATATCACGTCTGAGATAGCTTTACCCGAAACCTATAAACCCTATCAATTACATATCCGGCATACCGATATTCATCATATCCTTGCCTTTGCATCACTATTGATATCGGATAGTCAATCGATGTCTGTCGAGGCAGCTATGTTAGGCGTGCCTTCTGTGCGCTATAGCGATTTTAGCGGTCGTATAAGTGTGTTGGAAGAGTTGGAAAAGAAATATGCTTTGACATTTGGCATCAAGACGACCGAACCGGAACGATTGAAAAGCCAAGTAGAGACACTTCTCTCGATGCCACATCTGAAAGACGAATGGCAGAAACGGAGAGAGCGAATGTTGCGCGAAAAGATTGATGTGACGGAGTTCTTGACGCATTTTATTGAGAAATTCGGTTAATTTTTTACAAATTCTGTAAAAAGATTGACATATATTTGTATATGTCATTTTTTTTGTGTACCTTTGTGCGCTAAATTGGGTGAGTAGGGCATTTTTGTCATGAAACGAATAGTAACCATCATAGGCGCACGTCCGCAGATTATCAAGGCTGCCGCGGTATCGCGAGCGGTTCAAGCGCATTTCTCTTCGCAGATAGAGGAACACATTCTCCATACGGGCCAGCACTACGACAGCAACATGTCGGAAGTGTTCTTCCGTGAGTTGGGTGTGCCGGAACCGATGTATAATCTGCATGTGGGTAGTGCTTCGCATGGTGTTCAGACCGCGCGGATGATTGAAGGGATAGAGGCCGTACTGATGCAGACGCACTATGACGGCGTGTTAGTGTATGGCGATACGAACTCCACGCTGGCTGCGGCTGTGGCGGCAAGTAAGTTACAAGTGCCGGTTTTTCATGTGGAAGCCGGTCTTCGTTCGTTCAACATGTCGATGCCGGAGGAGATTAACCGCATCGTTTGTGACCGTTTGTCGAGCTTGCTGTTTGCTCCGACGACTACTGCGGTTCGCAATCTGGAGGCTGAGGGTATGACCAAAGGCGTAGTGCTGAGCGGCGATGTGATGTACGACAATGCGTTGTATTATGAGACCGCTGCGCTAAAAGATCGCTACGCTAAAAGACAAAAGACCGCTTCGCTAAAAGACACGTTTGTGTTAGCAACCGTTCATCGTCCGGCGAATACGGACAATGAGGAACATCTGCGTTCGATTGTCCGAGCTTTGCAGGATATCGCCAAGACGGGTATGGATGTGGTGGTTCCGCTTCATCCGAGGACGAAGAAACGGATAGCGGATTTGCGATTGAATACGGATGATTTGCGGATTATCGAGCCCGCCTCGTTTCTGGAGATGATTGCATTAGAGAAGAACGCCGCTGTGGTTCTGACGGATAGCGGAGGCGTTCAGAAAGAGGCTTTTTTCTATGGTACGCCGTGTGTCATCCTCCGTCCCGAGACGGAATGGGTGGAGATCGTCGAAGCCGGGGCAGGTATTCTTGCCGACGCAGACTATGAGCGTATCATGGCTGCTTACGAACAGTTGGCCAACAAACCGATTGATTTTCCGCCTTTGTACGGCGATGGTCACGCGAGTGAGAAGATTTTGGAAGAGATAGTGCGATATTTGGGTTAAGATGGTAAGAGAAGGATGGCATAAGCGAGTAGGCGTAGATTTGTTGGTATGGCTGTTGGCTGTGCTGCTTTGCATGTTCTGGCGCTGGATAGCGGACAAGAGTGAGATAAAAGCCTATTGGGTGCTCTTCGGCGTGCTGGCTGTGCTATGGGTGGTAGTCGGTTACGCGGTACAGCTCTATCGTTCGTATAAAGAGACGTATATATGGCAGTCGTTGTTGTCCGTCATCGCCGATGATATCGTGCTGATTGCGTTGAGTTGGGTAGTTTTGCCTCGATTGCCTTATAGTCTCTCTCCCCGCGTGGCGACATCGATGATTGTGCTGGTCGGAGGTTTGGAGTTAGTGGTTGTGATGCTGGAGCACTACTGGAAATACGCCACGAATATGGATGTGCCGGTGATGCCTATTCAGCCGCGTGAGAAGAAGACGTACGAGCGTGACACGATTATTGACGAAGTGCCGCTGAACGACATACGCGGTATCAACAAGCGTTTCTGTGTGGTCAATCAGCTGTTACCGGATGACGGCAAGTATGTGTGCTGTTATCGTCCGCAGGAGTATGAGAAAGCGAGCAAATGGGCTAAGTTCGTCAAGCGTGTGTTGCCGCGATTGTTGCTCACGAGCCGGTTGTATTTCGATATCAACAAAGGTCGCAAACGCATGCTGAGCAAGACGGAAGTGTACGGACGATTGTACTACTGCGGGTTTGAAGTGGACAGGTCGGAGAACAAAGGTGAACTCGAGTATGTCTATGCCCACCGTAAGTCACAACCCTATCCGCGTGAGAAAATGAAAGTATATGGTCCGCTCATCAAACTGCCGCGCGTTTGCGAGCACGGAGAAGTGAAGTATTTCTATAAAATCCGGACCATGCATCCATATGCCGAGTATATCCAGAATTATGTGTTTGATAATCGCGGAGGCATGGATATCGCGGACAAATCGAATGACGACTGGCGTATTACGGCATGGGGCAGAGTGTTGCGTAAGTATTGGTTGGACGAGTTGCCGATGGTGTACAACTGGCTCAAAGGGGACATGAAATTAGTGGGCGTCCGGCCATTGAGTCAAGCTATGTTTGACAGTTATCCGGAGTGGCTGCAAGAGAAACGGACGAAATGCAAGCCCGGTTTGATGCCGCCTTTCTATGTTGATCATCCGACGACGATGGAGGAACTCTTTGCTAACGAAGATGCGTATCTCACGGCTTATTTAGAGCACCCGATACGCACGGATATGAGGTATTTCTTCCTTATCCTGCGCTCCATACTAACCCGCAAAACACATAGTGCATGAGGTATTTGGACTTGGTAAAAGCGGCATTGTGGGGCCGGCAGTCGGAATGGCCGGAAGCAGAGACGGAGGAATTGTTGCGTCTGAACGCAGCGCAATGTACCGATGTGCTCGTTTATCCGATGGTGTTGGCGCAAGAAGGATTGTCGGACGCAACGCGTAAGCAGATGAAAAGCGTTTGCGTCAACGCGATGCATAAACAGGTGAAGCTGCAACATGTGCTGGAGCAAGCGTGGCGGGCATTGGAGAAGGCGAATATACCAGCTGTTTTGCTCAAAGGAGCAGGTTTGGCTGCCCTCTATCCGGATAGCCAACTGCGCTCATGGCGAGACGTGGATGTGTTCGTGGGCAAAGAGAACTATCACGCAGCCTGTGCGGCTATCCGGGAGGTATTCCCCGAGACGGGTGCTATCAAGGAAGAGATGGAGTACTACAAGCACTATAACATCCATGCCGACGATATACCCGTCGAGATACACCGCGTGACGATGAGCCTGCAGCATCCGATGGATAAACGGCGATACGAGCGGATAGAGAAATACGGCATGACGCATGGCGACTGGCGGACGATAAACGGGTTGCGAGTGCGAGTGCCGGAACCGACTTTTAATGTGCTGTTTGTCTTTCTGCATAGCTGGGAGCATTTTATAGAAGGAAGCGCTAACGTCCGGCAGATGTGCGACTTAGCTTTACTGCTGCATCATTACACGAAAGAACTGAAACCCGAACTTTTTGAACAATGGTTGAGGCAGCTTAACTTGCTGGATGTGTGGCAATTATACGCTTATAATCTGGTGTATGGTCTAGGATTGAGTCGAGAAGAGTCGCTTTTGCTCCCGAAAAAGGTCTCCGCAGAGGTATCGGAACGGGCTGAGAAGATGATGAGTGAGGTGATTAGGGGATTAGAGGTTAGAGGATTAGAGGTTAGGGGATTAGAGGTGAAGGAGAGCCGATGGGTGAGGAAATGGAGAACGATGCAAGAACGGATGAGGTGTGCTGAACGGATAAAAGAGTTCAGTCCGGCCTATGCGCGGCATATGAACTGGACAACTTGGCTGCACGGAATAGGCAGGCTGTTTGCCAAAGACAGAAAATGGGAATAAAGGACGAAAGGCGAATGGGCGAAGGACGAAAGGCGAATGGGAGAAGGACGAAAATATATTATTATGGCTTGCAACATCGTGTTTTTCACGGTGATGGCGCTCTTGTTGCCATTGGGATTTGAGGAGAACGACGATGTGATGATGGCTATGATAGCTAACGGCACATATTCGGGTGCGCCGGATTTTCATCTGGTGTATATTAATGTGCTGTACGGTTTTGTCGTGGCCGGTTTGTACAGTCTGACAACCGCTGTCGAGTGGTACACCGTCCTGTTCGCTGCGCTCCATGTGCTGTCGATGAGCGTGCTCGTTTACTGTATCCTGACCATGCCGAACAGAGCGCGATGGGAACGGATACTATGGCTGGTGGTGCTTTATGTGCTATGGGCGCGTATCATAATCGCCTTCCAGTTTACGACGACCGCCGGTTTGGTATGTCTGGCGGGGTGCGCTTTGTTGCTTCGTGAGAGCAGTAAATCCCGTTGGAGCGGCGTAGCGCTGGTGGTCATCGGTGCGTTAATACGCTTCATGGCGGCAGGACTGGTTGGACTGCTGATGGCGCCTATTATCGTCTATACATACCGGCTGGAGTGGCGTAGATACATACCGATTGTGGTCATGCTGACCGTTATTGTCGGTTGCCGTGGGGTAAACAAGATGGTCTATGACCATGACTCCGAGTGGAAATACTATCGGGCGTACAACCAGCTCCGTGCGCAGTTGAATGACAATCCCAATGCGTACAAGTTGACCGTCAGCCAGTTGCCCGAAGGTATCGATGCGATGGATTATCAGTTGTTACTGCGTTTTGTGCCGGACGCCGAGCAGATAGACTTGCCGGCTATTCGTCAGCTGAGTGCAACGGTGGGGAAAGTGCCGTACAGACAGCAGATGGACAACCTGCATCGGTTGGATAAGTATGCAGTGGAGGTGGCGATATTATTAGCCTTGCTTGTGCTGATGATGCTCACAACCGGCAATCGGAGCAAATTGATTTTCCTTTGTCTTTACACGCTGTTTATCATGGGACTTATTGTTCATGTGAGTTTGGACGGTTTTCTCAAGAACCGCGTGTTCCTCTGCATGTTGATGCCGATGATGGTAACGGATTTTATGTTACTGCCGAATACGACGGGTTTGAAGCGTCGATGGGGAATAGGCATCGCTTTTGCTGTGTTGAGCGGATGGTATGTATGGCAGATGTACGAGGAGCACACTACAGCGGAATATAACCGCTATACCTGGACACATCTGCAGCAACCGTTGTTGGAGTATATGCCGCACGATGCCTATGTGACCACCATCGGAACATCGATGATGATGGAATCCACGAATCCGTGGCATATATGGCCGTACGATTTTAAGAAATATACTTTGGGTTGGCTAACCTGGTGTCCGCTTAACAAACCTGTCGGACACAGTTACCGAACCTTGCTGCGCGAAGATATGTACGTGTTTACGGATGTCAATTATGTCCATCCGCACACGGCTCTGCAGCGCGTCTGCGAGCAGATAGGCAAGCACTACGGCGTGCCGACAGAGATCAAGTGGATATGCCGAAACGGCAAATATGCGTTAGTAAAAGTGAAGGTGAGCGAATGAAAACTCTGGCAATCATAGGAGCAAGTTATTTGCAGCGTCCGGTAGTGGAGCGGGCAAAAGAGATGGGTTTGCGGACGATTTGTTTCGCATGGCCTCAAGGAGCGGTTTGTAAGGAACTATGCGACACGTTCTATCCTGTTTCTATCACGGAGAAAGAAGAGATTTTACGTCTCTGCTGCGAGGAGCATATCGACGGTATATGTACCATCGCAAGCGATGTGGCGGCTCCGACGGTGGCTTATGTAGCGGAACAGATGGGCTTGGCGGGAAACAGCTATGAAGCGGCTCTGCGTGCGCATGACAAACATCGGATGCGCGTGGCGCTGAGTGCGGCAGGTGTGGATTGTCCGAAGTTCAGAGTGGTTCATGATTCACGGTTCACGATTAATGGTTTATCTCTGCCGCTGATTGTCAAACCGAGCGATAGAAGCGGCAGTCTCGGCGTGCATAAGATAGAGCGATGGGAAGATCTGGCTGCGGCTGTAGAGACGGCATTGGAGGTTTCGCTGGCACACGAGGCACTGGTGGAGGAGTTCATCGAAGGACGCGAGATAAGCGTGGAGATGATTTCGTGCGCCGGTACCCATTATGCACTACAGATAACGGACAAGACGACCACGGATGCACCGCATTTTGTGGAACTGGCGCATCATCAGCCTTCGTCTCTTCCGGCAGCGATGCAGGAACATATCTTCGCTATCACCCGCAAAGCGTTGGATGCGTTGGGACTGACGAGCGGAGCCAGTCACTCGGAGTATAAGATAACAAGGGAAGGCCGGATAGTGGTTATGGAGATAGGCGGTCGAATGGGCGGGGACTTCATCGGCAGCGACCTTGTGCGGCTGAGTACTGGTTATGATTTTCTCGAAGGAGTGATACGCGTGGCTCTTGGAGAGACCATCCATCCGCAACCTCGTGCTCTGGCGCGTAGCAGCGTGGTCTTCACGGCTCCGGAGAACGTCACGTGTAGTGCTGAACGAACAGGATATATAATTTATCAAAACGATGAGATATACAAACAGTCTGTCGGTGGTAATACCGATATATAATGACGAAGAAGTGATAGGCGAGTTACTGCGGCGCTTGACAGCCGTGGTGGAGGACATCGTTGGCGAATACGAGATTATTCTCGTCGATGACGGCAGTCGTGACCACTCGTGGGAAATCATGCAGCAAGAGCGTGTTCAGCGTACCCATCTGCGTATCGCCCGTTTGAGCCGTAACTTCGGTCAGCAAAACGCTATAGCGGCAGGCCTGTCTCTGACGACCAAGGAGTTGATTGTACTCATGGACAGCGACTTGCAGGACCGGCCTGAAGATATCCCGCTGCTGATAGACGCTCTGCTGGCGGACAAGGAAGCCACGATGGCTATCGCGCAATGGGAGGAACGCAAGGACAGCCGGATGAAAATCGCCGTTTCGCGTCTGTTCCAGCGGGTGAGCAACCGTATTACGGATATTCATCAAATGCCGCGTTTGGGTATTTTCCGTGTGATGAAAAAGAGCGTAGTGGATGAGTTGCGTAATTTCCCTGAACGCACAGCCACAGCCGTGAGTCTGCTCTATTATATCGGGCATAAATACGTGGCGGTACCGCTCAAACGCGATGCGCGGTTTGCCGGCAAGAGCGGTTATAACCTGAGCAAGATGCTGTCTCTCACCTTCGCCCGTATATTCTCGTTCTCCATGTTCCCGATACGTATGGTGACCTATCTGGGTACTTTGCTATGTGTGGGTTCGATGATAGCGGCGTTGGGACTGATTATCTACAAGTTAGCCGGCAATGTGTTAGCCGGTTGGACCAGTATGATGGTAATGATGTTGTTTCTTTTTGGACTTAACTTCGCGTTTCTGGGTATCCTCGGCGAGTATATCGGCCGTATTTTCCTGGAGACCAAACAGCGTCCGAACTACATAATCGAGCAAGTGATATGAGAAAAGTAGCGATATTAGGCGGAAAAGGCAATGCGGCTCTCGTGGCTGCGGCTATGGAGCATGCGCGGCGCATGGGTGCTATGGAGTGGGAAGTGGCAGGTTTTCTCAATGACCGAGAGCCGGTAGGTAGCATAATAGATATGTTTCCCGTTATCGGCAAGACAACGGATGCCAAGCGTCTGCTGGATGAAGGGTATTGGTTTGTCAACGCTATCCTTCGTATCGACGGCAACCATGAGCGCATCGCTATGTTTGAGAACTTAGGTATTCCTGATGACCGTTTGGCGACGTTTGTTCATCCGATGGCTTATGTAGCTCCGAGCGTACAGTTGGGGGCCGGGTGTATCATTATGCCGAACGTGTCCATGTCGCCGGGAACGAAGTTAGGCAAGGGTTGTCTGATGATGGTCGGTTCGATGATGGGGCATGATAATATCGTAGGCGATTTCTGCCATATAGCGGCGCAAGCGGCCGTCGGCAGTTATCTCACGATAGGAAAGGGTGTGCATATAGGGCTCAATGCGACGGTCAAAGAGAATTTGTCTATCGGCGATTTTGCTACTCTCGGCGCAGGCGCTGTGCTGACTAAGAACATGGGTGAGAATGAAATATGGGCAGGTAATCCGGCTAAATTCCTTCGTTATGTGCGTTAAACCTTTGGATATAGTAGCCCTGGTGGGCATCAACATGCTCTACGCCTGCGTAGGTATATGCACGAAAAAAGCGGCGTTGCAGTCGCCTATGTCGTGGTGGTATTGGTTGTGGTTCGCAGGCGCTGTGGCGGTCATTGGCATCTATGCTATGCTGTGGCAACAAGTGCTCAAGCGCATCGAACTCGGCACAGCGTATATGTTCAAGGGCACATCGCTCATCTTCACGATGCTCATTGCGGCGTTGCTGTTCGGCGAAGCTATCACGGTACCGAATATCATCGGTTCGGTCATCATCATAGTAGGAATTGTCTTTTTAGCACGCTCATGAAATACGGACTGATAGCCATAGTAGTTGTTTTTGTAGCAGCATGCGCACAGATGTTGCTCAAGCAGGGTGCGCGAAAGGAGTACAGCCCGTGGTGGCGGCAGTATGTCAACGGATGGGTTATCAGCGGCTATGCCATTATGTTCGCAGCCATGATAGCCAATATATGGTGCATGAGCAAAGGGTTGCAGCTCAAAGAGCTAAGTATCATCGAAGCAATGAGTTATTTCTTTGTGCCGGCGCTCAGTTGGTTGTTCTTCAGGGAACCTATCAACCGCCGCAAAGCCCTCGCCATCGGTATTATCATCATCGGAGTAATTGTATTTTTCTTATGATAAATTTTAACCAACCTCATCTGACGGGCAAGGAAGCCCATTACATGTACGAAGCTGTTTTTGCCGGTAAGTTGTCCGGTAACGGTAAGTTCACCAAGGCATGCCAGGCTTGGTTTGAGCAGCGTTACGGTTTCCGCAAATGTCTGTTGACCACGAGCGGGACGGATGCGCTGGAGATGTGCGCTATGCTGTGTAATCTGCGTCCCGGCGATGAAGTGATAGTACCCAGTTATACCTTTGTCAGTACGGCTCTGGCGTTTCTGCGCGAAGGAGCGAAAGTAGTGTTTGCGGACTCGATGACGCGCAATCCCAATATCGATGCCGAGACCTTAGAATCGCTGGTCACGCCGCGGACGAAAGTTATTGTGCCCGTTCACTACGCCGGTGTGGCATGTGATATGGATGCTATTATGACGGTAGCAAAAAAGCATGACCTGCTCGTTGTGGAAGATGCCGCGCAAGCCATCGATAGTTATTATAAAGGCCGTCCTTTAGGTTCCATCGGTCATTTGGCTGCTTTCTCGTTTCATGAGACGAAGAATATCACCGCAGGAGGCGAAGGCGGTCTGCTGGTGGTTAACGACGAGCGTTTTGTCCGCAGAGCGGAGATCATTTGGGAGAAAGGCACCAACCGTGCGGAGTTCTTCCGCGGCGAAGTGAACAAATACGGATGGGTGGATATGGGTTCCAGTTTCCTGCCCAGCGAAGTGAATGCCGCTTTTCTGTGGGCACAAGTGGAGAATATCGATGACATACAGGCGAAGCGCAAGCTGCTATGGAATACCTACTGGGAGCTCTTGCAGCCCTTGGCCCAGCAGGGTAGGTTCAGTCTGCCGGACATCCCTGAATATGCGACGAACAATGCTCACATGTTCTACCTCGTGTTGCCGGATTTGGATCAGCGGACGGCGCTTATCAAGTATCTGAAGGATAACGGTATATGCGCGGTGTTCCATTATCTGAGTCTGCATAGCAGCGAGTATTACAGGTCCAGGCACGACGGACGCAGTCTGCCGCAATGCGACCGTTATGCAGATTGTCTGGTTCGATTGCCGCTCTTTTATGATTTGTCGGTGGATAGTGTCAAACAGATATGCGAAACTATAAGCACATACTATCAATAACGCTGCTTGTGGCGGCTCTGGCGTACACCCTTTGGTTCGTGTTCGCCGGCTTTGGCAATCATCAAGACCCGCTCTACTGGCTCTATAAATACGAGCATTTGGAGGGTGGCTGGATGGCTGTCGGTACGTTGCTGACGGGCGGAGCGATTGTGAAGCTGTTAGGCGCCCAACTGGTATGGCTGCGGCTATTCGGTTGGCTGTGTACTGTGACGGCAATATCGTTGCCGTTTGTGTGCCTGTTGGATAATGAGCAACGGCGAGAGAATATTCATTGGCTGGCATTGACGTATATACTGATGGGTTACGGTGCTTTCCAGGAGTTCAGTCCCGGCACGCTGTCCGTACTTCTCTTGTCTGCTCTGTGGGTAACGAGCGTGAGCCGTTCGCCATTCGCTTCTCGTCTCTCGCCTATACTGCTCGGACTCGCCGTCGCAGCGCGTTTCCCGAATATTCTGGCGCTGCTTGTATTGGTGCCGCTATGGAAGAAACGCAGTCTTTGGAATATCCCTATTGCGGCAGTGGCGGCAGGCGTGGTCTATCTGTTGGGTTGGTGGCTGGTTACGCCGGCTGCTACGGATGCAGCGATGACGAGCAGTCATGAACTGCTGTCCATGTTCACCAAACTATGGGAGAACAGTGGTAAGTTGGTGGGTTATTTACTCATGGCGGCAGGTGTGCTGGCGTTCCGAGAGAAGAAATACACCGGTTGGCTCGCAGGAGGTGCGTTGGTGCTGGTAATCGTCTATACGATGAAGCCGTTACAGTGGTATAACACCGACCTGACGTACCTGCTGTCGGCGTTGGCACTCGCTTTGAGCGTTAGCGGTCTTTCTACTTTCCATCGTCCGCTCCTTGTAGGTGCAGCCGTTTTGAGCGTTGCTACGCTGGGTACTGACACGGCGTGGCTCAAACTCTTCCCAGCTGTGCTATGCCTGTTGCCTGTGGCGCTGACGCAGTACAAGACCGTCGCCGAGCAGCGTTATCTGTACGAAGTGCTGGTGGTGCTCTGCGTCATGGTGGTCCTGCGTATGACGCATAATAGTGTAGGGCAGAGTGACCTGACGAAGGTGCAGACGTTCAGTTCCGTCTCGCCTTACAAAGGTATCGCCATTCGTGAAATCGAAGAAGAACGAATGATGCAGTATAAAGCGGATTTCGACAGCCTCATTGCCCCTAATCCCCTAACCCCTAATCCCCTAACCCCTAAACCACTCATCCTTTCTATCGGACAAGAGATGCATCTGATGCGTGCCGTGACCGGTTGCGAAGCGGCGCGATACAATGAGTTCTGGTCGAATATCTTTGACTCCGTCTATACGGTTAAGTACCGCGATATCATCGAAGCGGAGCGGCCTATTGTGTTTTGCTCTTTCTCGCCGCAGTTCCGCTTCAAGCCGAGGAAGGACAAAGAGAGCATGCTGGAGAATATGTTACGCGAGCAGGGGTATCGCGAGATAGATAGAAGTAAATACAAATACATGATTTATATACCTCAATCGTCTAATCGTCAATCGTCAAATGGTAAATAAGTATAACGATATCATGACTGCCCTGCGCGCAGGCACGTACGCGCCGATATATATATTGTGTGGTGAGGAACCGTATTACATCGACCAGGTCTATTCGTTCATTGCCGACCATGCCTTGGATGAGATGGCGCGAGAGTTTGACCAACAGGTCCTCTACGGACGTGACTTGCAGGGTGCGGATATAGCGCCGGTCATCGGCGCTGCACGCGGTTTCGCCATGATGGGCGGACGAAAGGTCATTATCGTGCGCGAGGCGCAGGCGGTGAAGAAATGGGATGCGCTGGCCGCCTATCTGGATAATCTCATGCCCCAGACCGTTCTCGTTCTCTGCTATAACGGCAAACCTGACAAACGTCAGAGCGTTTGGAAGAAAGCGACGGACCATCCGCAGGTCGTGTGGCTGCAGTCCGACAAACTGCGGGACTACGAGGTCGAACGGTGGATTAACGCCTATATCGCCGATTTTAATAAAACCAACGGTCAAAGCCTCTCCATCGACCCTCGTATTGCACCTATTCTTGCTGACTATCTGGGTACAGACTTGTCAGCTATCGTCGGAGCACTGCAGAAACTGATGGACGGCCGACCCGAAGGCGTGAACACCATCGATGCGGCACTTGTGGAGCGCAATATCGGTATATCGAAGGACTATAACATCATCGAACTCCAAACGGCACTTATTCAGGGAGATATCGTGAAGGCAAACCGCATTACCCAGTATTTCGCGAGTAGCAAGGACCATCCGATGTTTCGCGAACTGGCACCGCTGTTCACCTTCTTCTCGAATCTCCTTATGTACCATTATCTGCCCGACAAGTCGCAGGCAGCTGTGGCACGGGAATTGGGTATCAATCCCTATTTCGTCAAGGACTACGAGAAGGCGGCGAAGCGTTATCCGGCGGGGAAAGCGTTTCTGATAATGGGTTACTTGCGCGAGACGGATGCGCGACTCAAAGGTATCAATAATCCGTCCGCGAAAGATGCGGACCTCTGGAAAGAACTAATCTTCCGAATTATGCACTAACAGAGGCGATGGGACGTACGGCGCAGGGGCAAAGACGGGCATCGGTTGCCACATCGACGGCCAGCCGTGCTGCGTTACCCATAGTGTGCTGTCCATCTGCGCCTGCGTGAACACAGGTCGGTCCTGTGTCGTTTCGTCTATGTCCGGCGTCAGATGAAGGGCTTGCTCATGCTGCGCCACGAAGGCTTCTTCTTCGGCTTGCAGGTCGGCGAGCACTTTGGGATAAATCTTATCGAAGAGTTGCGGATGGGCGGTGTACCAGACAAGTGAAGAGTCGAATTGCGCCTGCGTCACGCCATTTTTCTCAAGCACCTGAGCGTAGTATAGCGCTTTGTCCTCCGGCGAAGCCTGCGACAGACCGTGTATCTGCAGCAGAGCGTCCGCCTTATGCAGGTCGATGAGCACCTTGCGCATCTCCCATGAATGCAATATCCCCTTCGGACGACAAGAGGGGAGAGTAAATACAATGGACAATAAACAAAGGACTAATATGGTTTTATTGACTTTCATTTCAGTCCTGATTCTTGACTCCTGATTCCTGATTCAACTGCTTCAAGTAGAACAGAAGGATGACGGCCACGGCGCAGGTAATACAACTGTCCGCGAAATTGAATACCGGACGGAAGAATAGCACCTCGCCGGCACTATTGCGGATGAGCGGGAAATAGAACATATCCACCACGCGGCCGTAGAACCAACCGGCGTAGCCGAAGAGCTTACCGTAACATACGCAATCGATGATGTTGCCCAATGCGCCGGCGATGATGAAGGCGATGGTAGCGAGATAGCCCACCGGTGTCTCGGGTTTGCGCAGCAGGGTATGGATGTACCAGCCGAGCAGACCGACGGCTATCAGACGGAACAGCGTCAGCGCCAGTTTGGAGAACCACTCGATGCCGAACGCCATGCCGTTGTTCTCCACATAGCACAGCCAGAACCACGAGAACACTTCCCGGCTCTCGCCCAATTCGTAATGCGTGGCTATGTAGAGTTTGATAGCCTGGTCGATGGCCACCGCGCCGAGCACGATGGCGATGACTAATATGCGTTTATTCCAAATCTTCAAATCTTCCAATTTTCAAATCTTCAAATCGTCAAATCCCGAAAGCCGTTTTGACTTGGTCAATGCGGTCCAGTTTCTCCCATGTGAACAGTTCCACCTCGCGGGTATATTCGTGTCCGTCCGCATCGAGGAAGGTCTTGGTAACCACCTCGTTGGTGCGGCCTACGTGACCGTATTTGGCGGTCTCTTCGTACATTGGTTGCGTGAGTTTGAGGTCACGGATGATGGCTGCGGGACGAAGGTCGAACAGTTGTTTCACTTTCTCGGCTATCTCCGCATCGCTGAGTGCCACATGTGCGGTACCGTAGGTGTTGACATATATCGAGACGGGCTCTGCTACGCCTATGGCGTAACTCACCTGTACCAGAACCTCGTGCGCCACGCCGGCTGCTACCAGGTGCTTCGCTATCCATCGAGCGGCATAGGCTGCCGAGCGGTCCACTTTAGACGGATCTTTACCGCTGAAAGCACCACCGCCGTGCGCACCGCGACCGCCGTAGGTATCGACGATGATCTTGCGTCCCGTCAGACCGGTGTCGCCGTGAGGACCGCCGATGACGAAGTTACCCGTCGGGTTGACCAGCAGTTTGGCGTTCTTGTCCGCTAAAAACTCGTGCAGCAGATGACCGTAGCGCGAGTCGCGTGTTGCTACGCGGGGAAGAAGGATATTAATAATATCTTTTTTGATAAGCTCCGGCGTCACTTCAATACATTCGCCGTTCGCCTCTACGCACGGGTCATGCTGCGTGGAGAGCACGATGGTGTCGATGCGGACGGGTTTACCGTCCTCTGTATATTCGATGGTCACTTGACTCTTGCTGTCCGGACGAAGGTAAGTCATCTGCTTTCCCTCTTTGCGGATACGCGCGAGCGTATAGACGAGCGTGTGCGCTAAGTCGAGCGTGAGAGGCATGTAGTTGTCCGTCTCGTCCGTCGCGTAACCGAACATCATTCCTTGGTCACCGGCACCTTGTTCTTCGGCTTTCTCGCGGCTCACGCCCATGTTGATGTCAGCCGACTGGGCATGCAGCGCAGTCAGGATTCCGCAACTCTCGGCTTCGAATTTATACTCCGCCTTGGTGTAACCGATCTCGGCTATCGTCTTGCGCACCACGCGCTGGATGTCCACCCATCCGTTACAACTCACTTCGCCGGCGATTACCACTTGACCGGTGGTGCACAGCGTCTCACAGGCAACGTGTGCCTGCGGGTCCTGCGCTAACATGTTATCAAGAATAGCGTCCGATATCTGGTCGCTCACTTTGTCCGGATGTCCTTCTGACACGGACTCTGACGTAAATAAATAATTCATTTGTTTTTTAGCATTTTTTGTAATGAGGTTGCAAGCAGCCAAATCTGTCCTCATTGCTGGTTGTTAATTATTTTTTCTCTTCTCTAATTGTCCTTCCAGAGCGTTGATGCATGCATCTATTCCTTCCTCGAAGCTGTCGGCCGTTTTCTCCGCGAACAATCCTGCGATGCGCATCTTCACTTCTTTGTTGTTGTTTGTCTGCGGTTTGATAACCGACATTCGGATTTCTACTTTGTCATCGGCGTTCAGGTGACGCTCGAAGCGATTCATTTTCTTCTCAATAAACTTCTCCAGTTTGTCTGCCATTTCAAAATTTACGGCATTGATCGTCATGTTCATAATTGTATGTTTTTAAGGTTCTTTGAAAATTGTGTGCAAAGTTACTACTTTTTTTTGAAATATGCAAACTTTTTTGAAAATAATTCGTCTGCGTTCGCACAATCATAGTTTTGTGCTAAAAAGATTGTTGTTTGCACGAAATGCGACCGTACCTTCGAAGGGGCCCTCTGGTTGCTTTTTTTGTGCCATTTTGCATAAAATTTGTAAATTTTTGCCATAAAACTTGCATATGTCATAAAAAAACTATAACTTTGCAGCCTAAAGTTGCAAAGATTTATTATGAGTAAGTACGAAATTCCATTTTTGACGAGTGCTATTCAGGCTTTTGCACGGAAGTTTGCCATGACAAGGCAAGCTGCTTTTCGCTATTTGCAGCAGCATAAAGCTCTTTCGTTCTTAGTGGAGTTTTATGATGTAGAACACCTGCAATCAATGGATGATACAATAGATGATATGATTATCGTCTGTCGCCAAAATGGAGGAACGCTGGTATGATACTTTTTCACGGCACAAATACGGACATAGAAACGATAGATCTTTCCAGTAGCTTGAATCACAAAGACTTTGGCAAAGGGTTCTATCTAACATCATCGCGAGAGACTGCTATTCGAATGGCAGAGAAGAAAGCGCGTCTCTTTGGAGGAAAAGCGACTTTGATTATATACGAGTTTGATGAGTCTGCATTGAATTCCGATTTGAAAGTTAAGGTATTTCCAGTGAAAGCCACGGTGGAGTGGTTCTTGTTTGTGGATGCCAACCGCGACAGAGCGAACCAACAGCCTATACACGACTACGACATTGTTGTCGGACCAATAGCAGATGATGGAGTAGTGATGCAAATTACTAATTATCGCGAATCTATTTATACTGCAGAACAAGCGGCTAAAGCCCTGCAAGACAAGTATCTCGACCAGCAGTATTATTTCGGGACAGAGAAAGCCTTGCGCTATATTAAGAAATCAAAAGTGCAAATTCTATGACAGCCGACCGTCACCAAATAGCAACTTATTTAACCGATTACGCCTTGAGCGAATTGGTAAAGTATGTAATGGAAGATACCGGCTGTGATGTCGAGCAGGCGATGGACAGAGTCTATAATTCGTCCATTATGCCGGCTTTGCAGGACGAAGAAAACGAACTCTACGTCCAAAGTCCTGCATATTTGTACGAATTGATGCAACAATAACCTACCGTCACTTACTGACGAAAATAGGACCAAGTTTGACTTGCTCTGCAGCGTTAAAAAGAGAGTACATAAAAGGCGATTACTAGCATTTATGTTTCAATAATGAACACAATGTGATGGGACTTCAAACCTTCAGTGAACTTATAAATGAAGAATATGCCCTTGATTCCATATGCCAGCAATAGGACAACACTCACTAAAATATACAATTTCTTGAAGACACATAGATTAATATTAGTTGTTCTAGTTTTGTCCTGTACTTTTATTGGCTGTAAAAGACAAAACGTAGAATTGTGTTATAATAATGCATATGCTGCCTTTGTTCGTGGAGAATTGACAAAGGCTATTCCTTGGTATGTGCAGTGTATTTCTTTTATTCAACCACAAGATGAAAGAATAGCTGCGCTTGCCTATAGAGACTTGGCAACTATATGTCATTTAGAAGGGAATAACAAGATTGCGTTTGAATTAAACGAAAAGAGTGTATTTTATAATGAAAAGGCAGGTTTACTCGTGGAGTATAATGATGCCTTGTGCCGTTCTGCTGTTTACAAAGCGTATTTGGGGAATACAGAAGAAGCCATTATGCAACTACGCCATGTTCAGTTGATAACTCGAGATAGTGTCATCAAAAACATGGCAAAGACATATTTGCAACTTCTGCAATTAAATCAGTTACCGACTTTGAATACTGCTATGGAACAAACGAGTGCGACTGAATTATACACATCCGTTGAGATGTTGAAATACGAATTATATAGAAAACCTTTTTTTATAAAGGTTATTGTAGCAGTTGTTGTCTTTCTTTTATTGTCGTTCGGAGTGTACGCCACTCATAGTGGTTTGTTGGAGCACTTAATAAATTTACGCAAAGAGAAAGAAAAATATCAACAGCAATGTGCTGCAGATGTTGTAAAATTCTGTGATTACTTGCATGATCATCCTGAAGAACTTAAGAGAGAACTATTTTGGGGTAATTATGGGAAAATGTGTGCTGTTGTGAATATGAAATTGGGTGGTTTGATAGATAAACTATCACGCTTTAACACGTTAAACGAAACTGAGAAACGCTTGTGTGTGTTAGTGTTGATTGATTTACAAAGAAAGCAGATATCTGAAATCTTGCCATATGCTCTTAATAGTGTTGGCAAACTCAAAAATACTGTTGCAAAAAAAATACATACAGACGGTAAAAATATGAAAAACATGTTACTGAATTTGGCTTTGCAAGGCGCTTAATTAGTAACATTAGAAAGATTCCCACTACCAATAATCTGTAACGTGCAGAAAATGAGATATATATCAAAATACAATTCCCACCTTGAAAATTTGTGTATATTCGTAATTTAGAGTAATTTTGCAGTGTCAAATGATGACACATGTTTAACTTCTAAAAATTACGAATTATGAAGAGATTTTATTTATTTGCAGTTATGATGTGTTCGCTGCTCATTGCATGTACAATGGAAAAAGAACCATCTACATTAAAACAACAACGAATTTTTGAAAGCGAGACGCGTTTCCCTATTGGTTCGTATGAAAATTTATACGACACCATTAAGATAAGGGTAATTCCAAATATAATGGAATTGTATGACGTACAAGAATTGTTTGATGATATTATCATTGGTTATCTTGATGAAGATGATATCGATACACTTTTCATTAGACAAATGGGAGAACATAATCAAGAATCCATACTACAAATGTTAGAAGATGCTCTGGAAGACAATGATATTCCATTAGATTTAGAAGATAACAATCTTGCTTGGCATGATTATTACATGGCACCAATTCTTTCAGAAATGCGAGATAGTGTATATATTACTTCGAATTTTAGATACGAGAAAATTTATACCAATTTTTATTTAACTGAATATGAGAAATTTTCATTATGTCTTTTAGCTGCGATAAACAATACTATATTTGAAGAGTTATATAATAATACTGTGGTCATAAGAGATGATATCCATGAATTTTATTATTCAACACAATTTCACCCAACTACCAATCTACCAGTACAATGGACAAACCCTTGGGATATATATGAAATACATGTAGAAGATATATCTCTTTTTGATCCTATTGATATTGAAGGTTACATAGCACATGAATATGGAAACTATATCCCATTTCACACATATGAAGAGTGTGTAAGTTATCTGGAAACGTTAGAACATGGTTATGATATGTATTACGTTACAAGTGAGGAATGTGAGGTAGAGAGAGAGGAAGCAGAGGACCGCTTGTTAACAGATGTTGCATTTGGAATTGTGTTAAGTGCCGCTACAGCTCCTGAAGCACTTATGGTAGCATCATTTGTATGCTTAGTATATTATGAAGCACAACATTTGAAGATTGAGCAACAGTATAGAGACTGTTTGGCAAGTGCTGAAGACGAGGAATAATTAATACTAAATTCATACTATTATGTTTAATTTTAAAGGTATTCGAGCATATTACTTCATCGTAATGATGGTCTTGGTGTCGCAGATGTTTAAGTTGATTAACTTTATTAAATCAATCGAAGTAGTAACAATTATAGCACTTGTTTTAACTATAGGATTAACAATCAAATTGGCTGTTTTTGATAAGAAATTTAGAAATGCAAGGTATTGGTTGCTAATTGGTTTTATGTTTGTACAGGAAATTATTATTGGACTTGACCGACTTCTGCCGAATAGTGAATATAACATAGTTGTCTCGATTATGTTGGCTGGAAGTATATGTATTCTATATTACTATGATGCGCCATCTGTTCGCAAGCTTATGGATGATGATGCATATATTTTGAAAAACACTTGTTCAATGTATGCATTTACATATTCTATAGCAGTATGTGATATTTTGTTTGAAAGTATATATCCTCATCATCTACCCATCTGATTAAGAATTAGATTTATTAAATGTCATCATTTCCTGCCCGAGAACATCGGGCAGTTTTTTTATACATTTCCAAGCCTAAAAAAGACTAATCGTTGAGGCGGAAGTGAGGCTTCGTTAGAGTATCCTAGACTTTATGTTTTTTAACATGCTTGTAGTCGGCTGATATACAGGAATATACGAGGTATGATGTGTGGCTTAAAAAATATGCTTTTTTTGCCTTGAAAATGGTTTTTGTGTGGACTTTTTTTGGTTGGCGTAAGGACGTTCTCGGGACATGGTCCCGTGATGGTCACGTTTTTAGACCGAGATGAGTCTTGTTTACTAACGGTAATGGTTAACGGATGACTAAGAATATATAAGAACCACTAACGATTTTGGGAATGAATAATGAATAAAAATTTGACATGAGAAATGTGAGAAATGTGAGAAATCTCACAAAAATATTTGCAAATTTGAAAAATTTGTAGTAACTTTGCACGCAAAATTGTGCAAAGATGAAATTGTTGCTTGTTTTAATGGCGGTGATGTCGTTCACGGTGGAGTCGAAGACTACCGTTTTGGCGGATGGATTATGGCCGTACGACATGAGTGCAACCTACGCGAACACCTATAACAAAGGTCAAGTGCGGGCGAATGATGTAGCCACGCTTACCGTGAGCGGACTGGATGGTATCACGATTGATGCCATAGAGGTCAGTGTGAAGTCAAACAAGAGCAGTGGAGCCGGTACGTTCACTGTGAGCGCGGACGGACAACAGATAGCGATGAAAACCGGTTCGCTCAAGGACTGGTTCGGCGCGTTCAACAATGTGGATTTTCAGGCCCTGAGCCTGCTGAGTACGCCGAGAAACAATGTGAACGAGTTGGTCATCACTCTGACGGGCACCGAGAGTTCGCTGTACATCGACCGATACACGATTATCTGGTCGCATTCGCAAGTCCAGACGCCGGCTTACACTGTGACGCTGATGAAGGGCAACTCCCTCTATGCGGTGCAGACGGAGCAGACGGGTGGGGCAGGTGTGATGTTGCCGAAGCTGCTGGATCTGGAAGACTGGCGTTTTGTGGCTTGGACGGCAGCGCCGTTCGAGGCCATGAATACCATGCCCGCTTCCTGGATAGCGCCCGGGCTCTATCACCCGACGGAGGACTGCACCTTGTGGGCGGTCTATGAGTACCGACCGCCGGTATCGCAGTCGATTGCCACAGAGCTGCAAGACGGCGTGTATATCTATGCCGAATGGTCGCAGCAAAAAGCCATGAGCGGAGGCATCGTGGACGGAATAGCCGGTTCGGCAGACCTGGATATAAGCGACCCGAACCAGTGGTATAGCGTCACCTTTCTCACGGACAGCACCGCCACGATACAACTGATGTACACCTATGAATATATCGGTTATGCGGGCACGCAGCTGTCGTCCGAGCTAAGCGTATGGAAGGTGTACCACGAGGGTGCATTGACAGCGTTCTATACCGAGGCGAACAACAAGAAATACATCTTGTGGCCGAATTATTTGAAGGATATGGGACACGGCGTCTATGAGGAGTGTGCCGCCTTGATACCTACAGGCGACATCAGCAAGACTTCTACCATGCTTATTTCTACGGAGCCGGTCATGGAAGAGCCGTTGTATTCCTGTTATCCCGAAGCGCAAGGGCTTGACGAGGTGACGACCGAGCGGGCGAAAGGCGAATATAGGATGCCCTTCGGCCCATACGATTTGATTATTAAAGACGGAAAGAAATATTTGAGAATCAGAGAATGAAACTGTTAGCAATTATATTTTCGGTGCTGCCGGCGATACTGGCAGGCGATTTTGTTCCGCAGACGCTCTCCATAGCCGAGCAGGACAGCATATTGAATGTACAAAGTGCGAAGGAAGAAGCCGCGTGTACCCGTTACCGGCTCGAATACGAGAACGAGGAGAAACTATTTCGCCATTCGCGCGAAGCGGACTGGTTTGTGCTGGACTCGATGCGTCATACGCGTAAGCAACTCGGCGCAGGGCTTCAACTGGGCAAGGTGCGGGATGCCGTCATGTCCCCTAACGGCCGTTATGTGGCGTTCGCAAAAGGGAACAACCTCTATATCCATAAACTCGATTTCGGAACCGAGGTGGCGGTGACCAAGGATGAGAACACCGACATCATCAACGGCATCGCCGACTGGCTCTACGAGGAGGAGTTCGGTACGACGGCACTCTTCGCCTGGTCGCCTGACTCCAAGCAGTTAGCGTTCGTCAAACTCGACGAGACCGAAGTGCCTTCGTTCAGCTGGCAGTACTATCTGGACACCTCGTACCCGACGACCGACAGCCTGCGTTACCCCAAAGCCGGTTTCCCGAATGCCAAAGCACGCGTGTGCGTCTATGACGTGGCTACCAAAGGCATCGTGACCATGCAGGTAAATGCGGACGATGTTTATTTCCCCCGACTGAGATGGAAAGACGATAATACGCTTATGGTGCTCCGCGTCAACCGCGACCAGATGAAGATGGAAGTGCTCTCTTGCAATTCCAAATCGACCGTCTCGCATCTTTTGTACAAGGAAGAGGGCAAGGACTGCTTCATCGACTACGCCCTTTTCGACGAGTGGAAATGGCTGTCGGACGGACGATTCATCGTGCTCAGCGAGCAGGACGGCTGGCGACGCGCCTATCTGTACAATGCGCAGGGAGTCAAGCAGCGTGCGCTGACAGCCGAAGGCATGGACGTGACCGCGGTCTATGCGATGGACGAGAGCACGCAGACGCTCTATTACCAAGCCGCACCAACGCCTGCTACACGGCATATCTATGCGGTGAGCCTCAAGAATCCCGACGTACGCATTCAGCTCTCTGAAGGCGAAGGCATGCACTCCGCACGGTTCAGCGAGGACGGCAAGAGGATGATTGAGTGCTTCCATAGCTTCGACACACCGAACCGCTATACGCTGTATAAAGTAGAAAGCAAAAAGACCGCTTCGCTCAAAGTAGAAAGGGTAATAGAGGACAATGCCGCGGTGCGCGAGGCATGGAAAAGCCATGCTCTCCCCGAGCCGGAACTGATGACCATCCACAACGGCAACGGACAGGAACTGGAGGCCATGCTGCTAATAGACCGCTCCGCAGAAAGAGCAAAGACCGCTTCGCAGAAAGAGCAAAGACCGTTAGTCGTGATGCACTATAGCGGTCCCGCCAGTCAGCGGGTACTGAACAGGTGGCGTAAGAAATTCGAATATGCGTTGGTGGAAGCCGGCTACGCGGTGCTCATCGTCGATGTGCGCGGTTCGGACTGCCGCGGACGCGCTTGGCGCAATGAGACTTATATGTCGCTCGGACAAAAGGAGGCGGAGGACCTTATCGCCGCGGCTCAATGGGCGGCACAGCAACCATACATAGACGGCAATCGAATGGCAATTCTCGGTTGGTCGTACGGCGGATACGAGACGCTCTATACGATGAGCGAGAAGAATCATCCGTTCAAAGCAGGCATCGCCATCGCGCCCGTCACTGACTGGCGGCTCTACGACACCGGTTATACGGAGCGTTACATGCGCCGTCCGCAGGTGAACGACCGCGGATACGAACAGGCTTCGTTGTTGCCCCGCGCCAAGGACCTGACCGGTGAAGTGCTTATCATCCATGGCACAGCGGACGATAACGTACACGTTCAGCACACGATGCAGTATATCGAGGCTCTCGTGCAGGCAGACAAGCAATTCGAGATGCAACTCTATCCTGATGACAACCATCATCTGCGCAAGGGCAACAACGCTGCGCACATGCATGAGCGAATCCTGCGATTCCTGAAGAAGAATTTGTAATGAATATGTTTAATTTTTATATTTAATATGCTATGAAAAAATACGCTTTAGGTATTGACTTAGGTGGTACAGGCACCAAGTTCGGTTTAGTGAATGACGAAGGTAAAGTGCTCCGTTGGGACTCTATCCCGACGCCGCAATATCCGAATATCGACGAGTACTGCGATGTGCTCTGTGCCGGTCTCAAGCGCCTGGTGGCGGACGAAGGACTGACCATGGCGGACATCATTGGAATTGGTTGCGGTGCGCCGAACGCTAATTTCTATTCGGGCTGCATCGAGCAGGCACCGAACCTGCCGTGGAAAGGGGTAGTGCCGCTGGCTAAACTCATTAGCGAGCGCATGGGCGTCAAATGTACCATCACCAATGATGCCAACGCGGCTGCGCAGGGCGAGATGATTTACGGTTCGGCTCGAGGCATGAAAAACTTCATCGTCATCACCCTCGGTACCGGTGTTGGTTCAGGTATCGTGATTGACGGTAAACTGCTCTACGGACATGACGGCTTCGCCGGTGAGTTAGGTCACTGCAAGATAGACCACTCGGGCAACGGACGTCTCTGTGGTTGCGGTCAGAAAGGTTGCATTGAGGCGTACGCGTCCGCCACAGGTGTGGCCCGTACGGCGAAAGAGATCGTCACTTCGACCACCCAACCCACGCTCCTACGTCAAGTAGCAGACATCGACCATATTACCTCCAAGGATGTCTTCGATGCCGCAGAAAAAGGCGACCTCGTAGCCAAAGAGATATTCGACTACACCGGTCATCTGTTAGGCGAGAAACTGGCGGATTTCGTTCATTTCTCCAGCCCGGAAGCCATCATCCTCTTCGGCGGTCTGACCAAGTCCGGTCACTGGATTATGGACCCGATACGTGAGGCGCTGGACGCGAACCTCATGCCGATCTGGAAAGGTAAAATCCCTGTTTCCATCTCCGTGCTCAAAGATAGCGACGCCGCTATCCTCGGCGCTTCTTCGCTCGCTTGGTAAGACTAAGAGATATAGGACATGCCCTTTACCCGTACGCAGTGTTTCGTACGGGTGAAGCGGTCTATCTGACTTTCGATGACGGTCCGATACCCGAGGTCACGCCGAAAGTGCTGGATATACTGGCTCGATACGGCGTGAAAGCTACGTTCTTCATGGTGGGCGAGAATATAGACAAACATCCGGAAGTTTTTGCCCAAGTGATAGCAGCCGGTCACGCCGTAGGAAACCATACTTACAACCATCTCAAAGGATGGAACCACTCCTTTGAGCAGTATATGGCGAATGTGGAGAAAGCGCAAAAAACGATAGCGCAACATTTGCCGAAGGATTATCCTGCTCCGGTTCTGAACCGGTTCCGTCCGCCGTACGGCAAAGCGACCTTTGCGCAACGCAGAGCGCTCAGTAGGCAAGGGTATAAGCTCATATACTGGGATATCCTAACCCGCGATTACGATGCCCGCGTCACGACGCAACAGATGGTCAGCAAGATTAAGCGCCAGGTTCGACCGGGCAGTATTATCAATTTTCACGACTCGCTCAAATCGAACGAGCGTATGTTACAAGCCCTGCCGCAAGTCATCGAATGGCTGCAAAGCAAGGGATATAAGTTGGAGAAATTAGAATTTGACGATTAGACGATTGACGATTAGACGATTTATCATAGGAGTAGCCGCCGTCGTGCTTATGGCGAGTTGCGCGAACAGAGGTGTCGGTCCGCAGGGCGGTCCGAAGGATACGATACCGCCTATACCCTTGTTCTCTGAGCCGGAGATAGGGGCGCTCAATTTCCACGGCGACCGTATTGAGGTGACCTTCAACGAGTATATCCAGCTCGATAACGTAGCGACCAACATGCTCATGTCTCCGCCGCAACAGAACTCACCGGAGGTCAAGGCTCGCGGTAAGAAACTGATTGTGCAACTCAAAGACACGCTGCATGACAGCACTACTTATACCATCGATTTCGGTCCGTCCGTTTGCGACTACCGCGAGAAAGTGCCGCTTCGTGGATTCTCGTTCTTTTTCTCTACCGGTCCCGAGATAGACACGCTCATGCATTTCGGACGCGTGTATGAGGCAGAGACGCTCAATCCCGTATATGGCATGCTCGTCGGTATTCATAAGAACATGGACGACACAGCCTTTGTTCGTAATCCATTCCTTCGCATCGCCAAGACGGACTCTACCGGCGGTTTCCGAATCGGTAATATCCATCCGGGCAAGTACCGGCTCTACGCCGTCGATGATATCAGCCGCGACTACCGTCTGACGATAGGCGAAGCCTTGGCTTTTGCGCCTCAACCGATAGAGGTGCGTGCTCCGTTGGAACCCGTACAGTCCTTTGCGCCCGATACCGCTCTGCTGGATAGTCTGGCGGACGAACTAATGGAGAAGGACGGTCTGGACATGGATACCGCGCTCGTCCACCGGTTACAGTTACCCGAACCCAAAGAAGAGGAACTGTCCTGCCTATTCCTTTTCACGGAAGCGCAGAAGAAACTGTACCTGCAACGAGTAGTGCGGGAGGAGCAGCATAAGATTTCGATTCAGTTCTCTTCCTCGCCGGACAGCCTGATGACTTGGCGTGCGTTACGGCCGTCTGAAGTGGACTCCACTTTGTCCGACAGCGCATGGATAGACCCTTCGGAGCATATCCATCCGGCTTACTCGGCACACGGAGACACCGTCGTTTTCTGGCTGACGGACAGTGTCGCAATAGGGCAGGACAGTATATTCCTGGAGACTCGTTACCGCCGTACCGATTCGCTTTATCATCTGGAGTGGTACACCGATACACTGCGGGCTTTCTGGCGTGCGCCTAAGCTGACAGCCAAGGCACTGGAAGCCAAGCAACGCGAATTGCGTAACCGGCGTCTGGAGCTGAAGACGAATGCCCACAAAGGCTTTGAGATGTACGACACCCTTTGGCTGAGTTGTACAACACCGCTCGCGGTGGTACACGAAGAGGCATTCCATCTCTACGAACGTGTGGACACCGTGCTCACACCCGTACCGTTTGAGATTGCGCCGTACGACACGCTGCCTATGCGGTTTACTATCCTCGCTGACCTGCAACCCAACGGCGACTACGAACTGCAGCTCGACAGCGCTGCGCTCTACGATGCCTACGGATTTACGCATATAGCAGCCAACTACCCGCTGAAAGTGAAAACCCCGGCGGACTATTCCACGCTGCGCGTCATCCTCAAACCCTTTGAACCTAAGGCGCGAATACAGCTCCTGAATAGCAAAGATATCGTGGTGCGCGAACTGCCGGCTACCGAAGAAGGTGCATTCTTCGAGCACCTCAAACCCGATACCTATTACTTGCGCCTATATCTTGACGAAGACGGCGACGGACGATGGACAACGGGTAGTTGGGAGCACCATCGCCAACCGGAACCGGTCTATTATTATCCCGAAAAGATTCAAACCAAATCGAATTGGGACTTTGAGCAAGAGTGGGATTACACAGCGGTGGAGCAGGTTAAATCCAAACCCCGTGAACTGATAAAGGTCGTTACGAAAAAGAAGTAATGGTTCGTCGCAAATGGTTTGATATGGGGTTTCTGACCTTCGGACTGCTGGTACAAGTAGTCACGTACGCGATTACCCTTCGTCTGTCCCCTTCCTCTCTTTCACTCCTGTCGCTTATCAGCGGCTGTTTCGGCGTATGCTCGGTTTGCCTGGCGTCGCAGGGAAATATCCTTACTTTCTTCTTCGGCTTCGCGCAAGTAGCTACTTATACCTATCTCTGTGTCACCCAGCGTTTCTATGCCGAGATAGCCATCAATGCGTACTATTTCGCTACGATGATTTACGGTGTGTTCGAATGGAAAAAGCGGCTCAAGAGTGAGGCATCGGGTGGGTTGACGGTCACTCCGCGGGCATTGTCTGTTCGTACGATTGTGGTTATGGCAGTCGCTACGTTGGTTGGTTCAGGGCTCGTAGGATGGGGACTGGCTGCGTGGACGGACGATACACAGCCTTATTTGGATGCCTTTACGACAATACCTGCACTCGTGGCGCAGGTATTGATGATTCTCGTCTATCGCGAGCACTGGTTCCTTTGGCTCGCGGTGGATATACTGAGTGTGGCGTTATGGCTTCGTGCCGGCGATTATTGCATGGTTGCGCAATATACGTTCTGGTGCGCTAACTGTCTCTACGGACTTCGCCGCTGGAAATCTCTAACCCCCTAATCCTCTAATCCTCTAATCCTCACTCGTTCGGCATCTTGAGCGTATAAAGGATAGCTTCGCATTGACGGAGTGCGTTGCGTTTCTTCTGTCCAGCAGCGAAGATGAAGGTCTCAGCCGTTACGACACGGCCGTTCACCTGGTCCAGACGCGTCAGGCTGACGAACGGACCACCCATCGCTTCGCCGTCTAACATCTTCCATAAGCCGCGGGTCTCCATCGCATAGAAGCCGCCTATGCTGTCCCGCAGAGCCGGTACTTGGCGTGTCTGTGGCGGGAAATGTTTGTACTCCGTACCCATGTGACTGCCGGGCACTTGAGCGCTGACGATTTGTCCGAGCACGGCGTTGCGCATGGCGAGAATAGCCTCTTGGCCAAACTGCTCTTGAGCGGTGTAGGGGAAACTATAGATGATGACATCCTTGCGCATAGGTCCTTTGTTGTTGCAGCACCATACGACATCGACGGAGTCATTGTTAACTTGTAATCGTTCGTTTTTAATTAGCATGAAGTCCTCGGGTATCAGCATGTCGTATTTCCACTGGTTGAGTTTCGCGCGCGCTTCCTTATTAGTGTTCGCACGATAGAAACGGATTTGCCGGGCCATCTCTTCGCGTACGAACCACTCGCGGACTGCTTCTCCGTTCTCACGCCAATATGCCTGGAATGCCTCATGGCTCGGAGCCTGAATACGGATGAACGCCTGCGGCTTGGACCATACGTCACGAGAGTGCTGTACTTTCGTCTGGGTGTATTTGTGTTCGTCCACATCGACCAGCAGGATATTTCGGCTCGATTTGAACAAGTCGTCAAACTGCGCAGGGGTGACATGCGACACCGTGAAATAGGGTTCCATCTGCGGCAAACCGTACATATCCGCACCCATCGTGGTACAGACCGCCTCTTTCTCCGACGGTTCGCAGATAACCAGACACTCATAGATACTTCCGGTCGCGGAAGTGAGCAGTCGTTCACTCTTCGAGCAACCAACCATAACAAGCGCTAAAAACGCAAAAATAATGCTCTTTTTCATAATAATAGTGCAATTACGAGTGCAAAATTACAAAAAATTAACGAAAATAACAAATTTATTGCAAAAAATTTGCATATTTGAGAAAAAAAATGTACTTTTGCAGCGAAAATGAGTAGTTAGACCCACTAAATCTACTTACCATTATGACACTATCGAATGAATATGTTTTTTTAACAGACGACAAAGAAGGTTTTCGCGAGTGTCGCGAGAAGCGAACAGTATCTTCATCTGCGACGATGACTATTTTGCTGTGCAAGGCAGGATATATAGACGTCTATTACCGTGGAGAAATGGTGCGCATACGCAAGAATGATTTATTCGTGCGTGTACCGGATTTCAGCCATGAGTTAGGACCTTATGAAATGTCGCCGGACTTTGAGTTCATGCAAGTCACGTTTGACTCCAGTATCTACGCGCAAATCATGTTCGATCACATGCGCGTGGAGCCTAACTGGTATGCCAAGCAGGAGTATATCAAGCAGAACCCGATATTCCCCTTGGATGACATGAATATCGATTTCTTCAATACCTACTACCATGCGCTCTCGCTGCAACTACAGAGCCGTTTGACCGAGTATCGCAAGCAGATTATGATGCTTATCGCCCGTAGCGCGGTGATGGAGATGCTCAATTATATGGACCATTTGGCGGTTCTGGAGATGAAGGATAAACCGCGTATGTCGGTTAATCAGAGCGATTATACCTTCCATCGCTTCACCCAGTTACTCCAGCAGTATCCTCATGAGCGCGAGGTACAATGGTATGCCAAGCAACTTAATATCACGCCCAAATATCTGTCCGAGATATGCAAGGAGCGTAGCGGTAAGTCTGCCGGTGAATGGATTGTAGATATCACGGTCAGCGAGTTGAGGCACTATTTGCATAATACTACGCTGCCAATTCGCGAGATATCGCGTCTCATGGATTTCCCCAATGCCAGTTTCTTCAGTCAGTATGTGAAGAAGCACATGGGCTCTTCGCCTAACAAGTACCGTAAACTGAAACGAGTATAAAAAAATCCTCCATGTGGAGGATTTTTTGTTACCATGCGAACAGCGGATGTTGGTTCATCTCTCGGTTCACTTCTTCGCGAACCGCCGCGATGACCTTCTCGCTGACCGGTCCATTTGCTCCGTTGCTGTTCACGGCATCGAGCACGCGGTCAATCAGTTCAACAATCCACGGCATCTTGTCCTCTTTGAGCCCGCGGGTGGTGATAGCCGGTGTACCGAAACGCAGACCGGATGTCTGGAAGGCAGAGCGACTATCGAACGGAACCATGTTCTTATTCGTAGTGATATCTGCGCTTACGAGTGCCTGCTCGGCTACTTTACCCGTCAGTTCCGGATATTTGGTGCGTAGGTCGATGAGCATGGAGTGGTTGTCCGTTCCGCCGGAGATAACCTTGTATCCCTTGTCCATGAATGCCTGCGCCATCACAGCCGCATTGATCTTGACTTGCTTTTGGTAAGTCTTGAACTCATCCGTCAGCGCTTCGCCGAATGCAACGGCTTTGGCAGCAATCACGTGCTCCAACGGACCGCCTTGCGTACCCGGGAAAACAGCCGAGTCGAGTAGGGCGGACATCTTTTTAATCTCACCCTTAGGAGTCGTCTTGCCCCACGGGTTGTCGAAGTCCTTGCCCATCAGGATAATACCGCCACGCGGACCGCGGAGCGTCTTGTGCGTCGTGCTGGTTACGATGTGCGCATACTTGAGCGGGTTATCCAGCAGACCGGCAGCTATCAGACCGGCAGGGTGCGCCATATCCACCATAAATATTGCGCCTATCTCGTCTGCTACGCGACGGATACGAGCGTAGTCCCACTCGCGGCTGTAAGCACTCGCGCCGGCAATGATGAGTTTGGGCTTATGCGTGCGAGCTTTGAGCTCGAGGTCATCGTAATCCACGCGACCCGTTTCTTCGTTGAGGTCATAGCCTATAGCGTTGAACATCAAACCGGAGAAATTAACGGCCGAACCATGACTGAGGTGACCGCCGTGACTGAGGTTAAGACCCATGAAGGTATCTCCGGCTTTCAGACAAGCCATGAAGACCGCCATATTCGCTTGCGCACCACTGTGAGGCTGCACATTCACATACTCCGCGTTGTACAGTTTTTTCAGTCGGTCACGGGCGATGTCTTCCGCGATATCCACTACCTCACAACCGCCATAGTAGCGGTGGCCGGGATAACCCTCGGCGTACTTGTTGGTCAGTACGCTGCCCATAGCTTCTAATACTTGGTCGCTAACGAAGTTCTCGCTCGCAATCAGTTCAATACCTTTGGTCTGACGTTCGCGCTCACGGCGGATCACATCAAAAATCTCCATGTCTCTGTTCATTGCTTCTCTATTTACGAATTTTGGCACAAAGGTACAAAAAAAATTGCATATATGCAAGAAAATTCAGTTTTTTGTGCAAATATTTGCACATATGCAAAATTTGTTGTAAATTTGCATCCGCTTTTGAAAGAAAACACGAAAAATAACTAATACTAATTCTTAAAAACACAGATTTTTAGACGTTTATGAATGATTTAACTATTCTTATGTATGTCGTTTTGGCGGCATCCGTGTTAGCGCTCGGTTTTGCCTACTATTTCTATCGCTCGATGTTGAGCAAGGATGAAGGCACCGACCTGATGAAAACCATCGCTTCCCATGTGCGCAAGGGAGCTATGGCTTATCTCAAGCAGCAGTACAAAGTTGTGACGATTGTGTTCGTGGTGCTGGCTGTCGTTTTTGCCATTATGGCGTATTTTAACTTGCAGAATGGTATCGTCTGGTTCGCTTTCCTGACCGGCGGTTTCTTCTCCGGTCTGGCTGGTTTCTTCGGTATGAAGACCGCAACATATGCGTCGGCTCGTACGGCTAACGCGGCGCGTCAGAGCCTGAATGCGGGTCTGCAAGTCGCTTTCCGTTCGGGTGCGGTGATGGGTCTGACGGTAGTGGGTCTGGCGCTGTTGGACATCGCCGGTTGGTTCCTTATCCTTAATGGTACCGGTTTGCTTGAGCTGGTAGGGGCGGAAGGAGACCTCATCACCATCACGACCACCATGCTTACCTTTGGTATGGGTGCTTCCACGCAGGCACTTTTTGCCCGCGTAGGCGGTGGTATTTATACCAAGGCGGCAGATGTAGGAGCCGACCTTGTCGGTAAGACGGAGTATAACATCCCGGAGGATGACCCGCGCAACCCTGCTACTATCGCCGATAACGTAGGCGATAACGTAGGTGACGTAGCCGGTATGGGTGCCGACCTCTACGAGTCGTATGCCGGTTCTATCCTCGCCACGATGGCATTGGGCGCGTCGGCGTTTGCCACTTCGGCTGTGGAAGGAATGCAGCTCAAAGCCGTGTTGGCGCCTTCGCTTATCGCTGCCTGCGGTGTGCTGCTGTCCATCATCGGTATTTATATGGTGAAAACCAAAGAGGGCGCGGGTATGAAAGAGTTGCTGCGTGCGTTGGCTGTCGGTACGAACACCGCCGGTTTTCTCATTGCGGCAGTCACTTTCGGCATCTTCGCATGGCTGTTCGGTACGGAGACGGACCAGTGGTGGCAAGTATCGCTGTCGGTAGTAGTTGGTCTGATAGCGGGTATGATTATCGGTCAATCGACCGAGTACTATACCTCGCAGAGTTATAAGCCTACGCAGAAAGTGAGCGAGAGTTCGCAGACCGGTCCTGCCACCGTCATCATCAGCGGTCTGGGCTTAGGTATGCTCTCAACGGCTATTCCGGTGGTGACCGTAGGCGTAGCTATTGTGCTGGCTTATCTGTGTGCGAACGGTTTCCACGTGGAGTTCAGCGCAGAGAACCTCTCGATGGGCTTGTATGGTATTGGTATCGCAGCCGTGGGTATGCTCTCCACGCTGGGTATCACGCTGGCTACGGATGCGTACGGTCCTATTGCTGATAACGCAGGCGGTAACGCAGAGATGTCCGGTCTGCCGGCGGAAGTACGTCAGCGTACGGATGCGCTCGATGCACTGGGTAACACCACTGCTGCGACCGGTAAGGGTTTTGCCATTGGTTCGGCTGCCCTCACGGCATTGGCTCTGCTGGCTTCCTATGTAGAGGAGATTAAGATTGCGCTCATCCGTACGGGCGAAGCACTGCCGAACGGTATTGAGGCGGCGAAAGCCACACTCGTGGACTTCATGGATGCGTATAATGTCAACCTGATGAACCCCATCGTGCTCGTCGGTATCTTCATCGGTTCGATGATGGCATTCCTCTTCTGCGGCTTGACGATGAATGCTGTAGGCCGTGCAGCGCAGAAGATGGTAGAAGAGGTGCGCCGTCAGTTCCAGACCATCAAGGGTATCCTCGAAGGCAAAGCAGATCCTGATTATGCACGTTGCGTAGCGATATCCACCAAGGGTGCGCAGCACGAGATGTTGCTGCCCTCTATCTTAGCGATTATCGTACCTATTGTGACGGGTCTGCTGCTCGGCGTAGCCGGTGTGCTCGGTCTGCTGATAGGTGGCCTGGCTACGGGCTTTGTGTTGGCTGTGTTCATGGCGAATGCAGGCGGAGCATGGGATAACGCAAAGAAATACGTGGAGGAAGGTCATTTCGGCGGTAAGGGTTCCGATTGTCATAAGGCCACCGTGGTGGGCGACACTGTAGGTGACCCGTTCAAAGATACATCGGGGCCGAGCCTCAATATCCTCATCAAACTGATGTCGATGGTATCCATCGTCATGGCCGGCCTTACGGTGACCTATCACTTGTTATAATAGCCAACAGCTAATAGCCAAAAAAAACGGAGCTTTCGGGCTCCGCTTTTTTGTATGCTGTGCTTAACCGATTTTGCGGTGTACGCATTCGGCGATGAAACGCGCTACTTCGGTTGCCTCCAGACCGGTCACGTTGAGCACCAGGTCATAGTTGCGGGCATCATAACGCGATTTACCGCTGAAGGTCTTGGTGAAGTTCTCACGCGCATCGTCCACTTTGTTGATAAGGGCGTCGGCACTGCCTTCGTTGATGTTAAGACGACGGGCAACCTTGTCGCGGCGATAGGTCTTGTCGGCCATCAGAAAGACCTTGAAGGCGTTCGGTTCATCGCGGAAGATATGAAAACCCGTTCGACCGAGAATGACGCACGACTCTTTCGCTGCCAGCGAACGAACGAGGAACTCCTCGTCGTCATACAGTTCTTGCGACACGTTCTCATACCACCAACTCGGTTTCACCGCTTTGATATGGTCCACTTCTTCCTGCGTCAGGTTATGACGCTCGCGGATCGGTTCGAGCAGCTGTTTGTCGTACAGCTGAACGCCTAACATCTGCGCCAGCTCTGTAGCTATCTGACGACCGCCTGTACCGAACTCACGACCGATAGTGACGATAAAACGTTTGTCCATAATCGTAAGGCTTAAAATTCTACTTTCGGAGCGGTGCGGGCACCTTCTTCAGCCTCGAAATACGGCTTTTTCTCAAATCCGCACATGGAAGCGATGATGTTGTTCGGGAAACGGCGTACTTTGGTGTTGAAGTTACGCGCCTCGTCGTTGAACAACTGACGGGCCACAGCGATGCGGTTCTCCGTACCTTCGAGTTGCTGTTGCAAGTCGCGGAAGTTCTCGTTCGCTTTCAGGTCAGGATAGTTCTCTGCTACAGCGAGCAAACGACCCAAAGCCTGGGACAGCTCACCTTGTGCAGCCTGGAATGCAGCCAGTTGGTCAGCTGTGGCGTTCGCAGGGTCAATCGTGATCTGCGTAGCCTTGGCGCGCGCTTCGATAACGCCTTCCAGCGTCTCCTGCTCATGCGCCGCATAACCCTTCACCGTAGCCACCAGGTTCGGCACCAGGTCGGCACGACGTTGGTACTGATTTTCTACTTGTGCCCAAGCGGACTCTACTTGCTCTTCAGCCGATACAAGACCGTTGTACACGCCTACACCCCAGAGGATGATGATTGCCAGTGCCGCCAGCACTACAATCCAGATAGTTCCTTTTTTCATAATCTATAAATTATTAAATCTTCAAATCTTCAAATCTTCAAATTTTCAAATCTTCAAATCTTCAAATCCTCAAATCGTCAATCCTTTTACCATTTTCCTCCTGCGCCACCGCCGGAAGTGGAACCGCCGCCAAACGAACCGCCGAAGTCTCCGCCTCCGCTGAATCCTCCGCCGAAGCCTCCTCCGCCCATAAAGATCGTTCCGCCGGAAGAACCTGAGTGGCCGGAATGACCGCCTTTATTGCCCTTGCTGCTCGACCAGATAAGGGAAATAATCACGATGAGAATCGCTATGGCAATCATCCAATCTTCGAGCGTCCATCCTTTCTCTTCGGCGTACTGTCCGCGGTTGGTAACCGAGCGAATAGTGAGCAGCTCTTCCGGTGCATCGCCGTTCGTGCATGTTTCATAGATATCCAGCGCTCCAAGACAGATTCCGGCATCATAGTCACCGTTTCGGAAAGCGGGGAACATATCGTCATGCATGATTTGCGAGCACTTGGCGTCCGTCAGTACCCCTTCGATGCCCGTACCGGTCATGATACGAAGGTCATGGCTGTCCAGCACAAAGAGGATAAGCACACCCGTGTTCTGACTTTTGCGGCCGATACCCCAGCGCTGGAATAACTCGTATGCGAAATCGAAGGCGTCGGCATCGTCGATAGACTCCAGCGCCACCACGCACAGCTCGACATTCGTTTTGCTCTCGAGCATGGAGGCACAGGTGTTGAGCCATATCACCGATGAGTCCGCGAGGATGTCGTCCGGATTGGATACATAGTACTGTTGTCCTTCCGTTTTGGGGTTCGGTACATCCGCCGGCGTATACGTCTCTGCCCACAGGCAGGTGGACGCCATTATCATCACCACCCAGATAAATCGTTTCATAGGTCTTTTGTCACATATTAGCATTATAGTACTGCGGTTGACCGGTCACCTCTTCGCCCAACCATTCCGGTCGCTCGAAGGGTTCGTTCTCATCGCCTAACTCCAACTCCGCCAGCACGAGACCGGCCATCTTACCGCTGTGGAATACGTCCACTTCCCATGCTCGCGACTCACCGTGGTAGGGCGGGGCAGGGATGATATAGCGCGTCTTGGAGATAGCTCCGGGTAAGCAGAGCTTGAGCAGCTCTTGGGCATCGCTCAACTCAATCTCCCGTTCCCATTCGAATTTAGCCAAGCCTTCACGCAGTGTGCCGGATTTAATGGTAAGGAACGCGCGCTCGTCTCGGATGCGTACGCGGATGGTCTTACCGGGCTCTTTGCATAGATAGCCCTGTTCGATTTCATACTTGCCAGTCGCTTGAGCCAAATATGCATCCGAACGGACTAGAAATTTACGCTCTATTTCGGTATTCTTTGGCATAATATTTTCGTATTTGGGCACAAAGGTACAACAAAAATCGCATATATGCAAAAAAAAGTGCAAAAATATTTGGTCAATTCAAAAAAAAGCAGTACCTTTGCAGCCGATTTTGAGATTTAGGATGCGAACGCATTGATTTCGCGAATCGTACTAAGCCTTAGTGCAAGCGATGGAGAGATGGGTGAGTGGCTTAAACCAACAGTTTGCTAAACTGTCGTACGGGTAACTGTACCGGGGGTTCGAATCCCCCTTTCTCCGCACTAAAAGAAAATAGGAACCGTGAAGGCTCCTATTTTTCTTTTATGAGAAGGCAGGGAGCCTTCTCACGCCCTCGGTCGGAGGGTTCTTAGCTCGGATAAACCTCGCACGATTATTGCTGCGCAATTTTCGAATCCCCGGTTCTCACACCCACGCTCGGTGCCCCGCATTAACTTTTTTATGTTTTTTCTTGCATATATGTAAAAAAAATAGTAATTTTGCAGTCGGAATTGAATATGAATCGTTAAATTATATTACATCATGAAAAAAATTTCCATTTTCCTCCTCGCGCTATTTGCCAGCGCCGGAATTACCCAAGCCGCCATCTTTGATGGCCCTTGCGGCGACAATCTCACGTGGTCATTAAACACCCAAGACAGCACACTCACCATTACCGGTAGTGGCGAAATGACAAACTGGCATGGAGATCCGGATTTTGCTCCTTGGTATGATTACAAATCATACATTAAGTATGTATCTCTGCCGAATGGCGTCACCAGCATTGGAGATTGGGCTTTCCGCGATTGCAGCGGTTTGACCTCGATTGAGATTCCCAATAGCGTTACCGGCATTGGAAGTGATGCTTTCGATGGTTGCAGCGGTTTGACCTCTGTGACGATTGGTAATAGCGTCACCGGCATTGGAAATACTGCTTTCTCTTATTGCAGCAGTTTGACCTCTGTGACGATTCCAAATAGCGTCACCGGCATTGGAGATTATGCTTTCTATGAGTGCTACCGTTTGACCTCTGTGACGATTGGTAATAGCGTCACCAGCATTGGAAGTAGTGCTTTCGGGGGTTGCAGCAGTATGACCTCTGTGACGATTCCGAGTAGCGTCACCATCATTGGAGAGGGTGCTTTCTTTCTGTGCACCGGTTTGACCTCTGTGACGATTCCGAATAGCGTCACCAGCATTGGAAGTTCTGCTTTCTCTGGTTGCAGCGGTTTGACCTCTGTGACGATTGGCAATAGCGTCACCGGCATTGGAGATAAGGCTTTCAAGGATTGCACCGGTTTGACCTTTGTGACCAACTATGCCACTACACCGCAGAGCATCAATAGCAATGTGTTTGATAATGTTAACAAATCCACCTGCGTACTCAATGTGCCGAAGGAGTCGGTAAGCCTGTATCAGGCTGCCAATGTGTGGAAAGAGTTTACGCACAAGACTGTCGAAGGCGATTATACGATTAACTATGTGGATAAAGATAGCCAAGCCTTATACAACCATGTAGTTACACTCTATGTGCCCGTAGCGCCGACTATTACCGGCTTTACGTTTGTAGGATGGCAGACTGTTTCTACAATGCTAACAGACGGCATCACTCTGCAAGCCGTTTATCAAGCCGACGAACCTTTTTCTGCTCCGGCGGTATATACCAACCCCGCCAACCCCGCGCAGAAACTGAT
>CACYZT010000013.1 GCA_902778935.1 uncultured Bacteroidales bacterium
GATAGCGCCCCAGAGCTGCTCGATAGGATCGTCCGGGAAATCCTTGCCGGTCTGCTCTTTGATAGCGGTCTTGAAACGCGCTACGAGGAGCTTCAACTCTTCTACATTGAGGTCCTTGTCGAGCTTGACACCGCGGATCTCTTTCACCTCGTCGATAATCTTCTCAAAGGGGTCGATGTCGGTCTTGTTCACAGGCTTCATACCCAGTACCACGTCGCCGTACATCTGTACGAAACGGCGGTAGGAGTCATAAACGAAGTGGGGGTTGTTGGTCTTAGCCACCATGCCCTCTGCTACGGTATCGTTCAGACCAAGGTTGAGGATGGTATCCATCATACCCGGCATGGATGCGCGTGCACCCGAACGAACAGAAACGAGCAGCGGGTTCTTCGGATCGCCGAACTTGCAGTTCATGAGTCCCTCAACGTGCTTAACAGCAGCGTTCACCTCTTCGTTCAACTCCGCTACGATTTTCTCCTGACCAACCTGGTAGTACTCGTTGCAGACCTCGGTGGTGATGGTGAAACCCGGAGGAACGGGCACACCGACCAAGTTCATCTCTGCACAGTTAGCGCCCTTGCCACCAAGCAACTCACGCATCTGTGCGTTACCTTCAGCCTTACCGTTACCGAAGGTGTAAACTCTTTTTTTCTTTTCCATTTGTTAACAAATTATTATATTATGAATATGTGTTTTTTGTCAATAAAGTTAAAATCACGGGATAATATACAAAGTATATTATAGGGTATGGTGGGATACGGTATTCCCTCGGTATAATAAGGGAATGACTCTTATTTCACTCAAACCGGCTGCAAAGTTACAAAAATTTTTGCACATATGCAAATTATTTTCTATAAAAATAGAAAAATCGCCCGATTGAGCGATTTTTCCGTGTATGGCCATTCTTCTCCTTTTCTTATTTATCGGAGAAGATGTACTCATAGACCTTGACGGAGTAGAGTTTGCCGTTAGGCAGATAGTTGTACTGTTTGGCTTTGGTGCCATCTGCGTTCCATTCGTATTTGCGGATACGGACAGGGCGATTACGGTCGTTGTACTCCACTTCCTCCGTCACTTTGCCGGTTACGTCATCGTACTTGCTAGTGACGCGCCATTTCTGGCCGTAGGTGGCGTACTCGATTTCCTCAATACAACGCCCTTGGTTGTCATAGACCTTGATGCGGTCCAGCCATCGAGTTTTCGTTTTGCTATCGGTGTTCCATTCCTTGACAGTAAGGTTTTTGCGTTTCTCGCGTTTTGCCAGTTGCTCAGGCGTCAGCAGACTTTGTGCCGACAAAGAAGCCAGGAACAATGCGCAAAAAGCAAAGACAGAGATACTAAAAATTCGTTTCATAAATGAGCGTATAAAATGATTTATTTGTTAATTCCATCCTCCGGGACCATGCCCGCCTCCGCCGGGACCACCGCCACCGCCTGGGCCACCGCCAGAGTTACCTCCGCTATAAGAGGAAAGGGAGACAGCCGAACCGCCGCTGACCGTTGTGCCGGACAGCACATAACCGTTCAGTATAGCCGAACCGCCGGACGTGGAAACGCCGGATTGGAGAGAGGTGGTGCCGCTTGTGGAGACGACGAGCGTAGATGAACTGAGGCTGCTTGGCGTCTTGAAGACCAAGGCTGCGTCACTATCGCTATAGAGCGCGTACCACGTTCCCTTGCTGACCGACGAAGCAGAGTAACAACTCTGCGTGAGGCTGGCACCTGACTCCAGGCCACCGATGGCCACTATTGTTCCGCCCTGAACGTAGAGCTGCTTGCGTTCCTCGGTATTGGCATCAATACCCATCTCCGGCGCAGACGCACCGATGGCATAGACTACGCCGCCTTTGATGTAACAGTTGCCGTTGGCATCGATACCGTCATTACCTGTCGAGTACGCCATGACATACCCGCCGCTGATGGTCATCTCGCCACCGCTGTTGATAGCATCGTCATTCGCCTGCGCATAGACCTGTCCGCCGGAGATGGTGATGGTACCCTTGGCTTCGATACCTTCCGGCGTGCCGGACGAAGAGGACGAACCCGTGGCTATGGCTGTCACCGTACCGCCGGAAATAGCGAGATTACCGTCGGTCTTGATACATTTGTATTTGCTGCTGATGATCGTTGTACCGCCGCTGATGTCGATATCGGCGTACGCCAAAATACCTTTGTCGGTAGTGCTGGTGATATCAATTGTACCGCCGGAGATGACCACACTGCTGGTGTCGCACTGGATGCCGTCCCCCGCAGCGCGGATGGTGAGCGTACCATCGTTGATGATGACGCCGTCATTGGCATGCAAACCGTCACTGACATTAGCGATGAGGTCAATCGTACCTGTGCCAGAACAGAGGCGGATATAGTCATCGGACGCCAGTGCGTGCTTGTAGTTGCCGGTGACGGTCAGACTGCCGGGACCGGAGAAACAAATCTGTCCTTCGCTGAAGAAAGCCGCCTTGCGGTCCTCGGATGAGGAGGCATAGGAAGTGCCGTCACTGAGCGTGTTGGTGCCGCCTAAGACCGCATAGCAGGTTTTCGAACTCTGGTTGTTGATAGCCGGACCGTCGGAGCAAGCCAAAGTGAGCCCTTCGAGCGACAATTTGAACTTATAATCGCTATAGATAGTTAGCTGTCCCGTGCCGTTACCGCTTACGGCATATTCGATATTCTTGACGGTGGAGGTGACGGTCACATAGCCGTTAGAGCTCTTTACAGTCACTCCGTCCGCCGAACCGGTTACGGTTACGTCCGTTCCGTCCCAGACGATATTAATCGTGGAAGTCCAGGTCTCATTGTCCACAAAATCCGAATTCTCATCGCCTGTGTTGGTGCCGCTCGATGGCGTCTCACCTGAAGTTGTACCATTACTACAACCCGTTCCCAGTAGCACTACCAGTGCCAAAGGGAGAATCATCCAAATCTTTCTCATTTTTCTTACCAATCTAAATTATACGTTATACCGACGGAATGCATGTACAGTGTCTCTTGCGTCAGTTCAATCTTTCCGCTTTTCTTCGTGATATTGATGTCACGGTCGTAGCCATAGGAAAAGCGGTAAAAGAAATCGAGGCTACTGAGTTTGCTTACGCGCCATTTGACGCCAGCTTGCGTACGGACATCCGAGATAAACTGCCGTCCGTTCTTCTGCTGATATTCCGGTGCATTGAGCGAGTTAATCAGTTCCACCCACAGATAGGGTTTAACCGGTTTGCCGGGAACAATAAACTCCGAACCCACCTTCGTGCGCAACACCCAGTTGAACTTATTCTTCTCCAATGGGTTGACGCTATCCGTCCGCATATCCAACTGCGCCCGCTCCCGCAAGAAAATCTTTGCGTAATCAAAAGCGTACGAACCGGTTACGCTGAAATACAATCGGTGCCGAATCCATTTGTTCGCGTTCGCCCGTTTGGACTCCGACCAAGTGCTGTCGGCTCCGATAATACGAAGCGTGTATCCTACATCGAACTTGACGTACTCAATAGGCCGATAGCCGAAATCGAGTGTAGTGTAGGATTTGCGGAAATGCGGACCTACCATCGAGTTATAGAGGTCAAAACGCAGTTCTTCGCTCACGCCCAGACGGATACCGTTATTCCATTTCTTGGTAAAACCTGCGCCGAACCGCAGTTGTGCCGCCTGGGTGGTGGTGGCAGCTTCGGAGTCGTATGACCAGGCGTGCGCCATAGTGCAGACCGCTAATGCTATTAGAACGGCGATAAATCGCCTGTTAGACTTTCTCATTTGAATTTCGTTATTTGGTCAATACTGTTCACTGTTTTGCCGTGCTCGAGCGGGTAGGTCATTTTGATGTACGCCACGTCCCGGAGAAAATCAATATGTCCGATCTCGATATCCACCACCTCAAGGCCGGTACGCTCATGGAGGTCGGCAATGAGGGCTGCGCGGTTCTCGGGCTTGATATTCTCAATTTTCTCATAGAGAATAATTTTCGTGGAGAGACGTTTGCGTCCGTTCCAAAGCTCAAAACCGAATGCCAGCGCCAGCATAAGTATATTGGCGAAAAGCAACAAATACCATGCCAAACCATCCGCTTTGAGGCTCAACGAGTTGATGACCGAGAGGGCAATGATGAGGAACATATAGTTCATCTCACGAATAGGCACGGTCTCTGTGCGGTAACGAATCATGCCGAAGATAGCAAACAAACCGAGCACGAAGCCCGTCTGGATGTCGAGAATCTGCATCAACCACAGCAGCAGGAACATGCCGGACGAAAAGAGCATAAACTGGACATAATAATCGCGACGACGGCTGTAACGATAGTAGATACCATAGATGAGCACCCACGAAACGAGCAGGTTAAAAAGGAACATCAACGGCATGGTGATGAGGTTCTCGCTCACACCGAGAAACTCGGCTATCGAGTGCATCACATACGAAATACTGTCTTCTGCACCGAAACGGGCAGCGATACTTGGATCGTTCTCCAAAAACTCCAACGTAGGGTTGGCTAAATCAACTTGAGTCATATTATTTACAATTTGACGATTTACGATTTGAGGATTTACTATTTACAATTTAATAATTTCTCTATACTACGGATTTTATTCTTAAATCGGTTTTTCTTTATGCCCGGTGTAGTGAGGGCTGTGCCGATGCAGTACTTGCTGATTTTCAGCGGTTTGATACGATGTGCAAGCATGATATCCGTCATGTTGCTGGGTACATTTCCGTCCCGTTTGAGTTCGATGATGACGAGTTCCGGATAGGTCATCACCTCGTTGCTGACCACATTCTCCCAAACCAGGTCCATGTCTATCGTGAGCCGTTCGGTCATCGCTTTGTTGACGAGCGTGATACGATGAAATTTCGTCCATAGATGAGGACTTATTTCCGACCACTCGTACCGGCTCTTGGAGTCGATAAAACTCTGCACCGTGACCGCTTCGTCTTCGCGTCTCTTATGCTTGAGCACGGATGGCGTGTCGGCTGTGATATCGAAACCGGGCACGATGATACGTTTCTTTTTGGTGCGCCCTTTGTTGTTTTTGCGTTTAATCTCCAGAAAGGTCAGGTGGCTATCGACGTACTGCCGAACGCGTATCTTCTGCCGCACGAGTTGGCGGTCGTGGTGACGGACGTACATGTCGAGCGAGTCGGTGTCGTAGTACATGGTGTCGTACGTAGCAATCCGCTTGCCGTCAATCTCCTGGGCATAATAATCCGCTTGCGCAGCCTCCAGGATAGCCGGCAGAACCGACATCGGTACGGCAAACTTCGTGTCGATGCGGTTCATGAGTTTCACACTCTCCATCTGCGCCAAACCGATAGGTTCGAACGAGCGGATGATATGTTCAATGTCCGTATTCATTGCAGATATTAAAATTCGCTGCAAAGGTACTGCTTTTCGCGCACATATACATTACCTATTTATAAGAAAGTATTGTCTAAAAGTAAGATTATTTTGTATAAGTACTTGCATATCTCAAAAAAAAGTGGTAATTTTGCACGCAAAATGATATTTTATGGAAACAAGACGAGTTTTTGAGGAAGCTTACCGCGACATTGAAAAGTCCGAAGTGGCGGTTATACGGAATGTGCATGAATTCCCTGTATATCATAGCGATATTATCTCTCCGTATCTGATGTTGTTTATTTGTCATTCCGGTTCGTCGCGCGCTTTGTATGATATGCGTGAAGTCGTCTTTCGTCCAAACGAAGTGGCAATGATACTTCCTAACCATATTATTCGTCCTATCGAAAGCAGCCCTGATTATTCCATTACTATTATTATACATTCCATCGCGTTTGAGAAGGAAATGACCCAAAAGAGGATGACTCATGACCGCAATAAGTTCCATGAACTGCCGGCATGCTCGTTGACAGATGAGGAAATGGAGCAATACATGAAGGCGGTGGAACTGCTGGAACTATTCAGCCACTCTTCCGTTGCCCGTTACCCCCATCGTCATGAGATGCTCATGGCGCAGACCGATATCATGAAGGAGATGTTAGATGCGTGTCGCCGTAAGATGGATGGTGATGCGCTGGCATGCAACCGTAATATCGGAGTTTTCAATGAGTTTTGCGACCTGCTCGCCAAGCACTATTTTGAGCAACATGAAGTGGCATTCTATGCCGAAAAAGCGCATCTTACTACGCGCCATTTCTCCGTGGTAATAAAAGAAGTGGTAGGTATTTCCGCCAGCGATTACATAGAGCAGTACCTTGCTTCGCAAGCGAAAAATATTCTTTCTTCCCGACCGGACCTCTCTGTGCAGCAGATTAGTTACCATCTCGGCTATGCCGATTCGCCTTCTTTCTGCCGATTTTTCAAGCGGCACACGGGTGTTTCTCCAAACGAGTACAGAACGATGAATTGAATGGGTTCAATCCTTGAAAATCAGGGGTGCCAGATAAGCCAAGTGATACCAAGACCGAAAAAGGCGAAGTGCGTCGGACCGGAGAGAATCGGCTCGGAGTTATAGAGGTTGAAACCTGCGTTAACATCGAGCTGCACGCGCGGATGGACTGCGTATGTGAGTCCGAAATCGAGGTTGATATCGTAAAGGGTATAACGCTTGCCTGTTACGAGATTAATGGCATCGGTGTCGAAGGTATTGAACGACTCAATGAAGAAACCCAGGAGGTCGGTTGGCTCAAAATTGATGCCCAGCGAGGCGAAGATGTCCGGCGTTGGTGCCCATTCATACCAGTTTGCGCCGATATCATAGCCGATAGACAGCCATTCCGTCACTTCATTCTCGAAGAGCAAATCCACCGTACCGGCGACAGGCATCTGTTTGGCTTGGGAAGGGGTAAGCGGTGCTCCCACATTGAGCATCAAGGCGGTACGAGGAATCCATTTCTGGTCAAGCGAACCGCCATGATGATCGCAAAGGAGGAATTTGGCACCTATATAGAGCGGTGAAGGGGCATAGGCATATTCGTCCGACGTGGCAGGGATGCTGTTCGGATGGTCATTAATCACCAGGACACCGGCGTACTCTAATCGCAACTCGACACGATTGTGTACTCCGAAGCGAAAAAGCGTGGCAGGTAAGGCCATGTAATGCAGGCCTGGGATGTGAGCCACCTCAAAGCCTGTCTCCCATTGGATAAATCCTTTTTTGAGCACTTCTGAGCCGGTACCGGCACCGGGACGATCGGCGCTCAGCCATATCTCGTTCTCCTCCGCGTGGTGATGAGCATCAGGCTGATGAATCGTCCAGATGCTGTCGGACACAAGATTAGCGAGCATACCCATTGGTATGCCTACGCTTACAATCAATATAAAAAGTCTTCTCGGGTCTATTTTACCTCTTCCCAGTCGATATCGGTTACTTCACGGAGTCGGTCATGCAGTTTGACGAAGCGTTTCTCTACTTTGTTGACAACCGCCACTTTAACCCAGTTGCCTATACCATCGAGGATGATACCCAGTCCGACTATCCATGCAATAGTCTCTGCGCTGACATTGGGATTAACAAGGCAGTACACGCCGAAACAAGCAGCCAGCACGCCAAAGCAACATACAATCCACCAGCGGCGGAAACCGACACGCTTGAAATCAAACGAACTGATGGCAAGGTTGATACCTTCGAACATAAGCCAGAAAGCGAAGATGAACGGCAACGCAACCATCAGCGGAGCAGGATGGAAGACCATGACAGCACCAAGGATGATTTGCAGCAAAGCCGAAAGGAACATCAGTCCGCTCATGGGGATAAATCCGCGTGTAGCCGACCAAGCAGCCATCTCCGTACAACCGCCGAGGAAGAACATCAAACCGAAAACCCATGCCAGGCTTAACAATGTGGTACCCGGGCAGAGGATACACATTACGCCGAGTGCTACGAGCGCTACACCCGCAAGACACATCCAAATCTTAGTACTTGTTTTCATTTATCGATATTATTTACGATATTATTTATAAGTTACCGTTTCGGTCTTTTGAAAAATGCCTGCAAAGTTACAAATATTTTCTTAAATATGCAAGAGAAATCGATAAAACTATGATTTTATTTGCACACGTCAATTTTTTTTTGTAATTTTGCAGCCGATTATGCCCTGACGTGCGGATGACTGATGACGAGAGCACTGATGGGAGCTAAGGAAACAACAAAATTAAACAATAAAATGAAACATTTTAAACTGTGGAATACGGTGTGCGGATGGGTGGTATTTGCCATCGCAGCGGCAACGTATCTCCTGACAATGGAACCCACAGCCTCGTTCTGGGACTGCGGTGAGTTCATCTCCAGTGCATGGAAATTAGACGTAGGTCACCCGCCCGGAGCACCGTTCTTCATGCTGATGGGCCATTTCTTTAGTCTTTTTGCGTCAGACACCAGTCATGTAGCGATGTGCGTGAATGCGCTGTCGGCTCTGGCGAGTGCGTTCACTATTCTGTTCCTGTTCTGGACGATTACGGCTTTAACGCGGAAATTGGTATGGAGTCATGAATCAGGAGTCAAAAGCCAGGACTTTTCACTTTGGCAGGGAATCGGCATTCTCGGTGCAGGCGCAGTGGGCGCATTGGCGTACACCTTTAGCGACACGTTCTGGTTCTCGGCGGTTGAGGGTGAGGTTTATGCCTCCTCTTCGCTCTTCACAGCCGTGGTGTTCTGGCTTATTCTCAAATGGGACGAACAGGCGGACGAAGAGGGTAGTGACCGCTGGCTGATAGCCATCGCATACCTGATGGGCCTTAGTATCGGCGTTCACTTGCTGAACCTGCTGACGATACCTGCCATCGGACTGGTGTATTACTTCCGTAAGTACGAGTTCAGCTGGAAAGGTATGATTTACGCTTTCTTGGCTTCGTGTCTTGTGCTGCTGGTTATCCTGTATGGTATCATCCCCGGTTTCCCGACGGTTATCGGATGGTTTGAACTGCTGTTCGTCAACGTGTTCGGTTGTCCGTTCAATACGGGCTTGACGGTTTGTCTGGTACTGACGGCTGCGCTGATTACATGGGCGATTATCTATACCAAGAAGCGTTCGGACCTCGAATATGAAGCCAATGCCAAAGCTGATGGTCAGGGCAAACAACTCTGGCGCTGGTTGAACACCGGTGTACTGATGGTGACGGTTATTCTCATTGGTTACAGCAGTTATGCCGCGCTGGTTATCCGCTCGAATGCCGACACTCCGATGGACCAGAACAGCCCGGACAATGTGTTCTCGCTTAAATACTATCTTAACCGTGAACAGTACGGCGACCGTCCTTTGTTCTACGGACAGACCTACAATGCACCGGTTGAGCTACGCATAGAGGGCAATATGTGTGTTCCTGTGGAGAACAAGGGTCACGCACAATATGCCCCGGCACCAAAAGTGGAAGGCGAGAAGGACCACTACGTGATTACCGGATATAAGTCGAGCTATAAGTTCATGCCGCAGTTCTGTATGCTTTTCCCGCGTATGTACTCGAGTCAAGGCAGCCATGTGCAGGCATACAAAGAGTGGGCGAATATCAAAGGTAAGCGCGTGCGCTACGAGTACTGTGGTCAGCAGAAGACGGACTATTGTCCTACGTTCGGCGAGAACCTGCGTTTCTTCTTCCGCTATCAGGTGAACTTCATGTACTGGCGTTATTTCATGTGGAATTTCGCCGGTCGTCAGAACGACCTACAGAGTTACGGCGACATTACGAAGGGCAACTGGATAAGCGGTATTCCGTTCATCGACAATGCGATGCTGGGTGACCAGAGTCTGTTGCCGACGGAGCTGAAGGAGAACAAGGGACATAACGTCTATTATTTCCTTCCGTTGCTGCTGGGTATTATCGGTCTTGTATGGCAATGCAGCAAAAAAGATAAAGACGGCAAGGCGGAAGGATGGAAGAGCTTCACGCTGACGTTCCTGCTGTTCTTCCTGACCGGTCTGGCCATCGTGATGTACCTCAACCAGACGCCCTACCAACCGCGTGAACGAGACTATGCGTATGCCGGTTCGTTCTATGCGTTCTGTATCTGGATAGGTCTGGGAGCACTGGCAATCATTGACTTTGTCAATGGACAATGGCTGAAGGACAAAGGACAATGGATTAAAAGCAGCATTGCCGTGGTTGCTACTATTGTGTGCTTGGGTGTGCCGGCATTGATGGCTCAACAGAACTGGGATGACCATGACCGCTCGCAGCGATACAGTTGTCGTGACTTCGGCGCTAACTACCTCAAGTCCTGCGAGGGCGAAGCGATTCTGTTCTCCAACGGCGATAACGACACCTTCCCGCTCTGGTACAACCAGGAAGTGGAGGAAGTAGGAACGGACATCCGTGTATGTAACCTCAGTTATCTGCAGACCGACTGGTACATCAGTCAGATGAAACGGCCGTACTACAAGTCTCCGGCGCTGCCCATTACATGGGAATACAAGGATTTTATGCCGGGTGTGAACGAGATAGCCCGTGTGGATAACCGTCTGGGACAGCCGGTAAGCGTGGAGAAAGCATTCAATTTTCTCCGTTCGGACGACCCGCGTACGAAGAACCGAGAAGGTGATAACTACCTGCCTTCCGACCAACTCTATGTTGAGACGCCGGACGGTGAGCAGATTAACTTCAAGAAGAAACGCATGTACACGCGTTCGGAGATGATGATTATGGAGATGCTGAGCACCAATAAATGGCAGCGTCCGATGTATTTCTGTGCCACCGTGGGTAATGACTACTACCTCGGTTTGGAGCCGTGGATGGAGTTGACGGGCTTGGCTTATCGTATCACGCCGGAACGCAGCCGTGACGGACAACCGCGCGTTAACAGCGAGAAGATGTACGATAACATGATGCATAAGTTCGCTTATGGCAACATGAATATCCCGGGCATCTATATCGACGAGAATCTGATGCGTATGTGCCGCACGCACCGAATGATGTTCGCCCAACTGGCAGAACAGTTGATTCGCGAGAACCAACGTGACAAAGCGCTCGAAGTACTCGATTACTCAGAAGAGATGTTGCCAGGCTATAACGTGCCTTACGACTACACTTCCGCTTCGATGGCGGCTATGTATTTCATGCTCGGCGAGGATGAGAAAGGCGTGGCAATCATGGATGCTGTGGCGCAGAATAGCGTAGAGTATCTGCGTTTTGCTCAGTCGCTCGATCGTCGTCAGCGTGAGGTGATAGAGAGCACCACGGATCGCGAGGCGGCTATCCTGAGTTACGTCCTGCAGACCTGTGAGCGCTATAACCAACATGAGTTAGTTGATAAATATTATGTAGATTATGCCAATTACGTTAAATAAAATACCTGTCTTGCTGCTGACCGGCTATCTGGGAAGCGGCAAGACAACCCTTCTCAACCGTATCCTAACGAACAACAAAGGGATTCGTTTTGCGGTGATTGTGAACGATATAGGCGAAGTGAATATCGATGCTTCGCTTATCCAGCAGGGCGGAGTAGTGAGCCAGAATGACGATAGTCTTGTGGCGCTTCAGAACGGCTGTATATGCTGTTCGCTTAAGATGGACCTCCTTGCCCAGTTGCATGATTTAGTAAGCCAGCGACAAGGTCAAAGCCAGAAGCCTGCCTTTGACTATATCGTCATCGAGGCTTCGGGTATCTGCGAACCGGCACCGATTGCGCAGACCTTATGCAGCTATGCGCAGATGGTTCCGCAGTTTGCCCAAGACGGTCTGCCTGTGCTGGATTGTATCTGCTCGGTAGTGGATGCGTTGCGTCTTCGTGACGAGTTCCTCGATGACCTGTCTGCCATCAGCGGGCAAGGCCACTATGTACCAAAGGAAGAAGACCTTGCTGCCTTGGTAACGGAGCAAATCGAGTTCTGCAATATTATATTGCTGAATAAGGCGTCGGAAGTGAGCGAAGAAGAGCTGGCGCGTATTAAATCTATTATTCGCGCCATTCAGCCAACCGCCGAGATTATCGAGACCAACTACTGCGATGTTGATTTCGATAAGATTCTTCATACAGGTTTGTTTGATTTTGACCGCACGGCTACGTCGGCAACTTGGATTCAGGAAGTCGAGGACGCGAGCCATCATCACCACCACGATGAGGACGATGACGATGATGAGGACGAACATGAGCATGAACATGAACATGAACATGAACATCACCATCATGACCACGACCACGAAGGGCATGACCACCTGGCGGAATTCGGTATTGACACCTATATATATTACGCGCGCGCGCCATTCGAGTTAGGTCGATTCGATGAGTTCGTGGCAACCCAATGGCCGAAGAATGTCATCCGCTGCAAGGGAATGTGCTATTTCTCCGAGGAGTACGACATGTGTTATCTCTTCGAGCAAGCGGGACGCCAGTTCAACCTGCGCAAGGCGGGAGAGTGGTTCGCTACTATGCCCAAAGAAGAGTTGGAACAATTGATGGCAGATGATGCCCAGTTACGCAAAGACTGGGATGAACACTATGGGGATCGAATGCAGAAACTGGTGTTCATCGGTCAGCATTTGGACAAAAAGGCGCTCAAAGCAGCCTTGGATAACTGCCTGCAATAACGCCGTATATATAGCAATCATGAAACGAATTATCAATCCTTGGACGCATACGCCGGGATACAATTGTTTCGGTTGTAGTCCGGACAATCCCATCGGTACACGGATGCGTTTCTTTGAAGACAATAATGAAATCATCTCTATCTGGCGTCCAACCCAAAACCACCAGTCGTGGATAAACACTCTCCACGGCGGTGTGCAGGCTGTATTGCTCGATGAAGTATGCGGATGGGTAGTGTTCCATCTGCTAAAGACAGCCGGCGTGACGGCGAAGATGGAGATGCGCTACCATAAGCCTGTCTCCACGCTTCAGGACTATATCAAGTTGCGCGGATATCTGAAGGAAATGCGCAGGAATGTGGCGATTGTAGTGGGTGAACTTTATGGCGCGGATGGCCAATTGCTATGCGAGTGTACCTGCACTTATTTCACATTCCCGCAGGCGAAAGCACAGCAAGAGATGGGGTATGTGCCTTCTACTGTAGAAGAACGCGATTACACCTGGGAAGAGGCGGTAGAAATGGGAAATTGAAAATTATTTGATTTTACGGATTATTGTTAATCCGTCTCGCAAAGGGAGGATGACTTGCTCAAAGCGGTCGTCCTCTTTTAGTTTGTCGTTGAATGCCCGCAAGCCAAGCGTCTGTTTGTCTTTGTCATACGCAGGGTCGATGATATGTCCGTCCCAAAGTGTGTTATCGGCGAGAATGAAACCGCCTACCGGCACTAAAGGATAGACCAAATCGAGGTATGCGCAGTATTCACGCTTGTCAGCATCGATGAAGACTAAATCATAGACCGCTTCGCTGAAAGAACAAAGACCGGCTTCGCCTGACAGACCGCTTCGCTGTAAGACCTCTTTGGCATCGCCTATAATGAGCTCCATGCGGTCGGATAGGGGAGAACGGGACAGGTTCCGGCGGATGGTCTCTTCCAACTCGTCATTGTGCTCAATAGTAATCAGTTTGCCTCCTTCGGCAAGTCCTTCCGCCAGGCACAAAGCGCTATAACCGGTGAACGTACCGAGTTCAAGGATGCGTTTCGGCTTGATCATATAACTTAGCATACTCAGCACGCGTCCCTGTACATGTCCGCTCAACATGTGCGGGTTCAGGACATGAACGTACGTCTCTCGCTTAATGTCAGCTAAAACCTCATTTTCCGGGGTGGAATGTTCGGAAATATACTCTTCAAGTGTCATTTTGTTACTAAATTTGCTGCAAAAGTACAAAAAAATTTGCACATATCCAAAAAAAGTTGTAATTTTGCATGCAAATTAAATCATTTTACTATTATAATGGAAAAAATTGACGAATTGGATCGTAAGATTCTTAAGATTATTACCAAAAGTGCACGCACTCCGTTCAAGGAGGTGGCCGACCAGTGTGGCGTGAGTCGTGCGGCTGTACATCAGCGTGTGCAGAAGATGTTTGACAACGGTGTTATCACCGGTTCCAGTTATCATGTACTGCCGCAGATGCTGGGCTATCAGCTCTGCGTCTATATTGGTATCACGATGGAGAAAGCATCGATGTACAATCAGGTGATTACCGCACTCAAGCAAATCCCCGAAGTAGTGGAGGCTCAGTACACGCTGGGTGCGTATGGAATCCTTATCAAGGTGTATGCGCATGACAACGAGCATCTTCTGTCCTTGCTTAATACGAAGATTCAGGCCATTCCTGGTGTAGCGGATACAACGACCTTGACCTGTCTTGCGCAACCGATTTATCGTCAATTACCGATTGAAGTGTAGTATGGAGAGAGTTATTAGCGGTATAAGACCGACGGGCAATTTGCATCTCGGCAATTATTTTGGCGCGGTGAAGAGTTTCGTCAAAATGCAGGACGAGTATGATTGCATGTTCTTCATCGCCGACTGGCATTCGCTCACTACGCACCCTACGCCGGAGAATATACGCAAGTCGGTCAAGACTATTTTGAGCGAGTATCTGGCTTGCGGCATTGACCCCGAGAAGGCGCCTATATACGTGCAGAGCGATGTCAAACAGGTTCTTGAGCTCTATTTGTATCTCAATATGAATGCCTACCTGGGTGAGTTGGAGCGCGTTACGTCGTTCAAGGAGAAAGTGCGCAAACAGCCGGATAATGTCAATGCCGGTTTGTTGACTTATCCTTGCCTCATGGCGGCGGATATCCTCATGCACAAGGCGGACAAAGTGCCGGTGGGCAAAGACCAGGAGCAAAATATGGAAATGGCGCGTTTGTTTGCACGCCGTTTCAACCGCATTTATAATGTCGAGTATTTCAAGGAACCGGCTTCCTTCCATTTTGCAGACAAGGCGGTTAAGGTTCCCGGGCTCGACGGAACAGGTAAGATGGGTAAGTCGGAAGGTAACTGTCTCTATCTCTGCGATGACGAAAAGACGGTAACCAAGAAAATCATGCGTGCTGTGACCGATAGTGGACCTACTCAGCTCAACCAAGAGAAACCGGAGGTTATTCAGAACCTCTTCCTGCTCTGCGAACTGCTCTGCGGACAGGAAGCGGCGGACTATTATAACGACCTGTATAACAATATGCAGATTCGTTACGGAGATATGAAAAAACAGATGGCTGCGGATGCGAATACACTTCTTGCGCCTATTCGCGAGCGTATTCTCGCGTATTCGTCCGACGATGCGTTACTGGACAAGATTATGCGACAGGGCGCAGAGAAGGCAGCAGCACGTGCCGAAAAGACCATCGAAGAAGTACGGGAAATCATTGGCTTCAGAAAGATCTAAAACCCTTATACTCTTGAACTCTTGAACGCTGAATATGACAAAAAAACTATCCATAGTATTTTTGGCCCTTGGGTTGGTCAGTTGTGGTTCTTTACCGCCGCTGGACGATGCCTATATATGGCCGGATAAGAAGGCGGAACAGGCTGCGCAAACGGCCACAACGGTGCCTGTCCATCAGAGCGTTTCCGCTACGCAGGAACAGCGTTCTGCTGCGCCGACTATGGAGATTATCAGCCAAAAAGATACTACCATAACCGTCCGTATTAAGAGATGAGAGTCTATCGTTACATATTTGTCCTTTGTCTTTTGTCCTTTGTCTTTAGTCTGGCAAAGGCACAAGACGATGCCCGTCTTTGTGAGCAAACGCTCACAGGTACAGCGCGTTACATGGGCTTTGGCGGTGCGATGACGGCTATCGGCGGAGACCCTTCGGCGGTTCGGGTTAATCCTGCCGGACTGGGACTGTATCGTCGCATGGAGGTGCTCGTCACGATGGGTGGTTCCAAAGGGATGTTCATTTTGCCTGAAGTCTCGTTTGTCCTGGCGGCTGAGCGCAATAATTTCATGTTTTCCTATCATAGCCTACACAATTACAACCGTGACTTGCTTGGAGAGGCTAAGAACGATGCTTCGCTGGGTGCACTGATGGCGGGCAAGAACATCGATATTGGTATGCTCTATTGCGATGAACCGTATAGCAAAACCAACAGTTTGCGTGTGCGGGAGTCGGGATTTAATAATGAGTTTAATTTCGACTGGGCGATGCGTATCTCCCATCAGTGGTATGTAGGCGCAGGATTCCATATCCAGTCCTATCGTTTCTCTTCGTCCGCCACATTCAACGAGCATTTCGATATCGTCAACGATAACTTTGAGCATCTCTATAACCGCAATGAGTCGTATTTGCGTTATACCGGTTCCAGTTGTACATTCTCTTTCGGCGCTATCTATCGTCCGACGGGCTGGTTACGACTGGGTTTGAGCCTGCAGACGCCTTCTTTGGGTATCTTGCATCTCCGTACGGATGGCACTTTTACGTCGCTTACGGACTCGGTTCGGGCATCGTCTGTGGAGCATAACGGCCGCGTGAATGATTTCCATCAGCCTCTCCGTCTCTCGCTCTCCACGGCTTTCCAGATAGGCGCCTACGCCTTGATAGCCTTACAATATGATTATGCTCATCAGAAGTATATGGATGACATCCATACGCTTCGTGCGGGTTTCGAAGTGATACCTGTCATGGGATTGTATATCAATGGCGGTTACGCGTGCGAGAGTGCTTTCCGCAAGACCGATCGTCTCGTGCCGATAGACCCGACTTTTGAACGTCAAGACACGTATTTCTTCAACCAGCGATGGAAACAGTACGCATCAGTGGCTGTCGGGTATCGCGGAACATATGTCATCGCACAGGTGGCGTACCAATACAGCTGGCAGCGATTTAATCTCTATGCCCATGAGAGTACCGCTGCGCCCTTTAATTTTGCCAATGACACCCACCGTGTAGTAGTGACTATCGGTTGGCACCAAAACTATTAAAACAGCGTCCGCATAGCTAATAGGAACCGGAAAACTCAACAAATTATCGTTTAACCGAGTGCAAATGCTTCACTAATGGCGTGCCGGTACTCTCCGCCGAGACCCGCGATAGCGGTAGCGATGAGGTGGCCGGATTACAGAGGAAAAAGCAGGCCTCAAATCCTATTCTTAAGAAGTTTTCTCGAGTAAAAAGCTACGCGGATGCTTTTTTTGTGCCCGTTTTGCATAAAATTTGTAAATTTCTGCCATAAAACTTGCATATGTCATAAAAAAACTATAACTTTGCAGCCAAAAGTTGCAAAGACATGCGAAACGGCATAGACATATTCTCTTTAGAAAGCACTCTGTCGGCATTCTTTGAATGCGTCACCAAGAGCGATCAAAAGGAGTCCGCATACCCTTATTTGGATGCGATGATTTCTATTTTTCGCGGGCAAACATCACCTGGGGTGATTTCTTTTGACTTGAATGATGAGTCAACAGCGCGAGTGATTGCACAATTAAAAGAACACCTTCAGCCGTATTGTCCGGATGTATTGAAATCGCTCAATATGTCGCTGACATATTTGTTGGACGAACTGATATGCAATATTCAGCAACACGCACAGGCAGACAAGGGCTATGCGTATTTGATGTATAACAAAGCAGCCAAGGCGATAGAAATACTTATTGCAGATTTCGGAATTACTATTTATGGTAGTTATGTGGCGGCGCAGAAACATCTAGACAAACTCGGCGATAGTGATGCAGAGGCACTTAATCTGGCGCAAAACGGTTATTCGACAAAGAATCTGCCAGACACTGAGAATCGCGGATATGGTATATCGTCCAATATTAAAATGGTGGTAGATGGATTGCACGGTGAGTTTGCTGCTCTTTCCGGAAATGCTTTGTTGCTGCAAGTAGCCAGCAACCGCAAGATTCTCGCCTTGCCGCCGGAGATAGATTTCAAGGGTACAATGATTATGGCGCGTATTCCTGCGCAAGTGCCCGATAGTTTTAACCTTTACGATTATATGAGTTGAGTATGAAACAGATTATCAATATACAAGAACAATATGGCGCAGAATTACATACGCGTCAGATGATGGAGCGTTTGGCTGCTTCTTTGAGTCCGGAGAATGAATATCTTTTGGACATGAGCGGTGTGGAGCAAATCTCACGTTCTGCGGCGGATGAGTTATACAACCTCACCCACAGCGATATGAATGTGGATGTTATCAATTTGGAACCGTTTGTAGAGAAAATGCTCTCAGCTGTTACCAAAGGTCGTTTCCTTCCACGCCAGCACACAGCAGGTAGCATGCCCATCATCCATTGTGCTACCATTGGCAGCGTACAACGCCAGCTGATGGCAAAATAGTAATACCGTCCCCAGCCTGAGACGTTAAATTAGGGTTACGCTGAGCTCTGCAGCGTAAAAAAGAGAGTACATTAGCAACCGAAAGGTTGCTTTTTTTGTAGCATTTTGCATAAAATATGTAAATTTCTGCCATAAAACTTGCATATGTCATAAAAAAACTATAACTTTGCAGCCAAAAGTTGCAAAGACATACAAAATCGCTATGATGACGAGAGAAGAAAAGGTTGCTTATTGGCTGGATATAGCAGATTACGATTTGGAAACAGCCGAGGCTATGTACAAAACGAAAAGGTGGTTGTATGTGGCTTTCATGTGCCACCAAGTCATTGAAAAGACCATTAAAGCTTACTGGTCGTCTAAACGCGACGATATACCGCCTTATGTGCATAATCATATGCGTCTGGCGGACGGCTGCGGGTTGTATGAACTGATGAACGAAGAGCAAAAGACATTTTTGGAAATCATTACCAACTACAATATCGAAGCACGCTATCCGGAAGATAAGGCAGAATTGGCACGCGCACTCAGCCCGAAAGTCTGCCGTGATTTAATTGATAATACCAAACAACTGCAACAATGGATAAAAGAAAAACTTTAAATTATGAGGAAGCCATAAACCTTGTTCGTAAGTACAAACAGGTTATAGCACATCGCTTTGAGCAGGAACCCAGAGTGATGATGTATGGCTCGTATAGCAAGGGCTATGCTAATCCGGATAGCGATATTGATGTTGCAGTTATTGTTCCTACTTATGGTGACCGTAAAATGGAGATTTCGCGCGACTTATGGTCAGATACTCGCCAAGTCAGTTTCTTAATTGAACCTGTCTTAATGGCAGATGACCGTCCGTCACCCTTATATGATGATGTGATGCGAACCGGCATAGCCGTATAACCCCATCGTCCTGCTCATGACGTAAATCCGAGCCGCTGAGCTCTGCAGCGTAAAAAAGAGAGCCGTCGCTTATCGACGTTAAACAGAAGGGCATAATACATGGCGCAAGCGAGTGCCAAAGAAAAGCGTAATAAGCCGAAAAGCTTGATTACTTGAAACCCTAGACAAGTTTACAAGAATCATTAACAATTCAAGCGCGGTTTATGCACGCTCACGTATCAGCGTGAGTTTTACGTGCGTAAATTTGAATTGTTAAGGTAAGTCTAGGACCTCAAGTAATCAAATGAAGCGAACGAAATTTAACAGTTGCGCCCGACACGGACTTTAGGGAATTAGTATGAATCACAAAATTTTCACACTCTTGGTTGCCATTATGGCTGTTTTTGGAACTTTATTTGCCTCCGACACCTCAGTCGATGGCATTTGGTATAATTTTGACAGCAGTGCAAAAACAGCCACAGTAACGTATCAAGGTTCTTCCTATTCTTCTTATTCGAATGAATATACAGGAGATATTGTTATCCCTGCCACTGTGACTTATAATGACGAAGAATATAGCGTCACAAGCATTGGAAATGCGGCTTTCTATAAATGTACTGGTTTGACTTCAGTGACGATTCCCAATAGTGTCACCAGCATCGAAAATGATGCTTTCTATCAATGCAGCGGTTTGACCTCTGTGACGATTCCCAATAGCGTCACCAGCATTGGAGGTGGTGCATTTCAGGTTTGCTCCGGTTTGGCCAATCTTACTATTGGTAATAGCGTCACCAGCATTGGAGGTTACACTTTCCAGGCTTGCAGCAGTTTGACCTCAGTAACGATTCCCAACAGCGTCACAAGCATTGGGAAAAATGCTTTCCGAACTTGCACTAACTTGGCCGATGTGACCATTGGTAATGGTGTTAAAAGCATTGGAGAGTTTGCTTTCGCTAATTGCTACCGTTTGAATTCAGTGGTGATTCCTAATAGCGTCACAACGATTTATTATGGTGCTTTCGATAATGTGCCGAACATTGTTTATTCTGGAACTGCTACCGGTTCCCCATGGAGAGCAAAAGCTGTCAATGGATACATAGATGACAATTTTGTGTATAATAATAATTCAAAAACAGAACTCCGCGCCTGCTTTGTGGATGTAATTGGTGAAGTAACGATTCCCAATAGCGTTACCAGCATTGGAGATCATGCTTTCTATCAATGCAGCGGTTTGACCTCTGTGACGATTCCCAATAGTGTCACCAGCATTGGTGATTGGGCTTTTAATGGTTGCACCAGTTTAAGTACTATTACCAATTATGCAACAACCCCTCAAGCAATTACATCTAGTGTTTTTAGTGATGATAATAAGTATAATTGCACATTGTATGTTCTTAAAAATTCAGTAAATCTGTACCATTCTGCCGATGTATGGCAGGATTTCGTTCATATAGAAGATTTAAAACAATCTTTTATGGTGCAATTCCTCGATTGGGACAATACTCTTTTGTCTACTGAAGAGGTGGAAGAAGATGATGCCGCTACACCACCAGCCAATCCTACACGTGCAGGATATACATTCATCGGTTGGGACAAAGACTTCAGCAGTGTCACTGAAGACATGATTATTACTGCCCAGTATGAGTTGGGGGAGAATACCAACTTTACCATATATTTTAATGACAACGAAGGCGATGAAATCCTGAGTAACGAAATAGTGCTGAAGGTGCCTGCCGCTCCTGAAATAGCAGGATTTACATTCCTCGGTTGGAGACCGGTTGCGTCATTCATCTCATTTAACACAATCGAAATAGAAGCGGTCTATGAGGCCAATACTCCTACTTCTTCCCCTTCTATTTATACCAACTCGGCGAACCCAACGCAGAAACTTATCCGAGACGGCAGTGTTTATATTCTTACCAATGATTCCCACACATACACCATCACCGGACAGAAAGTGAGGTAACTATGTTATTGATAACGGCGAACTCTCCTGCCTAATTGTAAAGTGGAGAAAAAATATAATATTAATTATATGGAAAGACCATTTATAAATATTAATCTTAAAATTAAATTATTATGAGTCGTTATTTTATAAACTTTATCGAAGAAATCGGTGAGGTGTATGTAAAGCCAGCAACAGAAGAGGCTATTGAGAAGCGAAAACATGGGAAGTTATATAAGAATACCAAGAGAGGTACGTATATGATTGAATACTATGGCTCCCAACACAAAGCGCGAGAATTAAATTTTCGTATATATTTATTCTCTAAAGATAGAAGAGAATATATTGCTGAACTAGAAGAAGATTAGCTGTTTGTAAACTATTAAGACTTTCATGTATTAGCATGTACCAATTTTACCTAAAACTCAAGCGTTTTTGGTACATGCTAAAGCAGAGCTTGCCTAATGATGGAATGATGAAGGAAGCAGGTGGGTGCTCAAGGAGTGCCCGCTTGTTTTTTTATGGAGCGGCGAATTAAATTCGCCTGTAAAACGAAGAAAAAACAGGCATAGTATGCCGGACAATGGACAAAATACAATCGGCATTGAATGCCGGGGAATGAACATACAAAAATCGCGGGATTCAATCCCGCGGAAAGGAAGAAAGAGAAGGGCGATGGTATAGCAGGACAATGGGCGATATAACCGGAATACAATTCCGGGCTAATGGACGAAGGGTTCGAAAAAACAAGTAAAAAATATAAAATGTTGACAAAACAGGAGTACAAAATTTGCATATATCAAAAAAAAGTAGTAAATTTGCAGAAAATTTAGAAGAAGCACATAAATCAAGGCACAGAATAATTACAACTATGAAAGTACAATGGACAAGTTTGGTGGATGATGTGAGAGGACACATCGATGGCAGACACTATGCGCGGCATATTCCGGGAAACGGGCGTGAAGCAGCTATTTGTCTAAAGCCGGAGTTGAGTGAGAAAGAGAAGAAGAAAAGAGCGGCTCATCCAACATCCAAGAATTTTTGCGCTTACATAGCGGAGAGTAAGGCTATTATGAATAATCCGGAACGTCGTGCGGCTTGGCAAGCTAAATACGATGAGACTTTATATCGGGCTAAGAAATGGGGGAAGCCAGCTTACGGGCGGTTGTGCGATTATGTACGACATGAGGTGAGCGAGGCGCTGAAGCGAGGAGAAGAGGTGAAGCCGTAAGAAGCAAGGCGGATGAACATAAAGCGTCGTAAAGGAGTTTGCGGCAGAAGAATAGGTTATGAGAAGGGTGACAAAGGCATAAGCAACCTTTGAGCACCCTTTCATCATCCTTTGAGCACCCTTTGGGCACTGCTGGAGAGAACGCGGAAAGAAGGCTTTTTTTCCTTCGAAGGTACGGTCGCATTGTGCGGAGCATAAGCAAGTGAAAGGGTATTTTTTCGCAAAAGGATAAACCTTCATTTTATGCCCGAAGATGTCTTTCGTATGCAAGCATCCAAAGCCATCCTCGTACATAAAATAATAGAATACATTCTATTTTTTGCGAAAAAATACCCGAAAGTTTGCATATGTGCAAAATTTGTTGTACCTTTGTACCCAAATTGTAAATTTGGAGTAATATGTTCGATAATTTAAGTGAACGATTAGAACGGTCATTCAAGATTTTGAAGGGTGAAGGCCGTATTACTGAGATCAACATAGCGGAGACCGTGAAGGATATCCGCAAAGCGCTGCTTGAGGCGGATGTGAACTACAAGACCGCCAAACAGTTCACCGACCGCGTGAAGGAGAAAGCGCTGGGACAGAACGTGATAAACGCTGTACGTCCCGGTCAGCTGATGATTAAAATCACGCATGACGAGTTGGCAGAGCTGATGGGCGGCGAGGCGCAGGAAGTGAACCTCAAAGGGCAGCCTGCGGTTATTCTGATGTCCGGTCTCCAGGGTAGCGGTAAGACCACTTTTGCCGCCAAGCTGGCTAACTATCTGCAGACGAAGAAGAACAAGCGCGTTATGCTCGTAGCTTGCGATGTGTATCGTCCGGCTGCCATCGAGCAGTTACGCGTTCTCGGCGAGCAGATCAAGGCAAACGTCTATCTGGGTCTGGACGAAGCGAACCCCGTGAAGAAAGCGCAAGCGGCTATCGCAGAGGCGCGTAGGATGGGGTATGACGTGGTCATCGTCGATACAGCCGGTCGTCTGGCTGTCGATGAGCAGATGATGAACGAGATATCCGCTATCAAACAAGCCATCAACCCCTCGGAGACGCTGTTCGTGGTGGACGCCATGACCGGTCAGGACGCTGTTAACACAGCCAAAGAGTTCAACGACCGTCTCGATTTCGACGGCGTCATCCTTACCAAGTTAGACGGCGATGCCCGCGGCGGTGCAGCGCTCTCTATCCGCTCGGTGGTGGATAAGCCGATTAAGTTCATCGGAACGGGTGAGAAAATGGAGGCGCTGGACGTGTTCCATCCGGCTCGTATGGCGGACCGAATCCTCGGAATGGGTGACGTGGTCAGCCTTGTGGAGCGCGCGCAGGAACAGTACGACGAGGCGGAGGCACGCCGTATCAGCAAACGCATTGCCCATAACCAGTTTGACTTCAACGACTTCCTCGGTCAGCTTGCGCAAATCAAGAAGATGGGTTCGATGAAGGACCTGATGGGTATGATTCCCGGCATGGACAAAGCCCTCAAAGGTGTCGAAGTGAGCGACGATGCGTTCAAGCCCATCGAGGCGATGATTAACTCGATGACACCCGCCGAGCGTTCGAACCCTGCGTTGCTCAACGGTAGTCGTAAAGCGCGTATTGCTAAGGGCTCCGGCGTGACCATCGTGGAGCTCAACCGCTTCATCAAACAATTCGAGCAGACATCGAAGATGATGAAGAAAGTGCAACAGATGAGCGGGAAGAGACGGTAATGAACATTCTCGATAAAATAGACGGGCTGGAGGCGAAGTTTCATGAGGTGAGTCTGCTTATTACCGACCCTTCGGTGATAGCAGATCAGGCGCGATATGTGCGTCTGAACCGCGAATATCATGATTTGGAGCGCGTGCTCGAGTGCGCACACCGCTATAAGAAAGCCGTGACCGACCTGCAGGACGCCAAGGACCTGTTCTACAACGAGTCCGACGCGGAGATGAAAGAGATGGCGAAAGCGGAGATAGATGAACTGGAGCCACAGATACCGAAGTTAGAAGAGGAACTGAAGCTGCAACTATTACCGCAAGACCCCGAAGACAGCAAGAATGTGGTTATGGAGATTCGTGGCGGTACGGGCGGTGACGAAGCGGCTATCTTTGCCGGAGACCTATTCCGCATGTACACCAAGTATTTCGAGCTCAAAGGATTCAAATACTCCATTTCGTCCTTCACCGAAGGAGCAGCCGGCGGATACAAGGAGATTATTTTCAATGTCACGGGTACGAACGTCTATGGTACGCTCAAATATGAGAGCGGCGTCCACCGTGTGCAGCGAGTGCCGGTGACGGAGACACAAGGACGTGTTCATACCTCCGCGGCAACCGTTGCCGTTTTGCCTGAGGCGGATGAGTTTGAGGTGCATATCAACGAAGGCGAAATCAAATGGGAGACCTTCCGTTCAGGCGGAGCAGGCGGACAGAACGTCAACAAAGTGGAGTCGGGTGTGCGCCTTCGCTATAACTGGAAGAACCCTAACACGGGCGAAGTGCAAGAGATACTCATTGAGTGTACCGAGACACGCGACCAGCCAAAAAACAAAGAACGTGCGCTCTCCCGTCTGCGTACGCAGATATACGACAAAGAGCACCAGAAATACATCGATGACATCGCTGCGCGCCGTAAGACGATGGTCTCGACCGGCGACCGGTCCGCCAAGATTCGTACGTATAACTATCCGCAGGGACGTATCACCGACCATCGTATCGGTTATACGGTTTATAACCTTGCCGCCTTCATGGACGGCGACATCCAAGGCGTGATTGATGCACTTCAGGTAGCCGAGAACGCTGAACGGCTGAAGGAATCGGAGTTGTAGCTCCGATTCGTTAAAATGTTAAGATAAATGTATTTGTTTTATTGTCCGGATATAGAGAAAGAGCAGACGCTTTCGGAGGAAGAGAGCGGACATTGCGTGCGTGTGTTGCGATATACGACCGGCGATGAGATTCTCATTACGGACGGTCGCGGTACGACCTACACGGCGCGTATCACGAATCCGCATCCGAAACATTGCGATTTTGAGATTCTCTCGCGTGAGAAGCAGGAGAAGCACCATGCTTTTCATCTGCATATAGCGGTCGCTCCGACCAAGAATATCGAACGGTTGGAGTGGGCAATCGAGAAATGTGTGGAGATAGGAGTGGACGAGATTACGCCGCTGTTGTGCCGTTTCTCGGAGCGCAAACAACTCCGTACGGACCGACTGGAGAAAATCATTCTCTCTGCCGCCAAACAGAGCCTTACGCCGTACTTGCCCGTCTTGCACGAGCTCACACCGTACGATGAGTTTATCCAACGCCAAGGTCAACACCCGGGCCAGCAGAACTTCATAGCGCATTGCTACAAAGAAGACAAACGCGTGCTCAAGAACGAGATAGAGAAGGGCAGGGATGTATTGGTGTTAATCGGTCCGGAGGGTGACTTCAGCGAGCAGGAGATAGCGGATGCGCTGGCTTTAGGCTTCGTGCCTGTCAGTTTGGGTAACAGCCGTCTGCGGACAGAGACAGCCGCTGTTGTGGCTTGTCACACGGCGGTATTAATTAATGAATAAAGAATAATGAATAAAGAATAATGAATAAAGATTAATGAATATCTTTTGAATATAGACACGCAGATATTATTGTGGATTAACGGACATCATCTGGACTGGTTGGACGAGGTGATGTGGACAGCCAGTCAGACCGCAACATGGTGGTGGCTATTCGTTGTACTCATCATCTTGACGATTCGTAAATACCGAGACTGGAAACCTATTTTGCTGGTCATCGCAGGGATTGCGGTGGCTGTGGGTTTGAGCGATTTCACATGCAGCGGGATTATCAAACCTTTGGTCTGTCGCCTGCGTCCGACGCACGAACCGGCATTGGAAGGAATGATTCATGTCGTCAACGGTTATACCGGCGGATTATACAGTTTCTGCAGTTCCCACGCTGCCAACACGATGTCCTGCGCCCTGCTGTTCAGCTTGCTTTATAAAAACAACATCGCCACCGTCTGCCTGATGGCTTGGGTGGCGTTGAATTGCTATAGCCGGATGTACCTCGGTGTACACTATCCGAGCGATATCATCGTTGGTCTTTTGATAGGCGCTCTATGGGCTGTGTCGGTCTATTGGGCACTATCACATTGGCTCCACGTGGGTGACGGGGCTGCTCGGCAGGGTGGTTCATAAACCGCTCGAACTCCTCAGGCGTGAGGAGCAGCTTGAGTTCGTCGTAGATGGACTGCATCCGCTGCATGTTCTCTGCGCGCGTCAAGCCTTTCTGACGAAAACGGGCGTACTTGAGGTGCATACGATAAATCGTATCGATGCGAACGGAGTCGCTGATTTCCAACTCGCGCACCAGACGCGTCGTCTGTTTGAGCGCTTCCTCCTCGGGCGTACGTTGAGGACGAGATTGACTAACCGGCTCTTGAGCCGATACACTGCCCGCCATAAGGGCAACCAATAAGATAGAACAGATTTTTTTTAACATATACAAAACTATAACAAAAATCGTGCCAAAGAATGAATTCAAAATAGCGAAGCGATTGTATTTTTCGCAAGAGGGCGAAGAACGTCATTCGCGTCCGGCCATTCGCGTGGCTCTGGCGGGTATCATTGTTGGCGTGATGGTGATGATTTTAACCATCTGTATTGTGGTTGGCTTCAAGCACACGGTTACCGAGAAGGTGGCGGGCTTTGGCGCACATATTCAACTTGTCTCCTTCGATAATAATAACACCTACGACCTGCAGCCCATATTCGTTCCCGACAGTCTCTTGCAGCGTTTGCAATCTTTCGAACATGTAGCAAAAGCCGCGCCGTTCATCACCAAACCCGGCATGCTGAAAACCGATTCGGCTTTTCATGGCATCGTACTCAAAGGAACCGATTACTGGGGCTTCTTTGGTCGGAATATCATCGATGGCGGTATTCCGAACGGACCAAACCAAGTGGTTATTTCCAAATCCGTGGCGCAGGAACTAGACCTGCAAGTGGGCGATGCCGTCAATAGCTATTTCGTGGACGAAACAGACATCCGCGCACGCCGATATACCGTCTCTGGTATCTATGATACCGGCTTTGGCCAATTCGACGATTTGTTTGTTATAACAACACTTCGAGATGCGAAGCGCTTGCAAGGTTGGGAAATAAACACCTTCTCAGGCGTAGAGATACTTATGGACGACATTCGATATATTGACGAAACAGCGGATGCGGTCTATTTCGCGACGGTTAACAAACTGGACGAGAACGGCTACAACGCCTATTATGTGCAGACGCTCAAGGAGCAAAATCCCGCTATCTTTGCCTGGCTCGACTTGCTGGATATGAATGTGATTGTAATCATTGTGTTGATGCTTCTCGTGGCGGGATTCAATATCGTGAGCGGTTTGATTATTCTGATATTGGACGGCGTTCAGTTGATAGGCACTCTGAAAGCGCTTGGCGCTGACAATCGGTTCGTTCGGCGGGTGTTCCTGGGCCAGGCTGCGCTGCTGATAGGGAAAGGTATGCTGTATGGCAATGCGATAGGATTCATCCTGGCGGCCATCGAGTACAAGTTCCATCTGGTGCCCTTGGATGCCACGACATATTACGTCAGTTATGTGCCGATCGCGTTTCCGTGGGGATGGTTGTTGCTGCTCAATGTGCTGACATTGGTGGTTTCCTTGCTTATCCTACTGTTGCCGTCGATGATAATAACGAAAATTAGTCCCGCTAAAGTGATGCATTTTGAGTGATGAAACTGCAGACGATAGTTGATATTGCGCCTTCGAACCGGAAGATAGGGTATGAGGACTCGATTCTCATGATAGGTTCGTGTTTTGCGGACTCGATAGGCGAACAGATGGTGCAACGGAACTTACGCGTTACTTGCAATCCGTTTGGCACCCTCTATAATCCGCTCTCTATCGCACAGGCGTTGACCATGACCGACATGCCGGAACTGATAGAGCACGACGGTTTATGGCATTCGATGGCGCACCACGGTTCGTTCTCGCGTGCAGACAAAGATGAAGCCGAGCAGGCGATACGCGCCTCCATCGAGACGATGCAGAAGGCTTTACGCGAAGCGACGGTGGTCATCGTTACCTTCGGTACATCGTGGGTATATGAATGGAAAGGCGAAAGGGTAGTGGGTAACTGTCATAAACTGCCGGAAACGAATTTTACCAGCAGACGTCTGACCGCCGAAGAGATAGTAGCGGCGTGGAAACCGCTCTTGGAACGGTACAGCGACAAGCATTGGGTGTTTACCGTTTCGCCTATCCGCCATATCAAGGATGGTCTGCACGAGAACCAGTTGAGCAAAGCAACCTTGCTGCAAGCGGTAGAAAAACTGACAGGCGAAGCCGGTCTAACAGCCGATTATTTCGCATCGTTCGAAATCATGTTAGACGAATTGCGCGACTACCGATTCTATGCGGATGACCTTGTTCATCCTTCAAGTCTGGCGGTCAACTATATCTGGGAGCGCTTTGTGGATACATTTTGTACGCCTCAAACGAAAAACGAAATGAATATACAGCATAAACGATGGCAGTTTGAGCACCATCGTCCGCTGCATGGATAGAAGGGAAAGAGAAATGAGTGAGATTCAAGACAAAGACAAGTTGTACACCTTCCTACGACCGTACGTCGATTGGATGTTCCGCCGCTCGTATCGAAGTTGCCATTACTTAGGCAAGGAGAATATCCCGACCGATGGAGCGGTCATTTTTGCGCCTAATCATACCAACTGTTTGTGCGATGCGATGGCGATTTTGGGCATTGACCGAAGCAGGAAAGTGTTCGTCGCCCGTGCAGATATTTTTAAGGACAAGAAGCGAGCGAAGATTCTAAACTGGCTGAAGATTATGCCTATTCGCCGCGAAAGAGACGGACTGGATGAAGTGCGGCACAACGACGAGACGATGGATAAAGCGGTCGCTACGTTGCATGACGGCGTACCGTTTTGTATCCTGCCGGAAGGACGCCATCGGCCGATGCATTCCTTACTTCCGCTTGGTAAAGGAATATTCCGTATAGCGCTGCGCGCAAACGATGAGTTCGGCGCTGAGAAGCCCGTTTATATCGTCCCCGTTGGACTGGAGTACGGCGATTTCTATCATCTGTGGAATAGCCTGACGGTGAATATCGGTAAACCGATTAACGTCACGCAGTTTGTGCGCGAGCATGCAGATTTATCCCGTCCGCAGATGATTGTTGAACTCAAAGAAGAGTTGACGCAACGAATGCGCGAACAGATACTCTGGGTACCGGACGACGAGCACTACGAAGAGAATATCGCTAAACTGCAGGCTAACCCGCCTGCGCCGTTTGATAAGTTCAAGAACCACCGCATACCCCGTTGGTTGCTGCTTGTCATTCTCGTGCTCCTTTCGCCGCTGTTCCTTGTCAGTGCAGCACTCACGGTTCCGCTGTGGGCGATGTGGCTGCTGATTCGATGGAAAGTGAAAGACGCGGCGTTCCATAACTCCGTTCAGTTCGTTTGGCAGCTGGTTATCATACCGCTTGGGTTCTTTATCACCCTGCCATTCTGGATGTTCTTGCAAGAATATATGTATCAGTTGAGAATATTTAAAAATCAAAAGTGATGAGTAGAGTTTACATTGTGTTGGCATTGTATGTGCTGGTCCCTGTGCTGATTATCGAGTGCTTCAAGCGCTGGACGTGGATGCAGAAAATCGGGACTGTGGTTGCTGCATATGCCGTGGGAATTATTTTCGCCCTGACGGGCTTTGTGCATTTTGAACCGGGCACAGCGGCTGCGCTGACGTTCGGCAAACTGCAATCAACGATTATGTCGGTGGCTGTTCCGCTGGCTATTCCGTTGATGCTGTTTAATTGCGATTTTAAGTTATGGACAAAGGCTCTGCCGAAGACCATTTGGTCGCTCGTAGGCGGAATTGCGGCGGTATTGACGGCTGTCGTCAGCGGTTATTTCATCTTCCGCACCCCCGATGTGCCGGAGTTTAACAAAGTGGCTGCGATGATGACGGGTATCTATACGGGCGGAACGATGAACTTCAATGCCCTGGGTGCGTCCTTAGGCGTCGATAAGACGGTTATGGCGATTGTGCTGGCGTTTGAGATGGTGTTGACCACGCCGTATATATTCTTCATCATCGGCGGTGGTTACAAGGTGTTCCGTAAGCTTTTGCCGTACGCGGACGTGACGCGCAGAGGCCGTACGGACGAAGAGGTGGAGTCCAAAGATATTGAGAACTACCGCGGTATGTTTGACCGCAAGAATGTAGGCGGTATGTTTGCCGGACTGGGATTGAGTGTGCTGTTCCTGGCTGTCGGAGCCGGTTTGGCGCTTCTCATCACCGGTACGCTCAATGAGTTGGTCGTTATTCTGACCATTACCACGCTTTCCATCATCGCTTCGTTCTTCAAGAAAGTGCGTGAACTGCCGAAGACGTTCGAACTCGGTATGTTCTTTATCCTCATTTTCTCGGTCATCGTCGCTTCGCTGTTTGATATCCATAGTGTGAACGGTGGTTCGATGATGATAGGTCTGTTCGTGGCATGGGTGATGATTGTGGCTGCGAGTCTCCATTTGTTGCTCTGCCGTATTATGAAGGTAAGCGGCGATTTGTTCTGCGTCAGCCAGATAGCGCTACTCTGTTCGCCGCCTTTCGTGCCGCCGGTAGTGGGAGCAATGAAAAACAAGAAAGTGCTCATCTCCGGTATTGTTATCGGTCTGGTCGGTTACGCCATCGGTACGTACCTCGGCGTGGCTATCGCGTTTGTTTTACCTTAAACTTTAGAAAAAACCATTATGAGAAAGTATATTATATTTTGTCTTTTATTCTTCGTCCTTTGTCCTTTGTCTTTATCGGCCAAGAAGCAACCCAAACCGCAGGAAGTGGACTCGCTTGGTCGTAAGATTAAGACCGGCTGGAACTTCGGTATTCTGCCTTCTATCGCCTACGATGCGGACTATGGCTTCCAGGGAGGTGTGCTGACCAATGTTTATTACTACGGCGACGGTTCGCAATATCCGGAATATATCCATTCGCTCTATCTGGAGGCGGCTTATACCACCAAACACCATGGTATTTTCCGTTTCAACTATGACTCGAAATATCTCATTCCGGGTTATCGCTTGACGCTGGATGCTACCTATCTGCCGGACGCTATGTGCGATTTCTACGGCTTTAACGGTTATCAGTCCCGCTATAACTATAACTGGCATAATTGGTCCAACAAACTGGCCAAGGACCCGCAATACATCGTTGACCATCCTGAGTATGAGGACTACCGTACGCGTGTGTTCTATAAGTACAAACGCGACCTCATCCGTGTGGCCGGAGATATCGAGGGAACGATTTACAAAGACCTCAAATGGAACGCCGGTCTGGGTGTACTGGGGTATCTGATTGACGACTGCGATATCAAGATGCTCAACGGCAAGAATGAGTTCGATCCCGCCAAAGAGAACTATGAGCAGAAAGCACTTAATCCCGGCGAACAACTGCTGTATGACAAATACAAGACATGGGGCTTGATAGGCGCGGATGAGATGAAAGGCGGATGGCATCCATATCTACGTGGCGGTATTACTTACGACACGCGTGACAAGCGGCAGGGACCGAACAAAGGTATCTATACCGACTTGTTTTTCACCTATTCGGCGGCCTTCAATGCGGCGTACGGACAGCAGGCTGCTGCAGGCTATAACCATCTACAGCTCAACTTCACATTCCGTCACTATGTGCCGTGTTTTGTGGATAAGAATGGCATCAACCGAATTACCTTTGCCTATCGTCTCGGTATTCAGAACAATATCGCCGGACGCTCGCCCTTCTATATGAACAACTATCTCAATGCGCTCTTCATCCAGCGTGTGTATTACGAAGGATTAGGCGGCGGTAACTCGGTCCGCGGTATGATGGCGAACCGTATTCTGGCTGACGGCTTTGCGTTTGCAAACATCGAGTTCCGGTTCCGTATCGTCAATTTCGATATCGGTCGTCAGCATTTCTTCGTGGGCCTCAATCCCTTCTTCGATTTGGGTGTAATCACACAGCCGTACAAACTGGACGACCTTGTAGCGCGTCATACCCACGGTCTCTATCAGACGCTTCGTGAGAGTTTTGACGCCAACCACGATGCAGATGAGACGTTTGAGGATTATTTCACATCGGACCCGAAAGACATCTATATGCCGCACATGACGGCAGGTATCGGACTCAAGATCGGTATGAATGAGAACTTCGTTCTCTCCGCCGACTGGGGAATGCCTATCAACCGGCAGGACAATCAGAAGTTAGCTAACTTCTACGTGAAAATGGGATACCTCTTCTAAACAAAAATATGGAGCCGCGTGGCTCCATATTTTTTTGTTATGTTCGGAAGGTTTGTGCTTAACCCTTCAGCGCTTTGATGGCTTCTTCGAGCGCGGCGATACGGGCCTCTGCGTCCGCTTTCTTTTTCTGCTCGAGTTCCACAATCTCCGGCTTGGCGTTCTGCACGAAGCGCTTGTTGCTCAGTTTCGCCATAACGCCGCGGAGGAATCCTTGCTGGTGAGCAAGGTCTGCTTCCAGTTTCTTCAGTTCCTCATCCACGTTGATGAACGCGTCCATCGGAATAGCAAACTCGGTTGTGCCGACGATGAACTTCGCTGCATTGCCGGATACTTCTCCGTTGACAGCTACTTCGATATTCGCCAGTTTACCCACGAGTGCGTTGAGTTCCACAGGAGAGATAAGCGTTAGTTTCTCCTTCTGCGGGATATTCTTGCTGGCGCGTACCGCACGGATATTGGTAATGATTTCTTTCAAGGTCTCCACTTCGGCGAGGAGTGCGGTATTGATTGTGCCGGTCGGTTCCAGACGAGTACACATGATAGAAGGAGCTTCGCAGCCTGTCTTGTTTGGCTCTAAGCCGTGCCAGAGTTCCTCTGTGATGAACGGCATGAAGGGGTGGAGCACGCGTAGCAGTCGGTCGAAGAACGCGAGCGTAGCTTCGTAGGTCGTCTTGTCAATCGGTTGTTGGTAAGCCGGCTTGATCATCTCTAAGTACCATCCGCTGAACTCGTCGCAGTAGAGTTTGTATATCTCCATGAGTGCCTCGCTCAGACGGTATTTGCTGAACAGGTCTGCTATCTCCGCCTCGGTCTGTGCCAACTGAGCATCGAACCATTTGACGGCGTACGCCGAAGTCTCAGGTTGAGCGATGTCGGCTACTTCCAGACCTTTTATCATGCGGAAACAGTTCCAAATCTTGTTGCAGAAATTACGTCCCTGCTCGCAGAGAGAATCATCATAGAGGATGTCGTTTCCTGCCGGTGCAGAGAGCAGAATACCCATACGCACGCCGTCGGCGCCGAAACGCTCGATGAGGTCCAGCGGGTCAGGACTGTTACCCAGCGATTTGGACATCTTACGACCGAGTTTGTCACGCACGATACCGGTGAAATAGACGTGTTTGAACGGCATCTTGCCTACATATTCATAGCCCGCCATGATCATACGTGCTACCCAGAAGAAGATGATGTCCGGTCCCGTTACCAGGTCTGCGGTGGGGTAGTAATAGTTGATTTCTTTGTTGTCGGGTTTCTCAATTCCGTCAAACAGACTAATCGGCCAGAGCCACGAACTAAACCATGTATCCAGCGCGCCTTCGTCTTGTACATAATTGCCTTCCGGCTTGGTCTCCGATACGATGATTTTGTCGTCAGGATAGTTCTCTAGACCGGTTTGTGCCAGCAAATCGGCATCGTAATAGGCAGGAATACGGTGTCCCCACCAGAGCTGACGGCTGATACACCAGTCTTTGATGTTCTCCAGCCAGTTGCGGTAAGTGTTCTTGTATTTAGCGGGATAGAAAACGATGTCGTCGTTCATCACAGGCGGCAGAGCGATGTCTGCGAAGTGCTTCATCTTCACGAACCACTGGAGACTCAAGCGCGGCTCGATAGGTACGTTCGTACGCTCAGAATAGCCCACTTTGTTGTCGTAATCCTCGATTTTCTCCACCAGACCGAGTGCCTGCAGGTCTTCCACAATCTGTTTGCGGCAATCGAAGCGGTCCATGCCGTGATATTTACGGACGTTAGGCTGCAACTCTTCTTCCACGGCATCCATGTTCAGATGGGCATCCGGCGTGAAGATGTCGATGGTTTTGAGGTTATATTTCTGCCCCAGCGCGTAGTCGTTCACGTCGTGCGCCGGCGTCACTTTGAGGCAACCGGTACCGAAACCGATTTCCACGTAGCGGTCCTCGATAATCGGAATAACACGACCAACACCCGGCACGATGACATGCTTACCTTTGAGCCACTGGTTCTTCTCTTCTTTAGGGTTGATACAAACGGCTATATCGCCGAAGATGGTCTCCGGACGAGTGGTAGCCACGATGGCGTATTTGCCGGGCTCTTCGGCTACTTCGTAGCGAAGGTAATAGAATTTGTTATGCTCGTCGTGATAGATTACCTCCTCGTCGGACAGGGCTGTCTGACGCTCCGGGTCCCAGTTCACCATACGCAGACCGCGGTAGATGAGGCCTTTCTTATAGAGGTCGCAGAACACATGAATGACCGCTTTGGAGCGTGTCTCATCCATCGTGAAGGCTGTCCTGTCCCAGTCGCACGAGCAACCGAGCTTGCGCAGCTGTTTGAGGATGATACCTCCGTGCTCGTCTGTCCAGTCCCACGCGTGTTTTAAGAATTGTTCGCGCGTGAGGTCGGATTTGTTGATTCCTTGCTCTTTGAGGCGCTTGATTACCTTTGCCTCGGTCGCAATCGAAGCATGGTCGGTACCGGGCACCCAGCAGGCGTTCTTGCCTTCCAGACGCGCACGGCGAACGAGGATATCCTGAATCGTCTCGTTCAGCACATGCCCCATGTGCAGCACACCCGTTACGTTGGGTGGCGGAATAACGATAGTGTAGGGTTCGCGGCTGTCCGGCTCGCTATGAAATAACTTGTTGTCCAGCCAGTATTGATACCAGCGTGCTTCAATGTCTGTAGGATTGTACTTTGACTCCATAAAGATATTTACGTTTGACGATTTCCTATTTACGATTTACAATTACAAAAAATCGTGCAAAGGTACAACAAATTTTGCATATATGCAAGTTTCCGCGTGATTTTCTTGAAAATTAGTACATTTATTTGCATAAATGAAAAAATATTCGTAATTTTGCCGCAAAATACAAAAATCACTATGAAACGTGCCCTTCCTCTCTTGGCTCTGTTGGTTTGGTGTACCTCGTGCTCGCGGTCGGTACAGCAACAAACGCCCGCTTTTCGTCTGGAGGCTGACACCCTTCGTCAGGGTGGGTTGGAGCTGCTCCATAACATCGCTATCATCGATGCCGAAGGAACTGTGCTTTTCACGGACAGCACAACGGATTTCGAACCAGACCATTTCTCGGTCTTTGTGCCTGATTCGTCTCATCCGGAAGCGTGTTATATTCTGCTAATGGTCTTCGATCCCTGCGAGGACCGAACACTCGTTCTCCGTTCCAACGGCCAAACCCTCCGCTCCCAAGGCATCTTTCCCTCCGATTCTATCCCAATTTAATAAAATAAGTCTATATCAAGACTAATCGTTGAGTCAAGTAAGGGTAAAGTAAGACTAATACCGTATCCCTCCTTACCCTATATATACGTAGTATATATCCCGTGATTTTGAAATCTATCGATAATCGTCTTCTATCCTCGCAGTACTCATACATTCCTTCGCACATTCCTTTCGCCTTTATCAAAAAAATCTTTGATTTTATTTGCATATTTGCAAAAAAAGTTGTAACTTTGCAGCCGAATTGTGTATGGACATCAAAATACACCTTAAATACGACAAAAATTAAATATAATATGAGTACAGGAGGAAAAGTGATTTCATGGGTGTCGGGTATAGCCGTTCTGGCTCTCGCGGCGTTCATTTTTTTCAAGTTCTGCTTCGTGTATAGCGAGGGAGTGAATGAAGGAGATATCAATTATTTCCAGAAAGAAGGGTTTATCTTCAAGACCTATGAAGGCAAGATGATTCAAACCGGTCTGAAGAACACCAAAGTACAAGGCTCGATTCAGTCGAACGAGTTTAAGTTCTCGGTAGTAAGCGAGAGTGTAGCCAAGCAGATAGACGAAGGTTCGAATACCGGCGTCAAGTTGCATTGGAAGCGTTACCTGGGTACTCTTCCGTGGCGTGGCAACAGCCAATACATAGTAGATAGTATCTATGTCGCGAATGCTCCGAGAGTATCCGTACAAAAATAATAGCCTTATGATGCAAGAAGAACAGTATAATTTCGTCAAGTATTTCGAGCGCTCGTTCCGTAACAACTGGGACCTGCCTGCTGTCTCGGATTACGGTACTAATGTTACCTTGACCTATGGTCAATTGGCGATGAACATTGAGAAACTGCATATTTTGTTTAAGGAGTGCGGTTTGAAGAAAAACGACAAAGTGGCTGTGATGGGAAAGAACAACAGCAACTGGGTGGCAGTCTTTCTGGCTACAATCACCTATGGTGCTATTATTGTTCCTATCCTCCAGGATTTCAAGGCCAACGATGCCATTCATATCATCAACCATTCGGGCTCTAAACTGCTGTTTATCAGCGATATCAACTGGGAGGGTATTGAACTGGACCAGATTCCGAAGGTGTTGGCTACTATCAGCCTGAACGACTGGCATCCTATCACGCTCGCGTTGAATCCGAAGAAAATCAACTACGAAGCCATAGCGGAGAAGTTCAAAGCGAAATATCCAAACGGATTCCATGCGGACGACATTCATTACGACGAGCGTAGCAACGAAGAGATAGGTTCGATTAACTATACGAGCGGAACCACCGGTTTCAGCAAGGGCGTTATTATGCCTCTCAACGGTCTGGCGGGCAACATCCGCTATGCGTTTGAGGTCAAGCTCGTGTACCCGGGTTGCCGTCACGTGACCTTCCTTCCGCTTGCGCACGCGTACGGATGTGCCTTTGATTTCTTGGCTTGTCTGGCTGCCGGCGGTCATACGCACCTCATCGGACGTACGCCGTCGCCGAAGATTCTTCTCAATGCCTTTGCCGAAATCAAACCAACCACTATTCTCTCTGTGCCGCTCATCCTCGAGAAGATTTACAAGAAGATGATTGTGCCGCAGATTCAGAAACCGCCTGTAAGCTGGGTGCTCAAAGTGCCGTTCCTCGACGAAGTGGTATGCTCGAAGATTCGCGAACAGCTCGTTCAGGCGTTCGGCGGCGAATTCCGCCAGATGATTATCGGTGGCGCTCCGTTGAATCCCGAGGTGGAAGCATTCCTCTATCGTATCAAATTCCCGATGTCGGTAGGTTACGGTATGACCGAGTGTGCGCCTCTTATCAGCTTCACCCCGTACGATGAGGGTTCGAAACTTTATTCGTGCGGCAAACCGCTGCCGGGTATCATGGAGGCGAAAATCCTTGACCCGAACGAGGAAGGAATAGGTGAACTGGTCGTTCGTGGAGAGAACACTATGACCGGTTATTACAAGAATCCGCAGGCTACCAAAGACAGTTTCACCAAAGACGGTTGGCTGCGTACGGGCGACCTCGGACTGATTGACGAAGACGGATTCATCTATATCAAAGGACGCTGTAAGACCATGCTTCTTGGTCCTTCCGGACAGAATATCTACCCCGAGGAGATTGAGGCAAAAATCAACAACATGCCTTATGTGCTGGAGTCGCTTGTGCTGCAGCAGGAGGATACGCGTCTCGTGGCGCTCATCTGTCCCGACTACAACGAAGTGGATGCCGACGGTCTGTCCCGCGAACAACTCGAGGAGCAGATGGAGGACGCACGCAAACAGGTCAACTCCGAGTTGGCGGCGTATGAGCAGATATCGATTGTCAAGCTCTATCCGCATGAGTTCGAGAAGACGCCGAAGAAGTCTATCAAGCGCTTCCTTTATACGAATATGGTCTAAATGGTACATGGTAAATGAATTTGTGTATTGACCAGGGAAACAGCCGCACTAAAGTGGCGCTTATGACGGATGAAGGGAAGATTATCAACCACTTTATCTACAAGCAGTTCTCTTCTGCCGAAGTCGAGCGTCTCTTTGATTTGTATGATATCTCCGATTCGATTATCTCGTCGGTAGTGGATATCGAGGCAGCCGTGGTGAATACGCTTCATCGCCGTTCAACGCATTTTGTGCTCTTTGACCATAACACACCTGTGCCGATTGTCAATCGATACGATACGCCGCAGACACTCGGACAAGACCGTCTCGCAGCGGCTGTAGGAGCTAAGAGCTTGTGCCCGGACGAGAACTTGCTGATTATCGATGCCGGTTCGGCGATTACGTACGATTTCGTGTCGGAGAAAGGTGAATACCTCGGTGGTAACATCGCTCCGGGCCTCAAGATGCGATTCACTATCCTTCAACGGATGACGAAAAAACTGCCTCAGGTGGAGGTGGACGAGAATGAATTAATACCGCTTTTTGGCGCGAATACACGTGACGCGATTGCTGCAGGGGTAGTTCGCGGCGTCGCATACGAAGTAAAAGGATATATGCGTACCCTGCAGGAGAAGATGGCGCACTACTGCACTTTCCTTACCGGAGGAAATGCTCCTTATATCCTCAATAACGTGCGCAAATCGCGCACGGAGAAACGCGAGATAAGATACGAGAAGCATCTTGTGCTCATAGGACTGAATACAATTCTTTGTTACAACAAATAGAAGATACAAATTGAAAATAGTCAAATTACATAGATTAATAGCGTTGTGGATGGTGCTCCTTTCGCCTTTCGCCGTTTGCCTCTCGCCTTTATCGGCGCAGAACATGACCAGTTCGCCGTATTCGCGTTATGCTTACGGAGATATGAATGAGAATGTGCCGACCGGTTTCCGCGGCATGGGCGGAGTAGGTTTCGGTATGCGCAATAACAAAGCCATCAATCCTTCTCAACCGGCATCCTATACTTCGATGGACTCGCTCACATTCATGTTCGATGTGGCTGCGAGCGTATCATGGAGCCATTACCGCGATGCCGGAGGCAAGAAGAACAAAGCGAACGGTAACCTCGAGTACGTGACCATGCAGTTCCCGCTCTATAAGCGCTGGATTGCCATGTCGGTCGGCTTGCTGCCTTATAGCTCCGTAGGTTACGAGATTACGCTGGAGGACTCCATCCCCGGTTATCACTATAAAATGGATTATGAGGGAGACGGAAACATCAGTCAGGTATATGGCGGTTTGAGTTTCAATATCTGCAACTGGTTTGCCCTCGGCGCAAATGTCTATTATATGTGGGGAGACCTCAACCGAATGCGTATGGTCTCCTTTACCGAATCGGGCTTGCAGACTACTGTGCAGGACGAGATGTTAAGCGTCAGCAACGTACGTTTCCGTGCCGGCGCACAGTTCTTCCATACCTTCGACAAGCATGCCTTCAACGTAGGTGCCATCTTTGAGAATAAAATGAAACTGCATAGCGAACTCATCGTCATCGAAACGCAGTCGGACGACTCCATTCCTATCTTCGTCGATGGATGGCAACTGCCGATGGTTTGGGGCGTCGGAGCAAGCTATACTTGGGACAACCGATTGACGGTCGCTTTCGATTACGAGCATCAGTATATGGCATCGGCGCTTTATAATGGTGCGCCGGGCTCGGTAAGCGGACTGAAGGACCGCAGTCGTTTTGCCGGAGGTGTGGAGTATCGCCATAATCCAATGGGACGTAAGTACGCGGAGCGAATGATTTGGCGGGCCGGTATCAGCGTGCAGGATGAGTACCTCGCAACGATAGGAGCCAAGCGTATATCAGCTTCTGTAGGTATCGGATTCCCGCTGTGGACCATCGGAACGGTCATCAACACTACCTTCGAATATACCCATCGTGGCAGTCGTGCCGGATTGGAGGACAACTCGCTCCGTTTCACCATTGGTGCTTCCATCGCGGAGAGCTGGTTCTTCAAACGCAAATTATAGTTTGGCACGATTATTGCTAAATGGAGAAGAAAACAGAAGATTTATTAACTAAAAAATAGAAACATTATGAAAAAGAGTATCCTTGTAATCGCGTTGGCAGTTGCTGTTCCGGCTCTGTCTTGCGCAGCAAAGAAGCAGAAACCCGCGGCTGCTGCTGAGCCGGCTAAAGAGGTTGCTGTAGTTGAGGAAGATCCCGTCATCACAGAGGAGTGTGTGATGAATGTATCGCTCTTCCATGAGTCCGTTAAGAACAAGATGTTTGCCGACGCCTATGGTCCTTGGTACGAAGTGTACACCACTTGCCCGAATGCAAACAAATCCATCTATTCCGATGGTACGAAGATCGTGGAGGCGCTCTATCAGGCTACTTCCGACCCCGCAGAGAAAGAGCGTTTGGCTAAACTCGCTATCGAAATGCAAGACAAGCGTATCCGCTTCTTCGGAAACGACCCGAAGTACCCGAAAGACTATATCTTGGGTGAAAAGGGTATGGCTTACGTCGATTTCTATGGTGAGGCCAAATATGCAGAGGCTCGTGAGTGCTTGCGTCAGTCGGTAGAAGGAATGGGCTCGAAAAGCAAAGTGATGGTGCTTGTTAAGCTGGTGGACGTTTCTTATGCGCTCTACAAACAGGACCCGAACGGCAAGGCTGAGCAACTGATTTCCGATTACGAGTTGGCTAGCTCGGCTCTGGCTGAGCAAGCAGCAGACCCGACGAACAAATTTGCGGAAGCAGCCGGCAAGCAGAAAGATTATGTAGATAATATCTTCGCTATCTCCGGAGCGGCTGATTGCTCGAAGTTGGATGAGATCTATGCTGCTGTAGTGAAGGAGAATATCGGCAACCTCGATATGCTGCAGAAGATAGCAAAACTCTATAAACGTGTTCGTTGCACCGAGAGTGATGTATATTTCGCAGCTTGCGAGGCAGCACATAAACTCCAGCCGACCGATGAGTCCGCAGCCGGATGTGCTTCGATGGCAGCCAAGAAAGGCGACTACGAGCAGGCTGTTGAGTATTACGACCAGGCTATCAAGCTTGCTATGATTGAGGATGAACTCGAGGATGTGGCTGATTATCAGTACAATGCTGCTTTCTATTGCTACAACAACCTCAAGAAATACTCAGAGGCTCGTAAATACGCGCTGGCTTCAATCGCTACGCTGCAAGGTCTGGGGCTGAACAAAGGTCAGGGTCGTTGCTATATCATCATCGGTATGTGCTATGCGGCTACCCAGTTGTATCCGCAGGACGCTAAAGGACGTATCCTCAACAAGACCGTTTATTGGGCTGCTGTAGATAAGTTCGTAAAAGCAAAACAAATCGACCCGTCTGTGGAAGCACAGGCTTCTGAGTTCATCAGCTCGTACAGCCGTTATTTTCCGACCAAAGAGGAGCGTTTCGATTTGCCGAACGAGTTCTCGGGTAGCACCTACTATGTAGGAGGTTGGATAGGTGAAACAACGAACATCCGCTAATACAATCTTCATAGCGAGCATCCCTGTGGTGCTCGCTATGTTTTTCTCTTCCTGCGGCGGTAAGGGCGTCAAGCAGAGTGGAGTAGCCGTTCCGCGTGAGCAGGTTGCAGTTCTGCTGACCGATAGTGTCAGTACGCTTATCTCTGACTCCGGTATCACGCGCTATCGCATCGAAGCTCCTCAATGGTGCGTTTATGACAAAACGGAACCGCCCTATCAGGAGTTTCCGCAAGGTATCTATCTCGAGCAGTTCGATATTGAACTCAAAGTGCAGGCATCCCTCAAAGCCGATTATGCCTATTATGACGAGAATGCGCAACAATGGACACTAAGGGGTAATGTGCACGCCCTTAATCGCAAAGGGGAACAGTTCGATACGCCGGAAATGAAATGGGACCAGAAGAGCCATCGTGTCTATTCCGACACCTCTATACATATCACGCGCGAGAAGAGCATCATAGAGGGAGTGGGCTTTGACTCCAATGAAGAAATGAGCAAATATACCATCCTTAACCCGACCGGAGTATTCCCTATCAAAGAGGATGAATAACAGTTTAACGATTTAACACTTTAACGTTTTTTATGATGTTATCAGAAAAAACTGCATTAATAACCGGCGCAGCCCGCGGAATAGGCAAGCAGATAGCGTTAACTTTTGCCCGTGAAGGAGCCAACATCGCCTTTACGGATTTGGAACTCAACGAGCAGGCACAGCAGACCTGTGACGAACTCACGGCACTTGGTGTCAAGGTGCGTTTCTATGCTTCGGATGCTTCGGATTTCGAGGCTGCCCACACGGTCGTGAACCAAGTCATCGAAGATTTCGGACGGCTTGATATCCTGGTCAACAATGCCGGTATTACCCGCGATACGCTTCTTATGCGTATGACGGAGCAGATGTGGGATAGCGTGATTCAGGTGAACCTCAAGTCTGCATTTAATTTCACTCACGCTGTGACACCCGTGATGATGCGTCAGCGTAGCGGTTCAATCATCTCCCTCAGCTCCGTCGTAGGTATCAATGGCAACCCCGGGCAAGCCAATTATGCGGCCTCCAAAGCCGGTATTATCGCCCTTACCAAGACGGTTGCGAAGGAACTTGGTAGCCGCGGTATTCGTGCGAACGCCATTGCACCGGGCTTTATTCTGACTGATATGACCAAGGCTCTACCGGAAGAAACACTCAAATCCTTCGTCTCGCTTATCCCGATGAAGCGTGGTGGAGAACCCGAAGAAGTAGCAAAGGTCGCTCTTTTCTTGGCGAGCGACCTCTCCTCGTACGTCTCAGGACAAGTGATTCAGGTCAACGGAGCGATGGCTTAACGGCGACTGTACTCGCAGCCGCAGTATAGCTGATTGTAAAAACCGTATTCTTTGAGCAAGGCATTTCGGCGTTCTTGAAGTCCGTCTTTGCGCCAGTTCTGTGCCCAGAAAGAAACGTTCGCCTTTAGCCCTTCGCCATTAACCTTTATAGCCGCGGCTTGACCCGCTGCGTTGATTTGCTCCAGACTCTTCCATCGAGAGGAGGCAAGAGTAGTAGCGAAATAGGGTATTCCTAACTCTTGCGCCTTGCGGGCGGTTGCTAAGAGGCGATGGTAGAAGCATGTCTCGCATCGTTTGCCTCGTTCCGGCTCATTCTCCAGCCCGCAGACCGCTTCTTTCCAACACGCATGTATGGAGTCGTAACTGCTTTGCGAAGCGTCTCCGCTTGCCAACCGGTCATCGTCTATCCATTGGATACCCAAACTCTCAGCATGGCGCTTCGACTCGTTCTTTCTAATCTCATATTCCTCCAGAGGATAGATGTTGGGATTGAAATAGTAGATGACGGGCTCTATCTCGTGCGCTAACAGCCATTCCACGATGGCACTTGAGCACGGCGCACAGCACGCGTGAAGTAACACGCGCTTGCACCCTTCCGGCACTATGATAGAACTTTGCTTACTCATGATTTGAGTGCAAAATTACAACAAATTTTTCAAATACACAAAATTATTTGCATATATCAGATTTTTTTCGTAATTTTGCACACGAAAATAGGACAACTATGGACAATAACAGTATCGAAATGGCTCTAATGGAGCCGGAAGAACGTGAATTAGTGCAGTTTATCTATGATGCCATCCCCGCGGAGGACCGTGGAAACCTGTCGGCAGATGATATCCTGACGGTTCTGGATCTCATGGATGATTATCTCGAGGAGCAAGGACTGGTTCGTGAGGACCCTGAGACCGGCGAGATGGAGTATCTCGAAGGTGATGTGGACGAGACGGAGCAGTTGAACTATGTGCTCAAATCTCTTCAGGAAGAAGGACGTGCCATTACCGGCGTGCAGATTCAGCTTATTCAAGATGCAGAGCTGCAGTTCGGTATTCAAAAAGGGTATTACTCCGAGGAGTGAATGAGAAAAATTGCTACCATAGGTTTCTTTGACGGCGTTCATACGGGACATCAATACCTGTTTGACCAACTGCATCTGGAGGCTGAGAAGCGCGGACTCGAACCGCTTATTATTACCTTTGCGGAGCATCCTCGAAAGACTCTTCAGAGCGATTATGTGCCTCAACTGCTCACTACCTTAAATGAGCGAAAAGAGCTGCTAATGGCGTATGGACAAGTGGAGATATTGCCCTTCGCATCCATTCAGTCCCTTACAGCAGCTGAGTTCATGCAGCGTCTTCATGACGAGTATGAGGTCTCTGTGCTGCTCATGGGCTACGACCATCACTTTGGTTCCGACCGGCTCAAACATCCGCAGGACTACCGCCGGATAGGCGAGCAATGTGGTGTGGAAGTGAAGACGATGAACGAGTTCGTTGCAGGCGAGTGGCATGTCTCGTCCACGGAGATTCGTCAGGCTCTGCAGACAGGAAATATAGCGGTGGCTAACGAGTTGTTAGGCCGTCCGTATAGTTTGAGCGGAACGGTCATTCACGGCAAAGCCATAGGACGTCAAATCGGTTTCCCGACTGCTAATATTCAGCCCTCTGACCCGCAAAAGATTATTCCGCGTGCCGGTGTCTATGCGGCGCGTGTCAATACGCCTACGATGGATAGCGCGCCAGCCTTCGTTAATATTGATGCACATGGACTGATAGAGGTGCATATCCCGTCATTCAAGGGTGATTTATACGACCAGACATTGGAAATCCGCTTCGTGCGTCTGCTGCGCGAAGAGAAACATTTTGATACGCTTGACGAATTGAAAAAGCAGATCAAGGCTGATATTGATAGCAGCCTGCGTCCGGACGTTTGAGTGCCCGCGACACACCGTCTCTATCCGTAGGATAGGGGAGCGCAGCAATACTGTCGCCTATCCCTATAGCGGGGCTCAGACTATCCAGATGGAAGTCATAATATACGTATTCCTTGTACTTGTAGAAATCGTTGACGAATACGGCAGATGTGTCCGTTTTTTGCCAATAGACATTTCCTTCCGCATGAGGGATATGCAGCGTATCGGTCTTGAGATAATTACCGACAAACGCGCCCGGATAATAGCGGTCAAAAGGAGTCGCTACCACCAATTGGTTCGGTAGGAAACCGGTAATGACGCAGTTGTAGAACGAAGTGGTCGTCTGTGCGCCTGTTTTGTCCAGATTGTCAATATATACTGCCGCTACATTCTCTTTGGCTACGGATTGAATACGGATGGATGTATAGTTGAAATATGATGCCACCGTCGAGTGAACAAAAGTCTGCGTGCCGCCGGAACAATAGATACAATACGAAGCGCAATTACTTATCTCTGTGTTAGTGACGAGTGCGTCAGTATGGATGAGCACTAATCCGTACATGGCGTGATTATGAATACGGCAACCATCCATGCGCAGGTTCGACAAGCCGCCTTCGTTATAGCAGTATAGTCCGATATTGCCGGACAGAATATCCACGTAATGCAGATCGTAGTTCTGCGGATGGTCGGATTCCAGATAGAGTCCGTTCCAACTGCCTCCTGCGTAACTGTACGGTACCGAGTCAAAGAGTCGGTCGAGACGGTCGCCGCGTATAACGATGGGCGCATCCTCCGTTCCGTTGGCCTCCACATCGCCTAAGGCAAACAAACAAGCACCGGAGTGCATATAGAGCCGTGCGCCGGCTTCCATTTTCAGCAGACCGTTCACGACTATCGTGTCATACAGGATATAGGGTAGGGCAGATGTGAAGGTATAGTCAGCGACAATTGTTTTACCCTTGCCGTTACGTCCGATTCGCGTGGCATTTTGGGCGTATGCCTCGATGAGCACATGTTGCGTCGCACCGTTGGCCAGATGAAAATGCAGCAGATCTTCGATACGGATGACGCCATCCTCTTCCAGCCTGCCGAAATCGGTTACACGCACGAAAACGAACAGACTGTCTCCGCCGTTAATCTGCAGCTCCTTGAGTTGCTCAAACTTAGGTTCGCCGTCTATATTCACGGCAAACGCTTCGCCGTCATCCATCCATATCTGGTCAATCATAAGGGCTGTGGCGTTGCGGTTATAGACCATCATCTGCATCGTTGCGCTTCCTTGCTCCGTGAATACGGAGTCAAACGAGAGCGTGTCGCACGAGAAGGTCAGTCGAAGCGAAGGATCGTCATTCACGCGGTACTCGCTGCAGCTCGCAAAAAGACATAGTATAACAGACAAAAATATAGCGAAGCGGTCTTTCATCTTTATTCGAAATTGAAAGTCAGGCAGATACAATGGCTGGTCAGTCGGGACAGAGCACCGGTGTAGAATGCGTCTTGCGGAGCAACTTCGGTTCGAGTACCGCTGTAGAGTTGGTTCGCAAAACCGATACGATAGGTGATCTCCGGACAGAATTTAAACCAATTGAAATAGAAATCAACGCCGAATCCTACTTCGCAGAAGTAGTCGGTCAGGTTCAGCAATACCGGTTTCTCGTGGTCGCGGCTGACGTTAAAGCTGGCGCCGCCACCGGCTATGACGTACGGACGGTAGTTTCCTTCGCGGGCAGCCGACCATTTGAGGTAGAGCGGCAGATACACAGGGATAGCCAGCACATCGATATTGGGACCTTTGCCGTTCGAACCAATGACGGGATTGCCAGATTCGGTCTTATAACTGAGCGTGCGGCTCGAGAACTGCAAACCCGGGCAGAAACGCAGGTTGAGATATTGGCATAAACGCAAGTCCGTCACAAATCCGACATGGAAGCCGGGTAAGAGACTGCTCACACGCGCATGATAAATCTCTCCGTTTATCTCCTGTTCGCTGTCCGTAACGCTGAAACTGGAGAAATTGACACCCAGTTGGAAACCGAAATGGAACAACTTATCGTCCACGTACGGTCTGTTCATCGCCTGTTGCGCCCTCAAGGGACAAAAGACCGCTGCGCTAAAGGACAATAGACAAAGAACTACTATGTATCTTCTACGAATATTCATTATTCTTTAATCATTATTCCCTATTCATAATCACTATGGCTATTTCCGCTATCGTCGAAGTCATCACCTCCGCCAAATTCACCGTCCTGACGACCTTTGCGCTTACCCATCTGATTGCCGAAGTTATATGTGATGGTCAGACTGATGGAGCGGCTGTGCCAGCGGTTCTCGCTATATTGCCAGAACCCGTCTCCCCATGTGGTATTCTTTCTCGCGCGACTATCCAATAGGTCTCGTACGTTAAGCGCCAATGCCAGTTGTTTGTTGAGGAAGGTATGGCGGAGACCGATGTCAATGGAGTAGCTATGGCTTGTCGTACCTTGTGCCACCACGCGCGGAGAACGATAGGCTCCGGTTATCTGACCGCTGAAATTCTTGGTAAACAGGAATTGCGCGTTGATGCGAACCGAGCCGGCGAAGATGTTCTGACCTGCCAGATGAACGGGTATCGTATCACCTAAGTGGTACATCTCCTGGTCCACCGCTGCGATATTGTTCCAATAGAAATTGGCGCTCGTGGTCAGCTGCAGCAATTCGCCGAAAAGGCGGTTCTTGGCGACTACTTCGATACCTAAGTCTTGACGTCTGGCTACGTTGAGGTACGTGTTTTTCATCACTTCGCCGTCCATGTATTTGATGTTCTGCACGGCTCCCTCGCGGTATTTCCAGAACACGCCTGCGCTAAGCGTGTGGCGCTCCCATGTCTTGAGGTAATTGAGTTCCAGATTGTTGGAGTAGGCGGGTAACAGGTCCACGTTTCCATAACTGATGTTCGTACTATCGGAGAAATCCATACGCGGGTTAATCTGGTGTCCCCACGGACGATTGACACGACGTGTGTAGTTGAGTTGTAACTCATGGCCGTTACCGAAATCGTAGCTGATATAGGCAGACGGGAATAGTTGGAAATACGCGGTATCTTTCTTATGCTCCATACCTGCGTAGGAGTCCTTGATATCGCCGTTGGCATCTTTGTAGAACGACTCCAGATGGCGCATGTAGTACTCTCCGCGCAAGCCCACTTGTATAGACAGTCTGTCGAAGAAACGGTTGCCGTACGTGAGATAGAGCGCATGGTTCTGCGTCAATCCTTTGGAGTCCGAATAGTAGGGATACAACTCTGTTTTTGCTCCGCTCTTAGCGATATTATGGGCGTCCGCGAATCCGGCAGACCAGTTACGTGTGTAGTTATATCCGGCTTCCAGACGACTCTGCGGCGTCGGTTTCCATTCGTAGTCCGCTTTGATGTCAATGCCTTGGTTGGAGTTGAGCGAACTCTGGTCCTGATAACTCGTGTCGGTTTCTATCTGCGTGTAGTTGGTAAACTGGTTCCAGCCGAAGTTATTGTATGTTCCGCTGACGGATAGTTTATGCTCGTCCAGTTCGAAGGTATAGTCGAGAGTAGCGTTTCCGCCCGGGTGGTAACCCGTTCCCGACTGGTTACGGCTGTACATACGTGCTGTATCTCCGGAAGGGAAGTCCGTCAGCAGGTAGGAACGGTTATTGCTGTTGCGATTGTTGAATACTTTCGGGTCGCTTACCATACCGAAACCCGACACACCGATGGTGTGCCCTTCCGCTACATGGAAGTTCAGTCCGCCGCGGGCAAACAGACCTCCGCCACGATGCGACTGGAGTCCTTCTTGCTGCAAACGGCTGTAAATCAACGAGCTGTCCAGTTCCTGCGCACCGGTTCCCAAGAGATTATAGCGGTCGGTTATACTACCGCCGTTACTGGTGTGATAGCGGTATCCGACATTGAAATAGCCATCCACGGGACCGGCATTGAAATTGATGTTAAAGCCCACGTTTGCTCCCGGAGGTGTGGTCCACGGAGCCGCTAACGAATAGTCTATACCGGCCTGTACCGAACCGTAGTAACCCGCCGCACGGTCTTTTTTCATGACGAGGTTGATGATACCCGACGTCCCTTCCGGCGAGTACTTGGCGGACGGATTAGTGATAAGTTCAATCTTCTCAATCGTTCCTGCCGGCATCTGCTGGAGTACCTGACCGCGGTTCTCGCTGTTGAGACCTGCCGGCTTGCCGTTAATCCATATCTCCACATCGTCGGAGTTACGCAGACTGATGTTTCCTTCCTGGTCCACATCCACGGAAGGGATGTTCTCCAGCACATCGCTTACGGACGCACCCGCAGACGCGATATTCTGGTCCACGGTAAATACTTTCTTGTCCAGTTCGAAGCGCATGGATGAGCCTTGCGCCACCACTTCGACGTCCTGCAGCACTTGAGTGTCTTCTTTGAGTTGAATGCGTCCGAGGTTAACGGGTTTGCCTGCCAGAGTGACCTCACGTTTCTGTTCGCTATAGCCCATAAACGATACGATTACCGTGTATTGTCCGTCTGCGAGTTCGAGGCTGAAAGCACCGGAAGCATCGGTGATGGTGCCCGTTACCGGAACACCATCACCTGCGCCCCCTTTGACCACAGACACGTTCGCGAAGTCAATGGCTTGCTTCGTGCCTGCGTCCACCACTTTGCCTGTTAGTTGAGTAGCAAAGCAGTTGGTGATTAGCAGCAACAGCGCTAATACTGTAAATAATCGTCTCATTTTAATAACCATTGTACGGCTAACTCGTAGCCGTTTGTTCCTTTTCCTATGATACTATGCGCGCACACGTCCGAGAGAAGACTGGTTCTGCGGAACGGCTCACGCTTGGTAATGTCGCTTATATGTACTTCCACTACCGGAACGGAGCAATCTTCTACGGCATCGCGGAGCGCTACACTTGTATGACTGTAGCCGCCTGCGTTGAGCACGATGCCATCGTATGGACTTTGGCTTTGACCTTGACCGTCGGCTTCCTGTATCCAGTCTATCAGGTCACCTTCGTGGTTCGATTGCTTATATACCAAATGTACGTCCGGCAGGTTCCGTTGTATCTCCAACAAAATCTGTGCCATACTCGTTGAACCGTATATCTCAGGCTTTCGCAAACCCAAGTGGTTCAAGTTTGGTCCATTGATAATTAAAATCTTCATATCTAACAACGAAGTGGTCTGTCAGCGAAGCGGTCTGTCTTCTGTCAGCCGAAGGCGGTCTACCTCGCTCCATTGACCGCTAATAAAAACTCGTCGTTATCCTCAGTTCTTTCCATGAAGGCTTTGAGTTTCTCCATCGCTTCTTGTCCGGACATGTCGCTTAACTGCTTGCGAATCTGCCACATACGGCTCAGCACATCGGCAGGCAAGAGCAAGTCGTCGCGACGTGTGCTGGACGCAGGGATATCGACAGCAGGGAAGATACGGCGGTTGGCAAGTTTGCGGTCGAGCTGCAACTCCATGTTACCCGTTCCCTTGAATTCCTCGAAGATGAGGTCATCCATTTTACTGCCCGTCTCGGTTAAAGCGGTCGCGATGATGGTTAGCGAACCGCCGTTCTCGATGTTACGTGCGGCACCGAAGAAGCGTTTGGGTTTGTGCAGCGCTTGTGCTTCCACACCGCCGGACAGCACTTTACCGCTGGACGGAGCAACCGTGTTGTACGCACGTGCCAGACGGGTAATGGAGTCGAGCAGGATAACTACATCGTGACCGCTCTCTACCAGCCGTTTGGCTTTCTCGTGAACGATGTTCGCTACGCGTACATGGTTGTCTGCAGGCTCATCGAAGGTCGAGGCAATCACTTCGGCGTTTACGCTGCGTTGCATATCAGTTACCTCCTCCGGACGCTCGTCAATAAGAAGGATAATCATATAAACCTCGGGGTTGTTCTTCAGAATAGCGTTAGCTAACTCCTTGAGCAACACCGTCTTACCGGTTTTCGGCTGTGCTACAATCAGTCCGCGTTGACCTTTGCCGATAGGCGAGAACAGGTCTATCATACGAACGCTCAGCGAGTCGTTATGACCGGTACAGAGTTTGAATTTCTGGTCAGGGAAGAGTGGGGTGAGGTTCTCGAAGGCGATACGGTGTTTCGCCATCTCGGGCGGCAGACCGTTAATACGAATCACTTTCTCCATCGGGAAGAATTTCTCCGGCTGCGGATTCACACGGATGGAGCACTCGACGGTGTCGCCGGGTTTGAGTCCGTACTGGCGAACCTGGTCTTTGCTCACGTAGATATCGTCCGGGCTGGAGAGGTAGTTATAGTCGGCGGAGCGAAGGAATCCGTAGCCATCCGGTGTACACTCGAGAGTACCCATGGCAATCACGTTCTCGCCCAGGTCGGGAATAACCAGTTCTTCTTCTGCAGGCTCTGCCTTCGGCGTCGGAGCTTCGGCTGCTGCAGCTGTCTCGCCCTCAAACGGAAGCTCAGTTTCATTCTTGGCGGATTTGGATTTCCTTCCCTTGCTTGCCTTGGCAGGCTTAGCCTCTTCTGGAACCTCTGAAACCTCTGAAACTTCTGAAACCTCTTCTGCCTCTTGCGCTTTCTTCTTGCTTGCGCGTTTCTTGGCAGCCGGTTTCTCCGGCTCTTGAGATAATCGTGCCTCATCGGGGCTAAGAACCTCTGAAACTCCTTGAACCTCTGAAACTCCTTGAACTCCTGAAACCTCTTGAACCTCTTGAACCTTTTCTTCCGGCTCTGCCATGAGTCCGTTCACCTGCTGAACGGTACGGTTAGGACGATGATTGTCCGCCTCCATCGTCTCCTGCATCTGAGTCAGTTGCTCTTTCTCGTTACCGACGGTGGCTTTAACGCGTTCGCTCTTCGAACCGGATATATCCACTTTCTTGGCTGCTATCTTCACGCCACGCGTACGCTCGCGCTTTGCGGGCTTGCCTGCAGCGGCGCGTTCGTCCTCTTTAGCCTGAACGACAGCGGCACGCTGGTCTGCCTGCGCATCCAGAATGGCGTAACTAATTTCGCGGATAGATTGACTGCGGCGAGGCTTAAGACCCATACGCTCTGCAATCTCACGCACTTCTTCGAGCTTCATTCGCTCGAGCTTTTGTAAATCGTATTGCATAAATGTGATAAAAAATTTCGTTGAAAAACCTGACAAAAGAGACTCCTTTTCTCAAATTCGGTGCAAAGATACAACAAATATTTGAAATACACAAATAAAATCGCAAAAAAAAATTCAAATTCTTGCATATGTCAAAAAATTGTTGTACCTTTGTCCCCGATTTGTCAACTCGACTTTGCAAAAAGGCGTAGAAACACAATTTAAACATTAAATACTAATACACATTATGGCTAAAGTTTATCAAGCAAATGAGATTAAGAATGTCGCTATGTTAGGCGGCTCTGGATCGGGTAAAACGACTCTCATGGAGTCGATGTTGTTCGAGTGCGGGGTGATTAAGCGCCGCGGTACGATTGAGTCTCAATCAACTGTGTGCGACTATTTCCCGGTGGAGAAAGAGTATGGCTATTCGGTGTTCAGCACCGTTTGTAACATCGAGTTCGAGGGCAAGAAGTTGAATATCATCGACTGCGCCGGTTCGGATGACTTCTGCGGAGGTACCGTTTCTGCTCTGAAGATGTGCGGTTCTGCGCTCGTAGTGCTCAGCGCTAACGGTGGCGTCGAGGTAGGTACGCAGAATAACTTCCGTCTCGTTGAGAAAGCGAAAAAACCGCTGGCGTTTGTTATCAACAAATGCGACCATGAGAATGCCGATTTCGAGCGCACTTTCAACCAGCTTAAAGATAACTTTGGCAATAAATGTACGCTTATCCAGTTCCCTGTGAACGCAGGTGCAGGCTTTAATGCCGTTATTGATATCCTCAAGGGAAAGATGCTCGTTTGGAAGCCCGAAGGTGGTGCTCCTGAGTTCAAGGATATCCCCGCTGAGTACGCAGACCGCGTGGAGGAGATGCGTTCGCAACTCTCCGAGGCTGCTGCCGAGGCAGACGAGACGCTGTTGGATAAGTTCCTCGGCGAAGGTCTGACCGACGAGGAAATCATGCAGGGCTTGAAGAGCGTCTATGCGGACGGATCGATGTATCCGGTTCTCTGCTGCTCGGGCCTCAAGGATATGGGTGTGCGTCGTCTCATGGACTTCCTCAATGGTATGGCGCCGAGTCCCGCTCAGTTCAGCTATCCTACCGTTGACGGCAAGCAAATCAGTCCGGACGCCAAGGCTCCGACCAGCCTCTATGTGTTCAAGACCTCTGTAGAACCGCATATCGGTGAGGTGAACTATTTCCGCGTAATGCAGGGCACCGTTCATAACGGCGACGACCTGGTGAATATGGAGCGCGGTACGAAAGAGCGTATCTCGCAGCTCTATCAGGTGGCGGGTTCTATCCGTGTACCGGTGGACGAAGTGTCGGCTGGCGATATCGCGGCTACCGTAAAACTCAAAGATACCCGTACCGGCAATACTTTGAATGCTAAGGAGTGCGACAACCAATATGCACCGATTCAGTATCCGCAGCCGCGTTACCGCCGTGCTATCAAGCCCGTTACCGAGAGTGATGCAGAGAAACTGGCTGCGCTGCTGACCCGCTATCATGAGGAAGACCCGACATGGCTCGTTGAACAGTCGAAAGAGCTTCGTCAGATGATTGTTTCCGGTCAGGGTGAGTTCCACCTCCGTACGCTCAAATGGCGTCTCGAGAACAACGACAAGATGCCGATTGAGTTCCTCGAGCCGAAGATTCCTTATCGTGAGACCATCACCAAGGCTGCGCGTGCCGACTATCGTCATAAGAAACAGTCGGGTGGTGCAGGTCAGTTCGGCGAGGTACACCTCATCGTAGAGCCGTACGAGGATGGCCAGCCGGTTAAGGAGACCTATAAGTTCGGTAACCAGGAGTACAAAATCTCCGTCAAGGACCAGCAGGAAATCAACCTCGAGTGGGGTGGTAAGCTTGTTATCATCAACTCTATCGTCGGTGGTGCTATCGATGCTCGCTTCATCCCGGCTATCGTAAAGGGTATCATGGACCGTATGGAGCAAGGACCGTTAACCGGTTCGTACGCCCGCGACGTGCGCGTCATTATTTATGATGGTAAGATGCACCCGGTTGACTCCAACGAAATCTCCTTCCGTCTCGCCGGACGTAACGCGTTCGCACAGGCCTTCAAGGAGGCGAACCCGAAAGTGCTTGAGCCGGTTTATGACCTCGAGGTCTTCGTGCCTTCGGAGATTATGGGTGATGTGATGTCGGATATCAACGGACGCCGTGGTATGGTAATGGGTATGGAGACCGAGAAGAGCTTCACCCGCCTCAAAGCGCAAGTGCCTCTCAAGGAGCTCTCGTCCTATTCGACCACGCTCTCGTCTCTCACCGGCGGTCGTGCTACCTTCACGATGCAGTTCAACTCCTACCAGCTCGTGCCTGCGGACGTTCAGGAGAAGCTGCTGGCCGCTTACGCTGCTACCCAGTCGGAAGAGGAATAATCAACGGAACAAGAAACCCGATAAACAAGAAAAAGCGCACAAAATGCGCTTTTTCTTTGCATATATCAAAAAAAAGTATTATCTTTGCAACGTCAAAAGAAACAATCTCTATAGTATTATATACTATGTATATAATACACAAGCCTTCAAAAACCAAAAATTAGTGCGTGATAAGTGTGAGATAAGTCCGTCATAAGTTCGACATAAGTGCGACATAATAAGAGAATTCTCGGTGTCTTTCCGTACTAATCGATATCCCCTTCAACGATAAATTCTAACACATCTATGGCAAGAGTCAAACACAATCCTCAATTTGATGAAATTCGAGGTGCTCACAGCGGCATCATCGAACGTCGGAAAACCTTCAGAGACTATGACGGCAACATTACCAAAGTAGGTCATCTCGAAGCATATTCGGCTAATCCCCGCAACTATAAGAAAAATCCCATTCTCATCCGGGAGCGGGCAAACATGACTTCTTTTGGAAAAGCTTCTCATTTGGCACAGGAGTTCATTGACGCTCTAAAGAACAAAACGCCGTTACCTCCTGAAAAGCAGGAACTTCTGGAGTCTTATAAGGCTCGTTTCTATGCCCAACTCAAGGGCGAACCCGATCCCATTGCACCTAAAGACAAAGATGGCAATTATGTCATCTATGTCCGCATCGACAACTTCATCCGTGCCGTCCTCCGCAAAGAAATGCACTAAATTCACTCAAAAACTTGCATAATTGAATAAAAAGTAGTACCTTTGTAGTCGCAAACGAATTTACTATGGAAGACAATTTCGCCATACAACTTTTCGAAGGAAAGAAAGTCCGCATCGTTTGGGATGAGGAACAAGAAAAGTACTATTTCTCGGTCGTAGATATAGTACAAGTGTTAACGGGTAGTTTCGACTATCAGCAAGCTCGTAAGTATTGGAAAGTGCTGAAAGGCCGACTAATCAAGGAAGGAAATGAAACGGTAACAAATTGTTACCAGTTGAAATTGCCTGCGGCAGACGGAAAGCGACGTTTGACGGATATGGCTGATTTACAGGGCATTTTCCGTATCATTCAGTCTATCCCTTCCAAGAAAGCAGAGCCTGTCAAACAATGGTTGGCTCAATTGGGAGAGCAGCGCATCGACCAAATGATTGACCCGGAACTGACCTTCCAAATGGCAGTAGAGGACTATCGCCGGCAAGGCTATTCGGACAAGTGGATTAACGAGCGCATGCGTTCTATAGAAATGCGCAAAGAGTTGACGGACGAATGGCAACGTGCCGGAATAACGGAACATAAGGATTTTGCCATCTTGACGAATGTGCTTACGCAAGCATGGAGTGGGATGACTACCGGCGAATACAAGCATCTCAAGGGGCTGACGAAAGAGAACTTGCGCGATAACATGACCAATGTCGAGCTGGCGCTCAATACTTTAGCCGAGGTAGCAACTACAGAACTTTCCCGTCAGCGAAATCCGAAAGGTATGGGGGAAAGCAAGCAGGCTGCACAAGCAGGTGGCAAGGTAGCAAAAAATGCGCGCGAGGATTTGGAACGACAATTAGGTCGTTCCGTCATCTCTTCTGAACGTGCCTCCGACCATCTCCGTTCGATTGATGACACTTCATCGCAAGAATTGCCGTTTGATGATACGGGAAAAGGCGATAATCAATAAACTCCCTCCCTGCGGTTACCTTTACCTCTAAACGTTAGATTTTGAGTCATATACTTGCATATATCAAAAATAATCACTCATTTTGCATCGGCTTTCATTTTATGAAAGAAGAAAGTTGTACTTTTGCAGCGTCAAACGAAAAATCGCATTATGAACAAATCATCAACTTCGTATCTGTTTGAGTGTTACATCTGGCTTGTAAACACTATCGCACGCGGACCGATTACACGCGCTGCTATAGATGATAAGTGGGCACGTGCATCCGTGAATGATTACAAAACGGATTCTATTCCGGAATGTACCTTCCACCGCTGGCGTAATAATGTAGAATTGCTCTTTGATGTTACTATCAAATGCAATACTTATGGCGAGTACTACATCGAGGACGGCAGCAGCCTCAATGATGACGATTGGCGCAATCGCATGTTTCAACTCTTTGCCATGAACTCGCTTATCAAAGACAGCAAGGAGTTGCGTCATCGCATTTTGCATGAGCATGTTCCTTCCGGCGAAAAGTACCTCACAACTGTTGTAGAAGCCATGCGCGATGGCTGCGTCTTGGAAATGACATACCAAGGCTTCGCTAAAACAGAGCCATCCACTTTTCTTGTAGAGCCTTATTGCTTGAAGATGTTCAAGCAGCGTTGGTATATGTTGGCACATTCCGTTGGAAAAGATAAGATGCTCATCTATTCGCTCGACCGCATTCACGCTTTGGAGCCTACCACGCAGAAATACCAACTGCCTAAGGACTTTGATGCGGAGTTCTATTTCCGTAACGTGTACGGAGTGAGCGGAATGGAAGATGAGCCGCAAGAGGTTGAAATAAAGATAGAGGCATACCAAGCTAATTTCTTGCGCACACTACCTTTGCATGCTTCGCAAACGGAGATTGAACGCCAGGAACAATACTCTATTTTTAGATACAATATTGTGCCTTCGTTTGAATTCAAGCAAGAGTTGCGCAAACATGGTTCGGTGTTAGAGGTGCTCAAACCGCAGTGGCTGCGCGACGAGTTCCGCAAAGATTTAGCGTATCAACTTTCAAAATATCAAGACTGATGGAAGCAACGATTGAAAATAAGGTCGCTGACATTTTACGGCGCATGGAGAACTACCAAACGAGCGACCCGACCGAAAAAGAACTACGCTCATTTAGCAAGGACTTGCTGTCGGTTCGTCGCGCCTTGGATAAGATTGATACAGACCTCCGCAAAGGTTATTGGTATTATAACCAATTCTATGCACGCCGAAAGGATGCAGTCGAAAGAGAAAGGGCAGAACGCGCCGAAGCATGGTTCAATAGCCGTCAGTTGGATATGTTTAACCACTAAATGATTAAGTGATATGGAAAAGACAATTAATGAACAACTTGGTTATATTCGCCCAGGTCGAGTAAAAGGTTCTATTGAAATGGCAGGTTTATTCGATAGGTGGTATCATCGTACAGCACAATTAAACAAAGAGAGTCCGGATGAAGATGGACACTATGGTTTAGTATGCGATGGTCTTATGAGAAAGCCTGGCAAAGACGAAAGTGGAGACGATGAGCTGGAAAAAAGTTGGTGGGCACAGCCTATGCGCATTGCTTTCTTAATGAAAGATCAGAATCAAGGCGGTAGCCATTGGAATGAAGATGCTCGTAATTGGTTGAGCCAGAAAACGGATATGCAAGAACTTACAAACAGGACTTTTCGTAATATTGCAAATATCTTATGGGGGCTCATCTATTCAAAGGAAGACATCCGTCCACAAGAAGATATAGTAACAAAATTTGACGATATTAAGACCTGTTTCCATGAGATTCCATTTGCTTATATAGAGACAAAAAAACAAGGAGGTGGTTCAAGTATAGATAATAAGGAACTCAAACTATATCTAAATGATTATAAGGATTTATTGTATAAAGAATTGGATATATTAAATCCCAATGTCTTTGTGTGCACTGGCTGGCCAATTTATGAATTTGTGCAAGATTATATTCTACAAAAACATAAAGATGAACCCCAAAACCTTCTTACTAAAGTGCCATCGTTGAAAGACGATGGTAAGAGTGAGCCGAGCATTTTATTGCATATTCCGTCGAAAAAGATTATTTTATTAGGGCATCACCCAAGCTTGCAAGAAAACTTTGGAGGGAGCATGGAAAATATATACATGAGTGTTATGGACCACTATCAAGCATTTTTGCATTCCAAGTATTACGATTTTTTCAAATAAATTTTTCGCTTTCATCTTGCGAAAGCATAATGTAGTAATTTTGCAGCGTGATTCGAAATGCGGGTCACGCTGTAACTTTATATATTAACTATAAGTAACTGCTTTATGGTATCGTATTTGGCAATGTTTAGTCAGGTGCAGAATTAGACTAACAGTCTAACATGTTATCGTCATAATCAGACTGCAATATGTTACTTACGCTAACAATTATAGATATGAAAACAAAAAATGTATTAAAGAGCCTTTTGACGCTCTTATTGATTGCAACTGTGCAATCATGTAATGTGGAGCAAAATCCCGAATTATGGAAAGTAGAGATTGAAGATGCCTACAAGTTCCAAATGGCACAAGCCATGGCTTACACAGCCGTAGCATTTATGGAGTTGGACAACGACGAAGTGGATGCGGCTGTCAATGCTGTTATCAAGTCTGCTGATGCTATGGCAGAGCTGCATTATTCGAAGGGTGAATCAAATGTGGCAAGGTACTATTTGGCACTCAAGGAGTATTCGCAAAAGGATAATATATGTTATTATCTTTGGGAACAATACCATAGTTTTGACGGCAAAGTTAATTTTGGCGAATTCGTAAAACAACCTAAAGACGGTGATTTCTCTGTTTGGCTAACGACCGAAAAGAACAGTGATATTCGTGTTACTTTCAAAATTCGCACAGTTAACAATAACGATGAATTTCAGGTAGACGTTGATGACAAAGATTTGCAAGTGTACATCAACAATATCACAAGTGCACACTATGAGGATCGACTTAATTCTGCAATTGAGTCAGCGGTTGACGATGCAGTCAATGATGCACTAATAGATATTCTAACAGATGATGAGTGGTATCAATAATATGTTTTTATATGTTGCTTTCATCTTGTGAAAGCATAATGTAGTAACTTTGCAGCGTGATTCCAAAGCGAGTCACGCTGTATTGTTTAATAAATTATAATCTAATTAATTATGTCTATCAAGAAAGCAAAAGTTGTATTCTCTGAGATTCGAATAAACCAGCCGGGGCAGGCAAGAAAGAAAGCATACATAGTCTATGCTGATGTACAAGTGACAAGTCAGAAGACGCATCTTCGTGTAGATCTTTTTGAGGAGATTTTTGTGCCTAAAAAAGTTCCGACAAAAGTATTTGTATGTGAACATTTCTTTGTCGTTCTTTATGAAGACAAATACCTATTTTTCAACGAAGAAGGCCAGAAAACCGCAGTGAAAACCCACGACGAGGTGGGCGATGTAATTTCGGTATGGGAGGACAATTTTGTTACCCATATTGGTGACGACATGCTCCAGTTTGACGTAAACGGAGAGTTAGAAGGCAGACGCCCCTTTACCAAAGAAGAAAAATCACAGTTGAAAGCGGCTGGTTTATTATGATAGATATGGAACCACTTATCGCCGCTATTAAACCGTATCTTTCGGAAGGCGAAACATACTTTTTCCGCCCCGACAAGTTCTATTTTGAACTGAATGTGTGGGAAACTGATTTCGAGGACCGCCTTGAGACTTACATCAAAATCTCAGATCTGCGGTTTGCTATCGAGCATGGCTTTGATTTGTCAAAGCAAGTTATGGAATATGTTGAAAATATGCCGAAAGAGCCGGGGTATTTAGAGCCAATCCTTGCTGCCTTTCGAAGGTATATAAAGTTCTTGCGGACGGGCATTGGTTTGTCAGATGGCACATTCAACATTTCAAATCCAGTTATGAGCCTTGGCGTTGAAGAAACGGTTGAACTGTTTTGTAAAGAAGCTATGGTATGCTTACCGTTAGAGTCTGTCCCTCATTGGAATTATAGGGCTTTATTGGCTGCCAGAGATGCGCATATTATAAGTGATGATGAATACTATAATATATGCACCAGCCCAACTGATTACTATGTGAAGGCTATGGAGCGTATCAATACTAAGGAACGTGCTCTTTGGGACGAGAAGAAAACTGAAATAACTAAAACCAAATAATAATTTTATCGCATGATACATTATGATGACTACAATCTACAGTTGATTGAAAGGGCAATCCGTCAATACGACAATCAGGGCGACTATTGGCGAGTGAAAGGCTTGCTGGAGGTACGCAAGGAAATGCTGAATGCGCAGGCTATGTCTCATCAGAAAGAATTGATTCCGGGCATAATCGCTTTCAATGACGCTTTGCGCGATGCTTTGAAAATAATGTACGACAGAGCACTAAGTTTGTATCAACAAGTCTCTGCCATACAACCGAACATCCAATTAGAAGCAAAGTGCTTTCTCGATTACAACTATCCCAAAACACATCCATACCAAGCGGATTACCGTGAAGATTTATGGGAAGCACTCAGTAATTCCGGAAATCGATATTATGAGACCCATGGAGCTGCGTATTTAGTAACAACTCATTGAACCTTTCCACTCACTTTTTGAAGACATGAATTTTGCTCTGACTGATTTTATCTTTGTTCGTGAATTCAATTGGGATTTATCTATAACAAATGATGATACATTCTTGTACAAAGTAATGTAAGATTGAATTAAACATATACAACAAACGAATATGAACGTACGTGAGTTATCCGATCTAGAAACCATTAAGGGCTTTGACGGTGAATATGCCTCCTTCAAAACAAAAGGAACAGATGGTATTTACTATGGCTTAATCAACCGAAACGGTGAAGTAGTTTGGTATGACGATCTCTGTCTTCCCATTTCAAAACTACGCGATTCTGTCTATTTTAGCATGAAACGTAAACGTAATATTGAAGGTTTGGTTTTTTTCGATGTCGCTCTGAAAAAGTATATTGATAAACCTCAGATGAGTGAGCGTCCGAAATCAAAGGCAGAACTCATCGCAGGCAATTGCGAGGATCTTATCTATACGAACAAAAATGGTCATGTGGTTCATATGCGTTCAATGCATAACTTGAACGACAAGTTCCTCTCCTATGCAGAATGCCCAAAGAAATGGGGCGTGAAAGACTTAGATGGCAATATCGTCATCCCTGCTCAGTTCGATTTTGTTTCAGAAGGAGGAGACGATATATTCATAGTAGAAAGAGACAATCAATACGGAATAATCGACCTAAAAGGCAATTGGGTTATTCCGTTTGGGGAATATGAATTGTTATGGTGGCGCGGTGACTATTTCTTAGCTCGCAAGGACGACAAAGCTGGTATCATTGACCTTAAAGGCAAAACTCTCATCCCATTTGAATACGAATATCTCCATCCTGCCTATAGTGAATGTCTTGACCTTATCTCTGCTAAGCAAAACGGCGAGTTCTTCTTTATCAATTCCAAACAAGAAAGAATAAAATTATTCTAATATGACTGCTGACTCGTGACGAGCCGGCAGTTTTCTTCTTGTCCTTCTTTTTTGCTATTCATCCTCCGCGGGGAGAAGGTTTATACCGTAGACGGACGATTAGTCCGTTAAGATGGACTTTAATGTATTAGCATGTACTAATTTTACCTAAAACTCAAGTATTTTTGGTACATGCTAAAGCAACGCTTGCCTAATGATGAATGATGAAGGAATCAAGCGGGTGCTCATGTGAAAGCCGCAACACTTAACCCGGATATAGCAGAACATCTCTTCGACTACAACCACCAAGCTTTATCCCGCGCCCAACGCCTCATGCAGCAACATTCAAAGTACTCCGGTCCCTACTTTTGGGCAGGATTTATAGTGTTGGACTGACGATTTTACGTAGAATCGCAGATTATTTTGTGCAAAATCGCAGATTTTTCTTGCAGGAATCGCAGATTTTTTGTACCTTTGCACCCGCAAAGGTTTTTAACGAAAAACCTACATTAGCACATAGCGCAAAGGCGTATATCTTGAACAACGAGTCGGCAAAACTTTAGATAGCATGAGATATATGTCCCTGCTATCCGTGTCTTCGCATGGGTAGGCGGGGTAATGCTATCGAGTTTGCCGACTCCGTTGTTTGCTCCGTCTGCCTGTGCTTTTGACCGGATAGTTTATATTATTCGGTCTTTTTAATTTATGATAATTTATACAAAGCCATGCAAATAACATCAATTAAACAACTAAAAAAAGCACCTCTTTCCAAAGAATCTGTACTCAACAATACAGAGCTTGCAGAAGTATTGCAAGGATTAGTAGGGCAAGTTTTTAATCTCACAGGGAAGCCTAGAACAGACGGGGCTGCTTTGAGAACACGAATATCTAACCTATTTGTAGGAAAAGATTTTGCTATAGTGGATAAAGACCACCATAAAATAATTCCTAAAAAAGGAGTTCCAAGAATGCTATTGCTTTTGTTGGACTCATATATCGTTACATCCGGAGACTCGTATAATTTGCAGGTATGGAATAGAATTCCTAATAGTGATGATGTGTTGATACAATATGAAAATGGAAATGTAATTACATGTAAGGACATTCGATACGCCATGGTCAAAGTGGATACTACCAGTCAAAAAATTGATAGTGTCATTATAATGACTGCGGAAGAGATAGAAGATGCTTTTGGCTCTTTCGGTGTGCCAACTATCAAGCATCAACTCATCATTTCCGATGGTAATCGCAAAGACTTCATCGAAGGTCGCATGAGAGTTCCCGTCAAAGATTCTGTTCGTATGCAACATCTATGCAAAACAGAATACGTTGCACCTGCCAAACCATTAAACAAGATTGATGTGACAGATTTGCTTTCTATCGAGGTGCTAAATAATCGCTTACTCTCTCTAAAGGGAAAGACATTGGCTGCTGCTGATACGAAAACACGTGGACAATTATTAGAGCGTGAAGTAGCCAATCTTATAGGATACGCTCCAACAGACAGCCTCGTTGGTGGTTATCCTGACATCCCAAATCAGTTACTGGAAGTCAAAGTGCAAGACAGTCCAACGATAGATTTAGGTGCTCACTCGCCGTTATTTGAAGAGGAAATAGTAAAAGCCAGCAGAATAACGACTAAGGATGTTCGCTACTTCATTGCGCTTACTAATCCGCAAAGCGGTGTTATAGAAGATTATGTATTGACAGCCGGACGGGAATTGGGGAAATACTTCAGCTACGTACCTACAGAGAGTTACAAATGCCAACGAAGTATTCCGATGGATTTCTTTGCACAAAACAGTGGAAAGGCGATTTGTAATCCGAAATACATTAAGGAAGATTAAAGGCTTGATGCACCATGCTTTCTAATTCTTGTACCAACTGACTTTCATCGCCATTGGAAGAATTTAATTGCTTGACAAGTTGCACTATCTTGTCAGATGCGTCTGTGTGAGGATGGGGTATTGGATATTTCTCGATATATTGCGCCAAATATCTTCTTCGACCGGAATATAACTTGTTATTAAACTTCAAATCGTGATACTTGGTCATCATAGCGGAATTGCTAATTCCCTCGATAAGAAGCAACAAGTATTCTTCCTCTGCATTAGTGGCTGCTATCCAATAGCAATTGCCATTAACGATAGATTTGGAAGCATCAAACGTAAATCGGGGATTCAAACTAATATCCGGGAATACCAATTTGGGCATATCAAAATATACGGGATTCTGTGGCACCCACATCTCGTACCACTTTCTTCCTGCTTCAATCAGATATTGTCTTGCTTGCAACTGCTCTTTATGCTTTTCCAAATAGGCTTTTCCTTGCGGATACTGGTCTATATCATATACGGCCTTTCTCCCATTCACTACATAATAAGGATATAGCACTTGCATGCAAGTGTTATGATCTATGTGCCATGCCTGAATATTCTCTTGAGAGATGAGATTGCGCAGTAATGCCGGTTCCGGAATATTCTGCTCTTTTGACCAATCTGAATTGAGGAACACGTTATCCGCGCATGACTTAATACCGACTCGCACCTTGAACAATTCACCTACACGATGATAAGTATTATTGTCTATCTGCTCAATCCATTCATTCTCTTCGCCAGTAGTCATCTGCCAAATCTCATCGGTCGGTTGCTCGTGTTTCAGCAATCCTTTTCCAAGTTCATATACTTTGTCTTGCACGCGATACAACCCGGAAGCCGGTTGCCTTAACACATCTACCACGTTATCACATGTGCCGGCAATAGGTGCATCTGTCTGTGACAAACACTCATATATCTTGGTATAAGGACAAGGCTCTGATAAATGGGATTTGGATAGTTTCTTGCGACCTATAAATATCGCCGGTAATACAGCAGCATCAAACAAGTGTGTATCACCCAGATCAATCACCTCCAAGATGTCGTACTGTTCCAATAAGAATTTGCGAACTTGTGCACCGCTCTTTGTTGTCAAGTAGCGATTGGATGTAATAACGCCAATAATTCCGCCTTTCTTCAAACAATTGGTCATTGCAATTAAAAAGGCGAAATATAAATCTACTTTACCATTCAGATTGTACATCTGCGCCAATTGTTGAGAACGAGTTGCGCCAAGCACTTGCGTGCGTACATACGGAGGATTCGCAATAATCATATCTACCTGCGGAACCTCATGTACTTCCGAGAATAAATCCGGACTTGGATTAGCTGTTTCTAAAAAGTCGGAGCAAATAAATTCAGAATGCGATAAATAAGGCAAAGCACTTAATGTAGAAGCACAATACGAAATAAAATCGTTGTTTGTGTCGTACCCTACAAATTTGGCTCCTGCTGATTGAGAAACTTGTTTTGCAATAGAATCTAACAAGGCACCGTCTCCACAAGCTGGATCCATGATAATCGGGCTTTCTCCTTTAAGATCGTAATAATGCAAAAGCTTCTCGCTTAGAAAATCAGCGAGAGCTTCTGGCGTAAACGTTACACCTCCATTTTTGCGCTCTGTTTGTGTTAACCCTTCCATTGCAGCAGTAAAATCGCTGCAAAGTTACTACTTATTTTTGATATATGCAAACAAAACCGATTTTTTCGGGCAAAAATTTGCAGGTCTGCGAAATTTTTACTACCTTTGCAGCCGTTTTTGAAAAATTGGATAGAAAAAATGGGAAAAATGTTTGATTTATCGGGGCGCGTGGCACTGGTGACGGGATGCTCCGGAGGTCTGGGCGTGCAGATGGCTAAAGCGTTGGCAAAGCAGGGTGCAGACCTCGTGATTATTGCTCGTAGATACGAGAAATTAGTGGAAGTGAAACAAGCTATCGAGGATGAGTGCGGAGTGAAAGTGCTGCCTCTGAAATGCGACATCACCGATACACAGGCGGTGGACGCGATGGTTGATGAAGCCATTCGCACCTTCGGAAAGATTGATATCGTTGTGAACAACGCCGGAACGGGAGCCGTAGCACCCGCGGAGGACATCTCCGATGAGCAGTTTATGAACGAAGTGCAGATAGACCTGTTCGGTACGTTCCGCGTAGCACGTGCGGTGGCAAAAAAATCAATGATAAACGCGCGCTACGGACGAATTATCAATATCGCATCGATGTATGGTTTGGTCGGAAACAAGATTGCGCCGGCTTCGCCCTATCACGCAGCCAAAGGCGGTGTGGTGAACATGACGCGGGCTTTGGCGGCAGAGTGGGGTAAATACGGCATTACCGTTAACACCATCTGTCCGGGCTATTTCATCACCCCGCTGACAGAAGAGACGCTCCGGTCGGAGTATTTCACGAACTACGCCAAGACCGTCATCCCTATGGAGCGCTACGGCGAGGAGGGAGAACTGGACGCAGCGGTAGTCTTCCTGGCAGCCGAGGAGTCGCGATATGTTACTGGTGTCGCACTACCCGTGGACGGAGGATATACTTGCGTCTGAAAAAATGAAGATCGCCCGCGTGGGCGATTTTTTTTTGCAAAAACTTGCATATATGCAAAAATTGTTGTAACTTTGCACGATTTTTTGAATTATAGTGCATTTATTGATTTAAAAACTTATTATAATTATGAAACCCACACACATTGAGCATTTAGGTATCGCAGTTACCTCTATCGAAGAGGCTGCACCTTTCTTTGAGTTTCTTACGGGAAACAAGTGTTACTCCATCGAAGTAGTAGAGGACCAGAAAGTACGCACGGCGTTCTTCAAGGTTGGCGAAGTAAAGATTGAGTTGTTGGAGCCGACGAGCCCCGAGTCCACTATCGCTAAGTTTATCGAGAAGAACGGCGGTCGCGGTGGCGTTCACCACGTAGCTTTCAACGTAGAGAACGTAGCTGAAGCACTCGCTGAATGCGAGGCCGCAGGCATCCAACTCATCGACAAAGCTCCGCGCAAAGGCGCTGAGAACCTCATGATTGCGTTCCTGCATCCGAAGAGCACCAAGGGCGTCCTGACAGAGCTCTGCCAACAACCAAAGTAATAGATTGGAAGATTTGAAGATTTGAGAATTTGAAGATTTGAAGATTATGGCAACTTGGTCGAGGTTCGAGGATTTACCTATTTGGCAAGAGGCTCGTATACTCGCCAAGGATGTATATAGACTTACATCAACTGAGCCATTCTCCAAAGATTACCGATTTTGTGGACAAATTCGTGCTGCTATTGGATCTGTAATGGATAATATAGCTGAGGGATTTGAGAAGGAAAACAATAAAGAATTTGTTCAATTCTTATATATAGCAAAAGGGTCTTGTGGAGAGGTTCGTAGCCAATTATATAGAGCAAAAGATGTAGATTTTATTTCCAATGAAGATTATATAAAATATATTGAACGAGCTCAAAATCTAAGTATTTCAATTTCAAATTTTATTAAATACTTAAAGTCTTCAGATATATCAGGAATGAGATATTTGTAGTCCTATAAATCATAATTCGATCTTCAAATCGTCAAACTGTAAATTCAATCTTCAAATTGTAAATTTTCAAATATTCAAATTTTTTTTATGGATCAAGCAAAGTTAGATAAACTGGTTGCTAACCGCGAGAAGGCAATGGCCGGCGGCGGTGAAGCAGCCGTTGAGAAACATCACGCCAAGGGCAGTTACACCTGCCGTGAGCGTATTAACATGTTGCTCGACGAAGGTTCCTTCGAGGAAGTGAACATGTTCCTTACCCATCGTTGCCATGACTTCGGCATGGAGAAGAAAGTGTTCCTCGGCGATGGTGTGGCAGTTGGTTCCGGTACTATCGACGGCCGTCTGGTGTTCGTGTTCGCGCAGGACGCTACCGTCATCGGCGGTTCGCTGAGCGAGACGATGGCGCTTAAGATTTGCAACGTCATGGACCAGGCTATGAAGCTCGGCGCACCTATCATCGGTCTGAATGACTCGGGTGGCGCACGTATTCAAGAAGGTGCTTGCGCGCTCGCAGGTTACGCAGAGATTTTTGAACGTAACATTCTCGCTTCCGGCGTTGTGCCGCAGATCTCTGTTATCTTCGGCCCGTGCGCGGGTGGAGCAGTATATAGCCCTGCGCTGACCGACTTCATCATGATGACCGAGCAGAACAGCTACATGTTCATCACCGGCCCGAAGGTAGTCAAATCCGTTACAGGTGAGGACGTTACCGTGGAGCAACTCGGTGGCGCCAAGATTCACGCTACCAAGTCCGGCGTTACCCATTTCGTAGCTGCTACGGAGGAAGAGGCGCTGGCAGAGGTACGTCGTCTCGTCTCCTTCATTCCGCAGAACAATATGGAGGAGGCTCCGCTCGTAGAGTGTACGGATGATATCACCCGCGTGGACGATAACCTGAACGACATCGTTCCGGCAGACCCGAACAAACCCTACGACATGCACGAAATCATCAATACCATTGTCGATAACGGCGACTTCATGGAGGTTCATAAGGACTACGCCAAGAATGTCATCTGCGGTTTCGCCCGTTTCAACGGTCGCTCGACAGGTATCATCGCCAACCAGCCTTCATGGCTTGCCGGCGTACTGGACTGCGATGCCAGCCGTAAGGCAGCACGTTTCGTACGTTTCTGCGATGCGTTCAACATCCAGATTCTTACCCTCGTGGACGTTCCGGGCTTCCTTTGCGGAACCGGTCAAGAGTACGCAGGTATCATCGACCATGGAGCAAAACTGATGTTCGCGTATGGCGAAGCAACCGTTCCAAAGGTAACTATTACCGTTCGCAAGAGTTACGGCGGTTCGCATATCGTGATGAGCTGCAAGCAGCTCCGTGGCGACATGTGCTACGCATGGCCGAACGCAGAGATCGCTGTGATGGGTGCCAGCGGTGCCGTTGGAGTGCTTCAGGCAAAAGCTATCAAGGCTATCGAAGATGCAGACGAGCGCAAAGCCTTCATCGCGGAGAAAGAGGCGGAATACAAAGACCTCTTCGCTTCGCCGTACCAGGCTGCTAACCGCGGATATATCGACGATGTGATTGAGCCGCGCTACACCCGTAGCCGTATCATCCGCGCCTTTGAGATGCTCCAGACCAAGCGTCTGACGAACCCGCTCAAGAAACACTCGAATATACCGCTGTAATTGAAAAGATTTGAAGATTTGAAAATTTGAGGATTTGAAAATTAAGATTTCACATGTAGAATCATAAATCAATCTTCAAATCTTCAAATCTGAAATCTTCAAATAATTAAAAATTATGTCAATGATTTTATTAGCAGTAACCGCAGAGACATGGATTGTTACCGGCCTGGGCTTCGGTATCGTGCTGGTGTTGCTTTTCTGCCTCGTCTATATTCTTCAGGCTTTTGGATGGATTATGACGAGCGCAGAGAAGGGCTTCTCCTGCTCTTGCAAATGCAAGAAGGAAGAAACCAAAGCCACCACTAAAGCCGAACCGGCTCGTCAAGAGCCTTCGTCCGAAGAAAAGGCGGCTATAGCCATGGCTATCTCTGAAGCGAACAACGACGACCTCGCCGCTGTCGCTTACGCGCTCTATCTGGCGCAAGATAAGAAACATGATATTCCTACAGCAATGATCTCCTTGCATAAGCACGAGACCGCTTGGAACGAAAAATCAATAGGTATGAATAATGTCGGCTTCTAAGAAACCGCATTTGAAGATTTGAAAATTTGAGAATTTAAAAATTATCTTTATTCACCTCGAATCATTAATCAATCATCAAATCCTCAAATCCTCAAATATAAAAATTATTTTTTTATGAAAGAATTCACATTCAAAATCAATGGCGCTGAGTACAAATGCGCAGTAGAAGAAATCGAAGCCGGTAAGACGAATGTAACCGTTAACGGCAAAGTATATACCGTAGAGACCGAGGCTGCCAAGCCGGTCGAGAAACCAGCAGCTAAGCCCGCTGCCGCTCCTGCCAAACCGGCTGCTGCTCCAGCAGCTCCGAAAGCAGAAGCTCCGAAGCCGGCTGCAGCTCCTGCTGCCGGACTTCAGGTAAAGAGCCCGCTGCCCGGTAGCGTAATCAAAGTGCTCGTTTCTGAAGGACAGGCCGTTAAGAAAGGTGACACCCTCTTGACGCTCGAGTCCATGAAGATGGAGAACGCTATCATGGCAGAGGCTGACGGTACCGTTAAGCAGATTGCCGTTTCTGCCGGCCAGAACGTAATGCAGGACGACCTGCTCATCGTTCTTGGATAAGAATGGAATTTGAGAATTTGAAAATTTGAATATTTGAGAATTAACATTACCATCCAATACTGAATCAATCTTCAAATCTTCAAATCCTCTAATCTTCAAATCAAAATTGCAATTATGAATATAATTGAATTTTTCCAAGGTATGGGATTCATGCAGATGACCTGGCAACAGGCAATCATGCTGCTTGTCAGTTTCTTCCTCCTGTACTTGGCTATTCACAAGAAATACGAACCGCTGTTGCTGCTTCCTATCGCCTTCGGTATGTTGCTTACCAACCTTCCGGGAGCAGGCATGTTCCATAGCGAGTTATGGTCGGCTTTCCTGGACCCTAACAGCCCTGCGTACCATTCGTACGGAGCTATTCTCAAGGAAGGCGGCTTGCTCGACGTGCTCTATATCGGTGTCAAGGCTGGCGTCTATCCCTGTCTTATCTTCATTGGCGTGGGTGCGATGACCGATTTCGGACCGCTGATTGCCAACCCGAAGTCGCTTATTCTCGGCGCAGCCGCACAGATAGGTATCTTCGTTACCTTCCTCTGCGCAAACGCTATGGGCTTTACGCCTGCTGAAGCCGGTTCTATCGGTATCATCGGTGGCGCAGATGGACCTACATCCATCTTCCTGACCAGCAAACTGGCTCCGCATCTCTTGGGTCCGATTGCTATTGCTGCCTATAGTTACATGGCGCTTGTGCCGGTTATCCAACCGCCTATCATGCGCGCGCTCACGACTAAAAAGGAACGCGCGATAAAGATGGGACAGCTTCGTCCGGTCAGCAAGACCGAGAAAATCGTGTTCCCGATTATCATTACCGCTATTGTGGCTCTTATCCTTCCGGACGCTGCGCCTCTTATCGGCTGCTTGATGCTCGGTAATCTGATGAAAGAGTGCGGAGTAGTGGAGCGTCTGTCCAAAACCGCGCAGAACGAACTGATGAACATCGTGGTAATCTTCCTGGGCCTGTCTGTAGGAGCTACGGCTACCGCCGGCAGTTTCCTCAACTGGCAGACACTGATGATTCTTGCGATGGGTATCGTGGCGTTCGGTCTCGGTACCGCAGGTGGTGTGCTGCTCGCTAAGTTCATGAACCTCTTCCTCAAGGAGAAAATCAACCCGCTTATCGGTTCTGCAGGCGTTTCGGCTGTGCCTATGGCTGCCCGTGTGTCGCAGACCGTGGGACAGGAGGAGAACCCGTCGAACTTCCTGCTTATGCACGCTATGGGCCCGAATGTAGCCGGTGTGATTGGTTCGGCCGTAGCTGCCGGTGTATTACTGACTATGCTTGGCTAACGCCAACTGCTAACAGCCAACAGCTAAGTTATGTCCAACCGACAAATCGGAACGCTTGTACTGGTGATAGCCATGATGATTGTGGCTGTCTCAGTACTGTTTACCAATAACCTCGCGCGCGCTCTGCAGATTGAAGAGCAGAAGAATATGGCGATATGGGCAGAGGCTACGCAACAGCTCATCAATGCCGGAGAGAACGATGATATCGATTTTGTGTCTTCTGTGATAGAGCAGAACATCACGATACCTGTCTATATATGCGATGCCGAAGGGAATATCCTTGCCAGCCGTAATGTGGAGAAGCAAATCGTGGAGTCTAATCAACTCAAGCCGGAAGACCATCATGGTCCGATAGAGTTGAAGATAGACGAGGATACCACCCAGTATATTTACTGGGACGACAGCGGTTTGCTCATTCGTTTGCGCTATGTGCCGTACGCTCAGTTTGCGCTTATCTTCATCTTCATAGCCGTAGCCGTTATTACGATGCTCACGGGCCAACGAAGCGAAGAGAACCGCTTGTGGGTAGGTCTGAGCAAAGAGACTGCTCACCAACTCGGTACGCCTATCTCTTCACTCAACGCTTGGCAGATGTTGCTGGCGGAGAAATACCCCGACGATGAATATATCCCGCAGATGAAGCGTGATATAGACCGGCTGCAGATTATAGCCGACCGATTCCAGAAAATCGGTTCGGAGCCGGACTTGAATGCGGAGAATCTGATTCCGGTGGTGCAGAGTGCCGTAACCTACATGCGTGCTCGGACAAGCAACCGAATAACCATCGATGATGCCTGTCTGAATGGGGTGGAGCGTATCGTAATGCTGAACGCCCCGTTGATGCAATGGGTGGTGGAGAACCTGATGAAAAATGCTGTTGATGCCATCTCAGGTAATGGCTCTATCACATTCCAACTACATGAGAATGAGCACGATGTGATGTTAGATATCACGGACACCGGACGAGGTATGGATAGCGCAATTCAGCGTCGTATCTTTGAGCCGGGATTTACATCCAAGGACAGAGGATGGGGATTAGGCCTTCCACTCGCCAAACGTGTCGTCGAGCAGTACCATGGAGGCAAACTCCTCCTTAAGAGCTCGCAACTTGGCGTCGGTACGACCTTCCGCATCGTTCTTAAAAAGCCCGAACACCGTTGAGCCGCTACCGCTCATCGATGCATAATAAGCGCCTGCGTCCAGCAGACGCTTTTTTATATCTGCTATGACCGGATGAAGCGGAAAAACCGTCGCTTCGAAATCGTTGATGAAGATTGAACCGTCCTTCGGACTGAAAGAATATAGACCGCTATGCTTAAGGAACAAAGACTTAATTTGTCCCTCTGCCTCAGGATGTTTGGTAATGCCCGAATAGGCTTCGCGGGTAGAAACGCCTTCGTTGGGCTTGATGAGCACAATACGCGTGCCGGTAAGGTCCAAATCGACAGGCACCAGTTTGTCTCCGATACCTTCTGCATAGCAAGGGGTATTATAGATGAAGAATGCACAATCAGCTCCTAAGGCGCTTACTTCTTGCGCCAATTCAGCTTTGCTAAATCCAAGTTCGAACAGCTCATTCAAGGCGATCGCCATGTGTGCTGCGTCACTACTTCCGCCACCTAAACCGGCTCCGAAGGGAATGTTCTTTTTGAATCGAATGGCCACTTTGCCAACCTTCGAATACTTCTTCGCAAAGCGCTCGTAGCATTTTATTATCAAATTATCCTCAGCTGCGCAATCAACAGTTATCCCTTCTTGCACGAACGAATAACGCTCGCCATTAGCCTTTATAGTAACCTCCAACTCATCATGAAGTCCATAAACGGGAACAAAGACGGTCTCTAAGTCATGGTAACCGTCAGGACGCTTGCGTATCACGCGCAGACCAAGATTGATTTTGCAGTTCGGATATAGTGTCATTTCGTTCTGTGGGTATATCAGTTGATACAAAACTGGCTGCAAAATTACTACAATTTTTGCATTTATGCAAATTTTTATTTGGAATAATGTTACTATTTCTTGGTTTTTATTATCAAAAATAATAAATCATCTTGCATATATCAAAAAAAAGCAGTACCTTTGCACCCAAATTTGTGTTTATGCGGGATTTTACGCTGGATACATATCGTGCGTTGTTGGAATGCTTGCAGCGGCATGGATACATCCTCATCGGTTTTGCCGACTATTTGAAGCGTAAGAAACAGGAAGGATGGTCGGATGAGCGATTGGTCGTTTTGCGGCACGATGTGGATGCGCGGCCGGAGAATAGTCTGAAAACAGCACAGGTAGAGCACTCCTTAGGCATCAAAGCTACCTATTATTTTCGTGCGCCGAAAGGTTCGTCAAACGGAGAAGGGGACATAATTCGTGCTATCGTGCGTTTGGGACATGAGATTGGGTATCACTATGAGGATTTGAGTCTATGCAATGGAGATATCGCTCAAGCTTATGCGCATTTTGAGACCTATTTGCGTTATTTCCGTCAATACTATGCCGTAGAGACCATCTGTGCGCACGGTTCGCCCAGAAGCAAGTATGACAATCGCGATTTATGGAAGGCGTATGACTATCGGTCGTTGGGTATAATCGGCGAGCCCTATCTGGATACGGATTTCAGCGATGTGCTCTATCTGACGGATACCGGACGACGCTGGGATGGATATAAGACCGCGGTTCGGGACAAGATACCTCAGTTTCAGGACACATGGACCGCGAAAGGATGGACTTGGCGCACGACGGCGCAACTGATGGAAGCGATAGAAAAGGGTAGCACACCTGCGCACATCATGCTAACCACCCATCCCCAGCGATGGACAAACGACATGAGCCTTTGGTACTACGAATGGCTTTCACAGACGGTTAAAAACCTCGTGAAAAGAATTCGATTAATGAGTGAATGATTGAAAGAATGAAAGATAATAAACTTAATTTTGCCTTGATTGGTGCGGCTGGATATATCGCGCCAAGACATATCAAAGCTATTTCCGACACGGGCAACAACTTGCTTGTGGCTTACGATAAATTCGATAGCGTAGGACGCTTGGACAGCTCCTTCCCCAATTGCTCGTTCTATACCGAAAATGAGCAGTTCGACCGTTTCTGCTCCAAGCAGATGAGAACCGACAATCCTTTGGACTGGGTTTCTATCTGCACGCCTAATTACACGCACGATGCCTTCATTCGTTATGGACTGCGCCTGGGATGTAATGTCATCTGTGAGAAACCCGTGGTTCTCAATCCGTACAATATCGACAACTTGCTCGAACTGGAGAATGAGACAGGCAACAAGGCTTATACAATCTTGCAGCTTCGCCTGCATGATAAGATACGCGAACTGAAAGCAAAAGTGGAGCGAGAAACTTCTCTTGAGCCGAACAAGACGTACGATGTCGATTTGACCTATATCACCAGCCGCGGATATTGGTATTACGCGAGTTGGAAAGGCGATGTGCGTAAGTCCGGCGGTATAGCGACCAACATTGGCGTACATTTCTACGACATGCTGCAATGGATATTCGGAGCTGTGAAGCAGAATATCGTGCATGTGATGTCTTTTGACCGCGTAGCAGGATACCTGGAGTTTGAGCACGCGCGTGTGCGCTATTTCCTGAGTATCAACGCGGAGTGTCTGCCGCCGAACGCCGTTCAAGGCGAGAAACGAACCTACCGTACGCTCTCCATTGACGGCGAAGAGTTTGAGTTCTCGCAAGGATTTACGGAATTGCATACCGAGTGTTACCGTCAGATACTGGCAGGACAGGGCTTTCGTATCAGCGAAGCGCGTCCGTGTATTGAGATAGTATCGGAGATTAGAAACGCCAAACCCATTGGCCTGACGGGTGACTACCATCCAATGGCGAAATTACCGCTTAGCCCTCATCCGTTCGGATGGGACGTAAGGAATTGACGAATGGACAATTAACGATTGGACGATTGAAGATTTGTAAGCACATAGTTTTTTTTCTGCTCGCGATGCTCGCGATGACTTCCTGCGTTACCGCACGGAAGGTGAACTACATGCAGAAACCCGACAAGTATATCCCGACTTATGCGGATACGCTTGCGTTTGAGGATTATGTGCTACGTATTGGTGACAGACTCTACGTCTATGTCTATTCGACGGACGAGAAAATACAGAAACTCTATAATGCCGGAGGAAGCAATTCCACTTTACGCCAGCAGATGTCAACAGGTAGTGTTGGCGGTGTGTATGATTTATACACCTATCTGGTGGATGAAGAAGGAGATATTGATTTCCCGACTATCGGTAAGATAGCCGTGAAAGGCAAGACTACACGCGAAGTCAAGCAGATATTGCAGCAGCAGCTGAGCACTTTGCTCAAGGAGCTACCCGGTTACACTACTATCTCGGTGGAGGTGAGTGTGGTCAACCGCTCATTCTCCATCATCGGAGCGCAAAGCGGACGATACATGATTAACAAGGAGAAAATGACTATCTTCGAGGCCTTGGCGCTCGCCGGAGACTTAGGGGAATTCAATAGTCGTAAGGAAATCAAATTGGTACGCGAGATTAACGGTGTTACTACTATTAAGACCTTTGATGTGCGCTCCGAGGATATCGTTAACTCCGAGTATTACTATATCGAGCCGAACGATATCATCTATATCCGTCACATGCCTGGCTATAGTTTCGGCATCAATTCCGCGGCTACGGCTGTCGGTGTGACTGCTGCCACGATTTCGTTCGGCGTATTGGTCTATTCGATTGTACAGACGGGTATCAACCATGTCCGCAAATATAAAGGGGAAGGAGGTGCCAAATGAGAAAAGTGCTTCTTTTGGGACTCTTAGCCCTATTGATGTCCGGTTGCTACAGCCATCGTGCGATAGGCTATCTGCAGGAGCCGACGAAGGCGAACAGACTGCCCGTTTATGACAGCGTAGCCTATGAGCCATACCGGATACGCGTGAACGACGAGATAGTATATCGCCTGGTGACGATGGACGAGACGATGTCCAAGATGTTAGGAGCCAATACCTTTACTAATGGCCAGTACGCCAATTCGTACCGCGTCTATCCGGATGGAACGATTGAATTGCCGTTCCTCAAACCGCTGCATATAGCCGGTTTGACGGAGATGGAAGCGCAGGACAGCCTATGTGCCGCTTTCCGTGAGATTTTACCGGACGCAGATGTCAAGCTGACGCTCTATAACAAGTTCTTTTCTGTCATAGGCGATGCCCGTTCCGGACGATACTATATCTACAAGGAGAAGATGAATATCTTCCAGGCGCTCGCTATGACCGGAGATGTCATGAACAGCGGCGACCGCAGGCATATACGCATCGTTCGTCCGCGCGATGGAGCCGAGGAACCCGAGATACTGGAGTTCGATATCCGTACCAACACGATTATTGACTCCAAGTACTATTATATTTACCCGAACGACGTGATTTATGTGGCGCGTACGAAAGACAGCTTCTACAAAGTGCCGACCTATACTGGCTTTTTGGGCTTGATTACCAGTTCGGTCGCTTTGCTGACCACGGTACTGAATTACGTTGCCAATATGTATAAGTAAGACTATGGCGCATAATCAATATTATCCACATGGAGGTAATCCTCAGTATTACTACTATCCGCAAACGAACCAGAACTATTATCAGCAAGACCCCTTGGCAGGTGGTAATAATGACGACGAAGAGGATAGCTTGAATTTCAACCCGCTGGAGTGGTTGTTTACATTCATGCATTATTGGTATCTGTTCGTCATCGCTCTGGCGATAGCTTTGGGTATGGCTATGCTGAAGAATAGACGCTGGATACCTACCTATTACTCCCAGGGCACGATAGTCATCAAAGAGAGCAGTCCGTACGGCAATTCCGCTTCCTCTTCGCTAATGCAGGGCTTCAGCGTGGACGCAGGCTATAAGAATGTGAACAATCAGATGATCATGCTCGGTTCCTACGACCTGATGAGCCGCGTAGTGGATTCGTTGCCGTTCCTCGATGTGGAATACATCACACAGGGACGATTCAAAACCCGTCAGCTGTACCGTAATACGCCTATCGTTATTGAGTACACACGCCTTCATCCGCGTGCTTATGAGATGATGTTCCTCATTACCTCCAACGAGGACGGAACGATGCATATCTCCTCTTCCGACGAGTCGATGCCGCTGGAGTTGGATGTGCATTTTGGCGAACCGGTTAGTTGTCCGCTCTTCGATATCAAAGTGTGGCCGACGGAAATGCTGACTTCTTCAACGCGTGTCTTCTTCCGTTTCCGCACACACGAATCGTTGGTAACGGAGTTTATGGGACGCCTCCAGTTATCGTTTGTGCGCGATGGTTCGACCGTTCTGGCCCTGTCGCTGGTTAGCGAAACGCCGCAACGGGACTGTGAGTTCCTCGATAAACTGGTGGATATCTATCTGCTGCAGAACCTTGAGCAGAAAAACAAAGTGGCGGAGAACTCTATCCGCTTCATTAACGAGCAATTAGAGAACCTCCAGGCTTCGCTTCAGGTCAGCGAAGGGGCAATTACCGATTTCCGCCAGGAGAATAAGTTCGTAGATGTCAATTCGTATGCAGGCCAGCTGATGGGACGTATCTCCGAATACGAGCAGCAGGCTATGGAATTACGTCTGCGCGAGACCTATTTCGATTATCTGATTAAGTATATTCACGATAATATCGAGAAAGACGCGGTTATCGCGCCTACAACGATGGGCGTGAAAGAGCCGGTATTGGTTGGTCTTGTGCAACAACTGAACGATTTGCGTATCAAGCGCGGCGAATTAACACAGAAAAACGTCTATTACGCTAAATATACCAAGGATATAGAGAATGTCAAATTGGCGCTGGAAGAGGTGGTGACATCCATGCGCGCCTCGCTCGAAATAGAGAAAACCGATTTGAATAATCGCTACAAGGATGTAGAGAAATCCATCCGACAGCTCCCCGAGAAAGAATTGCAAATGGTGGCTATCGAGCGAAACTATCGTATTGATGAGAACTACTACACCTTCTTCCGTCAGAAACGTGCTGAAGCCGAAATCCAGAAAGCATCGAACACACCCGATAATAGTGTCATGGATAGGGCGCGTACCACGGCAGTGATGAATGCGAACGCTAAGTCGAAGACAACTACTATATACCTCGTTATCGGTTTATTGATACCTTTCATCCTGATTATTATCAGCGAATTGCTGAACAATAAAATTCGTTCGCCTAAGGATGTCGTCAAACTGCGTAAGTTCCGTCTTATCGGTACATTACGTCACGCTAAGAACCAGAACCCGACTTTGGTGCGCGCTTCGCCGCGATCCAGTTACGCCGAGATGCTCCGTGCCATTCGTACGCGCATGGAGTTTGTGCTCAAACGAAAGGAGAAAATGGTTATCAGCATCTCGTCCACAGAGTCCGGCGACGGTAAGACATTCCTTGCTACCAATCTGGCTGCGTTGTACGGTTTGACGGGCAAGAAAACATTGCTGGTGGACCTTGACCTTCGTAAACCGAATATCCATACGAAATTAGGACTGGAGAACGGAGTAGGTTTGTCCAATTATCTGGTCGGAGAGTGTGAACTCAACGATGCGATGGTCAAGGACACACCGTTCGGATTTGACTTGTTGCGTGCGGGTACTATTCCTCCTAATCCCGGCGAGTTGATTCACTCCGATAAGTTGACGCAAATGATGAGCGATTTGCGCGAACAATATGATTTTGTGGTGATTGATACGTCGCCTATAGGCTTGGTCCCGGATGCGTATGCCGTTATTGAGCAATGTGACTTGTGCCTCTACGTGATACGTTGTATGGAGACGAATAAGTCGTTCTGCAAGCAGACGCTGGAGCAGATGAAAGAAGTGATTGACAACCCCGAAAAAGTGCAGATTGTACTGTCTGATATCCCGACTGAAGGCCGTCACTCCTATGGTTCCGGCTATGGATACGGTTATGGCGGCTATGGTGGCTATGGATATGGTCATTATGGTTATGGAGGGTATGGCGGTTACGCCTACGGATATGGTGACGGTTATCGCTCAGAGCGATATGGCAAACTGTATGGTAAATTGTACGGCAGATTATTACAAGACGAAAAAGCTTATCAATCGTATCGTTACTATCATAGTGAGGAGGACGATGAAGAAATAGATAAATAATTGTATTATGGCTACTGCTTTTGATAACGAAAAATACATTCGCATCCAGTCGGAGCATATCCGCGAGCGAATAGCGCAGTTTGGTAACAAACTCTACCTTGAGTTGGGAGGTAAACTGTTTGATGACTTGCACGCCAGTCGTGTGCTTCCGGGATTTATGCCGGATAGCAAACTGCAGATGTTAACCCAGTTGAGGGACTCGCTGGAGATTGTCATCGTCATTTCCGCTGAGGATATTGAGCGAAACAAGGTGCGCCAGGACTTGGGCATTACGTATGATGAGGACGTGCTTCGTTTGCGCGAAGAGTTTACCCGTCGCGGATTTATGGTGTCTTCGGTAGTGATTACGCACTATACGGGTCAACGTTCGGCAGATACGTATCGCCAGCGACTGGAGCGTAGCGGCATTAAGGTGTACTACCACTATCTCATCGATGGATATCCGCATAACGTGGACCTGATCGCGTCGGATGAAGGGTTCGGACGTAATGATTTTGTGGAGACTACCCGTCCGCTGGTTGTTGTTACGGCTCCCGGTCCTGGTAGCGGTAAGATGGCTGTTTGCTTGAGCCAATTGTATAATGAACATACGCACGGACGCGACGCCGGATATGCTAAGTTTGAGACCTTCCCTGTATGGAACTTGCCGCTCAAACACCCGCTTAATGTGGCGTACGAAGCAGCGACGGCAGACTTGCAAGATGTGAATATGATTGATCCATTCCATCTGGAGGCTACCGGAAAGGCGGCGGTGAACTACAATCGCGATATAGAGATATTCCCTGTGCTTGACGCTCTGTTCACTTCTATCTACGGGGCAAGTCCGTATAAGTCGCCAACTGACATGGGCGTCAATATGGTAGGTTTCTGTATTAGCGATGACGAAGCGGTTATCGAAGCATGCAAGCAGGAGATTATCCGCCGCTATTTCCAGGCCTTGTGCCATTTGGCAAACGGGGCTGTTAATGACGCAGAGATTAAGAAGCTGGCTTTGCTACAACAGCAAGTAGGTATCAATACCGCTTATCGCCGTACGACGGTGGCTGCACGCGAACGCAGAGCTCTGACCGGTGCGTTGCATGACGGTACGTTCTCTCATGCAGCTGCTATCGAATTGCCCGATGGACGAATAATTACAGCCGAAGCCGGTGATCTGCTTGGCTCTTCTGCCGCTTTGCTCCTCAATGCGATGAAGGAATTAGCGGGAATTGACCATGCTATTCGGCTTATTCCGGAGAAAATCATCGAACCTATCCAGCAGACGAAAATCAGTTATCTGCATGGCCAGAACCCGCGTCTGCACACGGATGAAGTGCTCGTTGCCCTCTCTGTGCTTTCGCTGCAAGATGAGAATTGCCGCAAGGCATTGGAAACGTTGCCTTTACTCAAAGGCTGTCAGGCGCACTCAACGGTGATGCTCAAGGAAGTAGATTGGAAAACCTTTAAAAAACTTGGAATCGATTTAACGACCGACCCCGCAAAGAAGTAATGTAACATAGTAAGAGAACTCGGGTGAGAATCCCGGACTGACCGGCAACTGTGATGACCTCTGGTCTAAGTCAGATCGCTTACACTTTGCGCAATTGGGCGTCCTCCAGGATTAGGACGTACAATGATAAAAAGAATATTTGTAATACTGGTTTTTGCACTTTGTGCACACTCTGTTTTCGCGATAAGCGAGGCGGAGTTGGATTCATTGGCTGCGCGCTTCACCATTGATGAAGTGAGCGTGACGGCTCGTGCGCTCAATAAAGATGTCATCATCCCGCAGTCGCTCAAAGGAGCGGAACTGAAACGCCTGAATGCCCTGAACGTAGCAGACGCGCTTCGCTATTTCGCCGGGCTCCAAATCAAGGACTATGGCGGAGTAGGAGGTATCAAGACGATTAACGTCCGCTCGATGGGTAGTCAGCATACGGCTGTCTATTATAATGGCGTGCAGTTGGGTAACGCGCAGAACGGACAAGTTGACTTAGGTCGTTTCTCGCTCGATAATATGGAGGAGATTCAACTCTATAATGGTCAGAAATCCGATATCTTCCAGTCCGCTCGAGAGTTCGGAGCAGCCGGAAACGTCTATCTGACCACCCGCAAACCTTATTTTAAGAATAATGAACGTGTGCACGTGCGTACGCAAATGCGTTTCGGTTCGTTTGCGCTTGCCAATCCGAATGTGGGCGTAGATGTCAAGTTAACGGACGCACTCTCACTGACGATGGATGCCGAGTACGTCTATTCGAATGGCAAATATCCCTTCCGTTACCGTCGTGTGTTGCCATCCGGAGAAACGGCGTACGACACCACCGCTGTTCGCCAAAACGGAGACATCAACGCCGTTCGTGCCGAACTGGGCTTGCATCATTACTACCGGACCACCGGTTTCTGGCGTGTACACGCGTATAACTATTGGTCGGAACGGGGTATTCCGGGAGCCATCGTGAATAATGTTTGGCGAAACGGAGAGCGACTGTGGGATAGAAACACGTTCGTTCAGGCTCAATGGCAAGATGAATGGTTCAAGCGTTGGAGCACACGTGTGCTGCTCAAGTATGCCAATGATTACACCCATTACAAGAACTACGATGAGCGTTTGCTGCCTTCCAACAACGAATACTTGCAGCAGGAAGCCTATCTCTCGTTAGCCAACAAGGTGCAACTCTTCAACTGGTGGGACATGTCCTTAGCCTATGATTATCAATACAATACCTTGGCTCGCGAGAATCTGCTTTTGGAGAACAGCAAGGAGTATTTCTATCGTCATAGCCATTGGTTCTCTGCTGCGACGGCCTTTAATGTGAAGGAATATCTGCGTTTGCAGGCATCGGTACTGATGACAGCCGTGAGCCAACAGCCAATAGCCAACAGCCAACAGCCACGATTCACGCCGGGTATCTTTCTGTCCCTTCGCCCGTTCGTCCGTTCGTCCGTTCGACCATTGCAGGACCTCAGCCTTAACGCGTTCTACAAGCAGAGTTATCGCTATCCGACTTTCAACGACCTCTATTACACCGATCTCGGAAATGCCAATCTCCGGCCTGAGTTAGCGCGTCAGCACTCCGTAGAATTAGCCTATCGGACAGCCAATAGCCAACGGCTGACAGCTAATGACTGTGGTTATGAAATTGCCATCTCCGCATCGTATTATTACAATCGCGTGACGGATAAGATTATCGCCTATCCGAAAGGGCAACAGTTCCGATGGACCATGCTTAATCTCGGCACGGTCAAGATAAACGGCGTGGATGCAAAAGCAGATGTCTCGCTCTATCTGCCTTTGCGCTTTGTGTTACGCACGAGACTTGTTTATACCTATCAAACGGCGATTGATGTGACCAACCCCAACGATACCTATTACGGCCACCAAATACCGTATATCCCTTGGCATAGCGGCAGTTTTGTGCTCAATCTCGATTGGCAAAGCCGGCGTGGAGACCATTATGGACTCAATTACTCGTTTATCTATGTGGGCGAGAGGTATTGCCAACAGGAAAATACGATTTATAACTACGTCCAGCCCTGGTACACACATGACCTCTCGCTATACGGAGAGTGGGCGGTTAAGCAGTATGGACTCAAAGCCTATTTGGAAATTAATAACTTGCTCGGACAAGATTACGAAGTCATCCAGAACTATCCGATGCCTAAACAAAACGTACGATGCACACTCGCTTTCAGATATTAAAAATGCTTTTTTCTTTGAGCGTTAGCGGTCTTTTATCTTTGAGCGCAACGTTCTTGACTTCCTGCCGCGGCGATGAAGTCATCTATCCTACCATCGGAACGCACGTTACGAATGAGGTGCAGGAGGGTGGTTTATATGTGCTTTGCGAAGGAAATATGGGCTCGAACAAAGCCCGTCTGGATTATATCAATTTGGAGAAAGGGGACTATTACAGCAACTGGTACGGCGCACAGAACCCGCGTCAAATCAAGGAGTTAGGAGATGTGGGAAACGATATTCAGCAGTACGGAGGACGGCTGTATATGGTCATTAACTGCTCCCATCTGATTGAAGTGACGGATTTGCAAGCGCGCCATATTGGCCAAATCGAGATTCCTAACTGCCGCTATATGGCGTTCAAGGACGATAAACTGTATGTTAGTGCCTACGTCGGTTCCATGGCTTCGCCTGAGATGTTAGGCTCGGTATTCGAGATAGATACTGCCACGCTGGAGATCAAACGAGAGGTAAAAGTGGGCCACCAACCGGACGAACTATGCGTTTTGGATGATAAGCTATATGTCTGCAACTCAGGCGGTTATCTCACCAATCGCTATGACTCGACCGTTTCTGTGATTGACCTGCACTCATTTACTGAAATAGAAAAGATTTCTGTGGGACTTAATCCGACGCGCATACGTGTGGATGACCGAAACCACCTATGGGTTTGTTGTAGCGGAATGTATGAATCAGCGTCGCAACACGTGGTAATCCTAGACAATACAGCCACTCTTAAGCAGATGAACCTATATGCAAGCAATATCTCTATTTTAGGTTCCACGGCATACCTGTTGGATGGAGAGGCCCATACCTTGCGTGCGTTCTCGACAGCGGACTTCTCGGAGCAACCCTGTCAGATAGATATCAGCGCCTATGAGCACCCGTATGGGCTTTTGGCTACAGAGCACGCGCTCTACGTCACGGATGCCAAGAATTACGTCTCTTCCGGTGTGTTGCATTGTTATGATTATAGCGGACGCGAACATTGGCGGGCTATGACAGGCGATATTCCAGGCCATCTGTGCCGGGTGCCGAATGCGTATGATCTCTATCCGGATACTACCAAACCCGTTGATGTCCACAAATACCTCAGTCGCGTCTATGAGTATGTGCCGGCGATGGGACAGTTTGTCAACGAATTGCCGAAGTACGAAAACGGCGACGATGAAGCATCTATGTGCCGCAAATGCGAGAAAGCCTTGGCGGGAAATGCCGGAGGTCTGGTGTCTTTAGGAGGATGGGGCGGATATATTACTTTTGGCTTTGACCATGCCATAGAGAACAAAGACGGCCGCGATATACAGATTCTCGGAAACGCCTTCTATATGGCGGGAAGCACCGAGTATGGCAGTTCAGAACCGGGTATTGTTCTGGTCAGCCGTGATGAGAACGGGAATGGTGTGCCGGACGACCGGTGGTACGAACTCAAAGGCTGCCTGTACGACAGTCAGACCTATATATCGCGAACCTGCACACGGGCGAGCGACACTATCCATAACGAGTTCCACCAACACCCGTATTTTCCGCAATGGATAGAAGCGGACAGTCTGACTTTCACAGGGGCGTTGCTGCCCTCGCAGACAGTCGTCATTAGCGGGCAGAACGTGCAGCGCATTTTGGATTACGGCTATGCGGACAACAAACCCAATAACGACATCGATGGCACCTCGTTCGATATCTCTTGGGCGATAGACGAAAGCGGGCAACCGGTGGCTCTGCCCTCGATTGACTTCGTGCGCGTGTATTGCGCTGTGGACGAGACGCTCGAGATAACAGGCGAACTGAGTACAGAGATAAGCGGAGCTGTAGATTTGCACTATTGATTAACTATCAATACGTTTAACAACATTTTTTAACAACATTTATTAACAATCAAAAACAACAAAAACAAATGAAAAAAACAATTCTTTTTGTAGCTGCATTGGCAATGACATTTGCAGCTTGTACCAAGGAAGGTGAAGTAGAGGACAAGACTGTTGCTACCTTCGAAGAGGCTGCTATCAGCCCGAAGGAGGCAAACAGCTATCTGGCGTTCACATCGGACACGACAGCATTCCTCAAGAGCGGTAATTTCAGCGTTCAACAGACGGTCGCTTATGATGGCACGTATGTAACGGGTGCAGTCGTAACGAACATCACCAACACCGAGTTCAAGGACTACACCGATGCTTACAAATCCATCGCCGGTGGTGCTTTCGCAGGTAAGAACTACGTCGTTTGGTACGCTGACGCTTGGACGCCAAACGTAGTTAAACTGACTGAGGCAGCAGTAGTGAAAGGCGCTTACATCACCAACAATGTGTATGCGTATAACTCGATGAAGAATGGCGATCAGATTGCCGGCGAGCCGTTCAAAGAAGGCGACTGGTTCCTGCTGACCATCGGTGGTGCGCTGGAGGGCAAAGAGGTGAACACGACCGTTGAGTTCTATCTCGCTCAGGGTACGAACATCGTTACCGAGTGGACCTATGTGGATCTCAGCAAACTCGGTAAAATCGATGAACTCCATTTCTCGATGTCAGGTAGCCGTACCGGTGACTATGGTCTGAATACGCCGTCTTACTTCTGCATCGATAACCTCGGTGGTAAGAAGGTAGTGAAATAAGTTCTTCTGTGATGAGACTTATCTCTCATACTTTTCGTGAGTGGCACATCGTGCTTCTCGTCGCGCTCTTCTGTTTCGCAGGCTGTGCCAAGCAGTCTGCGGAGCAGGGGACTGTGCCTGCCGGAAACTCCTATGCGACGGGCTTCCAAATCACACCCACGGACACCGGAGTAGTCGTGGAGGTCTTCCAGCCTTACCAGCGCGTTTGTGTCAAAGAGCCGATGACGCGCCTTGGTACGATGAGTACCGTGCAGGTCGGTTTTCTCTATGCGCTGGATGCGATGGATTGTTTGGCGGCAGTGTGCAACCCCGAACTCATCTATACGCCCGTTAAAGGCAACGAGATTGATTTGGGCGATAGTATGAAACCCAGTGCCGAACGAGTGTTACAAGCCGGTCTGGATGCCCTTCTGGCGGTTAACTACGGTCAGTATGATAATCTGGAAGCAGCGCGAATTGAGAAACTCGGCGTACGCACAATTTATATTAACGAGTGGCAGGAAGGTACGCCTCTTGCGCGAGCCGAGTGGATTCGTGTATTAGGTGCGCTTACAGGCAAACTGCATGAGGCAGACTCTATCTTTGGCGAAGTAGAAAGCAAGTATTTGAGTCTGTCATGCGATCCGCTCTCCCCCCTTGAGGGGAGGCAGGGAGGGGTTTCCGCAGCGCGCTCTATTATGTCCGGCAACAATTTCCGCGGTACGTGGTATGTGCCGTCCGGAAGGAACTACCTCGCTTATCTCTTCAAGGATGCCGGCGCGGAGTATCCCTTCTATGACGATGAACGCGCTACCTCTATCCCGCTGACGATTGAAGAAACGCTACGTTACTTCCATGACGCGGATGTATGGGTGGGAGCCGGCGGAAACAGCCTTGCCGAATTGGCGGAGATGGATGAGAAGCACACTTGGTTCAAGGCTTATCAGAACGGACGTGTCTATAACTGGCGCAAGCAGCGTTTGCCTTCCGGAGCAAACAATTTCTGGGAGCGTGGGGTAGTGCACCCCGAAGAAATGTTAGAGGACGTTATCCATATGCTGAATAACGCCCCCGATTCTACGCTCCATTTCGCGGAGCGATTATATTAACGGTTTAACCGTTTAACGTTTGCACTTCCAGCAAACATTTCCTGCATAGACAATCCCTATAATGCGTGCGCAGATAGGCGCGCGCGTTTTCATTTAATTCGATACCCGCGCATTGACAGATAGACGGGTTCTCGTGGTGACATTCAAACGCTGCCCCGCAGCGAGGACAGCGTTTGGCGATGCTATTTGAGGGATTTGAGGGCACCATTGCGTTTTAACTTAACTACCATCGTACTCAAGCCATCTATCTTCTGCTCTTGGCTCAAGTCAATCTGTTCGCCCGTTAGCGGACTGAATCCTACGCGGTCGTAGCGGCAAAGCATCTCTTCGTAGTGCTTGATAGGTATCTCGCGTGGCTCCTTGCTTGCGTTGGCGAATACGAATACCGCTTCGTCATCCGTGTAGCGGAAGAACGCATACGTGTTGTCGCGGCTCAGGAAATGCATGGTCTTGCCGATATGCAGCACTTTCTCGTCCTTGCGCCAGTTGAACAAACGGCTTTGGAAATCATACATCTCTTGCATTTCTTCTGTCACTTCTTTGCCTTGCGGTAATGGCATACGCAGATATGAGTGGTCGTTCGGGTTTTCCTCATTGGCTGAAACGAGAGCATACTCATCGCCGTAGAGAACCTGCGGAATACCGCGCATCGTAGCCAGCAGCACATACGCTAACTTAACGCGATTGATATCTTTGTCCAGAACAGCGTCGCGAATACGGCTCATGTCGTGGTTGCCGAGGAAGGTGAATAGTTTGTTCACATCGGCGTACATATAGTCCATCGTCAGCGCGTCATACACTTTCGTCAGACCGCCGCCCCAGAAATCGCCTTCGTTCTCCAGTGCTTGACGAATGGCCTCTTCGGTCGGGAAATCCATCACCGTCGGCAGGTTGGAGTCAAAGCCGTCGAAGTTCTTTACGCCGCTCTGCCAATAGGCGACAGCTGATGCCGGACGAGTCCAGCACTCGCCTACGATGTTGAGGTTCGGATACTCTTTGCGGATAGCTGCCAGCCACTCGCTGCCCGGAATACGCTCGATATACGGATAGGTGTCCACGCGCAGACCGTCCAGGTTTGCATATTCAATCCACCAGATAGCCCATTGCTGGAAATACTTCAGCAGGTCGGGGTTCTCGAGGTTCATATCCGGCATTGGATGGTCGAACCAACCGCGGTTACTGAGCTTGCGGTCGTACTCCGAAGCGTTGATGTCATAGTTGGCTGTGAAGCAGTTATTGGTGTTCGTGAACTCATCGAACTGGTTAATCCAGTCGTGGTAGGGCAGGTCTTTCATCCACCAGTGTGACGAACCGCAGTGGTTCGGAACCATGTCCATCAGCACTTTGATGCCTTTGTCGTGCGCCGTCTGTACCATTTGTGCGTACTGCGCATTCGAGCCGTAACGAGAGTCAATGTGGTAGTAGTCCGAGCATGCGTAGCCGTGGTACGACCATGCCTCTTCGTCGTCGCCTAACATCGGTGTCGGCCAGATAGCGGTGCAGCCGAGTTTGGCGATATGGTCCAGCGAGTTGATGATACCTTGGATGTCTCCGCCGAAACGGCCGTTCACATTACTCTTGTCTGCTTTCTCACGTGTGTCTGGTGTGCTGTTGTTTGTAGCATCGCCGTCCACGAAGCGGTCGGACATAATCAGATACACTACGTCAGCGGAAGTGAAACTCTGGCGCTCACGACTACCGGCACGACGCTCGGCTATGACATAGTCATAGGAAGCAGATTTCTTGCCTTTCTTGAGCGTGATACGATAGGTACCCGGTTGGAATACGCCGAAGTCCACAAACAGATAGTTTGCACTCTCGGCGTTGTGTTGACCGCGGACAACCAGTCCGTGACATGCCCCGCGAACGAGTTTGCCTTTCACCACTTGCTGGACACTTACCTGCGCGTCGTTCAGGTCCTGGCCGTGAAACATCACCGTCAGTGGTGTCTGCATGTTCGTCCACCAGCACAAAGGCTCTACTTGTTCGATTTTTGGATTGGCGTACATCATTTGACTCATCAGCAGCACAGCTGCAAACAAAATACTTTTTCTCATACTATATTAATTCATTTACGTATATTTTATCCATGGTCGAATAGGTATCTTTCAGCTTGAGATAGCTCTCCCAGAACGCCAGCATTTCGGGTGACGGCGATTTCAGAAATTCCTCTGTTCCCTGCGATTCGATGCGGTCGAAAACGAGGCCGACGGATATCTTATGCGTGTCGAGCGCAGGCTGGAATGTTTTCTCTTCTTCGTTCTCCACATACACCTCTCTCAGAATGCCGGTTTCTACCATTCGGCTCAGCAGTTGGTTGACCAAACGGATGGGCAGTCGGTCGCGAATGGCAAGTTCGTGAGCTGTCAAAGGGGCTTCGTCTGCCTCAAAGCGCTTTACAATCACAGCAAGAAGGTACACCATGATGAAGTCTTTGTATCGGCGGGACATCTTGTTCAGGTCATGTTCGTATTCGAATTCTTCGTTGTTTTGGATAGCATAACTCATCTCGGCACCCATGAGGATAAGCAGACTCGTGTACTGTAGCCATGTCATCAAGATAGGGATTGTCGCAAACGCTCCATAGACGATGCTGGTGCGGCTTAACATCGCTATCAAATAGACTGACAGCATTTGCAGCAATTGGAACAGCGTACCCATTAAAATGCCCGGAATGAGCGCACTCTTGAAACGCACTTTCGTATTCGGAATGGCGATGTACATGAGTGTGAAAAGCAGCCAGCACATCACGAACTGAAGCAGTTTGGCGCCGCTGGTATGGAAAAAATCGTGTAGCACCTCGATATGTCCGATACTCTCTACCGTCGAGTGAACGAAGATATTTATTCCGGCCGAGCACACAATCAGAACGGGAATCAGCACAAGAATAGCGATATACGTGGTTACCTGACGAAGGATTGAACGCGATTTCTGCACATTCCATATCTGGTTGAATGCTGTTTCTACGGACTGGAAGAACGAATAGACTGCCCAAAGGAGGATGAGCAAACCAATACCGATGAAAAGTCCGTCCTGCGCCGTTTCCAGATAGCGGTCCACCATCGCCATGATGGTTGGTACCATGTTCGTCTCGCCGAGGAACGATTGGTTCAGCTGTTTCTCTATCACGTCAGCCACGCCGAAACCCTTGGCTACACCGAATATCATCGCCAATATAGGCACAATCGCGAAGATAAGAGAGTAGGTGAGTGCTTTGGCTTTGTCGTTCAGGTTCTTGCTGCCAAAACCGCGTGCTACAAGCACTATCGTGCGGATAAAACCGTAACCTACACGCTTGGCGCGGGAGTCCAGTTCGGTTGATGTGAGCCGCCACATATCGTAGCGTATAAATTCAATTATCTTGGAAATCTTCTTCATGGTAATTTTCAAATCTCAAATCTCAAATTTCAAATTTCCCCAAGGGGGGAAGCAGATCTGTAAGCCGGGTTCTGTGCCCTTGCGGGTGTCTATCATTAATCTTGAGTCGCGTGTTACCACGTGCTTCTCTCGCTTCCTACCCTCCGACTCACGCGAGCAGCGCTCAAACGTCGGTTTACTTGGAATTGCAGCCCACAGTATGCTCGTTTCACATTACTCGTCTCTGTAGCAGGGACCAAACATTGCTGCCTGACGGCGGTTAACCGCTGTGGTGCTCTGTGCTGCCCGGACTTTCCTCTGCCGATGAGATTAAAGCACGAATACTTTTCTTTCCCTCCGCAGCGATAGACCGATCTACTTCTTTTGTCGTTTTCTTTTTTTCCCTTATTGGGGCCCCCAGAGTAAACCAAGCCGTAGGCTGTTTGCTATGGGGAGAGCGTAGGACAAGGCGTAGCGCTTTACAAGTGCGTGGCACGCAGTCGCGCGAGCCTTAGTCTAAGCGTAGAGCGGTGTACGGGAATCGAACCCGCCTCCTCGGCTTGGGAAGCCGATGCACTACCGATGTGCTAACACCGCGTTCTCAAAAATCGTGCAAAGGTACTACATTTTTTTGATATATGCAAGTTTTTTAGTAAATTTCTACAATCGTTCGCTCCAGACGCTTGGTAATTTGGTCTTTTCGCAGCGGTTGAACCTCTTCTGTCTGCAGGCCGGTCACGCGTTGCGTGGCTTTGAGGATGAATGGAATCTCGCCTTCGTCGCCGGTGAGAACTTGTCCGTCTTCGGTAGTGCGTCGGCCGAGGATATGCGAGTTGGCAATCATGTTTTTCTCCAGCGTATAGACATGTCCGTCGGCGCGTTGGTAGATAGTGTTCAGGTCTATCACGCTTCGCATCTTGCGCAGTCGGAATTTGGCTATCTGGCTCTCGCCCATGTTCAGCAGGTTGAGCATCTGCAGCTGGTCGGCTGTCAGTTTGTAGCCGAACGGAATAGTGATTTTTACTTCGGCATGTTCGGAGAAACGGCGCACGGCAAAAGTCTCTGAATCAACGATATAATGGCGTTGGAAGGTCAGTTTGAAGCATCCTAAATACTTGCTCACGCTCTGCGTATGGGTGAGTACGGTCTCACCTTCGGATTCGTTGGAAACGGTCCAGTGGCGGGTGTCGTTCATCGTTTGCTCAAAGTCGTAGCGCATGTTGCCCAAGGCAAAAAGTGTCTGGTGTACCACTACGCCTGAATCCACGGCGTTTACGGCCTTTCGCATCATTTTAGCGGCGCCCGTGTTCTTTTTGTCCATCCGCTCAATCAGGTCGCTGGCGAGAATAGTGTCAGCCTGAGCGCGTTTGCGGCTGTCGAAGAACCGCTTGCAATACCGGCCTTGGAACTGCACGGAGTCGCGTCCTTCTTTGCCCTCTTCCGGTAGCACTACCACGTTGGCTATCATCTGCTCCATGCCCCATGTACCGCCGTCGGCGTTCATGCGTACGTCGCTGACAATATGATATTTGACGGGGTCGTCTGGAAATTCTTCCTCCAGTTTGACATACACAGCGTGGAGTAGGGCAGCCATCTGTTTGCGTTTGTTCTTCTGTTTGCTTGGTTTGGCAGCCACCACGGTCTCTTCAAGGGCTATCGGCTGTTCTTTGAGCACAATAACCGGAACCCCTGAAACTTCTGAAACTCCTTGAGATAATCGTGCCCCATCGGGGCTAAGAACCCTTAACTCTTTTGCCTGAACCACGGCTTTCTCGTAGCCGATGAACGAAACCACCACTTTCATGTCGCCTAACAGATTGGCTTCGAAGGTGAAATAACCGTCGTTGTTGGTGGCTGTGCCCCATTCGGGTGCAATCTCCGGATACACGGTCGCGTATGCAATCGGCTTGCCGTCTTGGTCCACTACCCGTCCCGCAAATGTCGAGACGATAGATAATATTATCAATAATCCTTTTATCATTTTATTTTTATTAGTCTTAGCTTAAGCGAGTGCAAAGGTACAAAATTTATGCCAATTATGCAAATTTTTGTACTTTTTTTCTTCATTTTGGATTTTTATTTTGAATTTTGAATAATTCTTTGTATCTTTGCACCGCAAAACGAATAAACTTATGATAGATTCTTTTCTTCAGACGGACTGGTTGACGGTTATAACCAAGATTGTGCTGGCGACGGCATTGGGTTATCTCATTGGTATGGAGCGCGAGCTGCATGGTAAAGTGGTGGGTACGCGTACGATTTCGCTCATCGCTATCGGTAGTGCGCTTTATGTGCTTATGTCGCCGAGTATAACGGGTGGCGATAACAGCCGTATTATCGCGCAAGTGGTATCCGGTATCGGTTTCCTCGGTGCCGGTATTATCTTCAAGGATGGCGACACGGTCAAGGGCCTCACGACGGCAGCCACGGTATGGTGTGCCGCGGCGATTGGTTGTCTTATCGGCTTTGGGATGTTCGCCGAAGCCATCCTTGGCACAGCCGCTATCATGACGGTTAACATCTTCTTCAAACACCTCCACCACGAGAAGTAAAGTTTTTTTACTCGATTTATTTGCATATATCAAAAAATATTAGTAATTTTGCAGGCAAAATTGAAATAAATCAACCATCGCTGAGCTCTGCAGCATGAGGTTGTCCCCGTTAAACGGGGAAAACACAGACGGAAAAGGGCAAAATATAATACATAGACATACATGGCGCAAGCGAGCGCCAAAAGAAGCGTAATAAGCCGAAACTTGATTGTTTGAAAACTGGACACTTTCAAAACATCATTATTCTTCAAGCATGGTTTATGCACGCTCACGTTCAGCGTGAGTTTTCCGTGCGTAAATTTGAAGAATAATAGGTAGTCCAGAACCTCAAACAATCAAATGAAGCGAACGAAAACGCACGCTTTTCGTATGTTATCTCTCGAAGTTGGACCGAGAATGGACCGTCATTGGACCGAGAACGACTTGGGGAAGTAGCGAAAACAAAACACAGTATAAACATAAAAACATTATTCAAAATGAAAACAAAATTATTTACCCTGTTGTTCGCTGTAGCAGCCAGCGTGGGAACAATCTATGCCTCAGACACGCAAGTGGATGGCATTTGGTATGATTTTAAAAGCAGTACAAAAACTGCCACAGTGACTTATCGGGGCTCTTACTCTGAAGACTATTCCAATGAATATTCTGGATCTATTGTTATCCCTGCGTCGGTGACTTATAATAATGTGACTTATAGCGTCACCAGCATTGGAACACGTGCTTTCTATGATTGCACCGGTTTGGCCTCTGTGATCATTCCAAATAGCGTCACCAGCATTGCAAGTATTGCTTTCCATGGTTGCACCGGTTTGACCTCTGTGACGATTGGCAATAGCGTTACCAGCATTGGAATGTTTGCTTTCGAAGGTTGCACTGGTTTGACCTCTGTACATATATCCGATATTGCGGCTTGGTGCGCTATTAGTTTTGGAGGTAGTAATGCTAATCCATTATACTACGCGCATAATCTATATCTGAATGAGAAATTGGTAACCGATTTGGTTATTCCTAATAGTGTCACAAGCATTGGAAGTTCAGCTTTCGCTAATTGCAGCGGTTTAACATCGGTGACTATTGGAAATAGCGTTACCAACATTGGAAGTGATGCTTTCTCTGGTTGCAGCGGTTTGACCTCTGTGACGATACCTAATAGCGTCACTAGCATTGGAAGTCAAGCTTTCATTGGTGTACTCAATATTGTATATTCCGGAAGTGCAACAGGTGCGCCATGGGGAGCAAAATACTTTAATGGATATGTGGATGGCTATTTGGTGTATAGTGATAATACAAAAACTACTTTACTTGCTTGTTCAACATCCGCGCAAGGGGAGATAGTTATTCCCAATAGCGTCACCAGCATTGGAAACAACGCTTTCTATAGTTGCCGTTCTTTGACCTCAGTGATTATTCCCAATAGCGTCACCAGCATTGGAACTGAGGCTTTCCATTATTGCAGCGGTTTGACCTCTGTGACAATTCCCAATAGTGTAACAAGCATTGGAGATTGGGCTTTTCGTGAATGCACTAGTTTGCCGGTTATAGACAACTTGCGATATGCTGATACATATTTAATAAGGGTTGTGGATGAAAATCAACCAACTTATACTATCAAGAAAGGAACGAGATGGATAGGAAGTGGTGCTTTCGCTAATTGTAAAAGTTTGACATCCGTGACCATTCCTAATAGTGTTTCCAGTATTGGAATTAGAGCATTCAATGGTTGCTCGAACTTAAATGTGGCTTATATTGGCAATAGTGTAATTTCTATTGAGGAAGAAGCATTTTTTAATTGTAACCAGTTGTTCAAGATAATCATGCTTCCTAACTCTGTTCCTTCTGGAATCAATTCGGCTTTTGAGACATTAGCTGGGCGAATTACTTACGTTGGTAATACCAATTATCAAAGTGGCTATGATGTATTAGGTGCACAGCGTGTGTATTCTAATTTAAACTCCTATTTCACAGTAGATGGTGTAGTCTATGCATTGGTAAATCCAAGTCAGCGCACCTGCGATATTATTGACTGTGATTACTCGGGTGCAACTACTGAATTCACTATCGGCAATACTGTAGTTTACCGCAATATCTCTCTTACTATTGATTCTATTAATTTCAATGCTTTTCGAAATAACCAGAAAATGACGAAATTATTCGTTGATGGTAATCACGCTATACCTTCTTATATGGCTTACAATTGTACTTCGCTTGATACTTTGGTGATTACATCCAGCGTAGGGAACATCGGCAATCTCGCTTTTGGCAGCTGTTCCCAAAATACAAATGCATACTATACGATTAACAATAGCGGAAATATCGGAAACAGCGCATTTTATAATTGCGGCAGGCTGAATCGATTAATGGTTGGAGACTCGGTAAAGGATATCGGTAGCTATGCATTTCAAAATTGCTATGGTTTGGAAGAGGTTACTATTCAGAATAATGGCAACATAGGCACACAGGCTTTCGCGGGTTCTTCTACACAGAATCCTTCCAAAACTGCTATGGTTTGGAAGAGGTTATCATTAAGAATAAAGGCAACATAGGAACTCAGGCTTTTACGGGCTCTTCTACTCAAAATCCTGCTACTTATTTAGTTCTGAGCGTAGGTCAAATTGGCGAATCGGCTTTTGCTAATTGTACTTCCATGACGAATTTGACAATCGACACTTGTGTAACCACTATCGGACAGTATGCATTTCAAAATTGCTATGGTTTGGAAGAGGTTACTATTCAGAATAATGGCAACATAGGCACACAGGCTTTCGCGGGTTCTTCTACACAGAATCCTGGTTCTTCTACACAAAACCCTGCTACCTATATCATCAGCAATATTGGCTCTATTGGAACATCGGCTTTTGCAAATTGTACATCTATCAAGAGTTTAAGCATTGATACTTGTGTGACCTCTATCAACCAGTCTGCATTCCAAAATTGCTATGGAATCACTCATGCTGATATTCGAAATAATGGTTCCATCGGAAACTATTCATTCCAAAACTGCTATGGTTTGGAAGATGTTACTATTCTGAATAAAGGTGACATAGGCACACAGGCTTTCGCGGGTTCTTCTACACAGAATCCTGCTACCTATACCATCAGCAATGTGGGCTCTATTGGCGAATCGGCTTTTGCTAATTGTACTTCCATGACGAATTTGACAATCGACACTTGTGTAACCACTATAGGCAACACTGCATTCCAAAACTGCTATGGTTTGGAGGATGTCACTATTCAGAATAAGGGCAATATAGGTACACAGACATTCGCGGGCTCTTCTACTCAGAATCCTGCTTCCTATACCATCAGCAATGTTGGAGCTATCGGCGAATCTGCTTTTGCGAATTGTTCTAAATTGCAAAAAGCTCGTTTGGGAAATCAGATTCCAAGTATCAATCAAAGTGCATTCAGTGGATGTGTTTTATTAGATTCCATAACAATGCCCAATACAATTTCCTCTTGGGGAGCATCTGCTTTCTATAATTGTGCAAAACTAGCTTATGCCAAATTAAGCAATCAACTCACATCCATTGATCAATCCACATTTGCGGGATGTAGTACACTACCGGAATTATTTATCCCGAAATCGGTAAGCACAATAGGTAATAGCGCATTTAAGGGGTGTAGCGCGCTATCAATAGTTAGTTTCGAAGATAGTTCTGCTCCATTGTCGTTAGGTACAAATGCGTCTAACCAAGGTCTGTTCTATGATTGTCATCTGGATAGTTTGTATATTGGGCGTGAACTAAACTATCCGAAGACTGCATCTAATGGTTACTCTCCGTTCTATCGAAACTCGTCATTGAGAAGTATTGTAATTTCCGACTTCCCGACTAAGGTGGAAACCAACGAGTTCTACGGTTGCACGAAATTGTATTCTGTGTATATTGGGAATGGTGTGCAGAGTATTGGTGATTATGCGTTCTCTGGATGTTCGTCTATAGATTATTTCAGTTTCGGTAACCAAGTACAAACTATCGGAGCAGAAGCATTCTCAGATTGTGTGGCCATGACGCGGTTATATAGTTATTGTCAAGTACCACCTACTTGTGGAGCATCGGCACTTGCTGATATTGATAAATGGAATTGTACCCTATATATTCCCAAAAACACAATAAATGATTATGCTGCTGCCAATCAATGGATGGATTTCTTCTTTATCGAGGAAAATGAAGAAGGTGGAGAAGGTATCCAATATACCATTTCAGTAGATTTCGATGCTACTAAAGGAACGGTTACCGGCGCAGGTGTATATAATATAGGCACTGAAGTCATTCTAGTAGCCACACCGGCTGAAGGTTGTACATTTGTTGCATGGGAAGATGGCAGTACAAATCCTGAAAGGCATATATATGCATACAAATCTGAAACATATACGGCTACTTTCTCTGCTCCTAACTATGAGTTGTATAATGGTAACGATATCGCTGTTACGGGTGAAAGTGTTCTTAATAACATTGAGATAGATCGTGTTTCCTATCCGAATGCTATAGCATACTCTTACTCAACCACAACGGATATCAACCTGCCGGATAATATCTGCGGACAGAATATCGAAGGAGATTGGTACGCAGATAGTATAGCTCTCATTGATGCACAGCCGTTCTATGCGCCGTACGATGTAGAGGCAAAGCAATTATCCTATGCACGTACGTTTGAGAACGACCAGTGGCAAGCACTATATGTCCCGTTTGACATGCAGTACTCCGATTTTAGTAGTCAGGCGCGTATTGCGTATGTCAATAATGTGCATCAGTATGACGATGACGACAATGGTGTAATAGACCGCACAGTGATTGAATTTATTTCGGTTGTGAACGACGATATCAAGGCTAATTGGCCCTATATTGTAAAACCAAATACCGCAGGAGAAATGACGTTTAATGTGGCTAATACTACGCTGCATGCAACCGAAGAAAATGATGTGGAGTGTCAATCCGCATTTACACGTTTCAATATAATTGGTACTTATCAGAATACACCTATTATCAATAAGTATATTGTACACAATAGCGAATTTGAACTCTGTGAATCATTGCAGACTGTTTCGCCGTTCCGTATCTACTTGGTTGTGACAAATAAGTATCCTACATCTCCGCAACCTGCTCCAATGCGTATCACATTTATGATTGACGGCAGAGAAGAGCCGGCGCCTACAGGTGTTGAAGTACTATTTGAGAATGATTCGACAGGAGAAACATATGATGTGTTAGGAAGACCTGTTTCTCATCCTTCACATGGTATTTTCATTCGCAATGGAGAGAAAATTTTAGTAAAGTAATAAACACACTCCTCAATTATCTGCCGACCTCAAAAGAGTTGGCAGATTTTTTATTTTATTTTCAGGCATTAAACTCCCACAAATCCTTATCCTCCGCGGGGAGAGGGTTTATACATTGCAGGGAGAAGAGGTAAGGTAAAGTTGAGTATGTTTATTCTTAGGGATTTTATCCCGTCTATTCCGCTTGGCGTCATACTTTCGCCAAGCGGTTTTTTCTTTCTTCTTTTCCCCGGAATTGAATTCCGGTCTTATTTTGTTCATTAGCCCGAATGACATTCGGGTCGGCTCAGCCGAAAGAGCTTCTTTTATTTCTGGCAAATGCCATTTGCCATCTCCTTTCTGGATAAAATTATATACATTTCCAAGCCTCAAAATTTGGAGATGTCATTTATTTTTTGTACCTTTGCACCCGATTTCAATAAACCAATTAACTCTCAACAACTAAACCCTCTTTTAACCCCTTGATAACCGCCTATGCCCACCGGAATTCCATAAGTCTTTCACCGATGTTTTATACATCCAAACACGGGTGATTCACGGGTGATTGTCGCGTGATTCACGGGTTATTCTCTTGTTATTTTCGGGATATTTAGCCAACCTCTGCCAAAATGACAGAATAAAGAAATCTCATAATATATACTACAAAAATCGTGCCCGGAGCGTTCTCCCGACGGAACGGGAGAAGCGGCCTCCGCCTAAAAGGGTATACATATTATTCACTACAAAAATCGTGCCAAAATGTCACAAATTACACTAAACACACCATTTGAAAACATCCACGGCAAATTCGGCAAAAATGTCGTTATGCGCCAGAAAAAGTACCGTGCTCCAAGCGGAAAAGTCATCTTCGAAGGAGTCAAGGAATCGTACCCCATCGAGAACCCGAGAGACTATGTCAAGAACCCGCCTAAAGGCGAAGAACTGGCGAATATCCGTCTGTTTGGAGACGTCAGTCGCCTGACTGCACAAATCATCAACTCCGAGTTTTACACCGACGATGAACTCGCGGCTATGACACCCGAACAGCGAGAATTTGTCCGCACATGCCGTGAGCAACTCGAGGATTTCAAAAACCGCTTCCTCGCGCAAATCAAACGTCCTGACTCCGAAGCACCTCTCCTCAAAACCAAAGATCCGAATTCGATGCTTTACAAGCGCAAAACCTACAAAACTCTCCGTACGTTCATTCAAGGCATCATCCGCGAAAGGATGAAGAATCAACACTAACCGGCCAAGAAGTAGGTAACTAAGTACAAAGTACCAATTAAATAACTCAGGCGGGCTAATGCTCGCCTGAGTTGCTTTTATCCGAATGGGCAAATAAGAGGCAATACCTACTCGTTAGAAGTATTCCCTTACTGCAAATTCATATTGGTCGATGAAAATTTGCTTAAAAGCATACAAGTTGTTTTGCTCGTAGAAAATCAACATAGCCTTTTTGTAATCAATTGAATCCACCGTCCTGAATGATAGCGGGCAATAACCATTGGCAATCAGCAACGCATTGCTCGTAATACGTGCCGTGCGTTTGTTTCCGTCCATAAACGGCTGAATATAACTCAGTAGCAGCAAAGCCAACACGGCTTTTTCAAACACGTTATTTCGGCTGTTAATCAAATCACAGGTGTCTCGCATCGCTTCACGGATTTGAAACTCATTGTCAAGCGGTCTGTATTGCGTGCCGGTAATACCTACACGGCGGTGACGCAAACCGGTATCTACGGAAAGTTCTTTGGTCAGCAGTTGATGAATGTCCTCTATATGACTGATAGTCAGATTCTGCAAATAGTCGGGATTGTCCAGTACAAACCGTAACGCATCTTTGTGGTTAAGTAGCATCACCGCCTCTTCTTTGGTCTTTCCATCAGCCGTTTTGCTCTCTCGTAACAAACGCTCGGTCTCCAAAAGCGAATAGGTGTTACCCTCTATCTGTGAGGATTTCCAACTAAGGTCTATTCCTAACCGCTCCATCTCTTTTCGGTACTCATTTTCGCTCATATCCGCCAAGTGCGCACGATACTCCGCTTGCAAAGTATTCAGATGAGCTGTTTCCTCTTCCGTAAAAAGGGATACCTGCGGAAGTTGCTCGGTGATAAGCGCGAAATTGAAACTTGTCTGCACTTGTCGCTCATCAGTCTCTTGCGCAAAATAGGTGTCCAAATTCAGCGGCATTAACAAATGCGCGCGGTTGGATAAGGAATAACGCGTCGCGCGCGCCTTTCCTTCTACCATTATATCGCCATTTTCCACACCGGCACCAATAAGCCGTTTGAGCGTAGCATCGCTCTCTTGGAAAGCAATGCCGGCGCGAATGTCTTCGCGTGAAGAAGAGGGATGATAGTGCAAAAATTGCAGTATTTCTCGAGCTGTTTCCATAAGCCAAATTGTAAAATCGGTGCAAAATTACAAAAAATATTTGAATAATCGGTTCAAATTGAGCTAAAAAATGCAAAAAATCTTACTTTTTTGAGCCGATTCGCATAAAATCTCTCTCTCTTTCTCCACTCACGGGCGGAACATACAAACAAAAAAAGAATTAAAAAGGATTTGCATAATTCAAAAAAAGTAGTACCTTTGCACCCGATTTTAACAAACCAATTAACTCTCAGCAACTAAAACCTCTTTTAACCCCTTGATAACCGCCTATTCTCGCCTGTGTTGCTTTTATCCGAATGGGCAAATATTTCTAATGAATTATCAAGGAATAACTATTCTTCTCCCAAAATTTGCAACATTTGAGCCGGAGTTACCACTCGCGGATCTATAGGAAAATGCTTCAAGTTGCCTGTAACAAGAAATGAATCTTCTTCAGAAAGTGCCACTTCATAGAATACGCGGTCACTTTCATCCGTGAACAATGTATCAACTGACACACGCTCTGCAGCTACACCTTCTTTGCGGATATACTCAAATAAATTTTGGCGTTTCAATGGGCTAATATGAAAATGTGTACGTGAAAGAACTTCCTCATACTCAGCCATCATTTCGTCATTATACATTGGTGTTATTTTTCCGTGAAGCAGATAGTCAACAATTTTTAAAGTTGCTGCTTCTACATTATGCGTAATGTAGGCGGACACAAGAACATTTGTGTCAATAACAGCGTAAATCATAGTTATACCATCTCCTTTGGTTGTTTTTCACGTTCCATGCGTTCACGGCGCTCTTGACGGGCTTTGCGAATCTCTTCGTTAATCTCATCCAATGTCAATTCTGGGGTTTCGGGGTGAGGAGCATAGAACGCTTCTAACGCGCGTTTGCGCGTCTGATTCTCTTCTGCACTAATCGTGAAAGGAATAGAGCGCGTGCGAACAACTGCATTGATAAACACATTTACTGCCGCATTTACACTCATACCGAATTGCTCACAGAGTGCATCAAACTGTCTTTTCACGTTATTGTCCACACGGACGGTCATTGCTGTTTGTGCCATAATTTTGCCTCCTATTTGATGATAATTGATTTCAATATGATTTCATTTCGCCTGCAAAATTACAACAAATAATCTGAATATGCAAATTTTTATGCCAAAAAATGCAAAAAATCTCTCTTTTTCTCCACTCACGGGTGGAACATACAAACAAAAAAAGAATTAAAAAGGATTTGCATAATTCAAAAAAAAGTAGTACCTTTGCACCCGCAAAGGGTTGTTTCCGGCAACGGGAATGCAAGTCACATATCGCCGATTTAAGCAATTTGGTATTTTTGTCGAGGGGGTGTCGAAAAATGACACAAAATGCCTTAAAACGCATAAAAACGGGCAAAAATCGCATAAAATTACAAAAAAGTTACGCACGCGCTTGCGTATATCAAAAAAAAATTGTAATTTTGTGCGATTTTTGAGTTTTGTGTGCTCATACCATACTAATAACGGAATTTTTATAACAAATATACAAACCAATGGAAGAAAACAACGATTTGATTAAGAATGATCACATCATTCCCGTGAAGATTGACGAAGAAATGAAGTCTTCGTACATCGACTACTCGATGAGTGTGATTGTCAGCCGTGCGCTCCCTGATGTGCGCGACGGCTTCAAGCCTGTTCACCGCCGTGTGCTCTTCGGTATGAACGAACTCGGTAACACGAGCGACAAACCGACCAAGAAAAGTGCACGTATCGTCGGTGAGGTAATGGGTAAGTACCACCCGCATGGTGACAGTTCTATCTACGGTACTCTCGTGCGTATGGCGCAGCCTTGGGCTATGCGTTACTGCCTCGTGGACGGTCAAGGTAACTTCGGTTCTGTCGATGGCGATGGCGCAGCTGCTATGCGTTATACCGAGGCACGTCTGTCCAAGCTCGCGGAGGAGATGCTTCGCGACATCGAGAAAGACACCGTCGATATGCAGAATAACTTCGACGACTCGCTCAAAGAGCCGGTTGTACTGCCTTGCCGTTTCCCGAACCTTCTTGTGAACGGCGCCAGCGGTATTGCCGTAGGTATGGCGACCAATATGCCGACGCATAACCTCTCTGAGGTCATCGACGGTTGTTGCGCTTATATCCGTAATATTAAGGCACGTATGCATGACGCGAGCGTGGAGGAAATAACGGTGGAGAACCTGATGGAGTATATCAAGGCTCCTGATTTCCCGACCGGAGGTACCATCTACGGCTATCAGGGCGTGAAGGACGCTTTCGAGACCGGACGCGGACGTATTATCATTCGCTCCAATGCTGACATCGAGACCGATGATAACGGCCGTGAGCGCATTATCATCACCGAGCTCCCGTACGGCGTAGTCAAGTCCGACCTCGTTAAGTACATCGCTGAACTGGTGAACGACAAGAAAATCGAAGGAATTGCCGACATCAACGACCACTCCAAACGCGATATCCGTATCGTCATTGACGTGAAACGCGATGCAAACGCTCAGGTAGTGCTTAACAAGCTCTATAAGTTCACGGCGCTCCAATCGAGCTTCGCAGTTAACAATATCGCTCTCGTCAAAGGACGTCCTATGTTGCTCAACCTCAAGCAGCTCATCGGTCACTTCATCGAGCACCGTATGGAGGTCGTTACACGCCGTACACGTTTCGATCTCAAAAAAGCCGAGGAGAAAGCGCATATCTTGGAGGGTTTGATTATCGCGGTCGATAACATCGATGAGGTAGTGAAAATCATCCGCGCAAGCCGTACGCCGGCTGACGCACAGGCGAACCTCGAGAAGCGTTTCAATCTCGATAACCTGCAGTCCAAAGCGATTGTAGATATGCGTCTGAGCGCATTGACGGGCTTGCGTATCGATGAGTTGAAGGCTGAATACGAGGAGATCGAGAAACTCATTGCCCACCTCAACGAACTGCTCGCCAGCGAGGAGATGCGCTATGACGTCATCGATGCCGAACTCGTCGAGATAAAAGATAAATACGGTGACGAGCGTCGTACCAAGATTGTGAAGATGGCTACCGAGTTCAACCCCGAAGATATGTATGCCGACGATGATATGGTCATCACCATCTCGCATCTCGGTTATATCAAGCGTACGCCGCTCGCAGACTTCCGTCAGCAGACACGCGGTGGTATCGGCTCGAAAGCGGGTAGTGCACGTGACCAGGATTTCATCGAATATGTTTACCAGGCATCCATGCACTCAACCATGATGTTCTTCACCGAGATGGGACGTCTCTATTGGCAGAAAGTGTATGAACTGCCGGAGGGCAACAAGCAGTCCAAAGGTCGCGCTATCCAGAATATGATTAATCTCCAGAAGGGCGACAAAGTGCGTACCTGTATCAATGTCAAGGGCTTGAACGACCAGGAGTATATTGAGAACCACTTCCTCATCTTCGTGACCAAGAACGGATTGATGAAGAAGACCACGCTTGAGGCATACTCTCGTCCGCGTGCGAACGGTATTATCGCGCTCGGTCTGCGTGAAGGCGATGAACTGATTGGCGTCACGCTCACCGACGGACAAAGCGAAATGCTCGTTGCTTCCTACAATGGTAAAGTCGTTCGTTTCAACGAAGGAGGCGTGCGTCCGATGGGCCGTTCGGCTACCGGCGTGAAGGCTATTACGCTCGAAGACGATGGTCAAGATAGAGTGATTGGCACGGTTTGTGTAGAGAAAAATACAGACAAGACCATTTTGGTTATCTCCGAGAACGGATTCGGCAAGCGTACGCCGGTCGATGACGAGGAAGGAAACGCTATCTATCGTGTCACCAATCGTGGCGGTAAAGGCGTGAAAACCATAGAGATAACTGAGAAAACCGGTCACCTCATCGGTATAGAAGCCGTTACGGATGCTGACGACCTCATGCTGATGACCAAGTCGGGAACGGCTATCCGTATGGATATCTCTACCATCCGTCAGACCGGTCGTGCCGCACAAGGCGTCAAACTGATCGAACTGCAGAAACGCAACGATACGCTCGTCAGCGGTTGCATCGTTCCGAAAGAAGACGCGGAGGACGCTAACGGCGAACAAACGGAGAACGAAAACGTAGAAGAAACCAACAACGAAAATCAAGAATAAGTATTATGAAGAAGACTTTGATTATGGCAGCACTTGTGCTGATAAGCGCAGGCTGCTTCGCACAAAAGAACCCTTTGGTTAAGAAAGCGAAAAGTTACATGATGGCTGAGACGCCGGATTTCAGCGCTGCACGTGCTGCTATCTCCGAAGCGATGGAAGCCGGACAAAACGCTGAGACCTATTACTGGGCAGGTATGATCGGCTATCAGGAGATGACTCAGGAGAACTACAACCAGATGATGGGTAAAGGCGCTAACCAGGCAAAAGCCGGCGCTGCTGTGGTAGAGAGCTACAAATACTGGCTCAAAGCCGACGAACTGGCACAAGTGCCTGTGCTCAACAAGAAAGGTGTAGAAGTACCCACCGACCCGAAGATGCGCGGTAATGTATCGAAGAAAATGCTCGAGTACTACAAGCAGCAGGAGTTGGTTAAGTATGGTATCTATCTCAATGAGCAGAAAGATTATGCCGGCGCTTACGAGGCTTTCAAAATGCATATTGACATCCCTGAACTGCCGATGATGCAAGACCCGAAACTGCAGAAAGAAATGCCGCGTGACACTACCTACGACCAGTACAAGTACTACGCTGCTATCTTCGCCGTTCAGAGCGAGATGCACCCCGAGGCTATCGCTCTCCTCAGCGAGATGAAAGATGGTAACTACGAGGGTATTTCCGTCAACCAGTTTCTCTATCAGGAGTACCTGGCGGTCAAGGATACTGTGATGTTCGTTCAGACGCTCAAGGACGCGATTGTTCGTTTCCCGGCTGAACCTTGGTTCCTGCAGAATCTGATTAACTTCTATATCTTCAGCGGACAAGAGCAAACAGCGGTGGATTACCTCGCTCAGGCTATCGAACGCGAACCTAACGTTGCACAATACCACCATATCAAGGGTAACCTCGATGAGAACCTCGGTAACTACGACGATGCGCTGAAGGATTTCGATGCAGCACTGGCTATCGACCCGACGCTCGCTGACGCTATGGCAGGTAAGGGTAGAGTATATTACAACCAGGCTGTCAAACTGAACGAAGAAGCTGCGATGATCTCCGATAACAAGGCTTACAAGAAAGCACTGGAGGAGATGAACGAGGTATTCCGCAAATCACTGCCGTACTTCGAGAAAGCACACGAGATGGACCCCACAGACCGCAGTTATGTAGTCGTTCTCAAAGGTCTCTACTACCGCTTCCACATGGATGAGAAAGAGGCTGAGATGCGCGCATTGCTCGAGACACTCTAATGGGACGTATTCTCGCAATAGACTACGGTCGTAAACGAACTGGATTAGCCGTTACGGATATTCTCCGCATAACGGCTAATCCGTTGCTTACGATTGAAACGAAAGACCTGATTAACTGGCTGACTGACTACTTTGCCCACGAACCCGTGGACGAAGTGGTCATCGGTCATCCTACGCAGATGAACGGTGAGGAATCGGAGAGTATGAACTATATTCGGCCGTTCATGGGCGTATTCAAGAAACAATTCCCTGACAAACCTGTAACTATGTATGACGAGCGCTTCACATCCGTGTTGGCGCATCAAGCCATGATTGCCGGAGGCATGAAGAAAAAAGACCGGCAGAACAAAGCCGTGGTGGACAAAATAGCGGCTTGTATCATCCTCCAAGGCTACCTCGATTCAAAATCGTAAATCGTCAATCGTAAAATCGTCAATTAGTATGATATTACCAATATATTTGTATGGCCAGCCAGTACTGAGAAAAGAGGCTGAAGAGATTGAAAACACACCGGAGTTGAAGCAGTTCATCGCTGATATGTATGAAACGCTGACGCAAGCGGAAGGTTGCGGGCTTGCAGCTCCGCAAGTAGGCAAACCTTGGCGACTGTTCATTGTGGACGGCGCCGAACTGGAGGAAGACTATCCCGAGTGCAAAGGCTTTAAACGGACATTCATCAATCCCGAACTCATCGAAGAGAGCGAAGAGACATGTACATACTCGGAGGGATGTCTTTCCTTGCCGGGTATCAGCGAGAATGTCGTTCGTCCCAAAACGATTGTGCTTCGTTACCTCGACGAGGACTTTAACGAGCACGAAGAACAATTCACTGATTTTCAGGCGCGTATCATCCTACATGAGTATGACCACCTCGAGGGACATGTGTTCACTGACCGTATATCGCCTATACGCAAGACCTTCACTCGGAATAAACTCGTTGCGATTGCCAAAGGCAAAGTGGGTGCACGCTATAAATACAAACGAAACTAAATGGATTGGACAAACGTAATAATCATGGCTGTGGGGCTGGCCATGGACTGCTGTGCTATCTCAGCTGTTCAGGGACTGAACCAAGGCAAATGGCACCCTAAAGCTCTGCTAATGGCGCTTATTTTCGGTTGCTTCCACATGGGAATGCCGATAGTAGGTTATTTCGCAGGTAGTTTGTTCGTTTCATTCATGAAGACCTACGCTCCTTGGATTGCATTGGGACTGTTGGGATTCCTGGGCGTAAAGATGATTTGGGAGTCCTACCACGATGAACATGACAAAGAGAAAACCGCGAATTGGGAGATCGGTCATCTTCTGCTCTTGGCGATCGCTACCAGCATTGATGTGTTGGCTACCGGCCTGCTCTTTGTCCCTTATCCCGAATGGCTCTATCCTTCCGTCGTAACGATTGGCGGTATTACTGCGCTTTTCTCGATTGGAGGATATATGATAGGAATGCTCTTTGGCAAACTGAAGATGAACATGGAGTTAGTCGGAGGCTTGGTATTGATAGCACTGGGAGTTAAAATTTGTATTGAAGGGCTATGTTCCTAATACAGAACACATTAGTCAGTTTGGACGTACTCGAGAAAGAGTTCTGCTGTGATCTGGACACCTGTCGAGGCTGTTGCTGTATCGAAGGGGACGCCGGCTGTCCCGTTACGGATGAGGAACTAAACAAAATCGAGCAACTATTGCCCGAACTGCTTCCACAGATGACACACGAAGCGCGAGCGGTTGTCGAGAAACAAGGGCTCAGTTATCTGGACCCATCCGGCGAACAGGTACTCTCTATCGTCAATGGCAAGGATTGTATCTTCGCCAGAACGGACCATAACGGATGGTGTTATTGCTTGATAGAGAAGATGAAGCATGACAAGCCCATCTCATGCCATCTGTATCCTATACGGCTTACTAAAGTCGGAGAATACACCGGCCTTGAGTACCATCGATGGGACATCTGTCATTGCGGTCGAGTCAAAGGAAAGAAAATCCATCTTCCTCTATATCAGTTCCTTAAAGAACCGCTCATTAGGCGTTTCGGACAAGAATGGTATGATGAATTATGCCTCACGGCAGAGGAGTGGCACAAACAATTTAACGTGCAAAACACCTAACTATGCGCGCAGAAGTAATTACTATTGGAGATGAGTTGTTAATCGGGCAGGTAGTGGATACCAATTCCGCGTGGATAGCCGAACAACTCAACGCGTACGGCATAGAGCTGTACCAAATCACATCCGTTCACGACAGCCGCGAGCATATCATCGCGGCATTGGATGAAGCCTTCGGCAGAGCCGATATAGTGCTTACAACAGGCGGCTTAGGTCCCACCAAGGATGATATAACCAAGCATGTATTGTGCGAGTATTTCGGTACGCACCTTATTGAAGATGCACGCGTGCGCGCACATATCGAGCGATTGTACAAGGACCGTCCGGATGTGCTTAATCGACTGACGGCTACCCAATGGCTCGTACCCGAGAATGCAGAGATCTTGGAGAACAGAGTAGGGAGTGCTCCGTTGATGATTTTCCATCATGGACAGCAACTCCTTGCCTCCATGCCCGGAGTTCCGTATGAGATGAAGATTGCCATGGAGGAACAGATACTCCCGTATATCGGACGTACGACTGCAAGTATTCTTCATAAAACACTACAGGTCACCGGAATACCGGAATCAGCGTTGGCTATTCTCTTGGAGGATTATGAGGCAAAAATGCCCGCCTCCTTGCATCTTGCCTACTTGCCGAAAGATGGTATTATCCGTTTGCGATTGTCTTCGTACGGCGAAGTGACAGAAAAAGAGATGAACGGCTGGTTTGAAGAGCTCAAGCGCCTTACGGCCGCCTATCTGATAGCCGACACGGACGAACCGCTGGAAGTGATTGCAGGCCGTTTGCTCAAAGAGCGTCATCAGACCATCTCTACTGCCGAGTCTTGTACGGGCGGAAAACTGGCTGTGCTGCTTAATAAACATGCCGGCTCTTCGGAGTTTTATAAAGGTTCCATTGTTAGTTATGCTACTTCCGTCAAAGAGCAGGTTTTAGGCGTGCCGTCCGAAATGATTAAACAGCACACCGTGGTCAGCGAAGACGTAGTACGTGTCATGGCAGAGTCTGTTCGCAAATTACTCAATACTGATTTCAGTATTGCTACATCCGGCATAGCCAGCGCGACCGGAGGCTATTCGGACGCAGAAGTAGGAACCGTCTGGATAGCCTGGGCTACTCCTCAAAACACCTATGCCGAGTGCTTCCATCTTGGCAAACTGAGAGAACAGATTACCGACCGGGCTTGCACCAAAGCATTGGTGAAATTGATAGAAATTCTACGTTAATATGAGAAAAAACATAAAAAGTGGCATAAACATTTGTTTATGTCATTTTTTTTTAGTACCTTTGCACGATTTTTCTGGGGTATACCCTTCATAACAGCAAATAACATTAAATATATAGAGAAATGAACTTATCAGAATTAACTGACAAAATTTACGCAGAAGGCGTAGAAAAAGGAAACGCCGAGGCGCAACAAATCGTGTACAAAGCGAACGCTAAGGCTGAGGAGATTGTGGCTAATGCCAACGCCAAAGCCAATGCTATCATCGCAGACGCAGAGAAGAAGGCCGCGGACCTTGACAAGAAAACCCGTGCGGAGTTGAAGCTCTACGCAGAGCAATCTGTCAATGCCGTGAAAACGGAGATCACAAACCTTCTCTCGGACAAAATTGCTGCAGACAGCGTGAAAGCGGCTTCCACAGACCCGAAATTCATGCAAGGTCTAATCGCTAAATTGGCGGAGCAGATGGCGAAAGAGGGTGAGGTACTTATTGAGACTAAAGACGCAGAGCAACTGAAGAAATACTTCGCTGCCAACGCCAAATCGCTGCTGGACAAAGGCGTGACCATTAAAGAAGTGAAGGGCATCAAGACCGATTTTACTATTCAGCCGGCTAAGGGCGGTTATAAGCTCGCCTTTGGCGACGCTGAGTTCATCGCCTACTTCAAGGAAATGCTTCGTCCCCAACTCGTTGAGGAGTTGTTCTAATCGTAAATCGTCAAATCGTAAATTTACATGACTTACGAATATTTACTTGCCGGACTGCCGGAATTGAAAGCGGGTTCTGACGCGCCGATTAGTCTCGAGAAACTCGAAGAGTTGTTCGACGAGCTATTGAGTGCGTCCGATAAGGCTTTGCTGGACTTGCTGCGTGCGCCGATGAACGAAGAGACGCTTGAGCAAGGTCTGAAAGCCAAGAATCGCTTTATTCGGGATTGGTTCGGCTTCAATCAGGATATGAACAACGTGCTCGTGGCGCAAATATGTCGCAAGCATGGCTTCGATGTCAAGACGCAAATCGTTGGAGACGGAGAAGTGGCGGAGCAGTTACGGTCACATTCCTCGCAAAAGGACTTCGGACTCAACGAACTGCCCGGAGACTATCAGGCTATCCTGGCGCTCGCGCAGATTGATGACCTCATGCAGCGCGAGAAAGCCATGGATGCCATCCGTTTTGAGTGGCTTCAAGATCGTACGGAGTTTGACTTCTTCTCATCGGAAATGGTCTTCGCCTATTATCTGGAAGCCCTTATGCTTCATCGCTGGTCTATCCTTACTGTTGAACAAGGCGAAAAAATCTTCCGCGATTTAGTAGCTGATATGAAAAAGGGAGTACGCCTTGACGCGTGATCCTTTAAATGATCAAATTGTAAATGATAAAATCGTAAATAACTTTATGACTACTGGAAAAGTTAAAGGAATTATTGCCAACCTGGTGACCGTCGCTGTGGATGGTCCGGTTGCGCAAAATGAAATTTGCTACATCTACGTAGGCGCGGTCAATGACCGAGACAGCCAAACAAAACTGATGGCGGAGGTCATCAAGGTCATTGGCGCTAACGTATATGCACAGGTCTTCGAGTCCACGCGTGGCCTCAAAGTGGGCAACAAAGTGGAGTTCACAGGCCACATGCTCGAGGTAACGCTCGGTCCGGGTCTGCTCAGCCGTAACTATGACGGTCTGCAGAACGATTTGGATAAACTGACAGGCGTGTTCCTCAAGCGAGGTGAGTATAACTTCCCGCTCGACACAGAGAAGAAATGGGCGTTCAAGCCGATTGCCAAAGTGGGAGACAGAGTAGAAGCTGCTTCGTGGCTTGGAGAGGTAGATGAGAACCACCAGCCGCACAAGATTATGGTGCCGTTCGTATTCGAAGGGACCTACACCGTGAAGTCTGTTAAACCGGCAGGAGAGTACACAATCAATGAAGTGATGGCTGTACTGACCGATGCGGAGGGACAAGACCACGAGGTAACTATGGTACAGAAATGGCCGGTGAAGAAAGCCATCTTGGCTTATCGCGAGAAACCGCGTCCATTCAAACTGCTCGAAACAGGTGTGCGTACCATTGACACGGCGAACCCGCTGTGTGAGGGAGGTACAGGCTTTATCCCTGGTCCGTTCGGTACCGGTAAGACCGTTCTTCAGCACGCTATCTCCAAACAAGCGGCAGCAGACATCGTGATTATCGCTGCCTGCGGTGAGCGTGCCAACGAGGTCGTAGAGACCTTTACCGAGTTCCCGGAACTCGATGACCCGCATACGGGCCGCAAGCTCATGGAGCGTACCATCATCATCGCCAATACATCCAACATGCCGGTGGCTTCTCGTGAAGCGTCTGTTTATACGTCCATGACCATCGCAGAGTACTATCGTTCGATGGGCTTGCGTGTGCTGCTCATGGCGGACTCGACGTCCCGTTGGGCACAGGCACTCCGTGAGATGTCTAACCGTCTGGAGGAACTTCCGGGACAGGACGCCTTCCCGATGGACCTCTCGGCTATTATCGGCGCTTTCTACGCACGCGCAGGATATGTATACCTCAATAATGGAGAGACAGGTTCAGTTACCTTCCTTGGTACCGTTTCGCCTGCCGGAGGTAACCTCAAAGAGCCGGTAACCGAAGGTACGAAGAAAGTAGCGCGTTGTTTCTATGCCTTGGAGCAGGCTCGCGCCGATAGAAAACGTTACCCGGCTGTTAACCCGATTGACTCGTACTCCAAATATGTGGAATATCCGGAGTTTGAGGCGTATATCTCCGAACTCATCGACAAAGATTGGCTTCCAATGGTAAATGATATGAAGACCTATCTGCAGCGCGGTAAGGAGATTCAGGAGCAAATCAACATCCTCGGCGATGACGGTGTGCCTGTTGATTATCACGAGACGTTCTGGAAAGCCGAAGTTATTGACTTCGTCATCCTTCAGCAAGATGCATTCGATAAGATTGATGCCGTTTGTCCGTTGGAGCGTCAGCAATACATGCTCCGCCTTGTAATGGATATCTGTAAGCACGACTACGATTTCGATAACTTCCTCGATGTCATCGATTATTTCAAACGCATCATCAACCTCTGCAAACAGATGAACTACTGTGAGTTCAAATCGAAAGAGTTTGAAGACTACCGCAAGAAACTCGATGATCTGTTGGTAGAAAAACAAATCGCTGCGTAAATCGTAAATAATTACAATCGTAAATAAATCGTACATTGTAAATCGTTAAATCGTAAATTTTTATGGCAAAGGCTTTTCAAAAGATATATACGCAGATTACTGCAATTACGAAAGCGACCTGTTCGCTCAAGGCCGAAGGAGTGGGTAACGATGAACTCGCTACCGTCAACGGCAAACTCGCACAGGTAGTAAAAATCATCGGTGATGAGGTGACGCTGCAGGTGTTCCAGGGTACCGAAGGTATTCCGACCAACGCCGAAGTAGTATTCCTCGGCAAAGCACCGAGTCTCAAAGTGTCCGACCAACTCGCTGGACGTTTCTTCAACGCGTACGGCGACCCGATTGATGGCGGACCAGCTATCGAAGGCAAAGAAGTCGAGATTGGCGGTCCTTCTGTAAATCCCGTTCGTCGTAAACAACCGTCAGAGCTGATTGCAACCGGTATCGCCGGTATTGACTTGAACAATACACTCGTTTCCGGACAGAAGATTCCGTTCTTCGCTGACCCGGACCAGCCGTACAACCAAGTGATGGCAAACGTAGCACTCCGCGCAGAGGCAGATAAGATCATCCTCGGCGGTATGGGTCTGACCAACGATGACTACCTCTATTTCAAGAACGTCTTCACCAACGCCGGTGTGCTTGACCACATCATCTCGTTCGTCAACACAACCGAGAACCCGCCTGTTGAGCGACTCCTTATCCCGGATATGGCTTTGACAGCGGCAGAGTATTTCGCTGTGGAGAAACACGAGAAAGTGCTTGTCCTCCTGACGGATATGACGCTCTACGCCGATGCGCTCGCCATCGTCTCCAACCGTATGGACCAAATTCCGTCCAAAGACTCTATGCCTGGTTCGCTCTATTCGGACCTCGCTAAGATATACGAAAAAGCTGTTCAATTCCCGGAGCAAGCAGGTGGCGGTTCGATCACCATCATTGCCGTGACAACCCTTTCCGGTGGCGACATCACACACGCTATTCCGGATAACACCGGTTATATCACCGAAGGTCAGTTGTACCTCCGTCGCGACTCCGAAATAGGTAAGGTCATCGTTGACCCGTTCCGTTCGCTTTCGCGTCTGAAACAATTGGTTGCCGGCAAGAAGACTCGCGAAGACCACCCGCAAGTAATGAATGCCGCTGTTCGTCTTTATGCCGACGCTGCTAACGCAAAGACCAAGAAAGAGAACGGTTTCGATTTGACCGACTATGACTTGCGTTGCCTCGACTTTGCACGTGACTATAGCTGCGAGATCTTGGCTATCGATGTCAACATCAATACAACCGAGATGCTTGATATTGCTTGGCAGTTGTTCGGCAAGTACTTCAAACCGGAAGAGGTCAACATCAAAGCTGCTCTCGTGGAGAAATATTGGCCGAAAAATTAAATGACCAAATGGCCAAATAATCCAATAAATGCTAAATGGTAAATGACCAAATGGTAAATAAAAATGGCAATTCAATATCAATTCAATAAAACATCGTTGCAGACTTTGGAGAAAGATCTAAAGATGCGGCAACGCACTTTGCCAACTTTGCAAAGCAAAGAGACGGCGCTTCGTCTCGAGGTAAAGAAGGCAAAGAAAGAGCTCGAGGACTTGGATAAAGAAGTCGAGCGCCGTATCAAAGATTACGACCAGATGATTGCACTTTGGGGTGAATTTGACACATCTCTCATTCATGTGGACGATGTGCGCATGTCTATTAAAAAGATTGCGGGCGTGCGCGTACCGGTGTTGGATGAAGTTGTCTATTCGACCAAAGAGTTCTCGCTGTTCTCCAGCCCGAAATGGTTTGCTGATGGTTTTGAGCAGCTCAAGGCCATCGCCGATGTAGGTATTCGACAGGAGTTCGTACGCCGCAAAGTGGAATTGCTCGAGTATGCGCGTAAGAAAACAACGCAGAAAGTAAACCTCTTTGAGAAAGTGCAAATACCTGGTTATCAAGATGCTATCCGTAAAATCAAACGATTTATGGAAGACGAGGAGAACTTGAATAAGTCAAGTCAGAAAATCGTAAAAGGCAAACGTGAGAAAGAAGCGCGCGAAGCGGAAGAAAACGGAAAGGGGGCACAGGCATGATTTCACAAATGAAAAAATACACCTTCCTGGTGTTCCATCGTGATTACGAGCCTTTCCTGACGCAACTCCGCGACCTGGGTGTCGTACATATCACGCAGAAAGCAGCAGGACTTATCGAGAATGACGAAAATCTTCAGGCTGCGCTCCAACACGAAGATGACTTGCGCAAACTGCTCAAGCAAGGTGCAACCGATGAACTGCTGCAAGAGCGCGCTTCTGTCGTTGAACGCATATCGGCTGCCCAAGAGGCCGCTCAGCAAGCCTCTGTATGGGGTGAGTTCGACCCTGCACATATTCAAGCGCTTAAGGAGGCCGGCTATACGCTGCGTTTCTTCTCCTGCCCAATCAAGTCTTTCCAAGAAGAGTGGGGGATAAAAGTCACCGAGAAAGATGGTAAGACCTATTTTGTTCTCATCGAGAACTCGTCTAAAGACCTCGATATCTCGGAATTGCTTGAAAAAGCCACCGAAATGCCTGCGCCTGAGAAATCAGAGGCACTATGGCTCCAAGAAGTTGAGAGTCTCAAAGCTCAGCTGGCGGAAGTGGATGCGCGTATTGAGGCTTGGAAGAAAGAGAATATCGACAAACTGCAAGCAGAACTCAAAGAAGCCCGTCAAAACATTGATTGGCAGCGTGTTACGCTCTCGACCGATAAACTCGCTGAAGGTTCGCTCTGCCTCTTTGAGGGTTTTTGCCCGATTGACAAAGAGCCCGAACTGAACGCGATGCTCGCCGAGGCACAAGTCTATTACGAAGAGACCGACCCGACCAAGGAGGACGAAGTGCCGGTTCAACTGAAGAATAACTTCTACACCCGACTCTTTGAACCGATCACACGGCTCTATTCGCTGCCAAATTATGCAGAGATAGATCCGACGCCTTTCTTTGCGCCGTTCTTCATGTTGTTCTTCGGACTCTGTCTGGGCGATGGAGGCTACGGTCTGTTAATCTTATTGGCAGGTATAGCGGTCATTCTCAAAGCTCCGAAACTGAAAGAGTGGGGATGGTTAGGCGTGTTCATGGGCGCAACGACTATGATTGTCGGTATTCTG
>CACYZT010000014.1 GCA_902778935.1 uncultured Bacteroidales bacterium
CACCCAAAAAGAAAACAAACAAAACACTAATAACAATCATTATTAACCATTTAAAATCAATTCAATTATGAAAAAGTTTTATTCTTTTATCATCGCTGCTATGGCAGCTGTAAGTATGAATGCAGAACCCGTTCAGCAAGACATCCCTCTTACTATCGAAAATTGGGGATGGGGCTGGAGTAGTACCGTAGCCAATGTGGACAATAAACTGGAGGGAACCGTCACCGCCGCCTATGGTGCTATCTCAACTGGTTGGGATCCCGTAATAGACCTCACTTCGTGGGATAAACTGGTAGTTATAGTTGATAATATTACAGAAGCGGAGCCTGTGTATTGGTACTTGAAGCTTGACCTCCGCGATGAGGCTTTTGTGGATGAAAAGACTACTCCGAATAATCATATGACTTTCGAGTTGGCCAAAAGTCATGACCCTGCTACGACGAATTATCTGGTAATCGATTTTATGACCCAAGCTATTCCGGAAGGTTTTAAAAGGGATAAAGTAAGAGTTCTCGCTATTCAAAGCGAAAAAGCATCCTCTTTTGTAGTAAGTCGCGTGTTCCTGGAGAAAGCAGGAGCCACCGCTATCGATAACGTATCCGTACGCAACAACGGCATCCGCTACAATCTCCTAGGCCAACCCGTAGGCGAGGACTACAAAGGTGTTGTGATCCTCAACGGAAAGAAAATGATCGTACGCTAATCATAAATGTTCAATATCATGAAAACGTATTTCAGGTATTTGCTTAGCCTTGTAGTTCTCCTCGTGGGAGCTACAGGCTTGGCATTCTCGCAAAACATTGTTACGGGTACTGTAGAAGATGCAGACGGTCCGCTCATCGGTGCCAGTGTACTCGTGCAAGGAACGACCCGTGGAACAGTTACCGATTTTGACGGTAAATTCTCCATTGAGGCCAATGTGGGGGATGAGATCGAGTTCTCGTACATGGGCTACACTTCGCAGACACTCAAAGCCACAGCGATTCCTATGCATGTTGTCATGTCGGAAAACACCGAGGTGCTCTCTGAAGTGGTGGTGACCGCTATGGGTATCAAGCGTGACCGCAAGGCTTTAGGTTACGAGGTAGGCGAAGTCAAAGGTGACGAGCTTACCAAAGCGAAGGAGGTTAATGTAGCCAACTCTCTTGCCGGCCGCGTTGCCGGATTGGTAGTATCCGAGACTGCCGGTGGCGCATCGGGTTCGACACGCGTCGTGTTGCGTGGTGCAACCGAGATGACCGGAAACAACCAGCCGCTCTATGTCATCGACGGTGTCCCGATGGACAACACTTCTTTCGGTCAAGCAGGCACCGAAGGCGGTTATGACCTCGGTGACGGTATCTCCGCTGTCAACCCGGATGATATCGAGTCGATGTCTGTCCTCAAGGGCCCGGCAGCTGCTGCTCTGTATGGTAGCCGTGCCAGCCACGGTGTCATCCTTATCACCACGAAAAAAGCCGCTACGGGCGACTCCAAGTGGGGCGTTGAGTACAACGGAACGCTCACCTTCGATAGCCAGCTCAGCAAGTGGGATAACGTCCAGCAAGTATATGGTATGGGTTCTGACGGTCAATATAACATAGATGCTGTCAGCAATACCAATAAGTCTTGGGGACCGAAAGCCGACGGAGGACTTATGCTGCGTTATTATGACGGGCAGGAACATCCCTTCCTTATCATCCCCAATAACACAGCTAATTTCTTCCAACTCGGTCTGACGGCTAACAATACCGCCGTTATCTCCATGAACACCGGAAAGACCGGCCTCCGTTTCGCCTATTCGGATATGCGTAACCGCGACATTCTGCCGAACTCCAACATGAGTCGTAACACCTTGTCGCTACGCGCAAACACATCTCTCGGTCCGGTTGATTTGGACTTCAATGTGAACTATGTGCATGAGGACGTCAAGAATCGTCCGGCTCTCGGTGACGATAAGTCCAACGTGGGCAAGAACCTCATGACCCTCGCTACCACATATGACCAGGCTTGGCTCAAGAACTATCAGACGGAGAATGGCGAGTATCAGAATTGGAACGGTATGGACCCGTATAACGTGAACCCGTACTGGGATATCTACAAAAACAAGAACCAGTCCTACAAACACTTGCTCCGTATGAACGGAAAAATCGTGTATAATATCATTCCGCAATTGAAGATTCAAGCTACTGTAGGTGCCGAAATCAACCGCTTCGAGTTCTCGGACTTCAAGTATCCGACCACTCCGGGTTATGAGTCCGGTCGTCTGCAGAACAGCTATTTCAACAACCGTATGATTAATGCCGAGTTCCTCGGTATCTATACGGACACATGGGGCGATTTCGATTTCACCGCTACAGCCGGTGCTAACGTGTATGATGTGCATAATCAGACCGTCATCAACACCGGTACCGACATGGGTATCCGCGAGGTAGTGGCGATGTCCAGCTTCGAGGAGCAGTCGGTAGAAGAGGCAACATACAACAAACGTATCGTTTCTGTTTTCGGTTCGGCTAACCTCGGCTGGCGTCACATGCTGTACTTGGATGCTACCGTTCGTGGTGACAAGTCCTCTACTCTGGCCAGCGGCAAGAACTTGTATGTCTATCCGTCCGTCAGCGCATCGTGGGTGTTCTCCGAACTGATTAAGACCAACCGCAAAGTGCTGCCGTACGGTAAGTTACGCCTCAGCTGGGCAGAAGTAGGTAGCGACACCGACCCCTATCAGTTGAGCCTCCGTTATACCAAGTCGCAGTTCGGCTATCCGGGTTACACCATCGGCTATGTATATGGAAACTCCATTCCGAATGCGGACCTTAAACCGACACGTACCCGCTCATGGGAAACCGGTTTCGAGACCAAATGGTGCAACCAGCGTATCAGCCTCGATTTTACCTTCTATCATCAGACATCTCGTGACCAGATTATCGGCATGGCTGTTTCGCCTACCAGCGGTTATGACTATCGCATGATTAATGCCGGTGCTATCCTGAACCAAGGTTTCGAAATTACCTTTGGCGCACGTCTCGTGCAAACAAGAGACTTCTCCTGGGATTTGAATATCAACTGGTCGAAGAACAACAACAAGGTGCTTAAACTGACGGAAGGAACGACGGAACTGGAGTTGGCTAAAGCTACCTGGTGTAATGTCTATGTTGCCGCTCGCGAAGGAGAGGAGTACGGCGCTATTTGCAGTCCGGCTCTGGCACGTAATGCCGATGGTCGCGTCATCGTGGATGCCACAACGGGTCTGCCGACCTTCACTACCGAGAACAAAGTGCTGGGTAATGCACAGTGGAAATGGACCGGAGGTCTGAGCACAACACTGCGTTGGCGTATGTTGAGTCTCTCCGCGCTGTTTGATGTCAAGGTCGGTGCCAGCATCTTCTCGATGTCTGAGCGTTCGTCCTATGAGACAGGAAAGGCCAAAGAGACCCTCGCAGGTCGTGCCGAGTGGTACGCTTCCGAGGAGGCTCGTAGAGCAGCCGGTGTGACGGACATCAACGCATGGCGGGCAAGTGGTAACGCAGGCGGTTATATTGTCGATGGTGTTATCGACAATGGCGACGGCACCTATAGCGAGAACACCATCTGTATCAACCCCGAAGACTATTGGATGGAAGTGTCCCGTAAATCGCCGGAGATGTTCATCTATGACAACTCCTATATCAAGTGCCGTGAGTTGACCCTCAGCCTTGATTTCCCGAAAGAGTGGCTCGACAAGAAGGGTATCGTGAAACACGTAGGCATCAGCTTCGTGGCTCGTAACCCGTTCATCGTGTGGAAGAACATCAAGGATATCGACCCCGATGCACAGTACAACACCTCCGGACTTGGTCTTGAGTACGGTTCTCTCCCGAGCCGTCGCAGCTACGGTCTAAATTTCAATATTAAGTTCTAACCTCGTAAAATGAATGAAAATAGAAAGGAATAAAGCTATGAAAAAGATATTTTTAATGATGGTATTAGCGGTCTCCTTCGTTTCTTGCTCAGACAAGGTTTACGAGGAAATCAACACCGACCCCACCAAAGCATCGCGTGTCAATCCGGCTTCTCAACTATCCTATGCCGAATTGCAGATGTATGGCGATATGAACTATGTGGACGTCTTCCGTCTCTATACATACGCGTTCACACAGCACCTGATGGGCTGCTGGAACACCACTAACTACGGCGGTCAGCATCGTATGGACGACAATGAGATGTCCCGTCCGTGGAATAACCTCTATCCGGCAGCCATTCGTAATCTGACGGATGCCATCGACCAGACCAAGGATGACTCCACGCTTGTGAACATCAATGCAGCTTTGCGTATCTTCCGCGTATATGCAGGCGCGCTCCTTACTGAATACTACGGCGACGTGCCGTTCAGCGAGGCAGGCCTCGGCTATATCACCGGCAAGACGGACCCCAAGTATGACTATCAGGAGGAACTCTATCCTTATTTCTTCAAGGAACTGAAAGAAGCTGCTAAGCAGTTTGATATCACAGCTACCGCTATTACCAGCGATCCGATGTTTGGCGGCAATATCGACAAATGGAGACTGTTTGCCAACTCGCTTCGCCTGCGTTACGCCATGCGTATATCCGACGTACTGCCCGAACTGGCTAAACAGGAGTTCGCCGCTGCACTCAATGACGGTGTCATGGCGAATATTGACGATGATGCCTGCGTGAAATACATGGAGGTGACCTATAGCTTCGGTCAGGAGTCCTATCGCGACTTCCGCGGAAACGCTTTGTCCAAATATTTCTACGGCAACGACCCCGCAAACAATCCGTCATATATTTGCCAGACATTCTGGAAACAACTCTATGACAACAACGACCCGCGTACTACACGTATTTGCCGCTTCTACATTGATGATTTCCTCGCTATCTCTACCGGCGAAGGACGTATTGACATGACGGACGCTGTGGTTGCTACGCAGGAAGCCAACCCGGGCAGTAATGTAATCTATCTGATTGCTCCTGGCGAGTTCTCATGGGACAACTGGCCTACCTATCCGGAACTGCCCGGCAGCGCACTCGCAGAGAAGGTAGCCAGCGTGCAAGCCGCGCATCCCGGCTATAATCCGGGATCCAACCCCCGTTGGCTCATGCCTAAGCTGGCAGTCAACTTCCTGCAGTCGGATAATCCGGGTATCATCATGACCTATGCCGAGGTATGTTTCCTCCGTGCAGAAGCAGCAGTGCTCGGCTGGACCGGCGACAATGCCAAGGATATGTATGAGAAGGGCATTCGCGCTTCTATGGATATTCTGGCGAAATACTATAAGTGCGATGTCATCACTGATGCAGAGTATGCAACGTATATCGCACAACCGGCCATCGCCTTCGGTGCCGGTCCGGACCAGCAGAAGATGCAGATCAACACGCAGGCGTGGATTCTTCATTTCCACAACCCCGCTGAGGCTTGGTCTAATGTTCGCCGCTCCGACTATCCCGCTCTCCAACCGCCTACTGGCGCCAAAAACCCGCTCATCGACGGTGCGGAAATACCGGTTCGTCTATGCTATCCGATTAAGGAAGAGACGTACAGCAAGGAGGCTTATCAGGCTGCCAAGGCCCGCGTTGGTAATTATTCATGGCACGCTCGCTTGTGGTGGGATGTTAAATAATGTTTAATATTTAATGTTGTAAGATATTATGAAAACAAAGCTTTTATATATAGCTGCTTTGGCATTAGCGGTCGTTTTCTCAGCCTGCGAAAACAATACTCCGTATGACACACAGTCTCCGGACGATGCGCCGCTGATTCTCAGGCCCTATAATGAGTCCGGCACCGGTTCGTTCACCTATAATTTGGCGAATCCCGATACGCCGCTCTATGACTCTGTCACTGTTACTCCGTCCAAGTACACGACGGTGAACTGGTACATCGACGGTACGTTAGTATTCACCGGTTTAAAGATAGAGCAGACTTTCCTTACCGGCTCTTACGATCTGCTCATCGAGGCCGTTACACAAGCCGGCAAGCGTACCGAACGTAGAGGTTCTGTCACAGTCCATCCCTGCGACACCGACCCGTATTCAGCTGCTCCCGCTGCCGGTCGCCATTGTGTGCCGGGCAACCCCGCTACACTCGATGGTGCGAACCTCACCAAGGTGGATAAGGTCCTGCTGACGAAAGATATTTATGGCAAGGAGATCGTACATACTATCGTGCCTGATGCGGGTGCAACCGATGCACAACTGACCATCACCTTGCCTGAGACCCCGGACGGACTGTACTATGTGCGTTTCATGGACACCGAGGGAAAGCTGTACGGTGCTGAGGATATCAATGTGCACAATGTATCCGTCGTACTGGCAGGTTATGAAGAGTTCTCGCCTGGCAAAGAATGGACCATCACCGGCGTCAAGCTGGAGAACGTGGCATCCGTCAAAGTAGACGAGACTGTGGTTACCGAATTGACCGTGACAGCTACTTCTATCACCTTCACCGCACCTGCAGCTGAAGTAGGCGAGCATACGCTCTCTATCCAGAATGCTGACGGCTCCAGCGTGTACTTCATCACCGCCGACGGACTGATGGATGTTGCCAAGACGGTTGTCAGCGCGGAAACCACCATCTGGGAAGGTAGTTGCGTCATCAATTGGGGTGACACGAAAGTGGAACTGACAGCGGATATGATGAAGGATGTGCCGGTAGGCGCTACGATATATGTGTACTTCACCGTGCCGGAGGCAGAGTATCATGCTTTGCGCATCACAGACGACTGGTGGAGTCATGACCTGCTGTCGCAAGTGGACGGTATGGAAGGCCAGCCGAACCCCTACACCTTCGTTTACGATGAAGCAGGTAAAGCGGCAGTTGATCAGACAGGAAAAGCCCTTGTTACCGGTTTCGGATTGGAAATCACCAAAGTTACGTTCAAATAAATCGTAATTCGTAAATCACTATGGTTCCTTTACGAGAAAAAATTGCATACGCTCTGGGTGATGCCGCTTCCGGCGGCATCACCTGGAAGATTATGTCCGTAGCATTCCCGCTGTTCTTCACCCATGTGTTCGGACTCAGTTTTGCCGATGCGGCAGCGCTGATGTTAGTAGCACGTATCTTCGATGTGTTCACTGATCCGCTTATGGGTTCGATAGCGGACCGCACAAAAACGCGCTGGGGAACATACCGTCCCTGGCTCATCTTCGGTGCTGTTCCTTTCGGACTGATTTTTGCCTTGCTGCTCTTCACGCCCGACTTGGGACCGACGGGTAAACGTGTATGGGCATACACATTCTATCTGCTGATGATGGCGGTCTATACAGCGGTCAACGTGCCCTACGGTTCATTGCTCGGCGTGATGACCACCGATGACAACGAGAAGAACCAGTTCTCCGCTTTCCGTATGGTCGGCGCTTATGCGATGGGCTTTATCACGCTCATCATCTTCCCGATTCTGCAGAAGCATATCGGCGGCACGGAGCAACACCAGTACGCTGTGTTAGGCGCAGTTTTCGGACTCGTAGCGGCGCTTATGACGCTTACCTGCGGACTAATGACCAAGGAACGCCATCAACCCGTTATTGCCGAGAAATTCAGCTTCAAGCAGTTCGCAGACTTGTTCCGCAACAAGCCGTGGGTCTATATGACCTCCATCGCTTTCTGCACGAATTTCTTCAATGGCTTCCGCTATGCCGTTGTGGGCTACATGTTCACCTATTGTATATGCGGGGAGTTTAGTTTAGGCCGTTTCATCCTCAACTACACGGCGTTCATGGCGTTTAGTGAAGTGACCTGTATGATTTTCGGCGCACTCAGTCCGGCATTCACGCGGAAAGTGGGCTCCAAACGGATGGCATTCGTATGGGCATCCGTTATATGCTGTGTGTTCTCGGTATTGTATTTCTTCATTCCGATGGACGCATCTTACCTCTGGCTCATGGTGCTTGTCTCGATGCTCGCTTCCGTAGGCGCAGGCTTGTACTCGCCGCTCCTATGGTCGATGTATGCCGATGTGGCGGACTATGCAACCGAGAAGAACGGAACCAGTTCCACGGGTCTTATCTTCTCGTCCGGAACGATGGCGCAGAAGTTCGGCGGAGCTATATCAGGCAGTTTGATTGCATTGCTCCTGGGCTACGCAGGTCTGGTGTCAGAAACGGATATGGTAACCGGCGAGACGATCGTCTCCATCACCAATGAAGAGTCCGTCCGCACTATGGTATGGGCACTTTTCAGCCTCTTTCCTGCAGCTATAGCATGTATCATGGCGTATCTTGCCTATAAATTCCCATTGAAAAAATCAATATATGAGAAATAGTATCATTTTTCTCGCATGTGCTTGTGCCCTTTTCACAGGGTGCAAGCACAATGCGTCTTCAGACATTCGTCTCAACCAGCTCGGCTTCTCACCGATGCAAGAGATGACGGCCACCATTGTGCTCCCTGATTCAACAGCCGAAGCCAATGCCGTTTTCATCCTCAATGAAAATAACGACACCGTCTGGAGCGGAGTGCCTGCCGTCACGATGAAAAATCCTATCTCCGGAAAGTCATGCCAGATAGTTGATTTCTCTGCCCTCGACACCGTTGGCACCTATACGATGTACTTGAAGGACGGCCAAGGCAAAATCTCAAATGTCAAATTTCAAATCTCAAATAGGCCGTACCGTGAATTAACACGCTCGGCCTTACGTGCCTACTACCACCAGCGCGCATCAATGGCCACCGAGGAACCCTACGCCGAAGGATATGCACGGCCTGCCGGACACCCCGATGACCATGTGCTCGTGCATGCCTCAGCAGCCACGCCGGAGCGACCCGAAGGAACGGTGATATCTTCCCCCGAAGGATGGTACGATGCCGGCGATTATAACAAGTATATCGTCAATTCCGGCTTCACGATGGGCGTATGGTTCTTGGCGTATGAGTTCAACAAGGCGTATTTCGACACGCTCAAGCTGAATATCCCTGAATCAATCGTAAATCGTCAATCGTCCAATCGTCAATGTCCTGACATGCTGTCCGAGGCGATGTATAACATCCGCTGGATGATGACGATGCAGGACCTGGACGGAGGCGTGTATCATAAGCTGACAGAACCCGATTTTGAGGGATTCATTCGACCTGACCAATGCAAAAAACCGCGCTACGTGGTGATGAAGACTACCGCTGCTACGCTCGATTTCGCAGCCACGATGGCTATGGCTGCTCGTATCTATGCGCCGTTTGACGAAGCGTTCTGTGCGCAGGCCAAGGAAGCAGCCGTAAAAGCTTATCAATGGGCACTCGCTCACCCTGCCGTCTATTACGACCAGCCGAAGATGAATGCGCAGTTCAAACCGGAGATAACAACCGGTGCGTATGATGACTTCGATGTGAACGATGAGTTCTATTGGGCGGAGATAGAATTGTATCTGCTTACAGGTGACGAGCAATACAAAGCCAATATCGGAAGCCATGCCCGCAATATAGCCAACACCCTTGCCCAAGACGGCAAGTATTATCTTCCGGCAACATGGGGCAATGTGGCTGAACTGGCCTATCTCGATCTCCTCATGCATGGCAAGACCGGTGCCAACGCCCTGCTGGAGCATCTTAAACCATACATTGACGACGTGGAGACCTCCGTCTTCCGCTCGCCCTATGGTAACCGCGAGTCTGATTTCTTCTGGGGCTGTAACTCTGAGGGCTGCTGCTGGCGAGGCATCGAGTGCCTATACGCATACCGGCTGACGGGCGAAGAGAAATACCGTATCAATGCCGAGCGATGCCTCAATTATATCCTGGGACAAAATGCGACGGGGTACTGCTATGTGACGGGCTTCGGTACCAAACCAACTGCGCACCCGCACCACCGTCTCTCTTATTCGCATCCCAAAGGCACCTTGCCTGGATTCCTGGCTGGAGGACCGAACCCGGCGCAACAGGACGCACAGACGGACGGCGTCAAATATCCGAAGGATGTACCGGCGGACGAGAGTTACCTGGACTACCAGCCCAGTTATGCCTCCAATGAGGTTACTATCAATTGGAATGTCACCCTCTTTGCACTGGCAGCCGGCATTGACGCGCTGGATGCTCAGCACTGAGAATTAGCTCTGAGAACTCCATGCATCATGGTCTTGCTGTTGCATGGTGCGTACAAGTCAGAAGCCAAAGGCCGATAAGGACGATAGCGCCGTCCGTATAGATGAAAGTCTCCATCGCCCATTAGATAAGACGCAGGCTGAAAACCACAGCCTGCGTCTCTCTATCCCTCGAGTGAGCGAATAATACGTTTTTGTTCCTCTTGGGTCATACAGGTACTTATGAGTTAACCACGGCACGAGCCATAGCATCCTTATAGTACTGTTGGTTAACGAAGACATCCTCCTTATACGGGTTGATGTTGCGTTTCTTAGCCTGGTACATGATATAACCGAAGGCGATGACGTTGGTCACGAGTGCAAGGGCACTGATAACGAGCATAGCCGTCGGATTAGCAGCCGTAGCACCTTCTGCAGCCACCGTGGTGTGCGCAACTACTTCGTCACCCAGACCGGAAGCAGCATAGATGGCGTTGATGGTCTCAATACCATTGACATACTGCGTCGGCAGAACAGCCCATGAGAAGAATTGTTTGCCGTTGAAGAAAGTCTCTTGGAAGAGCGGGAATACCTGCGCAAACATACACCAAATGGCCAGGGTGTTAGCACGGTTCTGAATCCAACCGCCACGGTTCCAGCAAACAGCTGCAATCGTCGGAGCGAGCAGCAGAGCGATACCGCAGTACCAGCTATGCGTCGGCAAGCAGTTGTAGGTATAAGCGAAGTTCCAGATGTCATACACCACGATGAACACCCAAGTCATGTCCGCCCAGATCATGTCCTTCTTGTCCTTGGAAGGATAGACATTCCACCACGCGGTCATACAGAAGATGTTGAACAAACCGGCAAGTCCGTTGAATACGTTGTGCCATCCGCCATACAACCAAACACCTTCGCTCGACAGCCACCATTTGTTCCAACCGCAGATAGCGGACTCGAAATCCGAGCAGACAGCGATAAGGATGTTGATAGCCACGATGATGAACGGGAACGGCTTGAACCAGCGCTTAGAACCGATACCCCACTCGTACTTAATCATCATGAAACCGATACAGCCGGTCAGGGCAGCATACAGTTTCGCATAGTGGAACCAACCGTTCATGTACACATGCGTCTGGTTGTTCAGCGCCCAGTCCGCACCCATACGTGCACCTACTGCGATGGCAATGAAATAGACCGTCAGTGCCAGCGGAATGGCAAAGAAAGTGATGGCTCCACCGAGTTTGGTACGACGCGCAAACTCATTCCACAAAATCAGTCCTGCAAGGACCACAAAAAGCATAACCCATTGAATCAGAGCGTGCTCTCCATAAACTTGAAAAAACATAGATTAGTAATTTTAAAAGATTAAATGATTAATTATAATCGGTATATCGCGTTTGATATGTCGATATTTCGATCTTTTATGCGCTGACCGTTTTGCGCTCCTTGGCATAGCACCAGATAGCCCAAATGGCGGTCACGGCGAGGGACATCGGCAGGCCCACCGTCAGGAGCTCCATCGGATTCCATGCCAGAAACTCGCCGTTGATGAGATGGTCAACGAGCAACATAATCGTTCCGCCCCAGAGCATCAGTTCCAAGGTCTTTAAGTTACGTCCGACAAACGTGTCGGTCTGTTTGGTGCAAACACGATAGACAGTCGTCGCTATCGCTTGCGTTAATGGTACTAAGAAACACATAGTTATTTACGATTTACAATTTAACAGTTTAACAATTTAACGAGATTGTGGCACCACAATCTCCTTTATCTCCACTTCGTTGCCTCGGAGCAGCCATGTCTTCTCGCTGCCGCAATGCGGACAGGTCTTGCCGTGCGCCACGGTCGGATAGTCCTTGCCGCAACCGTCGCAATGCGTCACGGCAGGGATGGGTTCAATAATCAGTTCGCAGCCATTAAGCATCTCTTCTTTGTCCGCCGCCCAGCGCCAGCAGTCGGTCAGGTACTCCGGCACGATAGTGCTCACCTCGCCGATGTTCATCACCACCGATGAGACGTGCGTCACACCGTTCTCTTCTGCGGCTTTCTTGACGTCCCGAATAATATAGAATACGATGCCTAATTCGTGCATGGCTTTTGTCTTTGAGCGTCAGCGGTCTTTCTACTTTTTACTAAAAAGTATCTTCCCTGCTCGCTTAATCATATACGGCAATATACCGTCGAACTTATTCTCCGAGGTGCGCATGATGCTTGCTTCGGGGTGCTCGCGATGCAGATGGATGGCGTCAAAAGCACACTTGGTGGTGCATATACCGCAACCGATACACCGGTTCTCATCCACTACCGAAGCGCCGCAACTCAGGCAACGCGCAGTCTCTTTCTTCACCTGCTCTTCGGTCAGCGTACCGTGGTATTCCTCGAATTTCGTCTTCGTCGGCACCACTCCTGGGTCCTGACGGCTACCATTGTCATATTGCTTTACCACGATATCCTGTTTGTTGAGCTCGATGAAATCTCTATGGTTACGACCGATGGTCATGTGTCCGTGCTGAACATAGCGATGCAGACTCTCCGCCGCCTCCTTACCGGTTGCGATGGCATCAATGGCGAATTTCGGACCTGTGAACACATCGCCGCCAACGAAGATATCGGGCTCTGCCGTTTGGAGCGTCAGCTTGTCCGCTATCGGATATACACCGCGGAAGAACTCCACTTTGGTGTCCTTCAGCAGGTCCTTCAGCACCACGGTCTGACCGATGGCGAAGATAACCATATCCGCCTCCAGCGTAATCGTCTCATTCTCATCGAACTTCGGCGCAAAGCGGTGTTGCTCGTCAAATACCGACACGCACTTCTTGAAGGTAATACCCGTAACCTTTAACCCGTCACCTGTAACCTCTTTCGGTCCCCAACCGGGATTCAGAACCACGCCGTCTTCGCGTGCTTCCATGCGTTCCTCGAGCGAAGCAGGCATGATATCTTCCGTCTCCAGCGAGAGCATCGTCACTTCGCTTGCCCCGCTACGTTTGGCCACACGCGCCGCATCGATAGCTACGTTTCCGCCGCCTACGACCACCACTCTTTTATCTTTGATTTTTTTCTGCCCGCAATTCGCCTCATGCAGGAAATCGATGGCGGTTGTCGTGCCTTCTAAGTCCTCTCCCGGGATACCCGGCAGACGGCCACCCTGGCAACCGATCGCTACGTAGAATCCTTTGTAACCCTGCTCGCGCAATTGGGCAATCGTGATGTCCTTACCCACTTCCACGCCGCATTGGATATCTACGCCTATCTCGCGCATGATATCTATCTCAGCATCAATCACAGCCTTGTCCAGTTTGTACGACGGGATGCCGTAGCGCAGCATACCGCCGGGTTTCTCATTGCGCTCAAATACGGTCGGTTTATAGCCCATCGTCGCCAGATAATACGCGCAACTCAGACCGCTCGGACCGCCACCGATGATGGCTATCTTCTCCTCCCATCGGTCTTGCACGTTGGAGCATATATTCACCTCCGGCACAAAGCGCGTCTCGGCATGCAGGTCTTTCTCCGCAATGAATTTCTTCACGGCATCGATAGCCACCGCGCGGTCTATCGTACCACGCGTACAAGCGTCCTCGCAACGGCGGTTACATATACGTCCGCACACCGCTGGGAACGGGTTCTCGCGTTTGATGAGTTCAAGCGCCTCGGTGTACTTGCCTTCTGCCGCTTTCTTGAGATAACCCTGCACGGCGATATGTGCCGGACAAGCGGTCTTACAAGGCGCGGTACCGGTCGGATAGCAGTTGATGCGGTTCTTATCGCGATAGTCCTCTGTCCATTTGTCTTCACCCCATTTGGTTGCGTCCGGCAACTCCTGCTTCGGGTAAGTCTGAGGTCCGCTCTTCGTGCATAGTTTCTGACCAAGCTTAACCGCTCCCGCCGGACAGTACTCTACGCACCGACCGCACGCCACGCAGTTCTTCGGGTCCACTTCCGCTACGTACGCGCTGCGCGACATATTAGGTGTGTTAAACAACTGCGACGTACGCAAAGCATTGCAAATCTTCACGTTGCAGTTGCATATGGCGAAAATCTTTCCCTCGCCGTCGATATTCGTCACCTGGTGAACGAAACCGTGGTCTTCGGCTTTCTTAAGAATAGCCATCGCCTCATCGTAGGTGATGTCGTGGCCTCGTCCTGTCTCGCGCAGGTAGTCCGCCATGTCGCCCACGCCGATACACCAGTCGCGATAGTCATCCGCGCAGCCTTCATCCAGTTTCTTACGGCCGTAGCGGCACGAACAAATACCTACGCCGATATGTCCTTCGTATTTCTTGAGCCAATAGGAGATATGCTCGATATCGATGCTTTGGTTCTCCATCGAGATGGCTTTCTCTACAGGAATGACGTGCATACCGATACCCGAACCGCCCATCGGAACCATCGGGGTAATCTTCTCCAGCGGCAGGAAGGTCATTCGTTCGAAGAACATCGCCAACTCCGGATGACGGTCCATCAGCTCGGTATTCATATTCGTATATTCGGCACTACCCGGCACGAACATCGGCACCCAATACTCGCGCTCTTCACGCGTGAAATGGGACCTCTCTTTGTCCATTGTCCATTGTCCATTGTCCTTCTTCGGATATTTATCCCCGTAGTCGTATTCCAGCATACCGAAATACGCCAGTTTGTCCAGCAGTTCATCGAAACTCTTATCGTCCGGCGTGTAGTGTTTCTCCGCGTTCATCGCGTGTAACTGCGCGTACGTGTGGTGCTTGCGTACCTTAAAGAAATTACCGGGCAGCATGTCCAGCAGCAGGTCCAGCGACGCTTCACGCGTCACAGCGTCCATCTCGTCCTCAAAGATGCACGCCAAACCCCAATACTCCGGGGCATCGGTCGTCATCTTGATTTTACCGGGTACACGGTCCGTCACATGACGAACGAACTTCAACAATTTCGGATTCGGATTCTTGTCCCCTTTGTGCTTCGGGACAAACTTGTCTGACATTTTTGGCATGGTATTTACGATTTGTTTGATTTTTCTGTATTTCGATATATCGGTATTTCAATATTTCGTTATTTTGCTTTCCAATTCTTAACTTCCTTCAGCAGCCACTCTGCGAAAGCCTCCACACCTTCGCCTGTCTTCGCGCAGATAGGAATGACCGTGGCTTTCGGGTTGCGCATATGGATATATTCTTTGCATTTCTCAAGGTCGAAATCAAAGTACGGCATCACGTCAATCTTATTGATGACCACTACGTCGCAAACGCTGAACATCAGCGGATATTTAAGCGGCTTGTCATGTCCTTCCGGCACGGATAGTATCATGGCGTTCTTCACCGCGCCGGTATCGAACTCCGCCGGACACACCAGATTCCCCACGTTCTCCAATATCACCAAGTCCGGCTGGCTTTCTTCTTTGAGCAAAGCGGTCTTTTGTCTTTGAGCGCCAGCGGTCATTTGTCTTTGAGCGCCGGCGGTCTTTCTACTTTCTACTAAAAGGGCTTGCAATCCCTGCTTCGTCATCTCCGCATCAAGATGACACATACCGCCGGTATGCAACTGAATAGACTCCACACCGGTGGCGTCTTTTATCTTGACGGCATCCACATCGCTGTCGATATCGGCTTCCATAACCGCAATACGGATTTTGTCCTTCAGGCGGTTGATAGTCTGGATAAGGGTGGTCGTCTTGCCGCTTCCGGGCGCAGACATCAGATTTAGAAGAAAAACTCCGCGTTCTTTTAATTCGCCGCGCAACGCGTCTGCATCGCGGTCATTGGCTTCAAAAACGCTCTTTTTGAGCTCAATTACTTTGACTTCGTCCATTAAAATGTTGTGTTTTTCGGTTTTATTCGATTTACGCTACAAAGGTACAACAAATTTTGCACATATGCAAGTGTTCGGGTATTTTTTCGCAAAAAAATATAAGCAAGTGTTCGGGTATTTTTCGCAAAAAGTAGAAGCAAGTGTTCGGGTATTTTCTCGCAAAAAGTAGAATTCATTCTATTATTTTATTACGTACGGAGATGGCTTTGGGTGTTTGCATAATCTACGCACCAATCGGACTCATCTCGGTATTCGAGTGGGTGATTAGTGGGTTGTTAGTGTGTTGTTAGTGGGTGATTAGGCTTACGTCAGACTGACTTCTTGCCCAAAACCTGCCAGAATGGCAGAAATAAATAAATCTATAAATAACACTACAAAAACTATGCCCGGAGCGTTCTCCCGACGGAACGGGAGCAGCGGCATCCGCCTAAAAGGGTATACATATTATTCACTACAAAAATCGTGTCGCAGGCTATACACGCTCAGTAGGAGCTAACAACCCCATAACCCATAACCCATCAGAAAAATCGCACCAAAAATGCAATTTTTCTTGCATATGTCAAACTTTTGTTGTACCTTTGCAGCCGAATTAGGACTTGAGATAGTGATGAAGAAGAATTTTTTACTTCGTGTCAATGTGCTGTTAGGCGTCATCAGCCTCTGGCTCGCCGGCTGTCACAGCAGTAAAGCAACGGTCAAAGAGGAACCGCGCCACCCGCGCCTTAAATATGGTACGCCCGAGGTGCGCGCTATGTATGGCGTCATGATGCCCGATGAACCCGTGGACACCCTTGCTGCGCCGGCAGACACCGTTGTGATGGAGCAGCCCAAAGCACCGCAGCGTCCTCCGCAGATCATGGTCAAGTACGGCGTACCGCCTGTGCGCAACAACCAATGAGGCTGCGGCTACAAATAGCACTGTGGCTCGAGAGCCTGAGGAGGCGTAATCTGAAGACACTACACCCTCTGCGCCAGCTCTTCTGGGAATCGACATTACGATGTAATGTTCATTGTCTCCATTGTGGCAGCGATTGTGTGGCGTCCGTAGAGACGCCCGACATGCCGGCAGAGGATTTTCTCCATGTCCTGGATACGGAAATAACTCCACACGTCAACCCCAACGAAGTGCTCATCATCATCTCCGGCGGTGAACCCCTCATGCGTAAGGACCTGGCTGAGGTCGGCAGAGCACTCATGCAACGCGGTTATCCCTGGGGCATGGTTACCAACGGACTGGCGTTGACGGCGAGTCGTTTCCGCGAACTGACGGACGCCGGACTGCGTTCGCTCACCATCTCCTGCGACGGACTCGAAGACGACCATGTTTGGCTTCGCCAGCATCCACTCGCTTTCGAAGGTGCGACACGGGCCATACACCTCATCGCTGACTATAACAGCCAATCGTCCAATCGTCAATCGTCCAATCGTCCAATCGTCTGGGATGTCGTCACCTGCGCCAACCGGCGTAACATCGACCATCTGCCCGCTATCCGCGATATGCTATGGAGTTTGGGTGTTCGCGACTGGCGCGTGTTCGGCATCGACCCGATGGGGCGGGCTGCCTCCAATCCCGAGTTGCTGCTTGATGACAACCAGTTCCGCTACCTGATGGATTTCATTGCCGCTGAACGCGAAGCGGGACGTCATGTCTCTTATTCCTGCGAAGGCTACCTCGGAACCTACGAAGGTCGCGTCCGTGACCATCTCTACCAGTGCGCCGCAGGTATCAGCGTGGCGTCCATCCTCATCGACGGCTCTATCTCTGCCTGCACCTCCATCCGCGGCAAATACTATCAAGGGAACATCTATCGGGATTCGTTCTGGGAGGTGTGGGAAAATGGCTTCAAGCCCTACCGCGACCGCTCTTGGATGCGGGACATCGAACCATGCAAGGACTGCAAGGTTTTCTCTTTCTGCGAAGGAAACGGTATGCACCTCCGCCGCGAAGACGGCTCTCTCATGCTCTGCCATCTGCAACGCATAGGGCAGAAGTAGAGACGCTATGAATGGCTTGCTCCGGTTCTAAACCGGTCTTAAAAATCGTACATTTTGCAATCTCAATTTAGCAACACCTTTTAAGGTGGGGCTTAATAATCGTATATCTTTTCGTAACGAAGGGTATTGTAGCATTGACAAATTAGCAGTAATTTTGCAGCCGATTAAAAATGCGTCTTTTGGGAAGCAAAAAACAGGAATAATTTAATAAAATTCTTAATATGAGTAAATTTTTACATCGTGTATTAGTTTTGTTTGCGACGGCAGTGATGCCGTTGACTATGTTGGGACAGTACCAGTTGCCCGACCCGGGCTTTGAGGACTGGTCAGGAACAGCTTTTGACGGCCAAGTCCAGAACAAGTACTGGCATGCATCTAACGTGGAGCAGTCTGCGCTGGGAATGTCGTTCAAGTTTAACTTTGCCCACAAGGAAACGGGCCGTAACGGCGGTTCGTGTATCATGGCTCAGGACCAGACGGTCGGTGCGGCAGGTATTACAGAGACCAGCCCGAGTTACTACTCCCTGGGTTACGGATGGCAGTACCTCGAGGGTCTGCAGACCGGTACGGCTACTGCCGGAACGAAAGGCGGATATGCCTTCACCCATCGTCCCGACTCCATTTCGGTATGGATTAAACGTACGGGTGCGAACTGGGACAAGGAGGATTTCCATATCCTGTTTTACTCCTGGACCGGTACGGCGAAAGGTAAATCCTATAAGAACAAAAACGGCGGTTGTACGAACGTGAGCATAGAAGATGAGGAGTCCGATGTGCGCATCGCTCTCGATGGCAACCAGTGTTCGTACCAGACGGCCGGTGGTCAGGTGGCGGAAGGATGGATTCATGAACGCCGCCAGTACACCAACTGGACCAACGTGCGCATCCCGATTTACTACATGAACGATAACATACCGGCGAAGTGTAACGTCATCTTCTCTGCGTCCAACTACCCGAACTACCGCTCTAACAGCGGTCTGTACGAAGGCAACTCGCTCTATGTGGATGATGTGGAACTGATTTATTCGTCGAAGATACAGAAATTGGTAGTCGGTGGCAAGGAGTGGAAAGGTTTTGACCCGAACAACACCGGTGTGCAGGTCTATTCCGTACCCGAAGGTTCCACCACCATTCCGTCCATAGAGGCGTTCCGCGGTATTGGCTCGCTGTCCAATGTGCCGAACCAATCAACAACGAAGACCGTCCATTTCTCCGGTCGTAAACTGAGCGGCTCGGAGATTACGATTGTGAACGGAACGGTAGGCGGTACGCCGACCAAAATCACCGTTCGTGCAGAGGACGGTTCTTCTACCACGGTGTATAATATTCTCTTCCAGGCAGCGAAGAGCAGTAACGCCAAGCTGGCGAGCATCCGTTATACCTATACGGACAAGGATAACCATCCGCAGACCACGACGGTCGCAGGCTTCAACCCCAGCACCTACAATTACAACGTAGAGTTGCCGTACGGAGCAAAGGGTGTTCCTACCGTTTCTGCTGAGACACAGGAAGACGAGCAGGCGGTTATACCGACGCAGGCTTCCTCCGTTCCCGGTCAGGCTTCACTCAAGGTGATAGCAGCGGACGGCACTTCGACAGCCACCTACCGCATTAACTTCAGCATAGGCCAGTTGGCGGACAATACCCTGGCGGGCATCAAAGTGAACGGTACGCCTATTCCGGGCTTCTCTCCAACGCAGGCCGTTTATAAAGTATCTCTTCCAACGAGTACCACCACCATGCCGACGGTGCAGGCTGTTTCAGCATACGCGCCGGGTGAGCAGACGATTGTCTATAACGCTCCTTCGGTCATCGACGGAGGTACCTATACCATCAGCGTGACCACACCGGGTAACACGGTGCCGAAAGTGTATAAACTGAACTTCAAACTTGAGGCTTCTTCTTATACCTATTTGCAAGACCTGAGGGTAGTGCGCGATAACATCAATCTGCTGACGAATTTCGAGCCTACGCAGACTACCTATTACTTCAATCTGCCGTTGGGAACAACAGCCTTGCCGGCTATCAGCTGGACCGCCGGTGATGAGTTTCAGACTATCGCCAAGACCGACCTTGGCGCAGGTGTAGTGGACGGAACGGTGCGTGTGACCGTAACTGCCGGAAACGGCGACCAGACGGTCTATAAACTCGTCTTTACTACCGAGAAATCCGACCGCTCTACGCTGAACGGAATTACGATTGGCGGCACACCGTTGGACGGCTTCGACCCCGATGTGCTGGTGTATAACTACGCCCTGCCGGTGGGAACAACCGTTCTGCCGGAGATAGTAGCTGTACCGGGTGACGAATTCCAGACTATCGCTATCAACCCCGCGGGTGTGAACGGCAAGACCCGTATTACCGTAACGGCCGGTGATGGAAGTACATCCGTTTATCAGATATCCTTCTCGGTGGAGACATACAGTGTCAACACGCTCCGTGCTATCTATCTGAACGGCACGCTGATTGACGGCTTTGACCCTAATCAGGATGAGTATTGGGTAAATATGCCGCAAGGAACTGTTGCTCTGCCGGTGGTAACCTACGAGTTGGAGAACGAACAACTGCAGACAGCGTCCGTACGTGCTTTCTCCGGTCTGAACGGCGATTATAAGATTACCGTTCGTCCGCAAGGAGGTGCCAGCCGCACGTATATTGTCCATTTTAGCGTCACTACTTCGGGTAATAACCGACTGGAGATGATTTATCTCAACGGCACGCCGCTTGAGGGCTTCCATCCGGATACGCTGCACTATATTGACTCGCTGCCGGAAGGCGTGAGTGCTATCCCTAATGTGACGTTTGTCAAAGGCGAAGCAACGCAACGTGTACTGAGTGTGCAGGAAGGCAAGCAGCAGATTATTACCGTGACTGCCGAGAGCGGCGCTAAGCGGGTTTATGTGATTGACTTCGTCGTTCGCGCCTCCGAGAATGCATTCCTGGAGATGATTTATCTCAATGGCGACTCGCTGGAGGGCTTTGGTAAGCAGACACTCGAATACCATATTCCGCTCCAAACGGCTACTTGTCCGATTATCACAGTCGATGCCGCTCCCGGACAGCAGGTAACCATTACCGCTCCGTACGCGGCCGGTATCGCGAAAATCAAAGTGCAGCCGGAGTCGGGTAGCGCCAATATGTATCTCATTCATTTTGACCAATCCGCACCCACGGCAGTTCAGTTAGCTGCTATCACGGTGAATGGAGTGGCTTTGAGTGATTTCCAACCGACCAAACTGCACTACCAATCGCAGTACAGCCTTGAGCTGCCGGATGTACAGGGTGTCGGTCATGACGGACAGACGATACAGGTGCTTTGGAAAGACAGCGTGGCGTATCTGCATGTGACGGACTCGTTAGGCGCTAAAGCTATGTATGACGTGACCTTCAGCCGTATTCTCTCGACCAATACCCGCCTCGAGGGTATCTATGCAGACGGCGTACTCATCAGCGGTTTTGATGCCACGCAACTCAATTATGAGTACAATCTGCCTGCGGGTAGTACCTATCCGGAGGTTAGCTATAAAGCTGCGGAGCAGGCACAGGTGGTCTTCTTCGGTCAACTGGAAGACGGCAAATGGGGCATCTCGGTGCTTGCAGAGAATGGTTCCACGGCCACTTACACCGTTCGTTATACCATCGCCAAGTACAGCGACCCGACGCTGCAGAACCTTGAGGTTCAGGGTAAGACCCTTTCCTTCAACCCCAACACCCATACCTATGTCCTGACGTTAGACGAAGGTGCTCCGCTTCCGTTGGTAACCGTTACGCCGCGTGAGCAGCAGACCGTGGTACAATACAACGAAGACGACCGTCACCAGCGCGTGATTGTTTATGCAGAGAGCGGCGATACCGCTTCGTACACGATTACATACAACCGCGTTCTCAGTAGTGATACTCACCTCAAGGACATACTCATAGACGGCGTGAGCCTGCAGGGCTTCGACCCCGATGTGCTCAGCTATGTGGACTCTATTCCGCTGCGAAGCAAGTTCGTGCCGAATGTCTTCCCTGTAGCAGCTCTGTCCACACAGACGGTGACGACCTATTTCTCCCGTCCGGACGGTGTGACTCGCATCCATGTAGAAGCGCAGAACGGCGACACTCGCGATTACACGATCGCTTTCCCGGTTGTCAAATCGAATAACACCCAACTTGGTGACCTCTATCTCGACTCTGAGGAAGCGGAAATCTCTTTCAAACCCAACCAAACGGACTACACCGTTGAACTGCCGTTCAGCGCCACTTCTTGTCCGAAGATGGTCTATGAGAAAGACGAACAAGAGCAGCGCATTGATGTTATCTCCCGTCCGCTCGGTCAAACGAGTCAGATTATCGTCACGGCGGAGAACGGCGAGCAACGCATCTATAACATCCTCTTCAAGCGCGAAGTGCTGAACACCAAGAATGTGCTCTCCATGCTTCGTATCAAGGAGTTGGACCAGGAGCTGAGCCTCAAGGACAAGACCAAGCGCGTGTTCGATGTAGATATGCCGTTCGGTTCGCGTTCGCTGACCGTTGAGTACGAGAAGTCCTACAATGAGCAGACCGTGTTCATTCAACCCGGTGGAGTTCATCATCCGACGATTATCACCGTCAAGGCCAATAACGACACCATCGCCGATGAGGTATACCGCATCATCCCTGAAGTATCCACACAAAACCCAGCTGTATTAGCAAGTCTTTCGGTAAATGACAAGCCGTTGGCAGACTTTGATATGAATAGATTCTCATACGTGGTTTTGATTGATACTATACCCATGGTAGCCCCAATTGTGATACCTGAAGGATATAATCATGCCATAGTTACACCTACAATTGTTAATCATAAGCATTGGCAAGCGCTTGTAAGCAAAGATGGATTTACTAATACATATGATATATGGTTCTATTATACACATGATGTTGTGCCTAATGCAGACTTTAATAATTGGACAACAGCCGCTAATAATGATGCTCCTAAACCAACAGGCTGGAATTGTTTGGCTGACTATTTTACAAGTTCGGATGTCTTGGGTAATGGTGTGAAACTCTCTTCAGGTACACATACCTTCGGACAAAACGAGGAAGTGGTACAAGTTACAGTTAGCGGTACTAATAGAGCCGTACAACTAAATTCAAAACAAAGTGCGCACGAAGGCAACATATGGGCGGGAGTCTACGGAGGTGCCCTTGGAGGATATTTACCTGCATGGATTACATTAGGTACTATTTCAGGTACTCTACAGGAGGCCGGCGGTAGCTCTTTCTATCCACAAGGAGGTATTACCTATAGAAACACTCCCGATATATTGATAGTTCGTGCTAAAACTGGTAGTATCAGTAGTACTGGAAACAAGAATAGAATAGTATATCAATTGACAGGTAATGGAAGTAAGGAATTAGAGTTCTCGACGGAGGCAAATACGGACTATAAAGTTTATTCATTTAATCTGGCGGAGGCGAATAGTGCTGTTACGGCTCCTACCCAATTGAATATTATTCTTAATTCGTTCTATAAAGAGTCTATGTCAACCAAGACGCAAGGTAGTGATGCTGATTTAACCATAGATTATTTGCGTTTCTCTTATAATCATGCCTTGACGAGCATGACGGTGGACGGCATCGACGCTACCAAGTCCGGCAATGCGTTCACGGCTACCCTGACCGACCCGGAGCGTATTGAGTTGCCGGTTTTGGCATTTACCGGTGAGGTGGCTGACCAGGCGCAGGATGTCGTTTGGTCTGCGCCAACCAAGGATGCCGACTTCGAGACGCGTAACGCTACCATCCGTAACTGGGCGGAGAACGGTGCCGACTATACCGACTACACGCTATCCGTGAAACGTCCGTTGGATACGAACAATCAACTGACGAATATCTATCTGGATACCGTTCCGTTGATTGGGTTCTCGGCGGGCAAATATGCCTATACGGTGGCACTGCCTGCTGCGCGTCGTAATATCCCCGATATCCAGCCGATACCCGGTTCGTCGCTGCAGAGCGTAACAGCCTTGTACAACGACGCTGACTCGACGATGACCATCACCGTTACGCCGGAGAAGGGTAGTGCGAAAACCTACACCATCACTTTCTCTACAACCTTGAGCAACGATACCACTTTGGCTAATATCGTAGTTGATGGATTGGTTTACGACCCGGAGCAGAAGACCTACGAACTGACGGCGAATACAATGCCGCTTATCTCGTTCGAGAAACGCTCTGACTTGCAAGTCGTGACGCTCAACAACGGTGTGATTTCTGTCACCGCAGAGGACGGTGTTTCCACCGGTACTTATACGATTACCTACACGAAACCGGCAGTAGTGCCGAATGGTGTGCTCACCGAGTTCGAGATGGGCGGTAATATCATCTCCGGTTTCGGCGGTGCCAATATGACGCGCGTAGCTGCCAAACCGACCGAAGCTGTCATCTTCAAGCGTGAACAGGACAACGATTCAATTGTCTTCGTGCAGAATGAGACGGCGATGGAGTGGTCTGTGCCGGGTGCGACGAAGGTCTATACGTGGACTTACCAGACCGAGTCGTCTGACAATGCCGACTTGGCGGACATCACCTTGGATGGTATCAGCCTGTCTGATTTTATGCCGGGCGTAACGGATTATGACCTGACGCTTGATTCGATGGTCATTCTTGAGCCTCTGGCTGCTGAAGAAGCGCAAACGCTCCAAACGACCTGTGTGCCGGTTGTCGGCGGTGTGGACTATACGACGGTGGTTACTGCGGAGGACGCAACGACCACCAAGACCTATCATCTCCAGGTTCGTCGTCCTGTCGGCCATGACGCTACGCTTGCAGGCATACTGCTTGACAGCGTGATGATTGACGGCTTCCGTGCCGACTCGATGAACTATGCGAAAGTGCTGCCGGTTGGAGCCGTTAAGACGGCGCAGCCGAAGATGCCATCCGTGACCTATCTCGCCGGACATCCGGGACAGAAAATCTCGGTGGAACAAGGACAGGTAAATGGAAACCCGACGATTATCACGGTGGAGAGTGAAGACGGTGCGGCTACCAATTACTACTATCTGTCCGTAACCGCACAGAAGAGTCACTGCTCGGACCTCACGGGTATCACCGTCAACGGCGAAGCTATCGATTACTTCGAGCCCGGACGTCACTTCTACTCTGTCTCCGTAAACACGGAGAATATCGAGGTGGACTATATGACTGACGACCGTTTCCAGACGGTAACGACTACGGTTGAGTCCTCGAAGACCCACCAGTTCCGTTACACGCTCCATGTGATGGCGGAGGATAGCACCACGTCCGATTACATGGTGGAGATTTATGTAGAGAACCAATCGAGTGATGCCCAACTGGCGAATATCAAGCTGGATGGCGAAGACTTCGACCATTTCCTCCATAGTCTCAATCCCGACCTCGTCTTTGACGGCGGTAACAATAACTACGATATCAACCTGCCGTCCGGTACACCGGTGCTGCCGGAAGTAAGTGCGCAGCTGAAGATGGACGGCCAGCAAGTGGAAATCATCCATAGACCGGATTCCATCCTCCTGGATGTGACGGCGGTGGACGGTACGACGCATAACATCTACCATCTCCATTTCCTCAAGCCGATGTCCAAGAATGCGGACCTGAGCATGATTTTCCTTGACGGCGACTCGCTCAAGGGCTTCGAGCCGACGTACTATTTCTATCAGATCAATATGCCGGAAGGAGTGCATACCATGCCGGAAGTGGCTGCGCAGAAAGGCGAGCCTATGCAGACTCTCCAGCCGGTGGAGATAGACCTCGACAAACTTCAGGCTACCATTAAGGTACAAGCGGAAGACCCGTCTGTACGCGAGAACACCTACGTAGTCGTATTCCATATCACGGAGTCCAATGCTGACACGCTGCTCAATATCTACGAGGACGGCCAACCGATGAATGACTTCGAGCCCAGAACGATGTATTACACTAAGTCGCTGCCTGTCGGTACGCTCGCTTTCCCGGATTTGAGTTGGCAGGAAGTGAACGACCTGCAGACGATTACGATGGACACCATGGAGTTCACGCAGAACACCCTCATCCGTCAAATAAAAGTGACGGCTGAGAGCGGCAAAAAGAATATCTACACCGTTTCTTATACGATTGAGAAATCGTCGGTAGATACGCTGCAGATGTTGTTCGTGGACCAGAAACAGCTTCCGGGCTTCAAGGCATCGACAACCGAGTATTTCTATCAACTGACAGCCGCTGAGGCGACCGCGCTGAACGGACAACTTCCGGAAGTGGATTATATCAAGGGTGACGAATCGCAGAACGTCATGGTTTCGCAAGTCGTGGATTCGCTCGCAGGTAAGTCGCTTGGGTACAAATCGCTGGTTACTGTTACTGCTGCGACCGGTAAGACCACGATGTACACTATCCACTATCCCGTGGAGCTCTCTACCGATGCTACGCTCAATATGATTAACGTCGGTACCAAGCCGCTGGCTAACTACGATGCTGAGCGCTTCATCTACAAGCTCGAGATTGAGATGGAAGCAGCGGTGCCTGTTGTCTCGGTTATCAAGAAAGAAGAGGCACAGGTCTATGAAATCAATGTGCTGGAAGACACCGTGAAGGTAGTCGTTTGGGCAGAGTCCATCAAGGACAGCGCTGTCTATACTCTGTCCTTCGAGCGTCTGAAATCGAAAGTGACCGACCTGCGTGATATCATCCTTGTCGGAGCAGACAGCGTACCGTTCCCGACATCCGAGTTCCCGTATCGTCCGGAGATATACAGCTATACTGTTAAGTTGCCGTACGACAGGGAGCTGACGCCGAAGGAGCAGTTACCGGATATACGCTTTGAGCTCTATGACCAGGAACAGCAGACCGACACAGCTATTCATGTCCTGCCGAACGGAGATATCCAAGTCGATGTGACGGTTACCGCACCGAACGGCGAAGACCAGGCTATCTATTCGATTATCTTCCAGTTCGTCAAACCTTCTGATGCTATGTTAGCTTCGCTGGGTATCCGCGATGAAGAGTTCGCTGACTTCCGTCCGTCCAAGACCGAGTATGTCTATGCCCATCCGTACGGCACGGATTCCACGGCCTTCTTCACGGCTGACGATGTGACCTACGTGCTCAGCGACAGCCTCGCTACTATAGATTCTATCTATATGGACGAGAATAACGTCATCAATGTCGTTACCTTGGCGCAAGACGGACGTACGTCGATTACCTATCTCATCTCGCAGATTATTGCGAAAGATGGCGACAATGCGCTCGCTTGGATTACTGTGAACGGAGATACGCTGCCCGGTTTTGACCCGGAGGAGACATTCTATACCTTCTATGTGTTCGAATCCGACGCACCGACGGTAGATGCTGCTCCGCGTTCGGAGAATGCAGAGATTGACCTCGGACGTGTGCTCGCGGGTGATACCTGTAGAATCATCTGTACCGCGGCTGATGGTACGGACCGCTATTATTACATCTATTTCGCCATCACCTCGATTGACCCGTCTGCTGAGTCCACCGCCGATGATGTGCTTGTCAAACCGCTTGGCGCTTCGCACCAACTGTTCATCGCTACTATCCGTCAGGGCGTCTATTTCGCACTCTACGACCAGTACGGTAAGTTGGTTTATCACAAGCCTGTGCCGCCGGCTAACCCGAACGATGTAGAGATAGTAACGGACCAGAACGGCATTGAGCATGTCAACAATATCTCCAATCTCAGTTCTGGATTGCTGGTAGATGTCATACCCGGCCAAATTTACTACTATGCGTTCTATAACGGCGATAAGAACTTCATCCAGATGTTGAAGGGCGCAAGAGCAAAGCGTCTCAAATCCGGCAAGATTATCATCCGCTAACCGGTCCCGATAGCAAGTAAGGGGCAAGTAAGGGGCAACACCTACTCAAATAGCCAAAGACAAAGCCCGGGCCAAAGACGGAAAAATCGCTCAAACGGGCGATTTTTCTGTTTTTTCTTGCATATATGCAAAATTTTTTGTACCTTTGCACGCTGAAACAGAAATGAATTAAATTTAATACCGAATGATTGGTATCTTTAATGATAATTTCCCGCCTATATTGGACGGTGTTGCTTTAACGGCGCAAAACTATGCGTATTGGCTGCATGAGAAGGGCTACGACGTGCGGGTTATCACGCCTTATGCCCCGAAAGCGAAGAAGGTAATCAACGCTGCGCCTTATCCTATCAACAGGTTTATTTCTATTCCTATTCCTTTCCGTCATCCGTATCGATATGGTATGCCTTATATCGATGTTCCCTTCATGCGTAACTGGCGGAAGATGAAGTTCGAACTCGTGCATACTCATTGTCCGTTCACTACTGCCGACCTCGCGTACAGCGCTGCGCAGAGCCAGCATATTCCTCTGGTGGCTACCTTCCACTCCAAGTACCGTCAGGACTTTGAGCACAACGTGAAAAGCAAGTTCATCGTCGATTGCATGGTGCGTCATATTATCCGGGTCTTCGAGCGTGCGGATGAAGTGTGGATCCCGCAGGCGGCTGTTGAGCCTACGCTCCGCGAGTATGGATTCAAGGGACATGTAGAGGTGGTCGAGAATGGTAATGACTTCTATACACCGAAGGCGCAAATCGAAATGATGCGAAAGGAAATGCGTGAGGAGTTGGGCTTGACGCCCGATGAGACCATGCTCCTTTTCGTCGGACAGCATATATGGGAGAAGAATATCGGATTTATCCTCGATGCACTCGCGTTGATAAAAGAATTGCCATTCCATCTGTTCATGGTCGGTACGGGTTATGCGGTGCGTGAGATACGACTGAAGATTCGTGCTCTGGGCTTGCAGGACCACGTGACCTTGCTTGGAAACATCCATGACCGCGAGCGTCTGAAGAAAATCGATGCAGCGGCCGACCTGTTCCTCTTCCCCTCGCTCTACGATAACGCTCCGCTGGTAGTCCGCGAAGCGGCGGCCCTGCATACACCGGCGCTTATGCTACAAGAATCAACGGCGGCAGAGGTTATCACGCCGGATGTGAACGGATTCTTGACGCCTAATGATGTGCGTGCGTACGCCAATCAGATAGCCTATCTCATGGAGCATCCGGATATGCTGACGCGCGTGGGTGACAAAGCGTCCAAGACCATCTCCCGTTCCTGGGAGAATGTGATTGAAGAGGTTATCCTCCGTTACCGCGACATCCAGCAGGCCTATAAACTCAAACATGGTATCATCGTACCATAATCGTCAATCGTCAATCGTCAATCGTCAATGCTTACAATGATTCTTTTGATGCTGCTCCAGACAGCGATGCTCGCCTTCAGTCAGGTGACCCTCAAACTGGCGATGGAAGGTCTCAGTTGGGAGTGGAGTTGGTCGTTTATATGGCACCATGTCATCTTGAACGGCTGGTTGATGATCGCTGTGGCTCTGATGATTGGCGCGAACTTGTTTTGGCTGTGGATGTTGCATAAATATCCGTTGTCGCAGGTCTATCCTTTGACGAGTCTCGGGTTTGTGTTCGGTATGCTGTCCGGATGGCTGATTTTTCATGAGCAGGTAGGGTTTATGCAGTGGTTGGGTGTATTCCTCATCATTGCCGGTTGTCTTTGTATCACCAGAGTATGAGAGAGCAAATCAAACAGTGGTTAGCGGTAGGTAACAGAGCCGCGTGGGTTATTTTCGGCTTGTTCACCTTGCTCATTTTCGGTCAGACTTTGCTGTTTGACCATTTTGCGTTTCGCGAACTGGCTTTGCAGCCTTCGGCGCAGAATACGTTAGCTATGCTGATGAGCAAGCTGGCGGCGTCGATGCTCTTCGCGTCGTTCACTTTCCTTCTGCGCGACAAGCGTTGGCTGATTGCCCTCTCTTTGGTCATCGATACATGGTTTATTGCCAACCTCATTTATATGCGCAATAACCATATTCTGCTGGATGCTGAGGCATTTAATATGTCCGGCAACCTGCATGGCTATTTTTGGTCCGTACTCATCTATATAGAGTGGTGGATTGACCTGCTGTTCTATGGTTTGACAGCGCTCTTCAGCCTCGTCTTTCTCTTTACCAAGCAGAGTAGTCGTTGCTGGCAGGCATGGCTGGCGATGGTCGCGATATCGGCTGTTTTGTATCTCTCGGCGGAAGGACTTTATGTGAACGAGAAAAAGAAAGTGCAGTCGGAGACCAAGTACGACGCTGCGCCGTTTATTCGCGAGCACCGTGAACCCGTTTATGGCACCCATTTCCCGACCACCGTCGCCAATACCTCGGTGCTCTATTCGCCCATTTATATCACGTCCGATTACTATCTGATGATCAATGATATCCAGCCGGAGCGGCCGTTGACGCCGCACGACTATGCCGTCATGGCGCATTTGGATGATGGAGAGGACAGCGTGAGTTTGGATGCTCCGCTTATCATCGTCCTGCTGGAGAGTCTGGAGAACTGGGTGCTGACGCCGCAGATTATGCCCAATCTCTATCGCTTGACGCAAAACGACCATGTGCTCTACGCCAATCGTATCCATACCCAGATAGTGGGTGCCCCTTCGGCGGACGGACAAATGATTGTCAATACGGGCCTGCTGCCTATCAATGCCGGCGGCACTTGTCTGCACTATTCGCACAATACCTATCCTGCGATTATGAAACTGGCGCCGGACAGCGCTATCTGTCTTCTCCCGCACGACACCTGTGTGTGGAACCAAACGGAGATGTCGCCCGCCTACGGCTATGACTCGACGATTTGTTACTGCGATATAGACACTATCCTCTTCCGGAAACTCGACAGCCTAGTGGACCATGGTTATCGCTATATCCAGTGTATCACGCAATCAACGCATGCTCCGTTCGTCAACGAGAAATACTCCCGTCTTCAGTTGCCCAAATCGATGCCATGGGTGATGTATAATTTTATTCGCGGCTTCAATGCGCTGGACGACGGCTTGGGCTATTTCATCCGTAAGATAGAGTCCGATCCCCGTTTGCAGAACTATACCATCGTCTTCACCGGCGACCATCGTATCCTGCATTATGAGAAGCGTCAACAGATGCAGCGCTATGCGCAGCGTTGGGCAAAGAAGCACAAGGATACCCGATACGCCTGGATAACCGACTTGACGCCTCTGGATGACTGTCTGCCGCTCGTTATCTATTCGCCGCGTATCTCGGGCAATCCGCATTATACGGAGGATGCGTACCAAGCCGATATCTATCCTACCTACCGCACGCTGGTCGGCGCAAAGGACTATCGTTGGCGCGGGTTTGGCATCAATCTGCTGGACAGCACACAGAAACGCGCCATCTCTGAAGACGACGCGTTCCCCTTATCTGATAAACTGATTCGAAATAATTATTTCCAGCGGTAACCTAAGCTCAGACTTACGGACTGCGGGTAAATGAGGGCGTTCGCTATTTCCTGCCCTTTGTTGTTCTTGTAGAATGTCGCGATATCGGACAGACTGACTCGGTACGAGGCATTGATTTGCAGACCGAACCGGAACTCATAGCCCACCATCGCGCATATACCGAAGTGGTTGTCGTGCAGTTTGTACAACTCGCTGTAGTCGTGCGTGTCTGTCTTGGGCTTGACTGTCGTGGGATCGTCCCAGTTCTTGAATTTGTCCTTGATATTCGAGGCAAAAGTGAAGTGGGTGAAAATACCACCGCCGAACTGCACATAGCCTTTCTCCATGTTTCCGAACCTGCCTAAGAAATAAACAGGAATCTCCGCTCCGAAGGACCATAGTGTGTTGGTCGTGTCGGTGGAGGAGAAATAGTTCTGCTGCGCCGTGAAGATTACCTGCGGTTGGATGGAGAAGTGCTTGGTGATGCGGAAATCCATAAATCCTCCTAACTCGCCACCGATACGCATGTACGAACTCATCGTATTGTGGTCACGGGTGATGATGAAATTGCTTATGTTAACGCCAGCCAGCACACCGCCGGATACCAGACGAGGCAGATTCTCCTGGTCCAAGGAATCGATGAAATGCTCCGTGTCGAATTCTACCAACTTGGCTTTCGCTTCGTCCAGCGACTGCTGTATTTTGGTATCTCGGCTTTGTCCCGCCATATTCAGCGAAAGGACCGCCATACTCACTATGAATACAATCTTTTTCATGGCTTATAACGAAAATCTAAAGGTAATTTTAACGCCGTTACGGCCCCATGCGCCGATACGACGGCGACCATGTATCATAACCGGGTCTCCGTTCTCGTCCACAGCCGGTTGATAGCCTAAGGTTGGACGGTTCGGGTCCACGAGTTCCATCTTCTGAATCAGGTACGGCAATTCGTAGTCGTTGTACGTCAAGCGGCGCACATAGTCGATGCGGATGAACTTGAATATATTCTCAAATCCCGCCGTCAGCTCCATGTACGGCAACTTGCCTATCGGTGAACTGGTCCGATAACCGTCCCTTATATATCCGTCGTGGTCGAAGGCGTTATCGACAATACCGTTCTCCCATGGCGTGTGCGGGAAGTCGTACAAACCGCCGGTACCTTCCAGATAGGGATTGTTTTTCTTCGTCAGACCGCCATAAACGCCGCTGAACGATACCACGCCGCGCAACTTGAGCTTGTTGATGCCCGGAATACGGTTCAATATCCAGCCTTTGAAGAAATAGGTCGCGTAGAGCGCCACATATTCGTCCATCATAAACTCCATCGGCTTCATCTGGTTGAAGGCGCGTTGGGCGAGGAAGATACTCGTACTGGTCTCCGGTATATACAGTTTGGTGAACGGCGCTTTCTGCCATAACATACCGGTCTGGATACGCAGGTCGAGGTGACCGAAGGCGGAGAACCAGAACCGTTTGTCGAAGAGGAATTCCGTCCTGTTGTAGAAGAATCCGTCTCCGCCGTTATGGCGGTCGTCCAGATAGCCTACGTAGTGCGTCAGCTTGAAGGTCGGCGCATCTTTCTCGATGGCAAACGGACTGCGGTTACCCATTCGGTCGATATAGATGCGACTGCCGGGAGAGTACTCCAGTTCCACCATTCCCTCATAGTTGCGGTACGAACCGATATTGGTGAACGATTTGTTCCATGTCGAGTCAATCGGGTCCAGCTTCCAGTTCACTTTTTGGTAATCCAGCACACCTGCCGCCTCGTTGTTGGAGAAATCAAAGGAGGTACGGATGGATAGCTTGTTCTGCCATTCCTTCATATATTCGGCTTTCGCATGGAATACATATTGGGCGAAAGGCATCGTGGGCGTGCTTGTCGGGATAGACGCTAAGATATGGTCGCGGCGGATGATATTGGTGTTTTGTCCCGGTTCCTCCACGTCGTACTGTGCGCTGAATTGGATATGGTGTCGCAGTCCGTCGTACGGCTGTGTCTTGTGCTTGTCGAAAGTATAGACGAGCGTAGCGTTGTATTTCGGGCGCAGGTCGGTAGTTCCGAACGCTACATACCCGCGGAAGAAAATCTGGTTGTGCAACTGAGCGGTACTCGTTCCGCCTACGCGAATACGAACGCCCTCGAGCATGTTCCAGCTTACGAAGTTGTATATCGGACCGATATCGAACTTACTCTCGTCCAGGTCTCGCGCAGGAGTCGTAGCCACATATTCGGAGGTGATGGCATTCACCGTCGCTATCAAACTGGCGATACGCGGGTTAGCCGTCGCTTCATGAACCAAGTCATATACGGAGCTCTCATAGCGTGTGAGCGGTTCCGGACGAAGTGTATCCCACGCCGCGGCACCGAACCGCTGAGCCGTCGAGTCGTTCATCTCCACCTCGTCGGCGGTGAGAGCGGAGAACGTCTCGCGAGGAATAGGTGTTTCCATGTCCCAGTCGGTATAGATCTTCGTCTGACGGGCGAGCATACCTCTTTTGTTGTTCAGCACATAGAATTTCGCGAACGTCGTCGTTCTGTCCGGCGCCCATAGACCGTTCTCCAACTGTCTGTAACTATGCTCCACCGAATAGTTGCTCACGAAATTGAGGTTGATATCCGGCGGCACGTTGATGGCGTATTTCTTCAGACGGAACGTGCTGTCATTGACGATATACAGGTGGCCCGTGAAACCGTAACTCTCGGAGTTCACCGGCACAAACGCCAGGTCGATACACGGATAACCATCCACCATGATGGTATCCATGATATAGTATTGGTAGAAAGTCACGGCAAGAGTGGAGGAGAGCGGCGATACAAAGCGGTTGAACAGCAGGTTCATGTTGTTGTCATTGATATCGACGTCCTTGAAGATAGCATTCACGTTCTCCTGGAATGAACCTTGCGATACCAGGTCTTCCACACCGAACACACGTTTCTTGTCTAATATCTTCTTCTCGCGGTGCGGTTTCTTCTGGTAGTATTCCGAGTTCAGGTGCTCGCGGATGGAGATGGTCACGTTCGGATAAACGCCTGTGGTGTCAATGTATTTCTGTATGAAACTGAATTGTTTCCAGAACGGCTTTTGCCAATTGACCTTTATGTTATCCAGCGCGAACGACATGCGGGAGTAACTGTGCGCGGTAAAGAAGTCGGCGGAGTTGACGCAGAACGAGTCCTTGCGGGCAATCACGTTCTTAATCAGCTCAACCGCAGGGTTACCTTTGCGTTTGTAGTCGCGTTTGCGGTTCTTGGGCGTCACCACGATATCCTGCAGACCGTACACATCCGGCGTCAGCTTCACCTTCACGTTCGTCCGGTTCTGACCCTTACGGAGCGTTAGCATCTCGGTCTTGTAACCTAACATCTGGAAATTCAGCGTGTTATACCCCGCTGTGTTACTGATGGTGAAGTTACCGTCTATATCCGAAGTGGTACCTATATCCGAAGGGATCATACCTTTGTTGGTGGTCGATTTGAGGAAGTAAATCTGCACGAAAGGCAGCGTTTCTCCCGTGTCACCATCCACTACTACGCCCGATATACTCGTGCGCACCTCTTGCGCCATCACCGTCCCGGCGAAGCACAGAAATAATACTATGTACCTTAAATATCTCAAATCTTCAAATCTTCAAATCTTCAAATCTTCAAATCTTCAAATCTGTTGCCTGAGGCTCTCTTCGTGTATCAACTCCCATACGTTCTTCATAAACTCCTCACTAAGCACGATGCCATCCTTTTTTAATTCTTCATTTTTAATGGTCAATTTGTTCAGGATTTCCTGATATCTTTGGGGTTGTAAGGGTGCAACGCCGTGTTCTTTTTTCCATTCGCCGATACGTTTGCTCACATCCATTCGCGCGGCAATGGTAGTCCATAGCCTCTCGTCCAACTCGTCTATCTCTGCTCGTAACCAATTCAGCTCAAGTCTGTCAGCGAAGCGGTCTGTCAGTGTTAGCGGTCTGTGCTCTGTCAGCGCAGCGGTCAAGTCCTCCGGCCTTATCTGCTGTTTGGCGTCCGAGAGCGCTTCTTCAGGATGGTAATGAACCTCTATCATCGCGCCGTCCAAACCTAATTCGTCAACCTTACTGAGCAGCGCCGGCACTTTGGCTGCATCGCCGCTCATGTGACTCGGGTCCAGCAGCATCGGTATGTCCGGCCGGGCTTTGCGCACCGCGTGAGCCATGCCCCAGCACGGCTGATGGTTGCAGCCTCTGTGAACGGCTATCACCGGCACACCTGTTTTCTCCAACCGCTCGATATTGCCTAACCATAAACCGCTGTCCGCATTGACGGGGTTCTTGATGAGAATGCCTTTGAGTGGTAACTCAGTCTGTGTTCTGTCAGGCGAAGCCGATCTGTGTTCTGTCAGGCGAAGCCGGTCTCCTATGGCTTTGCTAATCTCTTGCAAAGCTATAGGATTAGCACTCGTTCGTGCCCCTATCCATAGATAATCCATCCCGGCTTCGAGGGCCAACTTCACATGCTCGGGGGTCGCCACTTCGGTCGCTACGTCTATGCCGTAACTCGCTTTCACTTCTTGCAGCCAGGACAGCGCTTCTTCGCCTACGCCCTGAAATGTGTTCGGACTCGTCCGCGGTTTCCATGCGCCCGCGCGGAAAATAAACGACCGGTCTGCCAGCACGTCCTTTATCTGGCGTGCGGTCTCAATCACCTGTTCACGACTCTCCGCCGCGCATGGCCCTACTATGTATAAATGTTGTCTGATGGTAACTCAGTCTGTGTTCTGTCAGGCGAAGCCGGTCTGTGTTCTGTCAGGCGAAGCCGGTCTAATACACCAACTGCAAACGGAACACCATGCTCTCGGGGTTCTGCTCCTCGTAGTAGTAATCGGAGTTCGTCAACTGGATATCCACATAACCGACACCGAAACGGTAGTCGATATGCTGCGTGTAATAGACGGTGTTGATGACGCTGTCGTTTTCATCTACGATCTCGTCGTACAGATACGTGCTCATCGGCAGTGCCACCTGGTACGCGTCCGCAGTACCGTTGTTGAACTCGCGACTGACGGTGATGGTACCGAAGTTATACACGTCGCGGGTGATGTAGGGCACGTTGAACGAGTAGTAGAACTGTTTCGTGTCGCTGTCCCATTTCCAGTCGGGTTGCATAACCACCAAATCAAAGGTCCGAGCGTGATATTCCTGTTTCTCACAACTCGTCAGAGCCAAAGCCATCAAGGCTACTAAACTGAATACGATTTTCTTTCTCATTTTTATATGTCTGTCCACAAATTGCGTGCAAAAGTACTGCTTTTTTTTGATATATGCAAATTTTTATCGTTTTTTCCTTGTGTATCTCGCAAATTTGTTGACAAAAGAAAGGAGAATTGTCTGCCGGAGTGGATTTGGGATAAGGCTCAAGTATCGAAAGAGTATCGAAAATGGGCTTACAAGGGGTTTGCTCGCGACAAAAATCGCTCATTCGGGCGCTTTTTCTGTTTTTTTCTTGCACATATCAAAAAAAAACAGTACTTTTGCAGCCGGAAATAAGAACAAACAAATTCTATTAATTAAAATTAAACGTATGAAAAAGATTTTAGTTGCCGTTATGGCAGTGTGCACCATGGTGCTCGGTTTCACAAGTTGTGAGAAAACAGCAGATGTCAATGTTTATCCTATCGCAGGCAAAACGTATCAGGCTACGGACGAAGATGGCTACTCGCGCGTCACGTTCAAGAAGAATTTCGGCGCCGTTATGGAAGTTAAGACGACCATGCAAGAATCGTACAGCGACCTATACGTATGGGAGATGGCTACCAAGGCCGATCAGGAGGGTAAGCGCGATTTGTACATCAAGTTCGCTAACGGTGCGATGAACAAAATAACCGGTGAGGATCTTTCCGGAAAGACGGCTTTCCAAGGTTATTACAACGGAGTGAACTGCTATCTGTACCCGATGTGGCCGGCAGAGATGCCGGAAGCAGTGCTGGAATACAAACCGCTGTTGCAATAAATAGAATGCGTATGACGCAAAGCACTTCACTTCGGTGAGGTGCTTTTTTTATGCCTCTTGTCTCCGTACTCTCCGCCTCTTTTCCGCGTTCTCTCCAGCAGGTCCCAAAGGGTGCTCAAAGGATGATGAAAGGGTGCTCAAAGGTTGCTTATGCCTTTGTCAAAATTTTCTGCAAAGATACTACTTTTTTTTGATATATGCAAATATTTATTCGTTTTTTTTATAATCGTCAATGGCTAAAGCGAAAGCCACAGCCGGAAAAATCGCTCAATCGGGCGATTTTTTTGTTTTTTCTTGCATATTTGCAAAAAAAGTTGTACCTTTGCACTCCAAAGTGAAAAAGGAGGCGATGGAGATCGTTGATTTGTTGGAATATAATGACCGCGCGGAGCTCAGAGCATGGCTTGAACAACATGCGGAGACATGTGCGTGCTGCTGGATAGCCATGTATCGCGGGAAGAACAAACCGGAAGGTGCTTGTTTGCCGTATATCGATGTGGTGGAAGAGGCTCTGTGTTTCGGTTGGATAGACTCCACGCTCAAACGTCTGCCTGACGGGCGGTTAGCCCAACGCCTTTCGCCGCGCAGGAAGCGCAGTCATTGGACTGAGTTGAATCGGCAACGCTGCGAAGAATTGGAAAAACGCGGTCTGATGACCGAAGCAGGAAAAGAGGCGTTGAGAAAGAGTAGAAAGACCGCAGCAAAGCTGCTCAAAGAGAAAAGCCAAAAGAAAAAATAATGAGTAAAAATATAAAGGTATTAGTCTTGGCGCTGCTATGCGCTATGCCGCTGTGGGCACAGGAGGAGTATGACGCCCACCTCATCGGACACGTGCTCGATGAGAAAACAGGCGAACACTTGCCGTACGTCAATGTGCAAGTGAAAGGAACCAATATAGGTACCGTGACCGATGAGTCAGGGCACTATTTCTTGAAAAACCTGCCGCTCGGCAGACAGATCATCGTCTTCTCTTATGTAGGATACGAAACGGAAGAGTTACCCGTGAACATTAAGGAAGGTACAACGACGGAGTTAAAGGCTGTTATCCGGGAGACTTCCCAGCAGCTCAACAGTGTGGTCGTAACCGCCAACCGTTATGCTACCAAACGGCAGGAAGCCGCTACGATTGTCAATGTGTTAGCCCCGCGTATGTTTGAGACAACGGCTGTCACCTGTGCGGCTGATGTGCTGAGTTTTCAGCCGGGTTTGCGCGTCGATAACACCTGTTCGAACTGCGGCAAGACCGAACTGCGCATCAACGGTTTGCAAGGTCAATATACCCAAATACTGATGGACAACCGCCCTGTCTTCTCTTCGATGGCGGCCGTCTATGGTCTGGAACAAGTGCCAACGGCGATGATAGACCGAATAGAGGTCGTTCGTGGCGGCGGTTCGGCGATGTACGGAGCGAACGCCATAGCCGGCGTGGTGAACGTCATTACCAAAGAGCCCGTTCGGAATTTTGTGAACATCTCCAACACCAGTCATCTCAACGAACACGCGGGCTATGACATCCATACCGACCTCAACGCCTCTGTGATGAGCGAGAACCGCAAGATAGGCGCGTACTTGTTTGCTACGCATCGCACGCGCAGCGAATACGACCGTGACAAGGACGGTTTCAGCGAGTTGCCCAAGTTGCGGGCCACGACGGCCGGCACACGCGTCTTCTTCAAGACCAGCGCCTATAGCAAACTGACCGCCGAATACCATCACACCACCGATTTCCGTCGGGGCGGTAATAATTTTGACCTCGAGCCGCACCAGGCGGACATAGCCGAACAACTCCGTCATAACATCGACGCCGGTTCGCTGGCGTTCGACTGGTTCTCGCCGGATAACAAACATTTCGTCTCTGCCTATTCGGCTATCCAGCATATCGGCCGTGAGAGTTATTTCGGTACAGGCCGGGACACCGCAGCGTACGGCCGCAGTACCGATTTGACGTCTATCACCGGTCTGCAGTACCGTTTCTCGTATCCCTGCGGACTGGCGAAAGGTGACTTGACGGCGGGTGCTGAATATACGTATAACGGCCTGCACGACCGGATGTTGGGCTATCATCGTGACCTCAAGCAAAATGTGCACGTGGCGGGTGTGTATGCCCAGAACGAATGGAAAGGCGAACAATGGAGTGTGCTGGTGGGCGCACGGTTGGAGAAGCATAATTTTCTGGCCAAACCGGTCTGCACACCGCGTGCCACCTTCCGTTATACGCCAGTCGAGGGCTTGGTGCTCAGAGCCGGATATAGCAGCGGTTATCGTGCGCCGCAAGCCTACGACGAGGACCTGCACGTGGCCGCCGTAGGCGGACAGGTGTCGTTCATCACACTCGACCCGAACCTGCGCCCCGAGTATTCGCACAGCGCTACGCTCAGTGCCGACTGGTACAAGCAGTTCGGCAAATGGGAAGTGAACTTGACCGCCGAAGGATTCTATACCTATCTGCAGGATATATTTATGCTTCGCGAGATGGGCAGGGATGCCGAAGGAAATCTGCTCTTTATGCGCACGAACGCGAGTGCCGCGTGGGTGGGAGGAATGAATATAGAAGGAAAAGTGAACTACGGTTCGCTCTTCTCCTTCCAGATAGGGTACACCTATCAGCAGAGCCGCTATACCGAAGCGCAACAATGGAGTCCGACCGTCGCGGCTAACAAACGAATGTTGCGTACACCGGACCATTACGGATATGTGCTGGTGGATGTCACGCCGGTGAAGGACTTCACTATCTCTGTCAACGGAAAGGCGACCGGCTCCATGCTCGTTCCGCACCTCGCGGGATACGTAGCTGAAGACGAGGAAGTGGCGGTTCCGTCTTTCTGGGAATTGGGTATCCGGCTGGCTTACGATGTGCATCTGTATAAGCACTACTGCCTCGAGATCAGTGGCGGTGTGAAGAATATCCTGGACCAGTTCCAGCGCGACCTTGACAAAGGGGAGTTCCGCGATGCCAGTTATATATACGGACCTTCCATGCCCCGAACCTATTTCGTGGGCTTGAGTTTGAAACTGTGATGAACCTCATTCTGCTGGCTTATGTGGGGGTAACGAAAATTCAAAAAACATGAGAAAAATTTGTATTCTGCTGTTTGTATGCAGTTTGCTGCCTTTGGTCACTCAGGCAGAGACGAAAGAGACCCGTAGTGCGCTCAAACATGAGGTGCGTATCGGTTACGGCGACCCGATGTTCGAGACGATGCGCTGGAAAGATGAACCCACCAAACTTGGTGTGCCCATGAATGCGCGTCAACACTACCGCTATACCGGACATCTCTACGGCGAGTATATGTACCGCGTCAACTCATGGCTCGGCGTGGGCGGTCAAGTCGATTTCGGAGCTACGATGTTTGACTACAACTCCTATCAGCTCGACAACCGGGGCAACCAGTTCCTTGCGTCCAGCGAGTACCGCTATTTCTACGACGTGTGTATCATGCCCTCCGTGCGTTTCACTTATTTCCACCGCGATTGGGTCAACCTCTATTCGGGGCTGCAACTCGGTCCGGGTATCCATGCCGATTACCGCGGACGTTGTGAAGTGGGCGCTGCGTTCGGACTGACAGCGCTTGGCGTGTCTGTGGGACGGGACCACTGGTTCGGTACTGCCGAGTTCGGCGGACTGAGTAACATCCAGTCCCTCACCGCCATCTATCTGATTTGGACCAAATGGTTTAATATCTCCGTCGGATATAGATTTTAAGGATTTGAAGATTTGAGGATTTGAAGATTATGAAGATTATGAAACGCAATATATTTTTAGTTAGCATACTGGTTCTGGCGTTCGTTTCCTGTCAGGTGGACAAGAAAGACTACACTTCGTTTGTCAAGGACGCCGCAGGGTATCATGTGATTAGCGACGGTGAAGTCAATCTGGACAACCAGTTCCCCGTTTGGGCGGACCAGATGGGTAATGTGCCTTCCGATGTTGATCCGTGTGACCCGGACGGTTATAACCAGGTGGAAGGCAAATCGACCTTCATGCAGATGTTCTCGCCGTTGATGAACATGATTACGTACGCCACGGTGCACCAGATCGTCGGCACGTATCAGTCGGAGTACAAAGGTCTGCCGATCATCCTTTCGGGTAACATGTATGTGCCGCGTTCGAAGAAATGCCGTGGTCTGATTATGGCATGCCATTATACCTACGCAGCCCTGAGCGAGTCGCCTTCGCAAGGGCCGACCCTCTCTGCGCTCTTGGCGACCAAAGGCTATGCAGTCGTGGACGCGGACTTGGTAGGTTTCGGCGTTACCTATCAGATGGTACACCCCTATCTCGATAAGTTGGCTACAGGACAAGCCATCGCCGATTTCGGACGCCTGGCAAGACCCTTCCTCGAAGCAAACGGTTATACCTTCGAAACCGACGATATCTTCCTCTTCGGTTACTCGCAAGGCGGTCATGGCGCGGTGGCTACACAGGAGTTCATCGAGTCGCACCCCGATTATTACGCCGACCTGCCTTTGACCAAAGTGTTCTGCGGCGGTGGTCCGTATGACCCGAAGGTGACGTACGATGTGGCGAAAGCGACTGATGTTATCGGTTTTCCGGCTGTCGTACCGATGTTCCTGCAAGGTACTATCTATGCCAACGACCTCAATGACCCGACGCTCGCTATGCCTATTACCGAAGAAGATTTCCTCTCGGACGAGATGCTCAAGGATGACCGCTATAAGACATGGCTCAACAGCAAGGCTTATACCATGGACCAGGTCAACCTGCTTATGAAAAATATAGGTTGCGGCAAGTTCTCTACTATCCTCCGCCCCGAGGCGATGGAGGAGAGCTATCCGCAGAACACTATCCTCTTCGCCAAACTCAAAGAGAACGCCACTACCGATTTCTGCCCTGTCACGCCGATGTATATCTTCCACTCCAAGGGCGATGATGTGGTCACGTTTGAGAATGCGGAGATTCTTCAGCGCTCCTTCCGCGAACTCGGCACCGACGAGAGTAAGATTGAGTACGATTTCGATGACTACGGTTCGCATCGTTCCGGTCTGCTCAAGTTCCACATGAAAGTGCTCAAAATGCTCAATTAGTCTTTTCGCCTTCGCCCGCAAGGCTAAAGATGAACTAAAAAACTGAATAAATAACTCTAAAATTTGCATATATCAGAAAAAAGCAGTACCTTTGCAGCGAATTTTATAGAACATTCTAATTAACAACTAAAAACATTTGAAAATGAAGAATTATTGGTTTGTACTGCTCGCAGTCCTTATCGGATTTGCAAGCTGTGAGAAATCGAAAGTAGATCAGCGTGACGCATTCGTTGGTACGTATGAGTATGTTACGGAGGGTGAGATGACTTTTGGCACTTTCGTTCCCGGCATTGACCCGACGCTGCCCCTCGACACCGAAGGTACCTACAAGATTTCCAAACTCGGCGACAAGGACACCGTCCTCATCTCTGAGGCTATCGACGGAAAATTGGACCCCTTCAAAGCTGTCGTAAAGGGTAACAAACTTGAGTTCGTACAAGACGAATTCGGTGCCAAGTCGCAAAATTTCGAGGTTGTCTTAACCATCGATAACAAAATCGCTGTCTTGGAGAACGATACCCTTTCCTGGGAGGCTGACAATGTGCTGTGCGTAGGTAAATTCCTCGGCATCACGATTGAGGGCGAGGGCTACGTTACTATGAAATCTACCAAGAAAGCCCTTAAATAAGATTTCGAAAATGTGAATGGGCTGACATTACCCGAGTGAATTGCAGCGAACATTGGTGTCGCTGCATTTCGTTTCGGGCTTTGTTATTCTCATTAGGTTTGAGAAAGAAATGAACCAATATACGCATCGATATTCGCTTACGGCGGCAGACATGGATACGCGTTATAGAATGACGCCCAACGCCGTGCTGCTCTATTATCAGGATTGTTGGGCGCGATATATGTCGTGCCTCCATCTCGCGGCGTTTGACATCGTTAAGCACAACCGTCTGTGGATTATTACCGAGTTTAACGCTTGGTTCGAAGAGCAGACTGCCCTATGGTCGGAGAATATCGATGTCACCGTTTGGAACAGCGAAGTGACTGCTCTCCGTCTATACGCCGAGTTCCGCGTGCATCGGTCGGATGGGGTAGAAGTGGCGCATGGTTACGGCTGTTGGACCCTGCTGGATACCGAGACTCATCGCCTCGCGCCAATGACACCGTTCCTGCCGCAGATACCTGTTCTTCCGGAGATGACCTCCGAGAGCCATAAGAAACGACGCTTCCCTGCCGAAGGCACACCGCTCCAACAGATTGAGCACCGCGTCAACCCGATTAACCTCGATTTTAACGGTCACGTCAACAATCGCACCTATCTCTCTATCGCCATGCAATCAGCGGACGAAGCCTTCATGGACGCGTACGCTATTCATTGCCTTTCTATTCATTGGCTCAAAGAGACCTTCTTGGGCGACACGCTCTTATGCCGCCTGACCTTGCTGCCCAACGAAACCGACGAACACGTCTATCACTATCTCCATTCCATCTCTCGTAACGATGACGAGACCGCCGCGCAGGTCTATTCCGAGTGGCTCCCACGTACCGAGCAGATTGACGTCTCCCTCCGTGCACCGAGAGATTAATCAGGACGCTTGGCCACGCATGTATTCACCGGGAGTGATACCGGTTTTGTTTTTGAACATGCGCGTGAAATGATGCGGGTAATCGAAGCCGAGCATGTATGCCGTTTCGCTGATGCTACGGCCGCTCATGAGGATATTTTTCGCGATTCGGATGATGTACGATTGTATATATTCCTTGGCGGAAGCACCTGTCGCCTGTTTCACCAAATCTCCGAAATAGCCCGCTGAATACGCCATCTCCGAGGCACAATAAGCAACGGTCGGCAAGCCCATCTCGGCTTGCCGGCTTTCGTAGTAATACTTGTCCAACAAGGCGTGAAAACGCTTCAGTATATCCGGCTCAGAAGCGGTAATCCGTGCATTCTGCCGCCAATAAGCCCGCTGGCAGTAATCCAAAATCAGCCTAAGATAGCTGACGATAATATTCCGTAGCGCAGAGCTGTCTTTGTGGGCTTTCAGTTCTTCGCGCAGAGCGCTTATAAGCATCTCAATCGCGTCCCACTCTTTCGGTTCCAAAGGCAGCGAATCCGTAAAGAAATACGAGAAGAAATTATATTCCGTTATATGTGCTTCCAAGTCCGTTTTGCTCATCAGTTCCGGTGACCACAGAACTGCCCAGCCGTTCAGAAAGAGCGGATTACCGTCATCCTCTTTACCGCCTATCTGTCCGGGCGCAACGGCAATAACCGACCATTCGCTTACCTGTACAGGCCGCACGCCGTACGACAAGTTCTGCGGAAACTCCCGTTGGATAAACAACCCATAAACCCCGTAACTGTTCATACTTGTCCTAACGCCTTTCTCCAGTTCATCGAAATGAACCACACTAATCAGCGGATGTAGAATTTCCGCCTCCAAATGCCGCGCATACACGTTCGGCTCACGTATGTTCAGGACTTTTTTCATAACGGCTGTAATTTGGCTGCAAAGGTACAAATTTTATACGAAATATGCAAAAATGGCAGCCAAAAAATGATGTTTTTCTGTGTTTTCTGCAAAAATGGTAGTTATTTGGCAAATTTATGTTATTCTATATCCGCAAAATGCTATACCTTTGCACTTGAATTTGAAAAAGGAGATATTATGAAACGTTTTGTAACACTTGTTTTTGCATTGAGCACAATAACCCTTATGGCGCAAACATCAATTAACGTCATCGTGGGTTCGAAGACTTTTACCGCCACGCTCGCAGATTCCGAAACCGGCGAAGCCTTTGCCGCCCTTTTGCCCTTAACGATCACGATGAACGAACTGAACGGCAATGAGAAATACCATTACCTGAATTCGTCTCTCCCCACCGCCGCGTACCAACCCCGCACTATCCATGCCGGCGATCTGATGCTCTACGGCAACAACTGCGTGGTCCTTTTCTACGAGACCTTCAACAGCAGTTATTCCTATACCCGTATCGGCGCAATAGACAACCCTTCTGGCCTTGCTTCCGCTCTCGGTTCCGGCGATGTCTCCGTCCGTTTTGAGAATGGAGGTACCACCGAAAACTTCACCCCAAAGGTACAAGGTGACAAAACACCAAGTACAAAGATTCTCCGTGACGGACAATTGTTCATAAAGCACAATGGAGCGACGTACAATGTACAAGGAGTAAAGGTAAAATAGTACTTTTCTGCCCGTTATGTTTGTTTATTTGATAAAAAAGTAGTAACTTTGCACCGAAAACAAATAATATATTCATTAACGCAAATAATTAAACAATAATAAGCTATGCAAAACTTTGATTATCAGACACCGACACGTCTTATTTTTGGTGAGGGCGTAGTAGAGAAACTGCAGAAAGTGATGAGCGGTTTCGGCAAGAAAATCCTCCTGACTTACGGCGGAGGCAGTATTAAGAAGATTCCGGCTTTCAGAGGTAAAGCAGGCAGTTTGTATGATTATGTGCGCGAGGCACTCAAGGACTTTGAGATAGTGGAACTGCCTGGTATTCAGCCGAATCCGAAATATAATCCTTCGGTATTGGAAGGTGTACGTCTGTGCAAGGAGCACAAGGTGGATGTGATTCTTTCGGTTGGCGGCGGAAGTGTGTTGGATTGCTCGAAGGCGATCGCTGCTGGCGCTTGTTATGAGGGCGAGCCGTGGGATTTGATTTCGTACAAAGTGAAAGCGCAGGCAGCTCTGCCGATTGTGGATATTATCACGTTAGCGGCTACTGGAAGTGAGTACGACTGCGGTGGTGTGATTTCCCGCACGGAGACGAATGACAAGATTGGTTATTTGGATCGGCACTTGTTCCCTGCCGTTTCGTTCTTGGACCCGACATACACGTTCTCGGTTAGCCGGAAACAGACTGCGGCGGGTATTGCGGACGCGATGAACCACACCATGGAGCAGTATTTTGTGGAGGACGCGACGCTGCTCAATGACGGTTTCTGCGAGTCGATGTTACGCAGCCTCATGGCGAACGGGCGTAAGTGCATCGAGAATCCGGAGGATTACAAGGCGCGCGCGGAGATGATGCTGGCTTGTACGTACGGTTGCAACGGTATTTTGGCGCTCGGTAATAGCGAGAGCGGATGGCCTTGCCACGGAATTGAGCACGCTTTGAGTGCGTATTACGACATTACGCACGGCGAGGGTCTGGCGATCATTACGCCGCGTTGGATGAAGCATATTCTGAACGAGCACACCTTGCCGCGGTTCGTTAAATACGGCGTGAATGTGTTCGGTATTGACGCTTCGCTGGACGAGTGGACGATTGCCAACAAAGCTATCGAAGCGACGTACGCATTCTTTGAGTCTATCGGCATCCCGATGCACCTGCGCGAAGTGGGAATTGACGACAGCCGTCTCGACGAAATGGCACATCATATCGCTGTAAATGAGGGGCTTGAGAATGCTTACGCGGCTCTGACTGAAAAAGACATCAAAGAGATCTTGGTGGCAAGTTTGTAAGAACAAAACATCACACATCAAACATATGAACATTCTTATTCTTCAGGCTTCGCCGAGAGCGAAGGGTAACACCGCTTGGATGGCGGACGAGTACAAGAATGCAGCTGAGGCTGCAGGTCATAACGTGACGCTCGTGAACGTGTCGCACAAACATATCGCCGGCTGTCTGGCGTGCGAGTACTGCCACGGCAAGGGCAACGGTGCGTGCATCCAGAAAGACGACATGCAGGAACTATATCCGTTGATGGCAGAGGCAGAAGCACTCGTTCTGGCGGCTCCTATTTATTATTTCACACTTTGCGCGCAGATCCAAGCGCCTATTCAGAGAATGTACTGCGTCAACGCACCGGCTAAGGTAAAGAAGATGGCGTTGCTTTGTTCGTCTTATTCGCCGGGTGTGTATGATGGTGCAACGGCTGAGTTCCGCGACATCTGCAACTACTGGCATGCCGAGATTATGGGCGTTGTAACCGCCAAGATCGACGAGCAGAAAACCGATGCTACAAAACAGAAAATCGTTGATTTGGTAGCAAAGTTATGAGAAAATTTACGATCCTCGCTTTGGCTGTATTGTTAGTTGCATGCAGTTCAAAGCAACAGACAGAAACAAAAGATATGAACCAACTTTCATTTACAACGGAACAGGCGGCGTGGATGAGTGCTATCGCTTGCGATGAGGCTAAGGGAGACCTGGTGGCGTTGGAGTCGGCTATTCATAAAGGCTTAGAGGCTGAGTTGACGGTTAGTCAGATCAAGGAAGCACTCTCGCAGTTGTATGCATACACGGGTTTTCCGAGAAGTCTGAATGCGCTGGGTGTTTTGCAGCGTGTTATCGGCGACCGTCAGGCGAAAGGCGTGAAAGTTCTTATGGGGGAGGATGCAAGTCCGCTCAGCGATGACTACGATGCACTTAAAGAAGGTACGCGCGTGCAGACGCAGTTGGTGGGCAAGTCTTTTGATTATGAGTTCGCACCGGCTACGGATTATTACCTGAAGGCGCACTTGTTCGGGGATATTTTTGCCCGCGATAACTTGACATACGCTGACCGCGAGTTGGTGACCGTTTCTGCGTTGAGCGGTCTAGAAGGCGTGGAACCGCAACTGAAAGCACACATCGCTGGCGCACGCAATATGGGCGTGAGTGAAGAACATTTGCAAGGCATTGTGGTGGCTCTCGCGGCAAATGGGCTTCTGTCCGAAGCAGGGCGCTTGGCAGGATTGCTTCAAACGGAATGGCCGCAAGGCAAACCTAATGATGCTTATGCGCAGTATTTCGTGGGGCAGAGTTTTCTGCAACCGTATTTGGGCGGCGTAGCGAATGTGACGTTTGAGCCGCGTTGCCGCAATAACTGGCATGTTCACCACGGAGCGGTTCAGGTGCTGATCTGCGTGAGCGGCAAGGGTTGGTATCAGGAGTGGAACAAACCCGCTGTTGCGCTTACTCCGGGAAAGGTGATTGCTATTCCTGAAGGTGTCAAACACTGGCATGGAGCCGCGGCGGACTCATGGATGCAGCACTTGGCAATCCACACTCAAGAGCAACCGGGTGCGACGAACGAATGGCTCGAACCGGTTAGCGATGCGCAATACAATTCTTTACAATAATGAGAAAGTTTTTCACCCTTATGCTTGCAGCCCTCACATTCGCTGCTTGCACAAATTCAAATGAGAAAATGAGTAAATGTGAAAATAACACATGGGACAAAGTCTTCCCGCTTAGTGAGAAAGTAAACCATAAAAAGGTGAGTTTCCAAAACCAATACGGCTTCACCTTGGTGGCAGATCTTTACACGCCGAAGGCAAATGACAAATCACAAATCACAAATCACAAATACGCCGCTATCGCGGTGTCCGGTCCTTTCGGTGCAACGAAAGAGCAGAGTTCGGGTCTGTATGCGATGAAGATGGCGGAGCGCGGGTTTGTGGCTTTGGCTTTTGATCCGTCTTTTACCGGCGAGAGTTCAGGTGAACCGCGTCGTACGGCGTCGCCGGACATCAATACCGAGGACTTTATGGCGGCGGTGGATTATCTGAGCAAACTGCCCGAAGTGGATGCTGATAGAATAGGTATCATCGGAATATGCGGATGGGGCGGAATAGCGCTCAATGCAGCTGCAGCAGATACGCGTATCAAAGCGACAGTCGCTTCGACGATGTACGACATGACGCGTGTCTCCGGTAACGACTACAACGATGCTTTCGACGACGAGCAGTGGCGTCACAGGAATCGCGAGAACCTCTCCCAACAGCGTCTTGCTGACCCGCAAGCCATGGCTGGCGGTGTGTTAGATACCGTTCCTCCGCAAGCTCCTCGTTTTGTGCACGACTATTACGATTACTACAAGACCCCGCGTGGCTACCATGCGCGTAGCGGTAACTCGAATGACGGTTGGCGTGTCATAGGCACGCAGGCTTATGCCAACAGCCGTTTCCTCTATTACATCAACGAGATCCGTTCTGCTGTTCTGATCATGCACGGCGAGGATGCGCACAGCCGTTATTTCGGCGAAGCGGCATACCACTACATGGTGGACGGCAAGGCAGACGGCTACAAGACCGTGGTCGCTCCGAATCCGTGTCCTGAGAACAAGGAACTGCTTATTATCCCCGATGCCTCGCATTGCGACCTCTATGACGGCGGCTATACCGAACCGGCAGGAAAAGGTGAACCCAAGAACCTCATTCCATGGGACAAGTTGGCTGAGTTCTTCAATAAGAATTTAAAATAGCAAAAAAATCCTGCATACATTTGCGTATGTGGGATTTTTTTTGTACCTTTGCACCGTGATTCAGTTTGTCCGGAAATATGCCTATGTAATCGTGCTTGTATTAATGAGCGCTTTTGCGGCGTATATCACATACCAGTTCTTCGCTATCCGGCGCAAGGATGCCATTCTTTCCAGAGAGATTACCGACAGCATCAATTACAGGGCCAAGTACCTGCAACTGAAACGGCAGCCTCAGATGAATGCCGAGAAAAAAGACAAGGAGACAATACCCGATCTGGCGAAGATGTCGGATGCAGAGCTGTTTGAGTTTCTGCGGGTGGTGATAGTCAATGAGCAGTTGTTCATGGATCCTCTCTTTGACCGTAAGCAACTTGTGGACCGTTTCCATCTCACTAAAGAGCGGGTCGGTGCCGCTTTTGCGCAGGGAAGTCACTATGCCTCGCTGCCGGAGTATGTGAACGAATGTAGGTTGGAGCATGGCGCCATGCTGTTGATTTCGGAGCCGGAGATGACTATTGCCGAGATTGCGAAAACAAGCGGATTCAACAGTGATACGGTGTTCATGCGCCGGTTCAAAGAACGCTATACAATTACCCCAACTGAGTTCAGAAAAAAAGAAAACAAAACAACAATATAAATTAACGTAGCAATAGCTATATATTATTAACTAAAATCATTTAAAGTATGAGAAAACTATTTCTATTTCTCTGTGCCGCAATGATGCTGCCGGCATCGGCACAATGGACGCCTTGTGACTCCTGTCTCACTCCCCTCGGGACGGATCCACTGGAGTACGAAGAACCCGAAATGATTCGTTCAGCCGATGGAAGTACTCTCTTAGCTTACCGTACCTTCGGAGTTCAAACAAATCCGGAAACGGGGCAAAAGGGAGACGACAAACAGTTCTACATTTACTTCCAGAAATTGGACAAAGACGGCAACAAGTTGCTTGGCGATTCCGGCGTTCTTATCTCCTACAAACCGACGTTGACCTCTGCTTACGGTTATGTGAATATAGACACGCTTGCTAACGGCAACGTAGTCTTCACAAATGGTGACGTGAGATATGGCAAAGGTCCGGTGACTCCGGGAACCTATTTCCCGAGCGGAATAAGATCGTTTGCCTACTGCTACTCCCAGGATGGAAAGTCCGTTTGGTCCACGGATGGTGTTGAAATGCCTTATTACGTAATGGACTCGACAGCCACAGCCCGTGTTTATGCGCAGGAGCAAATCACTGTCAGCAGTGACAAGATTTATTTTGCAGCCCAAATGGAAGAGAAGTTCGTATCGGGTGATACCTCTCATTCCCTTGGCCCGGTTGAGGAACACTATAAGCATTATTTCGAGATGGTATGTCTGGACTACGAAGGAAATATCCTGGCTCAACGCATAGATTCTGTGCCAGCAGCCTTCAGGTACCATCTTTGTCCGGCTCCTAACGGCGATGCGTATTTGGCATATGTGAATGAAAATGACCTCTATTGTACACAGCGTATCGGTTCTGATTTAGAGCGTAAATGGGCGCAGCCGGCCATTATCACTTCATATCCTGTTGTTTCTCATGACAGCAGCGTTGTCTATGCTGAAGAACCCCGATATACGGCCATTCTGAACGATAGCAGTTTGGCAGTGGTATGCCGGGCGTTCAGGTCGATTGGTGGTAGCTCACAGTTGTATTACAACCGCATCAATCCGGACGGTACAGCGCTTCCTGACGGTGTTTTGCTCACCGATACCATCGGTCAGGTTAGAAATCAGATTTTCTTGATTGAAGGCGACACGCTCACGTTATTCGAGGTTCGTCAGCACCCTGTAAGCAGCAGTCACTCCGAGTTTTATCTTTACCTTAATCATATTCTGCTCGACGGAACGTTACTGCATCCCGAGACGCCGTATGGTTATTGGATAAGTGAGGAAACTAACATATACAAGCACTTGATTGGTGTTTTCCGAAACGGAAATAACTACGAGTTGATCGCAAACATGCAAGATTACAACACCATGCGAGCTCCGAGTTATAGCTATACTATCACTATGGACGGCAAGAACGTATATCGCAAACCGATTATTAATCCAGACATGTTCCTTTACGAATACGCATTTGTTCCCGATGGAATGAACGCCAATATTATCTTTACAAAGGAGTCGCTTGGAGCACAGGGTCTTTGGATGGCATGCATTGATGTAACGGATCATACGAACTCTACGCCTGAGACAGGCGAGCTGCCGGGTAGGTTCTCGGTGAATGCGGATGGCAAGCAAGTTAATTTCTCCAGAGGAAACTTGCAGTATCTGCCCATCCGTCCGACTTTCAACTTTGCTTCCGCACAATGGGAGGCACGTTTGAATGCGAACACATTTGTGAAATACACCCTCGTCAACTGGATAGACTTGTTCGGTTGGGGCACCGGTGACAATGCGCTCAATTACAGCTCCGACAATGCTGACTATCCTGCGTTTAACGATTGGGGTGATAACCCGATTTTGAACAGCGGTTACGAGGCCGGTACATGGCGTACGCTAAGCGATGACGAGTGGGATTATATCATCAACGGCCGTCCTGATGCAGCCAGCAAGCGCGGCTACGGAAGCATCGACTTCCGTCCGGCAGACAATGTGTATGGTTATATCCTGCTGCCTGATACCTTTGAGGTACCGCAAGGCCTGCAGTTCGACCCGACAGCCGACAATTACAATACCAACTGCTACAAGCCTATTAATTGGGCAAAGATGCAAGATGAAGGCGCTGTATTCCTCCCGTTGACAGGTTATCGTACAGATACCACCATCAACGAGTACGATTATCTCCACACGCGCGGTGAAAAAGCTCACTACTGGAGCACAAAGGACCTGAACGACGGCAAGGCTAAAGCATTTAGCATTGACGAAAACGGTCTGACTCTCGAAGCTCGCGATCGCTATCAAGGTCTGTCTGTTCGTCTCGTCAAGGACGCAGAGGTTGACCCGCAGGGAATCGAGGATATCGTCGCTGACGAGAAGGACAAGACCCGCAAAGTCCTCATCGATGGTGTACTATACATCATCCGCGACGGTCGCATCTACAACGCTACCGGCGTAGAAGTAAAATAACTACAGCCCTCGCATGGACTAACGACCCTTTCCCCTCCCCTTTATGGGGAGGCCGGGTGGGGCCCAACGACCAAGAAAAAGCGCATTTTCGTGCGCTTTTTCTTATCCTACGGAACGATTATTGATAATTTTCTTGCATATGTCGTAAAAAAATAGTACCTTTGCACTCGCTTTTGAGATGAAACGATTTTGGTACATATTGTTGATCTTGGTGAGCATCGGCGTTCAGTGGTTTGAGCCGATGGATAAGCCCACTGCGCAGTGGTTTGAGCCGATGGATAAGCCCACTGCGAAGCCGGTTCAAACGTCCGGTTGCGCAGTGCAACCAACCGACCATCACACGCTTGTGGGGATACAAGGCGAACCCTTGACCCTTGCCAACAACGGTTCAAACATAACCGCCTCTGTACCCACTCATTTCAGTGCAAATACCGAGCGCACGCCTTTCGGCAAGAACAGAACCCGAACGGCTTTCTTGCGCAAAATGATTCATCATTACCAACCTGTTTTTATTGTTTTCCGCGGTCAGGAACGGCTTGAGACAAGTCCTTTCTGTTCGTCTGCCGGGAGCGTGTTGACTTTCAGCGAAAGAACTGAATATTAACAACACAAATTGAAACAATAAAATGGTATCATCTTATTTATCGAATCCTATTTTATTAGGACTTTTCTTGGTTGTTGGTTTAGTGCTTTTGGTCAAAGGCGCAGACTGGCTTGTAGATGGCGCATCCAAACTTGCCAAACGCTTGGGTGTAACCGACCTTGTCATCGGTCTGACCATCGTGGCGTTTGGTACATCCATGCCGGAGTTCGTGGTGAACATGGTCTCCGTGGCGGATGGCGCAACCGACCTTGCCATTACCAACATCCTCGGTTCAAATATCATTAACACACTTGTTATCCTTGGGTGCTCTGCGCTTGTATGCCCGCTGGTGGCTCAGCGAAGCACGGTTCGTCTTGACATCCCGTTGAATATCGTGGCGGGAGTTCTGGTGTTGGTCTTTGTGTTTATCACCTCTCCAATGGAGCCCAAAGGCTTGTCACGCGTAGAAGGATTAGTGTTACTGGTTGTTTTCGCTGCTTTCCTTTTCTATACGTTTTACACCGCTAAAGCCGATGCCACGACAACAACCGAATCCACTCCTTTCCCTCTTTGGAAATGCGTGGTTCTTATTCTGGCTGGGCTTGTCGGCTTGGTCGTTGGAGGAGAAATGATCGTTAAGAGCGCCGTGGCGATTGCACGTTATTGCGGCGTGGCGGAATCGGTCATCGGTCTGACCATCGTAGCGCTCGGAACCTCTTTGCCGGAACTGGCAACATCCGTCGTGGCTGCATTCAAACACAATAACGACATAGCCATCGGCAACGTCGTCGGAAGCAACATCTTCAACGTGTTCTTCATCTTGGGAACAAGTGCAACAATCAAACATCTGCCTGTTTATCCCGGCATCGAGATAGATGCCGCGTTGGTAGCCGTCAGCGCGTTAGCCGTTTGGCTTTTGCTTTGCAACAAGAACCGCTCTATCAACCGTTGGGGCGGAGCTCTTCTCCTGGTAATATACGCCGGTTACCTGACATATAGGCTTTTAACGTATTAACAATTAAAATTCAATTCATTATGAATAGTACAACAATTATTGTCGGCATCGTATTACTTGCCGTCTTTGTAGTGCCGGTTATTTGGCTAAACCACAAAAAGTAACTGCTTGCGGCTAACGTGCAACTTATCAGCAACAACCACGATCTCCACGACCGTCAGATACTTATCTGCAAACCGGTACATATCGGTAAGAACGCGTGGATCGGAGCAGGAGCAACTATCCTGCCGGGTGTGACGGTGGGCGAGAATGCAGTCGTAGCAGCTGCAGCAGTAGTCACCAAAGATGTGCCTGCTAATGCCATCGTTGGCGGCAATCCCGCCAAACTAATCAAGATGATTGAATAAAATGAAATTGTTCTGATTGTACTTTTATTAGGCTCTTCTCGGGACATGGTCCCGTGATGGTCCTGTTCTTATCCGTATATTTATACGGAACGATTATTGCTAAACAGTATATTTATTCGATATACAACTTACTCTTTCTTCTTTCTAAACGCTGCGGGGGATAGTCCTTCGTGGCGTTTGAAGAATGTGCCGAAATGGCTTTGGTTCTGGAATCCGAGACGGTAGCTTATCTCTAAGACCGAGAGCGAGGAACTGCCTAAAAGCCATTTGGCTTGCGCCATCAGATGGGCGTTGATACAATCTCCGGCACTACGTCCCGTGACCTGTTTGACCAGATTCGCCATGTATTTCGGCGACAGACATAGTTCCGACGCATACCACTCAATCGTGTGGTGGGCGTGGCTTTGCTGTTCCACCAAGATCATAAACCGCCCGACGGTCTCCTCTGCCCGTGTCAAGGTGTGCGTTGGTACAAAAGAGGCATCATACAGACCGTGAATATAGAGAATCATCGACCGGACAAGGTCTCGCACTATTTCTCGTTGCGCTTGTATCTGAGGTGTCTGAAGCACCTCGCGCAGCAGGTTGAAATACTGCATCGCGACGTCCATTTGGTCTTGTGTCAGCGGAAAAACCGGACGCATATACGCCCAGATATGCGCTTTGTTGGAGAGGTTGAGATGGAGTTCTTCCATAAACTCCCGTGAGCACGACACGGCATACTCCACAATGTCTTCGGAAGTGGCGGTTATCTGTAGCAATTGTCCCGGAATAATGGAGGAAAAACCCGGCGCCTCCACCACATGTGGTTGATGGTTGATGAGCGACTCCATGCGGCCTTGCACATGGATATTGAAGGCGTATATCTCCGTTTGAAACGGAGCATTCAAATGACTAACATCTCCGCGGGTGACGATCAGTTCCACATCCCGTCCCATTCCGCATATCCGCTCAATATTTTTCACCGGCTCTCTCAAAACCGGCACTTGTTCCAAAGCTTGTACGGTCATAACTATTCATTTATTGGGGTCCCCGATGAATGCGAGCACAAAATTACTGCTTTTTTCTGAATTAGGCAAAAAATCGACCCATAAAAACACAATTTTGTTATAAAAATGCTCAAATTGTACCGAATAGAACAAATTATGTAGCGAATAGGTCACGCGTATATGCGGGAAAAACAGTAATTTTGCACTTGATTTTAGATTTGCCCGTAAATTAACCTAAATAAACGAAATTATATGAGAAAGATTAGTACTATTTTGCTGATGTCGATGATGGCTCTCTGGGCGATTGCGCAGAGTAATTATTTCTTCGACATGGACGCGTTGGTAGCGAGCGAAGGTCTATACCTGCCGCAGAACAAACCGAATCCGTTCAACGGTTCGACGGATATTTATCTGGCAGTGGTGGACAAAGCCGAAGTGAGTCTTGTAGCTGCGGATGTGTATGGCCATATCGAGGCGCAATACCGTGTGGCCTTAGAGCCGGGCGTTCACCGTTTCCGCATCACTTTGCGTTCCAAAGGTACGCATGTGTTAGGATTGCATCAGAACGGCAAGAGCCGGTCGATCGTGCTGCTGTGTAACGCAGGTGGGGCAACCAACCGCATCGAGTACTGTGAGTTTGTGGAACCCATCGATTTGGCGCTTTATGAGCAACTGCTGGATGACGACAAAGACGAGGATTTCGTAGCGTACGGAGCGGTCAAGAGCGCCATACACAGCAATGCCGCTTATGCGGGAGATTTCCGCGTGGCGCTGTCGCTCAGTCCGTTCACGCTCAATCAGTTCGATGCCGGTTATACCTTCCAAGTCGGCAACAAGACCGCCACTACTCCGGCGCAGCTGCAGCAGATTTACAAAGACCTCGGTTCGACAGAGATGTACGTCCGTCTGGCTACCAAACGCCATAAGACCTATAAGCCCGATGGTTCACTGGATAACACGACGGATGGCAAACCAGACGAGAACGCCAATGTCCACACCTTCGACCAAGTGATGCAGACTTGCCGTGTTGCCGCGAGTCTCAATATCCCGATTAACCCCGAAGTCATGTGCGCGTATATTTATATGGATATGGATGGTACGCAGGCACCGCGGTTCTATAAAACCGACTACCCCGAACTCTACGCGTCTAACCCGACCTGGGCTGCCATCCTCAAGAACGGCGATGCCAAATGGGAAGAGCTGTCGTTAGAGGATATCTGCACGGTGTTAGAGATATACGGCGAGTTCGTGGCGGACTCGATTCTTGCTACCGGTTGTACGGTCAACGACTGGAATCTCGGCAACGAAGCCAACTTCGGTTTTGCAGGTATCGGTATCGGCGTGCCTAATTCGTTTGACCAAAAACTCGCTAACGCAGGTCCGATGAAGCGATATATGTCGTCTCTGTTCAGCCTCTGGTGGCTCAAAAAACATGTTTGGTGTTACAACGTCAAGCAATACGCAGCCGTCAAACGCGGCATCCTCAAGGCGTATGCGAAAGCCGGAAAAGATGCATCTAACGTGCGGTTCTCGACGCATATAGCGACCGTCACGTCCACGCCGCGTGCTACCGCCTCGTTCTTCTCCTACATGGCGGAACACGGCTATGCGGTCGATGTAGCCGGTATCAGTTACTATCCGTCTGCGCCGGCGATGTCGTTCAACAAGAAGAAAATGCTTACCAAGACCGTGACGCGTATCAACAAGAAATGCGGTGTGCCGGTGTTTATCGGCGAGTTCTCGTATCCGTCGCAAGACATGGTCGGACCGTTCGCCGGCTGGAACCAGCAACTCGGCAGTTACAAGAAAAACCAGCAGGGACAAGCGGATATCTACCGCGACGTCATTGCGTGGGGAAAAGAGCACGGCCTCATTGGTATCCGTTATTGGGCACCCGACTACGAAGGCGAGTGGTATCCGATGTCGATGTTCACGTTTGAGAACAAAGTAGGAACGGCAAAGACCATTTTGTTAAACCATAAAGAGATAGTACAATGAAAAAGTCCATCATATTAGTTATGGCGCTAATAGTTAGCGCGATGGCTTTCGCAGAACGCGATTACAAGACGCTCAAGGCGCTCAGTTTTGGTGTCGGTCTGCCGTTTGAGATGCGCGATCTGCCGGGAGCCGGTCTCACGGCGAATATCGGTTACGACTGTGCGTATCCGGTAAACGACCATTTTGCAATGGGTTTCTACCTCACCGGAGGCGGCGGTTTCTGGGGCGAGTTCAAGAAATACAGCGACATCGATCATTTCCACCCTGTCTTCCGTCTTACCGCTGGTTTGATGATGCAGATAGGTAATCCGCAAAACAAACCCTGGCTCGTCGGTGTCGCACCCTGTACGGGCTTCGGGTTATACGATATGGACATGGTCTTGCCTGTCGAAGTGCGGTTCGGTAAGTTCATTACCGATCGATGGTATATTATGGGCGAGCTGACCTTCCATGTGTCGCTTGCAGGCGAGACCGCGACGCTTGAACCCGCTATCCGAGTGGGTTACAACTTCGGCAGGAAGCAGAAATCCAACCGCTAATCTTTTCAAAAAAATCCCACAAAAACTTGCATATGTGGGATTTTTTTTGTACCTTTGCACTCGAAACAAAAAGTTTCATACGAGATTGTCAAAGCCAAATACACCAAGAAAAAATGATGACAGAATACGAAAAAATGCTTCATAACATGCCGTATGATTATACGGACAAGGAAGTTCAGGCGAATATCCTGCGGGCGTATTATGCGATGCGGGACCTCAATCAATGCGGTGCATGGGACATGGACGAGTTACATCGCTGCATCAAAGCCCTCATCCCTGATGCCCATCCTTCGGTGATTATTTGTCCTCCATTCCATTGCGACCATGGTAACCGAATCAGCATAGGCGAAGGTTCGTTTATCAATTTTAATGGCGTATTCTTGGATGGTGGAGGTATTACCATCGGCGCTCACACGCTTATCGGGCCCAACTGCCAACTGCTGACACCCGACCATCCGCATGATTATATGGAGCGCCGTCAGACCATAGAAACAGGTCTGCCGATACGGATAGGCGATGACTGCTGGCTGGGCGGCGGAGTGATCGTTTGTCCGGGTGTTACTATCGGAAACCGTGTGATTGTTGGAGCCGGTTCGGTCGTTACGCATGACATCCCTGACGATGTGGTCGTAGCCGGCAATCCTGCCAAGATTATAAACGCAAAGAAATGAAGTCGATTGATACTACAAACATGTGCAGTCACCTGCAATGCAAGCTATTTGCTCCTGACGGCGAATATAGCGCTATCCGTGAGCAGATAGAGGGTGACCCGACGCTGACGGCTGTTGTCCGTTCGCGGCAACTGCATATCTATCGCGACGGGAAGAAGATTCTTGTGCTGGCAGGCAAAAGCGCCCCGAAGATCATTAGGGAAGATAAATTGACAGAGTTATTATGATGACAATAGACCAATTTCGTGAACGCATGGCGACGGGCGAGCCGATAACAGGCGGCTCGGACTTGCATAGGAAGTTCCATCAATATTCGCAGGAAGCCCTGCGTATTACCGCCGAGATCAACGGCTCGTACCACACGCCCGAAGAACTGAGACGGCTGTTGAGTGAGTTATGGGCGATAGATGTGCCGGAGTCGTTCGGTATGTTTCCGCCGTTTTATACCGACTGCGGCAAGAACACGCACGTCGGTGAACGGGTGTTCATCAACATGGGCTGTAAGTTCCAAGACCAAGGCGGTATCTTCATCGACGACGATGCGCTCATCGGTCATAACGCCACGCTCTGCACGCTCAATCACATCCCCGACCCGGCCCAACGGGCAGGCATGACCGCCAAACCCATTCATATCGGCAAAAAAGTGTGGCTTGGTGCGAACGTTACCGTCCTGCAAGGCGTTACCATCGGTGACAATGCCATCGTTGCCGCAGGAGCCGTGGTGACGAAAGATGTGCCTGCCAATGCCATCGTTGCTGGTGTTCCGGCGAAAGTGATCAAGATGATAGAATAATCACAATCATCCCTTTTAAGCCAAAAATCTTATAAATGGCAAATTTATGCAAGTATAATTTGCACATGTATAGAAACACAGAATATAGATAGAAGACAGAAGAAAGATAGAATATAGAATAAATATAAAATCGACAAAAACATATACAATGAAACAAATTTATTGGATTGTTGCATTGGGTCTCTTCTGCGGCATGACTACATTCACGGCCTGTCAGCCGAAAGAGGATGTAAAACCCGATGAAAAGAAATCGAGTATTGTGATTCTCTATGAGAACGACGTGCATTGCGCCATAGACGGTTATGCCAAGATAGCAGGACTCCGCGATGCTATTTCCGACACAGCCTATGTGGGGCTGACCTCCAGCGGTGATTATCTGATGGGCGGCACTGCCTGAGCGCTTTCAACGGGCAGTTATATAGTGGATATCATGCGTACTATGCACTACGATGCTTTGGGTTTGGGTAATCATGAGTTTGACTTTGGAGGACCACGCATGCTGGAATTGCTGAAGGGCTTTAACGCACCGGTGATATGTGCCAATTTCTTCGACATGCAGGGTAACCGTTTCTTCCCGGCATATACGATACGCGAATACGGGGAACGCAAAATAGCCTTTGTGGGAGTTCTCACGCCTAAGACTATGGAAGACGAATCCTATTCGTTCTATGACGAGAAAGGCAATCAGCTCTACGACCTCAAGCAATCCGAGTTACCGCAGTTGGTGCAGCTGGCAGTGGACGAGGTGCGACAAGCCGGTGCCGATTATGTCATTCTGTTGTCGCATTTAGGAGAGAAAGAGTCAGACTCGGATCCGACCTCTCATGCCTTGGTAGCGGCAACGACCGGCATTGACATCGTCTTTGACGGTCATACCCATAGCGTGATTCCTTGCGACACGGTGCTCAATGCGGCAGGCAAACCGGTTTATATCTCGCAGACCGGAACCGCTTTTGCCAACGTGGGCAAACTGCTGATTGATTCAGCCGGCGGCTTCCATGTCGAACTCATCCCTGCGGAGTCTATTATGTTCAGCAATGCCGTTGTTGCAAGCACTACAGATAGCATTCATCGCTTGCTCGATGCGGAAGTCAACAAGGTGGTCTTCCATTCCGATTACAGGCTGGCTATTGATGACGGTAAGGGCACCCGGATGGTGCGCAAAGCGGAGACGAACGCCGGTGACCTGTGCACAGACGCATACCGTTATGTCACCGAGGCGGACATTGCATTCAACAATGGAGGAGGTATCCGTGCCAATATAGAAGCCGGTGATGTAACTCTCAAGCAGGTGATAGACATGCAACCATTCGACAACCGCATCGTAACTATTCAGGCAACAGGAGCGCAAATCCTGAATATGCTACAACTATGCACTGCCACTCTTCCTGAAGAAGACGGTGCTTTTCCGCAGGTCTCGGGAATGCGCTTCACGGTCCGCGTGGCGGACCATACCATCACCTCTGCGGAAGTGTTGCAGCCGGATGGCACTTACAAGCCCATTGACCCGACTGCCACTTATACCGTAGGTACCACAAATTATTGCGCATACAACGGCGGTTTCTACAATGCTTTCCGTCAGTGCCCTGTAATCAAAGAATACACTACGCTCTGCCGTGAGACGCTCGCTCCGTATATCCAGGAGGTGCATAACGGCAATGTCCCTGCCCAGTACGCCGCTCCGCAAGGCAGAATAATTATCGAATAGAAGCGAACCACACCATCACTACCCGCCGCAACGAAGTCGTCCGCTATGCAGTAGATTTCTTCCGGCAGTTAGGTAGTAGCATGAAATGATAGGAAAAAGCGTGCTATTTTGAGCATAAAATTATAGAAAAAACGTAGAAACTCTTGCATAATTAACAAAAAAAGAGTACCTTTGCAGCGGATTTCGCTTTCCAAATTGTAAAAAAAAATGATTTTGGGAAGTGCGCACACCTCAAAAAGAAACATCACATATGAAGATTATTGAACGTACAGATTATTTGGAGAGCCTGCAAAATGTGCGCCTCACGCCGGACATTAAAGTGATTACGGGTATTCGCCGTGCAGGTAAGTCAGAACTTATCCGTACATACATGGAGTGGCTGAGAAAGAACGACAAGAAAGCTAATATCATTTTCATTGACTTTACATCGCTCGCCTCTGAACCATTACAGGAGTATCATGCTCTGCATAACTACATCGAAGAACAATACAAGGCAAAGAAGAATAATTATGTGTTCATTGATGAGGTGCAGATGTGCGCCAAATTTGAGTTGGCAATCAATAGTCTTCACGCAATGCAGAAATATGATATTTATATCACAGGCTCCAATGCTTTTCTGTTAGGCTCTGATTTGGCTACGTTGTTTACCGGGCGTGTTATGAGAACAATGGTTTATCCATTTAGTTTTGCAGAATACCGCACCTATTTCGGTCCCCAAGAGATACAATCCCAACTGGATCAATATATACAGGACGGAGGACTCGCCGGCTCGTATGTCTATTCGACACAAGCGGAAAAAGTGAGATATGTGCAGGAGGTGTTCCATACCATCATTGAGCGTGATATCATTCAGCGCTATAAACTGTCGGATGTGTATTTGCTCAATAAGATTGCAGAGTATCTGATGGATAATATAGGCAATACTACTTCGTATAGAAGTGTAAGCGGTTTCTTGCAGTCGGAGCAAATAAAGACGAATCATGTTACGGTAGGAAATTACATGGATTTTCTATGTCGCACATTCTTGTTCAACCAAGTCAAGCGTTACGATGTCCGGGGTAAAGGGTATTTGCGCATGATTGACAAATACTATCTGGTGGATAGCGGATTCCGCTATGCGCTGCTCGGCACACGTAACATGGACTACGGGCGTATCTATGAGAATCTGGTGGCTTTGGAATTGTTGCGGCGAGGATATGATATCTATGTCGGCAAACTGTACCAGAAAGAGATTGATTTTGTGGCGATGCGCGGGAATGAAAAGATATATATTCAGGTGAGCGACAATATCAGTTCCAAAGAAACTTTTGAGCGCGAGTACTCGCCCCTTTTGCAAATCAAGGATGTGTACCCCAAATTCATCATCGCCCGCACTCGCGTACCGAAATATGATTACCAAGGTATCCAAATCATCGATTTGGCAGAGTGGTTGCTTGATAGATGAATAAATGACATATGTAAAGAACATGAAAAGAACCATCTATTACATATTAGCCTTTGCCCTCTGCTCCTGTGCGGTACAACGGGCAACGACGAGCGAGGAGTTTGTGAGGGATATACAGAGGGACCTTCCGTTTAAAGTAAGCGGACTGAAGGCGGTTTGCAACCACGACAACACCTATTCCTTCCACAGCGACGGATATATCAGTATGCTGCCGGACTACGAGGTGGACAGCGAAGGAGCAAGCATGATCTACCAGACTACGTTTGCCCCGACCCATTATAAACAGCCGTCCAATGTTATCTGGCGGAACATCGTCATCAACAAGCGGGACAAGCGCGTGCTTTGTATCGACCGTCTCGTCAAGGACAACAGGACTTTCGGCTATGTCTATGTGCTGCAATCGGAAACGGCGCGGTACAGCGACTCCGGCACCTTCCATTGGGATGTGAGCAACCCCAAACTGCTGCTCAATGTGAGCGACGCGATAGAAGGCATGAGTGAACTCTCCGTCGAAACCCTGAACACGTTAACAAAATGAACATCGAGGATTATAGAGACTACTGCCTCTCGCTGGGCAGCGATGTGGAAGAAAAACTGCCGTTTACGGCGTTCAGGTATGCAGCGGATGTGTTAGTGTTCTATGTCTGCGGACATATGTTCGCGTTTCTGGACATCGACCATTACGGCATCGTGACGCTCAAATGCCAGCCGGAGCGGATAGACGAACTCAAGGCGCGCTATGACTGTATCGGCAAGCCGTTCAACCTGCCGTCCAAATACTGGATAGGCGTGGACGCCAACGCCGCCGAAGAGGAACTGCTCAAAGACCTTACCCGCAACTCCTACGAAATCGTCAAAGCCAAATATACCAAAAAGAAATGAAAAAGATTCTATATCTGACAGATTTGAACTACATGGCAAAAGGGCGAACTCAATAACCTCTTCCCCTTGGGACAAGTTAGCGGAGTTCTTTAATAAGAATCTAAAGTAATATATCTCAAATATCAAATATCCAATATCCAATGTCAAATAAAAAAGTCGTTGTTATTTCTACAAGTCTCCGTGCGGGATCGAATAGCCACGCGCTGGCGGAGCAGTTTGCGGAAGGCGCAAAGAGTGCGGGGCATGATGTAAAATTGATCTCGCTTCGCGGCAAGGAGATTAAGTTCTGTATCGGTTGTCTCAAGTGTCAGGAGACAGGCGCTTGCGTGTTCAAGGACGATGTGCCGGCGATCATGGAGAGCGTGCTCAACGCGGATGTCGTTTGCTGGGCGACACCTATTTATTACTATGAGATGTCAGGCCAGATGAAGACGCTCATCGACCGGATGAACGCCATGTACCCGAAGGACTACCGTTTCCGCGACATCTACCTGCTGACCACGGCTGCTGAAGACGAGGAGTTCACACCCAAACGCGCTGAGAGCGGACTGCAAGGATGGATCGACTGCTACGAGAAATGCTCGCTAAAAGGGCATTTGTTCTGCGGCGGCGTGAATGACCCGAAGGAGATTTCCGGCAACACCAAACTGCAAGAGGCGTACGAATTAGGCAAAAATATCTGATAATTTTTGTACCTTTGCACTCGAAATAATAAAATCAACTATGAACGGATTAATGACGACAACATAATGGTGGTTGGGTAATCCGATTTTTAATAAAAACGATACGTTTGTTAAGAAAATCAACATATCGCTTGCGACATTAAAATATTTGTAGTAATTTTGCATCGCAAACGACATAAACCACTTTTGAGAGTATTTTGAAACATTTATTAATTATATTACTTACAGTTATGAATATCTATGATTTTACGGTGCTGGACACCAAGAAGAACGAAGTCAAATTGGACGAGTACAAAGGCGGATTTACTCCGCAATACGAAGCGCTTGAGAACCTCTACAAGAAATACCAGGACAAGGGTCTGGTGATCCTTGACTTCCCTTGCAACCAGTTCGGCCAGCAGGCTCCGGGCACGGACGAAGAGATCGTTTCTTTCTGCCAACTCAAATACAAAGTATCCTTCCCGCAGTTCTCGAAAATCGAGGTCAACGGAGAGAACGAGAGTCCGCTCTTCACATACCTCAAGGAGAATGGTCCGGAGGAGAAATACGAAGGCCTG
>CACYZT010000015.1 GCA_902778935.1 uncultured Bacteroidales bacterium
AAATTTAGGAGATTGAATTATGACACCTGCAATGTATCGTAGAAACAGTTGGTTCCCAACAGTATTTGATGAGTTTCTGAACTCGGATCTGATGAACACCGTTAGTACAACCGCTCCGTCGGTTAACGTCAAAGAAACCGAGAAAGCGTATATCGTTGAACTGGCAGCGCCGGGCGTAAAGAAAGAGTACTGTCGCATTCATGTCGACGAGGATCACAACCTGTGCGTCGCCATCGAGAACAAGATTGAACACAAAGAGGAAGACAAACACTCGCACTATCTGCGCCGCGAGTTCTCGTACACCAACTACGAGCAGAAATACAGTCTGCCGGATGATGTGAACGAAGAAGGAATCAACGCCAAGGTAGAAGACGGTATTCTGACTATCGAACTGCCGAAACTCCAGAAAGTAGAAGGCAAGACGACGAAACAGATTGAGATCAAGTAGGCGTTCAGCCATCAGCTATCAGCTGTCAGAAATCAGAAAGAACGGCAACCGGAAGGCTGCCGTTTTCATTGCAGGCGGGTTCCGCGGACATCGTAGAGATGCCCGTTATAGTTCAGATAGAGTTATTTTTTTGTGTCTCTATCTCCGCCCTAACTGAAGTTAGGGCAACTTAACGAAGAGGGATGATTCTTCGTCCTGTTCGCGGGAGTTTAGTTCCGTGTTTCCCGCTGCGTTCCGTGTTCCGTTAGGGTGATGTTGGCTATGTCCGCGGCGTAGCCGTTCATGTCGAGGCATTGCGAGCGCGTGATACGCGCTGCTGCCGTTTCTTGGCTATAGTCCGCGTACGGTGCTAAGACCAATATAAAGCCGTCCGTACAGCCGGTTAGATCTCTGCCGGAAGGATAGATAAATTTCCCGTCTAATCCGCGGTTGACGATATGTATCATCCGCAGTCTCTCCTTATAAGCGGCTTCATATACCGCTTTCTCCGCAGGAGAGATAAACGGCGAGACCAAAACAGCTCCGCGGCGGGCTTTCTTGAGGTACATCTCCACTTCGGCTTGTATCTGCTCTACCGTCAGATTACGATGGCAACGCACTTGAAGTCTTTCCGGGTACTTCACCAAGAACGTATTCCCCACCGCTGTATAGGGATGTCCCTGCTTGCCTGCCTTGAAGTCATAGATCTTCCGCGACCTATCAGGATAATGAACCTTGAGCCATAACCGCCGAGGGTTATCATCCAGATAGTTTATCCATGCCTCTTTCTGCCCTTTATGGAAGAGTATCTTATCATTAAACCCTGCTGAGAAGAGGGAGCCTTTCTCCGTGTTTTCCCTCCAATACGCGTGTGTACAATTGCTCTTCCAAGTTGCGATGAGTCTGCCTAGTGACCATCCTTTCGGCAGCGGGTCTCTGACATAGAGCATCCCGTGAAAATGATCCGGCATAATCTTATAATGGAGCACCTGAACGCGGCTACCTGTTTTCTTGGTTGTCTCTGCCGCCATTGTTCGAAAAGCTTGCGCCACGTATAGACCCAATGGAGTCGGTTCTATGTCCGCCTCTTCAGGAGAGCCGCCCACCAGCGTGCCTAAGAGGCGCTTGCGCTCCATGGTAGTCACCGTGATCAGGTAGATGCAAGCAGAAGCGTAATCATGTCCCTCTTTCCGCTGTAATCTATTATGGTTTATGGGTGTTTTCTCCATAAATTCTGTCTTTGGTTTATTTTCTTTTGCTAGAGTTTGATGAGCCCTAACTGAAGTTAGGGCAACTTAACGAAGAGGGATCAAATGCAAGGGATTTTATCTTCTGCTTGGGTAAAGGGCTTGCATGAGTTTGTCGTAATTGGATTGGAACGAGAACGCATCGCGCAGTAAGGGATAGTTCTGCGGGTCCTCGCAATAGGTATGGGCATACAATAGAAATGTCAACCGGTTGTCATCAAACGAGAAGAGTTGTGCCACACGCGCCAAGTCGTCCGTACAGAAATGTCCAAGAGTAACAGCCAGTTTGGCTATCTCCAGTTTTTTGTCATCAAACGACTGATTTCCGACCACCTGCAAAGTCATCGACAGTTGGTCCGGAGTAGCACAGACGAAATGCTGCTCATGGCCGTGATTACTATGTTTAGGACCGTGACCATGTCCCATTTCTTGGTGATGCGGCGGTTGAGCCATCATTCCCACGGCTACCACCACTGCTGCTAAAAGGGTAAATAGTTTTTTCATCTTATGCAAAAGTTTGAGATACGATACTGACTCATCTATCCGTCTATCGTGCATCGCCGGCAATGAGCAGAATAATCCATGTGAGGACAGGCGAGACAAAGAAAGAGAGCAATGCCCATCCGAGCGGATCACGATGCCTGTTCACAGCCATCCGATACGCGATATGGATACGGAAGAAATAAACAACCAGCAGCGCCAACAGGCCGCAAAAGACACACAAAAGAATAATCGCAAGGCTTGACATGCCTGCGAAAAGACCTACCATGAGGTCCTGAAAAGATGCTATTAAATTTTCCATAACGAGTGCAAAGGTACTACAAATTTCTGACATATGCAAGTTTTTATGTACTTTTCACAAAAATATCTGCGTGTAAAAATATCTCTATTCTTGCATATATGAAAAAAAAGCAGTACCTTTGCCGTCAAATTGCAAACGAGAGAACGTGTGCTATGAAACACAAGTATATTTACTATTTAATTGTCTTTTGTGCGTGGGTGTTGGTTGCCTGTACGTCGAAAGACGAACCGACGCCATCGGATAGCAAACCGTTGATTATTCTTGATACGGATATCGGTTCGTCCACCGATGACTTGTTTGCCATGGAGATGCTCTATGACTATGACCGCCGCGGGTTATGCACGTTATTAGGCGTCATCGTCAATCGCGAGGGTGAGCACTGCGCCGCTTGTGCTGATGTGATGAATACATGGCATGGTTTTGGTGCCCTTCCTTTGGGTCTTGTGCGCAACGGTATCAAGAAGCCGAAAGTCTGGATTGACTATCGTCAGATGCCGTATTACAAACTGCCGGATAGCACGTATATGTTCCGCCGCTCGATAGCGGACTACAGCTCTTTGCCGGACGGATGGGAATTATACCGGAAACTGCTGTCGCAGCAGAAAGACCATTCGGTGACCATCTGCTCCACCGGATTCTTATCCTGTCTGGCGCAGCTTTTGCAATCGGAAGGCGATGCATATTCGCCGCTTAACGGGGTGGAGTTAGTGCGTCAGAAAGTGCGAGCGGTATATGTGCAAGGCGGTGTGTTTAGCGTTGCCGAAGAAGCGGACTATAACATGACGCAAGAATCCAACGGTGCGCATACCTTCTTCCGGCTGTTTCCTAAGGATGTAGATCTTATCTTTTCTCCGCAGGAATCGGGGCAGTTGGTGGAATATGTGCCGGAGCAAGTGATTGCAGATATCTCTTGGACGGATGTTCATCCGGTCAAACAGGTCTATATGACCTGTAATTGCAATACGGGTCAGCGGATGTGGGATGTATGCACAGTGATGAACGCCGTAGAGGACGATTATTTCATCCTCTCCGAGCGCGGTACTGTGGTTCTCACACCGGAATGTTTCACGGTTTTTACACCGGACGAAAAAGGGAACTGCCGCTATCAAATACAGCGAGATGCGATGTGGGCGCAACAGATACTGGACAAGATTCGCACGGTAGCGACCTGGCGTCCTGCCCTATAAACTCTTGTATATATAGCGGAGAACGAAGATGGCGAAAAGGACCCACATCGCGGGACTGATTTGGCGGATACCCTCTTTGCCTTTGCATAGCTTCATCAGCACATACATGATAGACCCAAGCATAAGACCATCGCTGATACTATAGCACAGCGGGGTCATGAGCAGTGTGATAAAAGCAGGGATGGCTTCGGAATAGTCGTCCCAATCAATAGCAGCGGTATTGGATATCATCATTACGCCTACGATGATGAGTGCAGGACCAGTAGCAGCCATCGGGATAGCGAGGAACAGAGGCGAGAGGAATAGCGCTAACGCGAAACAAACCGCTATGACCAATGCCGTGAGTCCGGTTCGTCCTCCTACTGCCACACCGGCAGCACTCTCCACATACGTAGTGGTGGTAGAAGCCCCGAGACACGCACCGGCGGTGGTAGCCACGGCGTCCGCCAGCAGCATATGACCGATACCGTCCACCTTGCCATCCTTATTGACCATACCTGATTTCAACGAGACTGCAATCACAGTGCCGATGGTATCGAAGAGGTCCACAAAAAGGAAAGCAAACACCACAATAAACATATCCCATGTGAAAATCTGACTCCACTCGAATTGCAGAAAAACGGGAGCCAGTGAAGGAGGCATGGAGATGATTTTACTCCATTGAGTGACACCCATCGGGATACCGATAAGCGCCGTCAGCAAGATTCCCCATAGGAGACCTCCGGGTATCTTCCGCACAGTCATCAGTCCGCAGATAAACAGACCGATAAGCGATAGGAGAACCGTCCGATTGTTGAAATCGGCCAGCGAAACCATTGTGTTCTCGTTGTGGACGACGATACCGCAGTGCTGCAAGCCGACAAAAGCAATGAACAGACCGATACCTCCTCCGATAGCCGCTTTCAGCTCCATCGGAATAGCGTGGGCTATGAGTTCACGCACTTTGAAGAGCGATAGGAGAATGAATAGAATTCCCTCGATGAAGACCGCCGTGAGCGCGAACTGCCAACTATGACCCATTCCGAGGCAGACACCGAAAACAAAAAAGGCATTCATACCCATTCCGGGAGCCAATCCGAAAGGTTTTTTAGCGATGAAAGCCATGGCGAGCGTACCGACGATAGCCGCCAGCACCGTAGCCGTGAAGACAGCACTATTAGGCATTCCCATCGGCTCGAGAGCACTGAAAATACCCGGATTGACGGCCAGGATATAGGCCATGGTAAGGAAAGTAGTGACACCCGCAAAAATCTCCGTACGCACCTTATGCTGCGTGGAGTCAAAACCCAATAATTTCTGGAACCACATATTACGCTAACTGGCTTTGCACCACCTGTGCAACCATCTTGCCATCGGCATTAGGCAGCGCCGCCTTTACGGCTTTAACAAACAGACCCATATTCTTCTTCTCAGCATCCCATCCGTTTGCTTCTTTGGCCTGCTGGAAAGCACGGAGGATATCCTGCTCGGACGCGGCTTGCGGCAAGAAAGTCTCCAGCACATTGATCTGCGCTTGCTCGGCATCTGCTAACTCCTTTCGTCCGGCAGCGATATACTGCTCCACGGACTCCTGGCGCTGCTTGACCATCTTTTTGATGATCTGGATCTCATCCGCTTCGCTCAACTCTTTACCCGCATTCTCCTTGCTCGTTTGCCAATTAAGAAAGGCACTTTTGATAGCGCGCAGGGTCTCTGTGCGTACTGAATCATGGTTTTTCATCGCCTCCATGATCAAGGCATTCATCTCATTTTTCATATCATTACTTATAGAGGAATCGTTTAATGGATTTTTTAGGAGTGTGCTCGAAAGGCTTGTCCTGAACCTCGATGCCGGCCACCTTGCTATACGAAGGAATGAGTCGGTTCAGTTTCTCGAGGTTGGATTTCATAATCGCCTGAATCTCTTCGAGTGACATTCGTTTGGTGAGCGTCTCATCCGGGAAGACGAGTGCTACCAGTTTGCCTTCGCGCTCCACGATTAGCGATTCGCCCACCGCTTCCTGGTTATTGAGTTTGTCCTCGATTTCCTCCGGATAGATATTCTGTCCCGAAGCCCCAAGGAACATGGTCTTACAGCGTCCTTTGATATAGATGTTTTTCTTCTTGTCGAGTCGTCCAAGGTCTCCCGTTCGCAGCCATCCGTCCGGAGTGAAGGCGGCGCTGGTAGCTTCGGGATTCTTGTAATAGCCGAGCATCACATTCTCTCCCTTGACGAGAATCTCACCGATACCGGCTTCATTGGGATTGTCTATCTTGACATCCATATTCATCACCGGAACGCCTCCGGTACGCGCCTTGAAATACTTCGGCGGATTACCACCAATCAGCGGACCGCACTCCGTCATACCATAGCCGATAGAGAGCGGGAAATGGATGTCCATGAGGCATTTCTCTACGATAGGGTTAATAGCAGCACCGCCGCAGATGAAATAGCGCAGTTTGCCGCCAAAAGCGCTACGCAGACCGCTCTTGACGCGGCTCTTGAGAATAGAACTGATGATCGGTGTATACCAGAACATCCGAATGACCCATTTACTGAGCAGCGGGTCGAGATTTTTCTTGTATATCTTCTCGATGACGAGCGGCACGGTAACGACCAGGTACGGCTGTACATCCTTCATCGCTTTGAGCAGGATAGACGGGGTCGGCGACTTGGTCAGGAAAAAGATATGCGTACCTGAGCAAAGCGGGTAGAGCAGTTCGCAAACCTGTCCGAACATGTGCGCCAGCGGCAGCATGGATACGATCCTTTGTCCGGGCTCTACCGGCAGCACTTTCATTCCCACTTCGACATTATTGCTAAGCGATTTGCCATTGAGCATAACGCCTTTGGGACTTCCCGTTGAGCCGCTGGTATAGTTGATAAGTGATAGTTTCTCGGCGTCGGCGGAGAAATAGATATCTTCGGGCGTCAGAGGTCGCGGATACTTGGCTTTGAAAGCCTCATCCCATGCCTTTTGGTCGGGCATCGCAACACCTTTCCTGACATATAGAGCTGTCCAATCGGTGAGCGAGACCGCCGCTTTGATGCCTTTCGGCATTTTCTGATGCTGCAGCTCATTCCATACATATGGTCCAACGAACAACAATTCGGAATCGGAGTGCTCCAGCAGATGCGCAATATCTTCCGCTGTGAAATCCTGCAATATGCTGACGCAAACGCCTTCGTACGCCGCGATAGCGAGGTAAGCAACCGCCCAGTTAGCGCAGTTACGTCCCGCCAATGCAATCTTGTCTCCGGGCTTGATACCCAGTTGCTCAAAAAGCACATGCAAACGCAACATTTGGTTCGCCAACTCGCCGAAAGTGTACTCGTGGTCTTCGCTATAATCCGTCAATGCGGCATCATTCCATTGATGCACCATGACGTCCGTCAGATATTGTAAATAATGCTTTGTCATAGCTCATATATGATTTTGCGGTGCAAAATTACTACTTTTTTCTGATATATGCAAATAAATTATGATATTTGTTCACCTTAGTCACAAAAAAACAAGCGCGAGGTTTCCCAATCTCGCGCAAGCTTTGATTCCCGTAGGAATCGAAAATCTACTTACTCACATAATTATTTACAGAACACTATGGTTACTCACGCCATAGTGCGGGGTGCGTTACTTATATAAGTAACGCTTGATTGAGCGTTTCGGAGTTTTCTCGAACTCCGAAGCCACTAATTCGACAGAACTGATTTGGCTGTACAGCGGGAGGTCTTTGTTTACCGCGAGGCGGTTTTCCTCCATCTGCTGCGTCAGACTCTTTGTTCCGAGTTGCTTGAGACCATCAGTACTGGTATCCGGATAAACAAGCGCCACGAGCTTGTGGTCACGGTCTACGACAATCGACTCTGCGATGCACGGCATCGAGTCCAGCTTGTCCTCCAGTTCCTCAGGATATATATTTTGTCCACTCGGACCTAAAATCATATTTTTCGAACGACCATGGATATAGATGTTTCCTGCTTTATCGAGGATACCGAGGTCACCGGTACGCATCCATCCGTCCTCGGTGAAGACAGCCTTGGTCGCTTCATCATTCTTATAGTATCCCTTCATCACATTGATACCCTTTACTTGAATCTCACCGTCTTTGCCGGTAGGATCCTCAGAGTCGATACGAACGCGACATTGCGGGAGCTCTTTACCGCAGCTGTGGAATGCATATGCCCACCAATCTTCGTAACTGATTAGCGGACCACATTCGGTCATACCGTAGCCTACGCAGTATTGATACTTGATATCATGCAGCACTTGCTCTACCTCTCCATTGAGGGCCGCACCACCGATGATGAGGTAACGGAGCTGACCGCCGAACGTCTTGTCCAGACCTTCTTTCACTTTTCCGCGAATCACATTCTTGAGGAGCGGTGTCTTCCACATGATTTTAGCCGCAGGGCTGCTAATCTTCGGCAGCACACCTTTCTTCACAATCTTCTCAATTACCAAAGGTACGGTCAAAATCATGAATGGCTTGACTTGCGCAAATGCCTTCATCAGCACGGTAGGCGTAGGAGCCTGGGTGAGGAAATAAACCTGCGCGCCATCACACACCTGATAGAGGAATTCGAACATCAGACCGAACATGTGGGCAATCGGCAGCATCGACAGCACGGTATCACCCGGTTTATGCGGGATACGCTGACATGCAAACTCCACATTACCGCTCAGGTTCAGATGCGTTAACATCACACCCTTCGGATTGCCGGTAGAACCGGAAGTATAGTTCAGCACCGCGAGGTCATCGTAGTTATCCGTAGGATATTTGACGTCCGCGCGCGAAACACCCTTCGGGTACGCCTTGAGGAATGCCTCGTCCGCTCCTTCATATTTCTTACGGAACTTATCATCAGCCTCCACAATCGACATATCGTCCATAAAAATGGTGGCCTTGAGACCCTTCATTTGCGTTGGGTCAATCTTTTTCCTAACATTCGGACCGACATAAAGGAGAGTAGCCTCCGAGTGGTCCACCAGCGAGTATATACCATCTGCCGTGAAATCGGGCAGAATAGATACCACTACTGCTTTATAACTTGTGGCAGCAAGGAAAAGCAATCCCCAATTAGCGCAGTTACGTCCGCAGAGAGCAATCTTGTCACCCTCCTTGATACCCAGCAAGCGCCATGTGGTATGTAATTTGGCTATTTCCGCCGCCAATTGAGCATAAGTGTATTTATTTTCACCGTCAAGATCGGCCATAGCGAGTCTATCCCAATCTCGGAGAATGGTTTCCTGTAAATACGATAAATAATGCTTTGTTGCCATATATCTATGTGAAAAATTGTTGATTTTTCGGTTTTTTGAACGATTTATTGTTAAATTTTCTGCAAAGGTACTACTTTTTTTTTATATAACAAATACTTTAATGCATTTTTTTTGCATTTTTTTGGAAAAATAGTATATTATAAACATTTTATCTCCCATTTAGATAAGCCTTTACACTAATTTGACCATGAATTCCGGGTTGTAGGATACCTCCGTAGTCGTAATAATGTCGGTTAGTCATATTGGTGCATTCGGCAGCCACTCTCAGATGCGGTAATTCGACAAAGAGACTTCCGTCCAGGAGGAGTACCGGCGTGAACGGATTTCCGGCTACACCATATATATTTACGTACGTGCCTGCGCGCGATTGCCAACGCAGCGACCAATCGGCACCGAAGCGTCCTTTCGACCATACATAGATGCCGTGGTCAATATTGAGCACAATCTTATGCCGCAGATAATCAAGGTAATTGCTTTTCGCCTTGGTCAAATCCAGCGAGAGATAGGTATAGGCATACCTTACGCTGATGTTGCGCAGCCAATCGTTAAGGCGGTAAGCTACCGAGGCTTCAACCCCGAAGGTATTGACATGGTTATGATTCGTAGCATGAAACAGGCTATCCGTCTCATCGTAGGTCCAATCAATGATGTCCTGTCCCCAGCGGTAATAGATATTGCCTTTGATGGCGAGACGTCCGTATTGGCTATCCGTCCATGTGTAGTTGCCGCTTAAGGCGAGTTGCCATGCCTTCTCCGCTTTCAGGTCCGTGCTGCCCCGTTGGACTCCCGCTTTGTAATACAAATCAGTCCATGTAGGCATTCTCAGCGAACGGGTGGCTGTCAACGAGACCGAACGCTCGTGAGGGAAGAAATAGCCTATTCCTGCACCTCCGGAACCGTACCATCCGAACCATGAGTTATAGTGTCCTGCAACACCGAGCGACACTTTCAGCCGCTGATTCCATACATACTGATGGTCGGCGCTGAGCGAAGCCTGCAATCGGTTGTGTGTGCCCATATTGGTTGAGCGGATATATTCATCTTTGAAAGCGGCGCAGAGCGAAGTCTTACCGGCCACGGATTCGTATTGCGCTTGCAGCGCCGCTTGGGTGTTATGCGTCCAATGGCGATTCGTGGCTGTTCCCCGATGCCATTCGTAGCGGTCGTAGTTACCGCGATAAGCGGCTTGCGCATCGATGTGCCAGCCGTGATTGTCCGACCAAGCGTAGCGCGCCGAAACGAACATGGTACGCGTAGCATCAAACTGGTCTGTGCTCGCATAGCCGTAACCGGTTCCCAAGCCTGCGTCTTTGTATTGTGCTCCGGCTTGCACATCCAGCCCTTTCCATCGGGTCTGGAAATATACATTTGCCAACTGATAATCGGAGTTATGCAGCGCCACCCGCTCTTTCTCGTTCGCCTCCGGTGCGTAATAGCCTTCGCTGCGCGCATATTCAGCCGAGGTGTTGATACGCACATCCTTGCGTGCCCATGAGCCGGCAAAGACCGGATGGATATCGCCGTTAGTACCAGCCGACATCGCCATAGTGTAGAGGTCGTTTTCAGGACGGGTGGTCACGATATTGATTGCTCCGCATAGTGCCCCTGTGAGATGGGCAGAGGTGCCTTGGAGAATCTCAATGCGCTCAATCAGTTCCGTAGAGAGCGGCAGATTGAGCGAGTAGTGTCCGGTCTGCACATCCGAGAGCGGAACACCGTTGAGCATAATCAGTACCTGGTCAAAGGTACCGCCATAGAGGCTGACATCCGTTTGTGCAGCACCTGTACCGCGCGAGCGCACATCGAGTGCCGGCAGATAGGCAAGCAGGTCAGACAGGGTAGAGATAGGCAAAGCAGCTATCTGTTCCCGACTAATCTGCGCCGTAAGCTGCAAACCGGCGGAGTCGGCCGGGGTAGGCAAGTAATAATCCACTACCTCCACCTCCGGCAATCGAAAATTCTCAGCACGCAAAGTGTCGTTTTGTGCTGAGACGGTTGTTGCTGTTAGCAATAAAGTCAGTATAATATTCTCACTTATTCTTCTCATATCGTTCGAGTGCCTCATTCATGATACGATAGCCGTCGGCGATAATCTGCTCCGCTTTGTCAAAATCGAAGGTGTTGTACGCATACTGGCGCATGACGGCATGTACGTCTGGCGGCGTCAGACGCAGAGAGAGCAGGGTGTTCTGCTGAATCTGAATATCGCTCATCCGGTCGAGCACGGAAACGAAACTGACTTTACGTCCCAGGTCTCGTGCTCTATGCTCCAAGATGCTATCAACGCGTTTGCCCAGCAATCGAATCTGCCGCTCCCATGTGGCAGGAACAGGCACTCCGGTCTTTTTGAGTTCGTTCAGTTTGCTTTCCACATCGATGGGTTCATACACATCTTGCACCGGCATGGAGTCTTTCCCGCTGATGTCCATCGCCACCAGTATATCGCCTTCTGTCCGCGACACGACATGCAGCGGCAGCGGATTGAGAATACCGCCGTCGATGAGCAAACGCTGGCCCAGTTGCACGGGCTGGAAGAAAAGCGGAATACTGATGGATGCTCGCACTGCCTCAAAGAGACTTCCGCTGCGGAAGATAACTTCTTCGGCACGAATCATATCCGTCGCTACGATGGAGCAGGGGATTTGGAGTGTTTCCATAGGCCTATCCGGCACTACTTTCTCTAACTCCTTAATAATCCGCTGCCCTTTGACGAGCGAATTGCCGCTAAGCAGATTGATGTCCATCATTCGCAGAATGAGCTGTTTGTCCACGCTCAGGAACCACTCTTTGGCTTTCGGCAGTTCTCCTGCGGCATACATTCCGGCGATGATAGAACCCATCGAACAACCGGCTATACCGGTGATGGTATAACCGCGTTGCTCAAGGGCTTCGATAGCTCCGATATGTGCTAATCCACGCGCCCCTCCGGAACCAAGGACCAAAGCAACATTTTTGCTCATTAGACCTCCTTGGCGGGTATTAGTTTCTCGCGAATACGGATGTAGATGATGTTCTCTTTCTTAGCGTAAGCTGTCTGCACATAGCCCATACCGATACCCACTTTGGTATTCGGAAGCATGATACCGGATGTGACATTTCCGATTACTTCTCCGGCTTCGTTGCATATCTCATAGCCGTTACGCGGGATAGCGCGCTCCAGACACTCGAAATGAACCAGTTTGCGCTTCACGCCTTCCGCTTTCTGCTGACGCAGGAAATCGCGGTCGATGAAATCTTTGGCATCGAGTTTGGTAATCCATCCCAGACCTGCCTCCAGCGGCGAAGTGGTGTCATCTATATCATGGCCGTAGAGACAGTACCATTTCTCCAGACGCAAGCTGTCGCGAGCACCCAGACCGATAGGCGCGAGTCCGAAGGGTTTGCCTACTTCGAACAACGCATCCCATATCTGTTTGCCTTTCTCCGCAGGGAAATAGAGTTCGAAACCTCCTGCTCCCGTGTAGCCCGTATTGGACAAAATCACACCCGGTACGCCGGCAAAACTCCACTCGCGGAAAGCATAGTAATCAATCGATTTGAGGTCAGCGTCCGTCAGCAGCTGCAGCAGTTCAGTAGCTTTCGGGCCCTGAACGGCTAACTGGCCGTAACGCTCGCTCGCGTTCTCGAGTTTGATATCTGCAGTCTGGAATTTCTCATCTTTAATCCGGTTAACCCACGCCCAGTCTTTGTCAATATTGCCGGCATTGACCACCATGAGATATTTGGTGGTGGAATACTTGTAAATAATCAGGTCATCCACGATGCCGCCTTTGCCATTCGGCATGCAGGTGTATTGCGCCTTTCCCGCAGGAATGACAGACAGGTCGTTAGTGGTGATATACTGCAGAAAATCAAGTGCTTTCTCGCCTTTCACCCAGAACTCGCCCATGTGACTTACGTCGAACACACCTACGCCTTCACGTACAATCATGTGCTCCTGGTTGATACCTGTCGGGTATTGAATAGGCATGTTAAAGCCTGCGAACTCTGCCATTTTTGCGCCTAACGCAATATGAATATCAGTAAACGGTGTTGTTTTTAACATAATCTAACAATTTAACGCTTTAACAATTTAACGTTGCGAAGCAACCATCTTAACAATCTCGAGAACGACGTCTTTAGCGGCTTCGAGAGATTTTATCGGCAGATACTCGTACCGGCTGTGGAAATTCTCTCCGCCGGCGAAAATATTAGGGCAGGGAAGTCCTTCAAAGGACAGCCTTGCGCCATCTGTGCCGCCTCGAATCGGTTTGATAACAGGTGTCACTCCTATTGTTTTCATCGCTTCCTCCGCGAGGTCGATGATATGCATGACGGGTTCGATTTTCTCTCGCATGTTATAGTACTGGTCACGCATCTCTATCTCCACGGTGCCTTCTCCGAACTCGCGGTTGACTTTGCGAACCAGATGCTCCAGTTCCCGTTTGCGGCTCTCGAAGCGGGAGCGGTCGTGGTCGCGGATGATATAGTTGAGCGTCGTCTCTTCTACAGTGCCGTTCATGCCGATCAGATGATAGAATCCTTCGTAGCCCTGTGTATGTTCGGGTGTCTCCCAGCGAGGTAACATAACCGCCAACTGGTAGGCTATACGCATCGAATTGACCATCTTGTGGTACGCCGAACCCGGGTGTACGTTCAGACCGTGTACACGAATCTTGCATGCCGCGGCATTGAAGTTCTCGAACTCCAGTTCGCCGATCGCTCCGCCGTCCATCGTGTATGCGAACTCAGCGCCGAATTTCTGAACATCAAAATGGTCTGCGCCCTGTCCTATCTCTTCGTCCGGCGTGAAGCCGATACGCACTTTGCCGTGCTTGATCTCCGGATGCTGGATGAGATATTCCATGGCGGTTACTATCTCCGCTATACCGGCTTTATCGTCCGCGCCAAGCAGCGTAGTGGTGTCCGTCACGATGACGTCCTGTCCTGCATAACGCGGGTCGATATAATCGCGCTCTTCGGCTTTGACAATACTTGCCTTCACGTGCTTTCCGCTTGCGTCCGGCGAAGTGTCCATGTGCGCAATAAATCCGACCACAGGTGCTTCGCCGCCATTAGCCGGAAGCGTTGCCATGATATATCCGTTGGCATCGAGCGTGACATCGGAAAGACCGATTTGCTTCAACTCCTGCGCCAAGTATTGGGCAAACTCCATCTGCCCGGGCGTGGAAGGCGTCATGCCTGTGTTCTCATCGCTCGTCGTGCAGAACGACACATATTTGAGAAAACGATCTACTATATTCATATATTTACTTGCCGCTGAATGCGCCTAACAATGTACTCAATGCGCCGGCATATTGCGCAGCGGTATTCGCATATCCAGCCGCACTCTCAGCATAGCTTGCAGCGGTATTGCTGGCGTTCTGAACAGCTTGCGTAGTCTGGTTCTTCGCGTTCTGAACGGACTCGCTGTTCTTCACCATCTCCACAAGGCTGTTGGTAACGGTCTCTACGTTGTTCTGCGTAACGAGGCCCAGCGATGAAGCAACCATTCCTTTACCGAACTCCTTGAGATAAGAGGTGTTCTTGTAGTTGTCTTTCAGTCCTTCGCAGTTAGCGATAAGAGTGACGGTGTTCAGCGCGTTCTGCATGTTCTTGTAGTCGTACTTGTTGCCGTCAGCTTTGTACTGGTTGTAGAGGTTGAGCAACGCGTTACCTGCGCCCTGGCCTGCAGAGAGAGCCGCATTCCCGTTCTGCGCAGTGGTCGTAGTCGGTTGAGCTGCCGGCTGAGCGGTTGTGTTACTCGAAGTACTGTTTTTCATAAATCCGCAGCCTGCTACCATCATAGCTACAGCTGCCATCAAAAAAATCTTTCTCATAATTCTATTGTTAATTCTTATTTTTTAATTATTAATTTCCTACAATACGATGTTCATCTTTTGGTACTCGTTTTGTTCAAAGGCAATGATGTTGTCGCATACATTCTCGCACATGGCGATACGTCCTTCCCATGTGCCGGTACCAGTATGCGGGGACAGAACAACATTGGGTAGCGTCAGCAGTTCAGGCGAGATGGCAGGCTCATGCTCATATACGTCCAATGCCGCTCCGGCGATGATGCCGTTTTGGAGTGCTTCAACGAGTGCCTGCTCATCCACGTGCGCACCGCGCGCTGTATTAATAAGGTACGCGCTACGCTTCATCATTCCTAATTCGGGTTTGCCGATGAGGTGGTGTACTTCCGGCGTGTAGGGTAGGTTGAGCGAAACAAAATCGCTGTCTTGCAACAGTGTCTGAAAATCTACATATTCCGCTTGCACTCCCTCTAATCCCCTAATCCTCTCATCTTCTAATCTTCTCCGGTTGTGATAGATAATCTTCATGCCGGACGCTGCGGCTCTACGCGCCAGCGCTTGTCCGATGCGACCCATTCCGATGATGCCGAGCGTCTTGCCGTAGAGCGAATGACTCAGGTTTCGCATGACGCCGAATAGTTCCGCAGGCTGTTTTGCTCCGGTTCTAATCAGGTGGTCGAACTCACTCACGCGTCGCGCCACAGCTATCATCAGCGCAAAAGCCAGCTCTGCGGTGGGTTCTATCACGGGCTGCGGAGTGTTCGTCACGCGAATACCGCGCTCGCGGCATGCTTCCAGGTCAATGTTATTATACCCTGCGCCGAAATTGGCAATCAACCGCAAGTTGGGCATCGACGCAATCAGTTCCCGCGGTACGCGATAATCGAAGGTGCTTACCAGCACTTCCGCTTCGGCTCCGGACGCCAAGGGCACTATCTCCCATCCGCGCTCCGAAAGCCGCTTGAACCCTTCCGCAGGCAACTCTGTCGTCAACGCAATCTGCATATTTCCAAATTTTGTGCAAAGTTACAACAAATTTTGCATATATGCAAATGTTTTTTCAAAAAAATCAGCCTAACCTCAGCGTAAGGTTAGCGTAACCTCTGCTGAAATGACTTTTATAAGACTATTTTCGTATCATTACCGAGTCAATACCGAGTCAATACCGAGTCAATCTCGAGTCAATCTCGAGTCAATCTCGAGTCAATCTCGAGTCAATCTCGAGTCAATCTCGAGTCAATACCGATAGATAACAGTTATAAAATGGCAACAAAATAACGCTCGCTCTTGCATATTTCGAAAAAAAGTTGTAACTTTGCAGCATAAATCGTTACAACCATGAAAATTCAGTTCTTAGGCGCTACGCGCGAAGTAACGGGTAGCAAGCATCTTATCACTACCGATTCGGGGCACACTATTCTTTTGGATTGCGGCATGTACCAGGGTAAAGGTATGGAGACGGACGCCGATAACCGTGATTTGGGTTTCGACCCCGCCAAGATTGACTGTGTGGTTTTGAGCCATGCCCATATAGACCATTCGGGTCTAATCCCGTATATCGTGAAGTTGGGTTTCAAGGGAGATATTTATTGTACGCCCGCGACACGCGACCTCTGTGCGCTCATGCTTACCGACACAGCGTTCATACAAGAGCAGGACGTGCGTACTTACAACAAGAAAATTGACCGTCAGAACCCACATAAGGAGAAGGGCAAGAAATACAAAGTGGAACCGCTGTACAACCAGCAGGATGTCAATAAGGCGATGCGGCATTTCGTTACCTACAGTTACGACCGCCGTTTCCGTCTCTTCGACGATGTGCTGCTCACCTTCACCAATTCCGGCCACATGCTCGGCGGAGCCATCTGCTCGCTGGAAATCTATGAGGATGATAAAGATCCGAATGGCCATCCGTCTTCGGCGACTCGCCGATGGAAGCGCTTGACTTACACCGGCGACATCGGTCGTGCACAGTGTCATATCCTGCCTTCGCCCCATCTCTTCCCGCAATGTGATTATCTCATCTGCGAATCGACGTACGGCGACCGCTTGCACGAGGAGCAGGTGGTGACCGAAGAGGAACTGCTCGGCGTGGTCGAAGATACCTGCGTGTACCGCAAAGGACAACTGCTCATTCCTTCTTTCTCCGTCGGTCGTACCCAGGAAATCGTCTATGTGCTCAACCGGCTCTATAATGACGGTCGATTGCCGCAAATACCTGTGTATGTGGATTCTCCGATGTCCACCAACGCAACCCAGATTTTCCGAATGTACTCCGATGAACTGAGCGAAGAAGTGCAGGATACCTTGCGCTTTGACTCCGACCCGTTCGGCTTTAATACCCTGCGCTATATTACCGACATCAACGAATCGAAGGCGCTCAATCACAAGGATGAACCCTGTATTATCATCTCCGCGAGCGGTATGTTGGAGGCCGGACGAATCAAACACCATGTCGCCAACCATATCTCCGACCCGCGTTGTACGATACTCATCATCGGTTATTGTTCGCCTACCACGCTTGGCGCACGTATCCAGGAACCCGGACTCAAATGGATTTCTATCTTCGGACTCGACCGGCGTATCAAAGCGCAGATAACCAAGATTGAAGGCTTCTCCGGACATGGAGACTGGAAGGAGATGATTGATTATATCACCCGTAGCCAGCAGGTGAACCAAGTCCAAAAGGTCTTCGTTGTGCATGGAGAGGAACAATCGGCGCAGGCATACAAATCGCACCTCGAAGAAGCCGGATTCCGGTCCGTTTCTGTTCCCGAAAAGGGCGAGATTGTGCAATTATAGCAAAAAAATGCAAAAATATTTGCGTATATCAAAAAAAAGCAGTACCTTTGCACGCTTTTTCGCCGCGTAGTAGTTCTTATCTCGCTTTGTTCGAACGATTTACTACCCGCGACGAAAGGCGTTGCGGGTAGTAGTTCAGCCCGGTTAGAATGCCTGCTTTGGGAGCAGGAGGTCGTGAGTTCGAATCTCGCCTACCCGACAAAAAGGACCACGCAAGTGGTTCTTTTGCAATTAAAAGATGTACAAGGCCATATTCATAGACATCGACGATACATTGCTCGACTACGTACCTTGCTGTCGGGAAGCCTATGATACGGCAATGCCGGACCATCCGGAGCATTTCCAGTTGTTCTTCGATATCGCAGGACGGCTTTTCTCCGAGGCGAAACACGGTAAGCACACCATCGCCGAAGTGATGGATTTGTATCCGAAGGAGTTCATGGCGTCAATCGGTTATCCGCAGGAATCTGTGGCGCCGTTTACGCGCGCTTTTCGCGCTGCGTGGGGTAAGACACATACACTCGTGCCGGAAGCGAAAGAGATGCTGGATGCGTTGAAGTCAAAAGGCTATCGCCTCTTTGCTGCCAGTAACAGTTTCGCGCATCTGCAGCGGAGCAGGCTGGAACAGGCAGGCATACTGCATTACTTTGAGGATACCTACATATCGATGGATATAGGTTATGACAAGCCCGACGTCCGGTTTTTTGAGGAAGCGCTTCGTCGCAGCGGTTTGCAACCGAGTGAGGTGCTGATGATCGGCGATTCCATGACAACCGATATCCTTGGCGCAAAAGCCGCAGGCATCGATGCACTTTTCTTCGACCGACGCGGAAATGCATCGTTGTTAGAATTAATAAAAGAACTATGAATCGATATACATTAGGAAAAATAGTAAAGTTCTTCTTCCATTGGCACTATGATGTGCAGGTGGTGGGCGAAGAGTTACTGCGCGACAAGAGCACGCATCTGGTACTGCCGAACCATACAGCATATATAGACCCGCTCATTCTTTTCAGCGAGATGTGGTGGCTTCCGATTAGCCCGATGGTGGACGAACTATTCATGCGCAAACGATTCTATCGGCATATCCTCAACAAAGCTGATGCTATCGAAGTGCCGGACCTGAATAAAAGCGCCATGAGCAGGGAAGAAGGAGCCGCCGTGGCAGGACAGCTCAGCCGCATCGTCCTTGACAGCCTAAACGCAGGCAAGCAGATATGTTTCTATCCGTCGGGGCATGTCAAGACGGTGGATAAGGAAATCATCGGCAACCGCCGTTTGGCCTATGAGGTCTGCCGTGAACTGCCGGAGGAGGTGCATGTGGTGCTATGCCGAATGCGCGGTCTGGAAGGCAGTCAATGGTCGAAACTCAAACCCAAGAAATGGAAATGGCGCCGCACAGTGACGATGGTGTTTGAGGACCACACAGCCGATGTGCGCAAATGGGCACAGACACTCGACCGAAGAGCCTTCAACGAGCAACTCGAAAACTGGTACAATACCGAAAAATAGAACAAAAACTGTCGATAAATTTGTATAATTGAAAAAAAAGCCGTAACTTTGCAGGCTTTTTGGTTCGAAAAATACTATTTGAGCATGAAAAATAAGGTTTTACAATGCATTTTAGCCTTTGCCATTCTCTCTTTCTTCGGAGCAGGTATCGGTCCTGTTTATGCCGGTGATACGGTTCAGTACACCTTGCTCCAATGCCGCGATATGGCGCTTACCAGAGGCGCCTCGGCTCAATCGGAAGAAGAGGCAAAGCTGGCTGCCAAATACAGTCGTCAGGCAGCTCTCGCTGCTATGTTCCCGAAGATTTCTGCGAATGGCAGTTATATGTGGAATTCTAAGAAAGCGCATCTTCTGGCCAACTCTACGCAGATTTCCTCCGTGGGTACAGCTACCGTCAATCCCGATGGAACCGCTTCGTGGGAGTGGGCAAGCGGTGCGCAAGGAACGATTCCCGATGCCGCAGGACAAGTGATTGCCAATGCCTACCAGGCGGTTTATGACAAACTGACACTTGATTTCACGCATGTCGTGGTCGCTCATGTGGGTATCACACAGCCGATTTGGGTCGGAGGACGACTCGTTCAGCTCTACAAGATTGCCAAAGCGACGGAGACGATAACATCCATTCAAGCGGCAGCCAAGCATGACGATATCATCTTCAGCGTGGATGAAGCCTATTGGCGCGTTGTGTCGGTTTCGAAGAAAAAAGCACTGGCTGACCAATACCACAAACTGCTCTGCCAACTGGAGTCGGATGTGACGGAGGCAGTGAACGAAGGAGTGGCTACCCAGGCGGACTTGCTCAAAGTAACCACCAAACGCGGCGAAGCCGATGTGAAAAAACTGCAGGCAGAGAATGGTCTGACGCTCTCCAATATGGCGTTAGCGCAGGTATGCGGTTTGCCGCTTTCTACGGTCTTTAAGCTCGATGAGAGCGGTCTGCAAGAGACCACGCTCCCTACGGATAGCATCGATACTGAAGCCGCGGTCTCTAATCGTTCGGAACTCCAACTGCTTGAGCAGACACAGAAAATTGCGAAGGCTAACTCGCAGCTCTTAGCCGCAGGATTGCAGCCCAATATCGTGGCATCAGCCGGATATATCTATACCAACCCCAATGCCGAGAATGGCTTGAGCAACCAATGGGACGGCAAAGGCTTCTTCTCGGCCGGTGTGGTGGTGAATGTACCGATCGTTCATGCCGATGATATCTTACGATACAAAGCAGCCAAGCATGCGGCGAACGCAGTGACCATGAAGACCGAAGAGACGCGTGAACTTTTGACCTTACAGACGACTCAGGCTAATCAGAAACTGACCGAGGCGCAGCAGAAGATTGCGTTAGCGCGGCTCACGCAAGCCAACGCAGCAGAGGTGCTCCGTATGGCTCAAGAGTCCTATGAGGCAGGTATGATTACCCTTACGGAACTCATGCAAGCCCAGACGGCGTGGCTCGCAGCGGCGTCTGACCTCGTCGATGCCGAGACGGAGGCCAAAACCACGGAAACACAACTTCGTAAATATTTAGGAAAGTTATAACATGAAACATCAAAAAGAAGGAAGTCTACTGTTGGGGCTTATCGCGCTGTTGACAGTAGTCGTTATTGTTGCGGTCGTAGGTGTGTTAGCACTCCGACCGGAGAAGACGCTCATCCAGGGAGAAGCGGAGGCAGCGGAATACCGCGTATCCGGCAAAGTACCGGGGCGTATTGAGATGTACCTCTATGAAGAGGGGGAACAAGTGAAGAAAGGCGATACGCTCGTTGTGATTTATTCGCCTGAAGTGGAGGCGAAGAAAGCGCAGGCGCTCGCTGCAAGAGAGATGGCAGAAGCGGTTAACCAGAAAGCCAAGAACGGTGCTCAGCGGGAGCAGATTCAGGGCGCTTACGAGCTCTATCAGAAAGCGAAAGCAGGCGAAGAGATCTACCGCAAGAGTTATGACCGCGTGCAGCGTTTGTATGACAAAGGCGTAGTGAGTGCGCAGAAACGCGATGAGGTAGAGGCGCAGTACAAAGCCGCAGTAGCTACGGTCAAAGCCGCTCGCAGCCAATACGAGATGGCGCTTTCCGGTGCACGCGAGGAGGATAAGGCTGCTGCGGCAGCGCAAGTGGCGCGGGTAGATGGAATCTTACAGGAAGTGGCTGCTGCCGAAGCGGAGAAATACCTGCTTTCGCCTTGCGACGGCGAGGTTTCCGAACTATTTCCGAAGGTAGGAGAACTGGTTGGTCAAGGATCGCCGGTGATGGCTATTGTGGATCTGAGTGATGTATGGTTCACTTTCTCCGTACGCGAAGATATGCTGTATCATTTTCCGGTTGGAAGCGTTATTGAAGTAACTATCCCTGCGCTCGGGAACGGTGTGCATTATCCGCTGACCGTCACTCATGTGAAGGCGATGGGGACGTACGCTACCTGGCGTTCAACCAAACAGAACGGCGGTTATGACGTGCGTACGTTTGACGTCAAGTGCCGACCGACTTCCGATATTCCGAATCTTCGTCCGGGCATGACAGCTTTGGTAATTGAAAATTGAGAGTAGAGAGTTGAAATACATATTTATTAACATATGGCGGGTGATGCAACGTGAGTTGCATATGATGTTTGCGCGACCACTGTATTTGTTTGCGTCCGTAGGCGTTATGCTGCTCTCTACGTTCTTCTTTCTCACGCTTATGCGTGGAGGAGCGGCGGAGAACATGCCGATAGCGGTGGTGGACCTCGATCAGACGTCTATCTCACGCCGTCTCATCCATGAGATGCAGGCTACGCCTTCGGTAGATATACAGCTGGTCACGAACTCCTATCCGGAAGCCCGTGAGGCGATGCAGCAGGGGAAGATCTACGGAATTTTCGTGATACGCGAAGGTTTCTATAGTGATTTGGTGGCGTTCAAACGTCCGCAACTCGATTTCTATGTCACGAATGCTTATACGGTAGGCGGCAACACGGCGTACAAACAACTGCTGACGATGGCTAACCTTACTTCGGGTGCGTTCCAGCGCGAGGTTTTGCGCAAGAAAGGTCTCACGGACGATGTAATCATGCACCGGATCCAGCCGCTCGCCATCGAGGGACACATGGTCGCGAACCCATGGGGCAATTATTCCATTTATCTGGTCAGCACGATCCTGCCGGGTATCTTGGGGCTGATCTGTCTCATGCTCACCATCTTCGCCATCGGTTTTGAACTCAAAGCCCGTACGTCGCATGCTTGGCTCCGTGCCGCCGGAGGCAACTACACGGTCGCGATGATAGGCAAACTGATTCCGTACACGCTGATCTATCTCATTCTCGGCATCGGTTGTCATCTGATCCTCTATCGTTTTGCCGGATTCCCTGTCTATGGCAGCAAGGGACGGCTGATGTTCGGTCTGCTGCTCTTCATTCTGGCGATGGAAGGGCTTGGAATCACGATGATCGGTCTGTTGCCCACGCTCCGCGACGCCCTTTCTATCGGCGCGCTTTATTCCATGTTGGGCTTCTCCCTGTCCGGATTCACATATCCCCAGATGGCGATGCTTCCGCCCGTCAAAGCGCTCTCTTATTTGGAGCCGCTGAGGCATTATTACCTCATCTATGTCAACGAAGCGCTCATGGCGGCACCTGCGATCAATAGTTTGCCGAACGCCTTGGCGCTCACCCTTTTCATGCTTGCTGCCCTTTGTGTCGCACCACGGCTCCATAGGGCGTTGGTATATTGGAATTATCCTTTGAAATAAGTCCAAAACGATATGTCCGAATATAAATATCCGATAGTAAAATCCTTTGTCACGGAACTTCAACGCATTTTCCGGGACCCGGGTGTGGTCGTCATTTTTATTGTCGCCACGCTGGCGTATCCGTTGATTTACAAGGCGCTCTATTGGAATGAGCAGATCAACGATGTGCCGGTTGCGGTAGTCGATTTGAGCAATTCGCCTCAGAGCCGCGAGTTTCTGCATCGATGGAACGCCTCGCCGGATATCAAACTCACGCATACCTGCTCCTCCATGGCGGAAGCGGAGCAGCTTCTTAGGAACCAGAAAGTTCATGGCATCATCTATTTCCCGCGCGATTTTGAACGCCAGCTGGCGGACCCGCTTGGACAAGCGCATATATCGCTTTTCTGCGATATGTCGTCGTTCCTCTATATGAAGGCAATCTATCTCTCCTGCAACCAGGTGATGCTGGAGTCGATGCGTAATATCCAGATTGACCGCTATGAACAGATGGGTATGGATAAGGAGTTCGCTTGGTCGCTTGTGCAGGACGCCCCGTATCATGAGACGGCGCTCTTCACGCCCACCGGCGGTTACGGTTCTTTCCTCATCCCGGCGGTACTGGTACTGATCCTGCATCAGACCCTTTTATTCGGTATCTGTATGCTTGGCGGAACTGCCAGAGAAGAGAATGAAGAAAGTTATACTTTTACTTCGCTCATCGGGCGCGCAGGCGCGTGCTTCCTTACATATTTCGGTTTGGCGGCAATCCTGCTGGGCTTCTTCCCGCGGCTCTTCGATATACCTCATATAGGGGACATAGGGACGATTCTGCTTCTTATCATTCCTTATCTGCTAGCGGTTATTTTCTTCTCGCTCTGCGTCTCGGTCTTCATCCGGAACCGCGAATCGGGGCTAGTACTGCTGATCTCTACATCGCTGATTTTCCTCTTCATGGCAGGTATCTCTTGGCCCAAAGAGATGATTCCTGACGCATGGCGTTGGGTGGCAGCCTGCATCCCGTATACATGGGGTGCGCACGCCTTCATCCATATCAATTCGATGGGCGCCACGCTCGCACAAGTCACACGCGAACTCATCGCCTTGTGGGTTCTCACCGGCGCCTACGGCCTCCTCGCGTGTATCTTATTCTATATTCGAAAAAAAGGATGGCTAACCCGCCGTACTCCTTTACCTACCGCAACTGAACATCCCTGAATCCGAGGAAGTACAGAATACCGTCCAGACCGACGGTTGAGATGGCTTGCTGTGCGCTGGCCTGCACTTTCGGCTTGGCATGGAATGCGATACCCAAACCGGCCTTGCCCAGCATGTTCAAGTCGTTCGCTCCGTCGCCTACGGCGATTACTTGCGCCAGGTCGATATGCTCCACTTGAGCGATTAACTCCAGCAACTCCGCCTTGCGTTTGGCATCCACCACATCGCCTATATACCGCCCCGTGAACTTGCCATTCTCCACCTCCAGCGTGTTCGCATACACATAATCCACGCCGAAACGCTCCTGCAGGTATTTGCCGACGAAGGTGAATCCGCCGGAGAGAATAGCTATCTTAAAGCCGCATTTCTTGAGCACGCTGAAGAGACGGTCTGCGCCTTCGGTTATCGGCAGATGGTCGATGATATCTTGCTTGACGCTCTCGTCCAGACCTTTGAGCAACGCCACACGACGCGTGAAACTCTCTTTGAAATCTATCTCGCCGCGCATCGCCGAGAGGGTAATAGCCTTCACCTCATCGCCTACGCCGGCGCGCATCGCCAACTCGTCAATCACCTCTGTCTGGATGAACGTCGAGTCCATATCGACGCATATAAGCCGTCTGTTGCGGCGGAACATATCGTCTTTCTGGAATGAGATATCAATCCCTTCTTCGCGCGACACCTCCATCAGTTCCCGTTGCAGCGCCTCGCGGTCGGGCAGGTTCCCGCGAAGCGAGAATTCAATACAACTGTGTCGTTTCTCAACAGGCATCTCTACGTTCGGACGCTCGCTCAAACGAAGGATATTATCGATATTCAACTGCCGCTTGGCTACCAACTCCGTCACGCGCGCTATATGCCGTGCGTTGATCTCTCGCGCCAGAAGCGTGACTACATAGCGCTCCTGCTCCTGACGACCTACCCACGCCGCATATTCCTCTTCCGTCAACGGCGTGAACCGAACAATCATCTCCAGCTTCGAGCAGCAGAAGAGCACTTCCTTAATCATATCGCCGCTCTGCGATGGGTCATCCACACGAATGAGAATACTCAGATTCAGCTGATGATGCAGGTTCGATTGACCGATATCCTGTACGAAAGCTCCATAGCGACCCAACACTTCCGTCACGGCAGATGTCACACCCGGCTTATCAAATCCGATGATGTTTATTAAGATAAATTCACGATTCATAGCGCATAAATTGCAAAATTCTGTGCAAAGATACACTTTTTTTTGCATATATCCAAATTTTTTTGTAATTTTGCAGCCAATATGACAGAACAAGATATTGAATCCCGTGCGCAACGCGCGTTAGAGCTTTTCAAAAGCGGTTATAACTGCAGCCAGGCGGTCTTTGCCGCTTGTGCGGATATGTATGGTATAGAGGACGAACAACTCGCCCTGCGTCTCTCTGCCTCTTTCGGTGGAGGAATGGGGCGAATGAGACTCGTCTGCGGAGCGGCCAGCGGTATGTTTATGCTTGCCGGCCTGCATAACGGCTCGGCCACCCCGCACGATAATAACGGTAAGATGGCGAACTATGCTTTTGTTCAACAGCTTGCCGGTAAGTTCAAAGATACCTATGGTTCTCTCATCTGCGCGGAACTGTTAGGATTAGCGCCGAAAGGTTCTACGATGGAATTTCTGCCTGCGGAGGCTCTCCGCCCGAAGCCTGCCGAACGCACTCCCGAGTATTACGAGAAACGTCCTTGCTCCGAAATGGTGGCGCAGGCTGTCAGAATATACTTACGAAGCTTATGATTTACAAGAGTTTATTGGAAATGGTCGGCCACACGCCGATGTTGGAGATACCGGCAGGAGAAGCCCGTCTGTTGCTTAAGATGGAGCGCTTCAACCCCGGTGGTTCTGTCAAGGACCGTACCGCTCTGGCGATGATTGAAGATGCGGAGCAACGAGGCCTCTTAACCGCCGGAGGTACGATTATCGAACCCACCAGCGGAAACACCGGTGTGGGACTCGCATGGATAGGTCGGCTCAAAGGTTACCGCGTCATCCTTACCATGCCGGATACGATGTCCGTTGAGCGACGTAACCTGCTGGCGGTCTATGGCGCAGAACTCATCCTCACGCCCGGAGCCGAAGGAATGAAAGGAGCTATCGCTAAAGCGGAAGAAATACAATCCTCCACGCCGAATAGCATCATCTTGGGCCAGTTTGTCAACCCCGCTAACCCTGCTGTTCACTATGCCACGACAGGCCAGGAGATTTGGTCCGATACGCAAGGACAGGTCGATGTCTTCATCGCGGGCGTAGGCACAGGCGGCACCATCAGTGGAGTAGGGCGTGCGCTCAAGGAGCATAACCTCGCAGTGGAAATCATAGCCGTAGAACCGGCTTCTTCGCCTGTGCTCTCCGGCGGACAAGCGGGACCGCATATGATTCAAGGAATAGGAGCTAACTTCGTGCCGCAGACCTATCAAGCGGCTTATGTGGACCGTGTCTGCCAAGTGACGAACGAAGAGGCGCTGACGGCGGCTAAGACCTTAGCTACGCAATACGGCCTGTTGGTCGGCATCTCGTCCGGCGCAGCCTTCCATGCCGCTTGGCAACTGGCGCAACAACCCGAATATGCCGGCCGAACCATCGTCGCTCTCCTTCCCGACACCGGCGAAAGATACCTGAGTATCCTCTAAATCGTTAAATCGTCAATCGTCAAATCGTCAATGGTAAATAACCCTAACATATCGCATCTCAAGCAACTCGTCTTGCATCTGCAGGGAGAGATTTTCCCGGAGTATTATCCTGCGGTGGAGCGACCCAAAGACCTCTGTCTGCCGGATGAGTTCTGGGCACAGTTGCCGGAGATTAAGCGACTCATCAATACCGATGTGGATGCCGTCTTGCATAACGACCCCGCCGTGACGGATAGAGGCGAAGTCATTCTCTCGTACCCGCTCCAGTATGCGATGATTCATTTCCGTGCAGCTCATGTGTTGTACCAACTCGGCGTGCCGCGTATCCCGCGTATGTTAACGGAACTGGCGCATAGCCGCACGGGTATCGACATCCATCCTGCCGCACAGATAGGTGAGTATTTCTGCATCGACCACGGCACAGGTGTCGTCATCGGAGAAACGGCTATCATCGGTTCGCATGTCGTGCTCTACCAGGGTGTTACGCTGGGTGCAAAGAACTTCGAATACGATGCCGAAGGCCGACCGATGGATATTCCGCGTCACCCGATATTGGAGGACCGCGTCACTGTCTATTCGAATACCTCCATCCTCGGCCGTGTCCGTATAGGCCATGACACCATCATCGGCGGTAACGTCTGGCTCACCCAAGACGTCCCTGCCAACTCTATCGTGCAGCAAACAAGACCGGATATAAGAATTAAAAACAAGTAATCATAAATCATCGATTTATATATGAAATATTTTTTAGCCATCATAGGCGGCGGCCCAGCGGGCTATACGGCCGCTGAACGCGCCTCCAAAGCCGGCAAAGATGTCGTGCTCTTTGAGCAGAATGCGCTCGGCGGCACGTGCCTCAATGTAGGTTGTATTCCTACCAAATCGCTCTTGTACGGCGCCAAGCAGTATTATAACGCCACTCACGCTGCCAAATACGGCGTGACGGCGGAGAACGTAGTCTTTGACTACGCCGCCATGCAGAAACGCAAGACCATCGTCGTGCGCAAACTCGTTGCCGGTATCAAAGCCCGCCTCAATAACGAACATTGCACGGTTGTCAACGGAGCAGCTTCTGTTCTCCCTCCCTTGAGGGGAGGGGCGGAGTGGGGTTTGGAGTGCAACGGCGAGACCTACGAGGCAGAGAATTTGATGATCTGTACCGGCTCAACGAATTTCGTACCGCCTATTCCGGGCATCAAAGATAATCCTGCTGTGTGGGATAGTACGGACGCGCTGGCTGCGGCTGAACTGCCGAAATCAATTATCATCGTCGGCGGAGGCGTCATCGGTATGGAGTTTGCTACGCTCTACCACGAACTCGGTGTACCCGTAACGGTTATCGAAGCCATGCCGACCATCTTGCCGAACCTCGACCCCGAAGTCGTACAAATCCTGCTGGAGAAATATAAGAAGGCCGGCATCAATATCCTCACCTCCACCAAAGTGGAATCGCTGGATGACGGCAAAGTGACGGCAAATGGCGAAGTGTATGAGGCTGAAAAAGTGCTCGTAAGCGTAGGCAGAAGAGCTAACCTGCAAGGTCTCGAAGCCCTGAGTGACATAGAACTGGAGCGCGGAGCCATCAAAATCGATGATTTCTGCAAGACCAACCTGCCCAATGTCTATGCCTGTGGCGATGTAACCGGCAAAATCATGCTCGCGCATGTAGCTTCCCGTCAGGCCGAAGTGGCGGTAGGTCGCATGTTGAAGGAGATTCCGCTCCAGCGCATCGCTTATAACGCTATCCCATCCGTCGTTTATACGAATCCCGAGATTGCGTCGGTCGGTATTACGGAAGCGCAGGCTGAGTCGATGTCTATCCCGGTTGAAGTGCGCAAACTGCCAATGACTTTTAGTGGTCGCTTCATGGCGGAGAACGAAGGTGAGACAGGCCTCTGTAAGATGATTGTAGATGCGAAAAACCACTCCATTTTGGGTATTCATTGTATCGGCAATCCCTGTTCGGAGTTCATTGCTGCCGCCTCATTTGCGGTGCGTAACGGCTACACCGTGCCGGAGATGCAGCAAGTCGTCTTCCCGCACCCGACGGTCAGCGAGATTTTGCACGAGATATTATAGTAAATAATAAATACAATCAATATCATGAAAAACGGAATTAATCTTTTGGCTTTTAGCATAGCAGTCGTTTGTCTTTTGTCCGCTCCGAATGTATGGACGATAGACCAGTATTATTACGGCTCTGTTGATGGTACTACAGGTGCCACGCTTCGTGACGGACTTCACGAAATTACGCGTAAAGGTCCGCAGGACATGTCCTATAATAAACTCTGGTCAGCTTATTACATTACCGATGTCTATCCGGAGGACTCTGTCGGTAAAGCCGGTAAGATTTGGGATATGTATTCCAATGTGCTCTTCACGCCCGGCAATAACCAGTGTGGCAGCTACTCGAACGTAGGTGATTGTTACAACCGCGAGCACTCGTTGCCCAAATCGTGGTTTAACGAAGAGAAACCTGCTTATTACGACCTCGGTCATATTGTACCGACGGATGGTAAGGTAAACGGCCAGCGTAACAACTTCGCTTTTGGCGAGTGTGCCGATGGTACGCGGCTGTCCCATGGTGACCATGTGGGCAAAGGCAAACTTGGAGCGTCCACTTTCCCGGGTTATACCATCACAGCCTCGGTCTTCGAACCGGACGATGAGTACAAGGGTGATTTCGCACGTATGTACATGTATATGCGCGTTCGGTATAAGAGTATGGACATGACGCGCGACCATGGTCATTGGATGTTCAATGATTTGGATACCAACTATGGCTTGACCTATTATGCCGTGGACCTGCTTATGAAATGGCATCGCCAGGACCCCGTCTCCGTCAAGGAGATTCTCCGCAACAACGGTATGGACTCCGTGCAGCATAACCGCAATCCGTTCATCGATTACCCCATTTTGGCGGAGTACCTCTGGGGAACTAAAATCGGCAAACGATTCACGCTGGCATCCTCTTTGCCATCTTTCGACCCCGCCTTCATTCCCGGCGAGAGCGACGGTACGCGTACCGATACCATTCCGCCTGTACCGCCTAAACCCGAAGCCATCGAAAATACGCAAATTTCGACCAATTATGAGAAAATTCTCCGCGATGGACGACTTCTCATACGTATTAACGGCGAAATCTACTCCATAACGGGACAAAAAATAGAATAAGCAGCGAAAATTCTCCTAAAATCGCTTGCAAATAACGCAAAACGGCATTTTTTAACAAAATTTGCCGTTTTTTCTTGCACATATCGCAAAAAAGCAGTAACTTTGTACGAATTTTTGAAAAACAACTAAAACAACTATAAAAACACAAATTTATGGCAGACAACAAAGTAAACATGTTAGCGGATTTTGCTCCGGTCTCCACGCAAGTATGGAAGGACAAAATCATCGCTGACCTCAAAGGCGCGGACTTCGACAAGAAGCTCGTGTGGCGCACGCCGGAAGGATTTAACGTGCAGCCGTTCTACCGCCGTGAGGACCTCAAAGGCCTGAAGACCACCGTCTCTGCGCCGGGCCAGTTCCCTTACGTCCGCGGTACACGTACCAACAACGAGTGGGCAATCCGCCAGAACATCTGCGCGTGCAAGAACGCTCGCAAGGCAAATGCCAAGGCGCTGGAGGTGCTCAACAAAGGTATCACGTCCCTTGGTTTTTGTCTCGACAAAGACAAACTGACGTACAACTTTATCAAAACGCTGCTCAACGGCGTTTATGCACCGGCAGTAGCTATTAACTTCTCCATCTGCGCCTGCGCAGCGCCGAAGCTGGCGAACATCCTCGTGCGTTACTACGGCCGTATGGGCTATGACACCAAAGGCCTCATCGGTTCTATCAACGTGGACCCGATTAAGAACATGCTCCTCAAGGGCAAAGCCCTGACGCGTGAGCAGGTGGCTCAGAAGATCGCGGAGACCGTCAAAGCAGCCAAGTCGCTGCCGGGTTACCGCGTCGTAGGCGTCAACTCCGTCATCCTCAATAACTCCGGTGCTTACGCAGCTCAGGAGTTGGCGTACGCACTCGCTTGGGGTGCCGAGTACATGACGATGCTTACCGAGGCCGGAATCACGAACTACCGCGCCGCTAACGCTATCCGTTTCAATATGGGTATCGGCGGTAACTATTTCATGGAGATTGCCAAGTTCCGTGCAGGCCGTCTGCTGTGGGCAAAGATTGTCGAGGCTTACAAAGACCCGATCTTCACCACCGCTCTCCGCAACGCCGCTAAGATGAACGTCAGCGCCGAAACCAGCCGTTTCAACATGACCATCTTCGACGCGTATGTGAACCTCCTTCGTTCGCAGACCGAGACCATGTCTGCTGCCCTCGCAGGTGTCGATGAGATCACCGTTACGCCGTTTGACGTGACCTACGAGAAACCGACGGATTTCTCCGAGCGTATCGCCCGTAACCAACAGCTGCTGCTCAAGGAAGAGGCGCATTTCGATAAGGTCGTTGACCCCGCAGCGGGTTCGTACTACCTCGAGAACCTGACGGCGTCTATCGCTGCAGAGGCATGGAAGCAGTTCCTCGATATCCAGGAGCGCGGCGGTATGTACCAGCTCGTGGCAGAAGGAAAAGTACAAGAGCACATGGCGGCTAACCTCAAAGCACGTCTCGCTGACGTCGCTAAACGCAAAGAGGTACTCCTTGGCTCGAACCAGTTCCCGAACTTCACCGAGAAAGCCGGCAAGAAGATCAAAGCCGACGCCGGTGCTTGCAGCTCCATTTGCACGTGCAAGACGGATAAGAAACAGGCTGCTTGCGGTTGCGGTAGTTCTTGCGAGCCGCAGATTGCTACGCTGCCGGTTGCGCGAGCAGCCGAAGAGTTTGAACAGCTCCGTTTGGAGACCGAAGCAGCTAAAAAACAGCCGGTTGCGTTCATGCTCACCATCGGTAACCTCGCTATGCGTATTGCGCGTGCGCAGTTCAGTTGTAACTTCCTCGCGTGCGCAGGATACAAGGTCATCGACAACAACGGTTTTGCTACCATCGCCGAAGGTATCAAGGCAGCCCGCAAGGCGAAAGCGGACATCATCGTCCTCTGTTCGTCTGACGACGAGTACGC
>CACYZT010000016.1 GCA_902778935.1 uncultured Bacteroidales bacterium
TTCGTGTACAACACCGCAAAGCCCGTTGATACCTTTGCGCATACAAGTCGGACCAGGACACAGGTAGTAACGCATGGTATCATTCAAACTAAACATAACTCGTACACATGGTGTTTAACATCTGGATGGCTACATGATCACTACTGGATGCAAATTCCACTTGCACACCATTTGGGAATGATACTACCACTCCGGAAGATGATGTTTGTGATGCACGATGAGCTTGGACGCGTACCGGCACTAACTGACGAGACGGATTGGATGCATAGAGGACATACTTGCGTTTCCAATTAGTAAAGTTGGACACGGAGATACCATTGGTTTGACAGTAAGCTTTAATGCTTAAACCTGATGCTTGTTGCGATTGCAACATCTCTAAAAATTGTTCTTTATTCATATGCATAAAAATTAGGATTTGTAATCGGCTGCAAAATTACAACTTTCTTACAAATCCTACAATATGCATTTTAATGGATGGTTACAGAAAGTACGAACAAGAGGTTATAAAGGGTTGGCAAGAAATAGAAATGTCTCGTCACAAATTTAATTATAACGCTCACATGGCAGAGCATACGGATGTTTCTGACCGTCAGTGGCCGCGAATACGATGAGTCGCAAGACTAATCGTCTCTCCGCCTGTAGGAAAGGAAAAAGCGCCATATCAGGCGCTTTTTCTATATAAAAAAAGCAGGTTGTCCTACTTTTACTTTTGTAGCCATCTGCATGCCTACGAAAGAAAAAAAAAGCAGGTTGTCTCCCGACAACCCAATCTTTTCATTTAACCTTAAATCTAATACCATGAAAAACACGGTGCAAAAGTACTGCTTTTTGACGATATGACCAAATATTTGCGCCAAAAAGTGTTAAATTTCTAAATAATGCTAATTTAAGTTGACAAAAAGGTATCGTTAGTCGCACAATGAAAATAAATCTTCACGTGGATTGACTAACATAACCGGTACAAGCGATTTGCGAATAGCATGCCTTTCAGGAGGACCGAACAAGATATCATCCAACCCGTAATCACGGCTCGCGGTCAGTATAAGCAGGTCATGACGAAAATCCCGTTGACGCTCCGCAGCTTCTTGCATCAACTTAAAACTGTCCTTGCGCGCCTCTATCACCTCGTACGAGATAGCCTCGCCGCTTTTCTCCGAAACAGCTTTGATATGCGTCACGATGCGGTTGACGTTCTGCTGCGCGTGCGAACCGTAGTCATGCGCCTTGAGCAGGATGATATGCGCGCCCGTCTTACGCGCCAGATAGGTGCATATCTCCGCCTTGTAGGTCTCTTCTTCAAGCATCGAGACCGGTACCAGCAGTCGGTTGAGCGGCTTGACCGTCATCGTGCCCGTCACGAATACGTACGGACGCCTCTCCTCGCGGCACTCGTTCAAATGTCGCTGGATAACCCGACCGTTGTTCTCGCACTCAATCAGCCGTATATCGTCGTTATTGTCCCAAATCATTTCTCCCAATGTGTTGTGTCCATCGTGTGGCGGTATTGACGGGCCGCGTTCGCGTGGCTGCTGTACGAGGAAGAGAAGATATGCGTGTTGTTCAACTCCGGACTCGCGCACATAAACAGGTAATTCGTCTCCGGCGCATTGAGCACGATATCCATCGACGTGCCGTTCGGACAACGGATAGGACCGGGAGGAAGGCCAGGGTTCTTATACGTGTTGTACGGCGACTCAATGGCCAAGTGGCGGTACAGCACGCGGCGGAGCTTGAAATCGCCGTTCGCATAGATGACCGTCGGACAGGCTTGAAGTGGCATACCTTTGCGCAGACGGTTGAGGTACAGACTGGCGATGAGCGGCAGTTCTTTAGGATTACGGCTCTCGCTCTCTACGATAGACGCCACTATCGCCACCTCCACCGGTGTCAGACCGAGCGAGTCCGCTTGGTGGCGACGACGCTCATTCCAGAATAGGTTATACTCTTTCTCCATCCGGTTGAATAGCCCCTTGGGCGTGATATTCCAATACACCTCGTACGTATTCGGGATAAACAGACAGCGGCTCGTCTCTTTGTTCAAGCCGTACGGTTCGAGAAACGCTTCGTCTTCCAGACATTGCAGTAGTGTCACGCTGTCCATCTGAAGGTGCGTCGTTACCTTACCTGCCAGCTGCTCACGTGTGCGAATAGCGTTCGTCCATGTGATGCGTACCGGCGTCTGATAACCGAACTTGAGTCGCTCTATCAACTCGCGGTCACCTATCTGTGCAGGAAAGCGGTAATGTCCCGGTTCCGGCGCATTGAACACCAGAAAACGCATATGTAGCATCAGGTCCGTCTCCGAACTGATCTCATAATCCTCGCGTATCAGATTGAGTACCGAGTCGATACTCGCGCCCGCATAGATATTATAGCTGTGCTGCTCTCCGTCCTTGGCGCGGAAGTTGCATATATGCCAGCGGTAATACTGCTCCGCTACAAAGACCGAAATCAGTACTGCCACAACGCCAACGGCAATAAGCACGGACCGAAGAATGTAACGCTTTTTCATTTTATTTTCCTCCCACTAATCGTTTGATTTCCCATAATTTGTTCAGTGCCTCAAGGGGCGTCAGGTTATTGATATCGAGCGCTGTCACCTCGTCGCGTATCTGCTCCAGTACCGGGTCGTCGAGTTGGAAGAAACTCAACTGCATGCCCTCGCGCGTCTCGCCGATGTGCTCGATAGGCTTGGCTATTTCGCCGTTCTTTGCTGCGTGCTCCAGATCAGTGAGGATATGCGTTGCGCGCTCCACGATAGACGCCGGCATGCCTGCCAACTTGGCTACGTGAATACCGAAACTGTGCTCCGAACCGCCGCGAACCAGCTTGCGCAGGAATATCACCTTGCCGTTCACCTCACGCACCGACACATTATAGTTTCGAATGCGCTCGAAAGTCTTCTCCATCTCGTTCAACTCATGGTAGTGCGTGGCAAAGAGCGTCTTCGCATGACCGCGGTTCTCATGGATATACTCTACTATCGCCCAGGCGATACTAATACCGTCGTAGGTGCTCGTACCGCGCCCTAACTCATCGAAGAGCACCAGGCTACGCTCGCTCAGGTTATTCAATATCGAAGCCGCTTCGTTCATCTCCACCATGAATGTTGACTCGCCTAACGAGATATTGTCGCTCGCCCCTACACGCGTGAAGATCTTATCGACTATACCGATAGACGCGCTCTCTGCCGGCACGAACGAACCCATCTGTGCCAACAGCACGATGAGTGCCGTCTGGCGGAGTAGGGCGGACTTACCTGCCATATTCGGACCGGTGATGATGATAATCTGCTGCCCGTTATTATCCAGCAGCACGTCATTGGCGATATACTGCTCTCCGGGCGGTAACTGTTGCTCGATAACGGGGTGACGGCCCTGACGGATGTCGATGACGAGGCTGTCGTTCACGTCCGGACATACATAGCGGTTCTCCGCCGCCACCGTGGCAAAAGACAGCAAACAATCGAGCTGCGCTAACACATTCGCATCTAATTGCATCTGAGGCACCCATTCGCAGAGTGCTAACATCAGTTCCTGATAGAGACGGTTCTCAATGATTTGAATCTTCTCCTCGGCGGTCGTGATTTTTTCTTCATAGGCCTTCAGTTCCTCCGTGATATACCGCTCCGCGTTCACCAAGGTCTGCTTGCGTATCCACTCCGCTGGTACCTGCTCTTTGTAAGTGTTGCGCACCTCTAAGTAGTAACCGAAGACATTGTTATAACCTACCTTCAGGCTCTGGATACCCGTTCGCTCTATCTCGCGTTGTTGGATTTGCAGCAGATAGTCCTTGCCGTCCGACTGAATAGCGCGCAACTCGTCCAGTTCGGTATCCACACCACGGGCGATGATGTTCGGTCGTCCTTGCGCCAAAGGCGGGTCGGGCACTATCTCCCTTTCGATGCGCGTACGCATCTCAGAGCAAGGATCGAGTTGTTCGCCTAACAGCGACAGGTATGCATTGTCCCGTGCCGCTCCGCAGATGGTTTTGACCGGCTTGACGGCTTTGAGAGCTCGACCGAGTTGTACCATCTCGCGCGGACCGATACGACCTGTGGAAATCTTGCTCACGATGCGCTCCAAATCACCTACCTGCGTTAGCGCTTCGCGCAGACACTCGCGGTCCTCCGGCTGTTTGAACAGATGCTCTACGATCGTCTGACGGTTACGGATAGCACGTACATCCTTGAGAGGGAACGCCAGCCATCGGTGCAGCAGACGACCGCCCATCGGTGTGATTGTGCGGTCGATGATATCGTAGAGCGTCGTACTCTCTGCGGTCTGACCGCCCGTCAGCTCGAGGTTACGTATCGTGAAGCGGTCCAGCCAAACATATTTGTCTTCTTCGATGCGGCTTAAATGCTGGATATGACCTGTCTGCAAGTGTTGCGTCATGTCCAGGTACATCAATATACCGCCTGCGGCAGTAACGCCTAACGGCATCTTGTCCAGTCCGAACCCTTTGAGCGAACTGACGCCCCATAGTTTCTGTAATCGCTCGCGAGCCGTTGACTCAACGAGCATCCAATCCTCGAGTTCGAAGGTGAAATATTTCGTGCCGAACAGGTTCTCTACGTCTGCCTTGCGTCCGCGCATATACAACACCTCTTTTGGAGCAAAATTCGTTAGCAGTTTGTCGATATAATCGCTATCTCCTTGGCCCGCTACGAACTCACCCGTAGATATATCCAGAAAAGCCACACCGATGGTATGTTTCTCAAAATGCACGCACGCCACCCAATTGTTCTCCTTCTGCGTGAGCGTCGTGTCAGAATAGCTCACGCCGGGCGTCACCAACTCTGTCACACCGCGTTTCACCAGCTTCTTGGCCAACTTCGGGTCCTCCAACTGGTCGCAGATAGCCACACGCAGACCGGCACGCACTAATTTCGGCAAATAGGTATCGAGGGCATGGAAGGGAAAACCTGCCATTTCCAATGGCTGCGACGCACTGTTACCGCCGTTGGAGCGATGGGTAAGCGTGATATTGAGTATCTTCGCTGCACGCACCGCGTCTTCCGCATAAGTCTCATAGAAATCGCCACAACGGAACAACAGCATCGCGTCCGGATATTGAGCCTTGATATCCCGGAACTGCTTCATCATCGGTGTTAACTCTTCTTTCATATTATCTTAAATCCACTGTTATCTTGAGGTTATACCGTCTGCCGGTCAGGTAGTTCGGGCTTGCCCATTGTTGGCCGTAAGCGTCCGCCACCCAGAAATAGGAATTGACATTCTTCCATCCCACGAGGTTGAATACCTCAAATTGTATCGCCCATTGTTTGACATGCTTGGCACTCGGCGCACGCATGAACTTTGCCGTCTGGGCATTGAATACATAGGTGGCACCCAGGTCAATACGTTTGTACATCGGCATCCGTCCCCACGCCTGGTTGTTACGCGGCGCATAGAAGGGTTGTCCCTCCGCGAATTGCATCTTCAGATGAAATTTTAACTGCGGTAACTGTGGCAGATAATCCTGAAAGAGCATCGAGAAGTTCCACCGTTGCTCCGTCGGACTGGGTATCCATGCCGCGCTTGCTCCGTTCGTCGTTAACCGCTGACGTGCCACCATCGACGAGAATGAAATCCAACTGTCTGCGCCGGGCACTAATTCGCCGTACAACTTCAGGTCTACACCTCCGGCATAACCCTGCGAGTCGTTTTTGCCCGAGTAGCGTACACGCACGTTATCCACCGTATAACTCTCCATTCGGTCAATGTACTTGTAGTATCCTTCGGCGGTGAACTTAAACGGTCGTCCCCAGGCGCGGAAATAGTAATCGCCGCCTAACACTACATGCACCGAGCGCTGCGCACGCAGGTCTTTGTTCAACTGAACTCGCGTCACACCCATCTCATCCGTTATTGTATCGCGTAGCTCTTTGTAGAACGGCGCCTGGTAGTACAGACCGGTTGCCAGACGGAAACAGAAATCGCGCTTCCAGCCCGGTATCCATTCGATGCTCGCACGCGGAGAAGGAAGCACTTCGTTGTTCCAGCTCCACCACTGCAACCTACCGCCAACCGTCAAAATCCATTGACCGCTGTTCGTGTGCCATTTATGTTCGTTTTGGATATAGGCTTGTACGCGCGCCGTACGCATAGCGCTCGTTCCGCGCATCGCGTACCACAGTTCCATCGATGTGCCGTCGTTCGGCATCGAGTAACCCGCGCTATCCCGCCATTCCCATTCGCTGATAGCATCTTTGATCAGTTCCGCTTGACCGCTCACACCCCAAGAGAGCGTGTTGGCGTCGCGAACCCACGAACCCGAATGTGCAAGCGTGATAACACCCGCTTCCAGACTGTTACGGGCATGCTGGTGGAATATACCCGTACCTAACATCGACGAAGGCTTGGATGGGTCAACCTGCTCGGTCTGCTGATTGCCACTCGCCGCCTCATCGCCGCCTTGCGAAAGGACGTATTCACCCGTGATGTCAAAATTCTCCCGCTCATTGGTATAGAAACCCGACAGGTCGAAACCAATCTTTAATTTTGAATTCTGAAGTTTGAATTCTCCATTCGCGCTCAATGCCGCGAAGGCCGTCAGAAAGCGGTCTTTCTCCTGACCGTCGTAGTAGATGCTCAGATGTTTGGCGTTCTGACCGCCGAAACTCTCGCTTAGACTGTCCGGCGTGAAGCGGTAATCGTTCTGGCTTACATTGCCCAAGAACGACATCGTCCATTTCCCCTTGTCGCTTTGAGCGGCTTTGATGCGGTCTTTCGACTTTCTACTTTGTACATTCCAAGTGATAAACGTCTGATAATCAATGTATGTCGGCTGATAATTGCCGGCGGTACTTAGTCCGCCGAGCATGTATTTGCTGGTCTTGTAACGCAAGCCGTGCATCATCGAATACGTGCTGTCTCCGTGACCCACATAGAGGTGCGCACCCAGCAGACTGGCACTCAAACTGGCTTCGAATGCCTGCGGACGCTTGTAGGTAATATCCAATACCGAGGACATCTTATCGCCGTACTTGGCGCTATACCCGCCGGCAGAGAAACTCACATTCTCCACCATCTCGGGATTGACGAAACTCAGTCCTTCCTGTTGCCCGCTTCGTATCAACAACGGCCGGTGAACCTCAATGCCGTTCACATAAACGGAGTTCTCGTCGAACGAACCGCCGCGTACGTTGTACTGACTGCTCAGTTCGTTGGTTTGGCTCACACCGGCAAAGGTAATCAGCAGACTTTCGATACTTCCGCCAGTCGCGTCCGGCATGACGCGCGTCGTACCGGCATCGATATAATCCATCGTACCTTGCGTCCGCTTAATACCGCGCACCTCAATCTCCGTCAGTACCTGCTCGTCCGTCAGCAGTTGAACATTGATATTAAGCACGTCGCGCACGTCGAAGATACGTTGCTGAACCGTCGTATAACCAATCATCGAGTAGGATAGTGTCACCGTGTCTGCTTCGTCTAACAGCAACTCGTAAAACCCGTTTTTGTTGGTCGCCGTACCTATCGGCTGGTCCGTATTCAGTACCACCACGTTCGCCAACTCAATGCCTACATTGTCCTGGTCCACCACATACCCGTACACGCGTGCCGTGCGCGCGTACGAAAAAACGCTGCATGCGCACAGCAACAAAAAGTTTACTATTTTTAAGATTCTACTCATTTATACGTGTTCGGTATAATCTCGGAGTCTTACCGGAGGCAATGCGGACTAATTACGGATGCAAAAATATACACGATTATTAAGATTTCCTATTAACCATTAACCCTTACGTTGAGCCCTTCGATGTAAGACGTAAGCTCTTCTCCGCCTAATCCGGTCTCTGAACTCGTCACGAATACCGGCGGTAACTCTTCCCATTCTTCTAACAGCCGCGCCTTGTAAGCCTCTACATTCTCGCTTAACCGTACTTTGCCCAATTTGTCGCCTTTGGTAAACACAATCGCAAACGGCACGCCGTTTTCGCCCAACCAGTTGATGAACGCCACGTCAATCTGCTGCGGCTCGTGGCGACAGTCAATGAGCACAAACAGGCACACGAGTTGTTCGCGGAGCAGGCAGTACCGTTCAATCATTTTTTTGAGCGCCTCTCGCTGTTTCTGCCCTGCCTGCGCATAACCGTAACCCGGCAAATCCACCAAGTGCCACTCTTGGCTTTGTCCTTCAGCGAAGCGGTCTGTGCTTTGCACTAAGAAATGATTGATCAGCAACGTCTTGCCCGGTTTCTGACTGGTCTTGGCGAGCTTCGGATTATGGCACAGCATATTGATAAGGCTCGACTTGCCCACATTGCTTCGCCCGATGAACGCATATTCCGGCAGTGTGCTCGGAGGACAGTCCTTCACGTCCGGACTTGAGATAATATAACGTGCGTCTGTAATCATTTGTGTCTTTTAGCCCAAAGGAAGAATATATCTAAACAAACGAAGGTCACTATACCGGCCACTACATAACCTATCCATCGTTGCTCAATCGGCAAATCGAAGCCCTCCGGTGCAATGAGGATGTAACTGGTGCAAACCATCGTCATGAACAGCGCCGGAATGAGTGCTATCAGAAAACCGAACCTGTCCATTTTACTCCGGTTTTCGATGATGGGCGAAGCGTTCTGGTGTCCTTTCTTGAACAGCCACACCGTACCGGCCCAAAGCGTGAAACATGCCAGCGTCTGGTTCGTCCAAGCGAAATAACGCCAAATGACGTTGAAATCAACAAACACCAAACCGAAAACGCATATGAACAGCGGTAAAGCAATCTCCAGACGGTGAGGTGTCGGTCGTTGGTCCATGTGCATGAAATCCGCTACAATCAGACGTGCACTGCGTAACGCCGTGTCGCCGCTCGTAATCGGAGCAGCAATCACTCCGATGATAGCCAATATACCGCCTACTTTGCCTAACCAACTACGGCTGACCTTGTCAATCACCAGCGCAGCGATATTCTCGCCCGGATGTTGAGCAGCAAAAGCCTGCAGACCGTCAATGCCGTACACTCCTTCTTCCGGATTAGCAAAGAAAGTGCCTGCTGCTGCAGCCCAAATAAGCGCCAAGATACCTTCTGCCACCATCGCGCCGTAGAATATCCAGCGGCCCTGACGCTCATTCGTTATGCATCGCGCCATGATAGGACTCTGCGTGCCGTGGAAACCCGAGATAGCGCCGCAAGCAATGCTTACAAACATCATTGGGAAGAGCGGCAAACCGTTCGTCTGGCGGTTGTGCAAACCGTCAAAAACCTCCGGCATCTCGCTGCTGTGCCAGCCGAGCATCACCACCATGATGCCCAAACCCATAAACAGCAATATAGCACCGAAAATAGGGTAGAAACGACCTATCAGCTTATCCACCGGCAGGACGGTCGCTAACGCGTAATAGCAGAATATGATGAGAACCCAAGCGATGGGAATAACATGCCCGTGGTAAGGAATAGCTTGCAAACTATCCAAACCTTGCAGCAAGGTAGCCGGACCGCTCAAAAACGTAGTCGTCAGCAAAATGAGCAGTACCAGACTCAGAATACGGAGGAATTTCTTCGTATGCTTGCCCAACTCGTCACCCACAATCTCCGGAAGCGAAGCACCACCTTTGCGAATAGAGAGCATTCCGCTCAAGTAGTCATGTACACCACCGGCGAAGATAGTACCGAATACAATCCATAGAAAGGCTGCAGGACCATAGAAAATACCCATAATAGCACCGAATATCGGACCAAGGCCGGCGATGTTAAGAAACTGAATCAGGAAAATACGCCATGGCGCCATGGGCACAAAGTCCACTCCGTCCGGCTTGGTCAACGCGGGCGTCTTACGGTCCGGCTCAACCCCAAAAATCTTTTCTACCAACACTCCGTAGGTAAAGAACCCTACCTCCAGCAGCACTAATGCTATCAGAAATGAAATCATAAAAACATGTATGATTTGACGATTTACTATTTGATATGAACGTGCAAAGTTACTGCTTTTTTCCGACATATGCAAGAAAATTCAAAAAAATTATAAATTTATTTGGTCATATCGGCAAAAAGCAGTAATTTTGTATGCCAAATTGAAAAGTCTATGAAAACAAATTTAAGTTCGGAGATTTCGTTAAGCAGAGTGTCGCGTCGTCTGTATTGTCCGGAGGACGTGTTTGAGCAGAGCCGTGTAACGCGTATGGAGCAGTTACCGGTAACTATTTATGAGAACGCGCGCGCGGGCTCCGCATCAGTGGCGAATTATATCGCAGAGCAAATCAGGCAGCGCCAACAGTTGTTCCAGCCCTATGTTGTCTCTTTTGCACCAGGTCGTTCGACGCGTGATATCTTCGCCGAACTCGTCCGCAAGCACCGTGAGGAAGGATTGAGTTTCAGAAATGTCGTTTTCTTTGACCTCTATGAGTATTATCCGCTCGCGGATAACAAACTCGGCAACCAGGCTCAGTTACATAACCTGCTGCTCGACCATGTGGATATACTGCCGGAGAATATACATTCTATTCCATGGAATATGCGAAAGGAGCAGATTATGCCGTTCTGCCAGGAATACGAGCAGAGCATCAAGGCTGCCGGAGGAATAGATTTTCTGCTGCTTGGCGTCGGTCGCTGCGGTAATATTGCCTTCAACGAACCCGGTTCGTCCTTCAACTCGCTCACGCGACTTGTCCTGCTGGACAACAACTCCAAGGAGGACGCGAAAATCATGTTCGGCTCGATTGATCAGGTGCCTGTGAGTGCAATCACGATGGGTATAGATACCATTCGTCACGCGAAGGAAATCATGCTCGTGGCATGGGGCGAACATAAGGCAGGCATTGTGCGGGAAGCAGTAGAAGTACGCGTAGACTCCTCTTGCCCTGCCTCCGCCCTGCAGTTACATAAGAACGCACGTGTGATGCTTGACCTGAGCGCAGCCTCGCAGCTCACACGTATTATGACGCCTTGGGTTGTGACGGGTTGCGATTGGGATGACCAACTCATCCGCCGAGCCGTTGTTTGGCTCTGCCAGCAGACAGGCAAACCTATTCTCAAACTGACCAACAAAGATTATAACGACTACGGCCTGAATGAACTTATCACGCGGTTTGAGTCTGCGTATAACTGCAATATTAAGGTTTTCAACGACTTGCAGCATACCATTACCGGTTGGCCGGGAGGTAAACCCAATGCAGACGACTCGAATCGTCCCGAACGCGCCAAACCGTACCCGAAAGATGTGCTTATTTTCTCGCCTCACCCGGACGATGATGTGATTTCTATGGGCGGAACATTTGCGCGTCTGATTAAGCAGGGACACAATGTACATGTGGCGTATGAGACAAGCGGTTGTATTGCCGTTTGCGACGATGAAGTCGTTCGCTTCATGGATTTCCTTAAAGGGTACGGCCAACTTGGTCTGTTAGGCGCAGGCAAAGAACCGGTAAATAAGAAATACGACGAGTACATGCATTTCTTCCGCGATGAGAAAATAGGAGACCAGGATACGCGAGAAATCCTTGATCTAAAGGCGCTTATCCGTCGCGGCGAAGCTACTGCTGCCTGTCGCCACATGGGACTTCCTACTGACCATATTCACTTCCTCAATCTGCCGTTCTACGAGACCGGAACAATCAAGAAAGGTCCGTTAACGGAGGCCGATTGTACAATCGTTCGTGAACTGCTTGAGCAAATCAAACCGCACGAGATGTTCGTTGCCGGCGACTTGGCAGACCCTCATGGCACCCACCGCGTGTGCCTCGATGCCGTGTTAGCGGCATTGGATGAATTGCGTCATACGAAGGCGTGGGATGAGTGGCTCAAAGATTGCCGTATTTGGATGTACCGTGGTGCATGGATGGAATGGGAGGTGGACTTGATTGAAATGGCTGTTCCGATGTCGCCGGAGGAGTTGCGATTCAAACGAAACACCATTCTCAAGCATCAGAGCCAAATGGAGTCTGCGCCGTTCATGGGCAATGACGAGCGTCTGTTCTGGCAACGCGCCGAGGACCGTAATCATGCGACCGCCGAACTGTACGCGCGTCTCGGTCTTGCCGACTACGAAGCCATCGAAGCTTTCGTACAATACAAGATGAAGTAGTGCACTACGATACGAAGTAAGCATCTGCAATAAGAAGGTCAAAGTGCCTTCTACAACAAAGAAGGACACCATTTGGTGTCCTCTTTTGTGTGGGCGTTTACGGATTCGAACCGCAGACCCTCTGCTTGTAAGGCAGATGCTCTAAACCAGCTGAGCTAAACGCCCTCTTGCTAAGTACGAGTGCCTTGTTTTTCAAAAGCGGGTGCAAAGGTACTGCTTTTTTTTGATATGACCAAATATTTTTGAAAAAAAATGCAGTTTACCCCTCATTTTTTTGTATTTTTAGCCTCTTTACGACCAAAAATACGATAATTGTACCATTTTTTGTCCTCATAGCGGTACAAAACGACGTAACAGAGAACACAAATCAGCGTGCCGACAAGTATGCCTGCAAACACATCCGCAGCGAAATGCTGGCTTAGATAAATCCGGCTGTACCCACCGAGCGTAGCGAGTATAAAGAGGATGACTTGCAGCAAGTTCGTTTTCGTCTGCGAGTAGTTTTGCGATGCAAGAATACTGAGGGCAAAGAACAGAGCAAAGAACGAAGTCGTGTGTCCGGAAGGGAAGGAAAACCAGTAATTCATTCTCACGCCTTCGACAAGCGGTAGTTGGACATCCGGCATATTGGCAGCAAACCATGTAACCGGTCGCGGAGCATTGATGATATGCTTGAATAGTTGCGTCGTCAGCGCAGAGACGATCATGCATGAAGAGGCAAAAACACCATTTCCGACACGACTGAAGAGCAGTAACGCTACGCAGATGACGTAAGGAAGCCATTCCGCGATTTGCGTATAATATCTATAGAATATATCGCGTGCGGGCGTGTGTCGGTCGCACAGCAGAAGATGCAACTCGGCTTTCGGAATGCATAAAAGGGCTAAGCCCAATACTGCGAGGAGTATTAGGCTTAGCGTGATAAAGACAGCATTGTGTCGAAACAACTGTTTCATCATTGTATTCTCTGTCCGTAGATATCGTATATCTCTTCTCCGCGCTGGATAACCATCTGACGGTTCATAATCATCTTCTTAGCCGGTGCGGGAGCAGGTTGCGGCGTATAATCCGGAACCGATTCTATATGCTGAGCGCACGAAGGAATGGTAACGCCATCCGGGGTAGTGAGTTCAACATAATAGATATCATTGTAGTTGAACGCACTGTCGGTGTGATAAACCGCTTCCGTGGCACCCGGAATAGGTTTGCCGTTACAGTACCACTGGTAACCCGTGAAGGTGAAACCGGTATTGCCTCCAAATCCGGACTTATAGACTGCGAGCACATTGTTGAATTTATACTTGAAGATATCGCTCGGATAGTTGATGGTAAAGTCAATCGGGAATACCTTCGGGTCGCAATCATTGTCGTCCTCTACGGTTAATGTACCATGATAGTTACCCGGCATGGTAATAGAACGGGTAGGCAGGACGATGTCCAACGGTTCTACCGTTACCTGCGTTTTTGCTATCAGGTTCGGCACTTCGAAGTAAGCCACCGCAATCTCGCCTTTGGGTTTGTCGTAGGTCAGATAGATATCGCCATCGTCGCCTCCGGTCGGACAAGCATGGAGATTAGCACTATTGACGGTCATACTCAGACAATGCTTCACATGCACGAAATAGCGGCGATAGTGGTTACAACGGTATTCATTGATGAGCGTATCTTCTACATTCGCATCGTCATAATAGGTTTGACCGTTATAACCGATAGCTACATCTTGTCTGACGATAGTATCGAGCGTATCTACCGTCTCTTTACCGTAGTTGACGAGATTGATTTTCACGTCGTCATAACAATTGATTTGCGGCAAGGTGTCGTTGGCGCCGTTCGCCAGTTTCTCTGCGCTTCCTACCGGATCTGCCTCCCATTCAGCGAGCGTGATACACTCGTGTACTGCGCCACCGATAACGGTATCCGGACGCCAAATACGGAAGGTGAACGAAATAGTTCCTAATTCCACTTCGGGGTCGTCCGTACAAATCTGACGACCGAAGAGAGTAGCTGTGACGTCATACCAACCCGGTGCGGCGTACTGGTGCATTGTCTGAATAGGTCCGTTGAAGAGGGTAGTTCCATCTCCGAACTCCCAGTCCACACGCTTGATTTCGTCGGTACCGATAGCGGCATCGAAAGCGACGGAGTCTGCAATACAGAATTTCTCATCGCTGCGGTATCCGTCCGTGAAAGTAACGCCATTTACGTTAATACCCATTTCTACGGCAGCCGAACCCGCAGAGTAGGCATAACTCTCGTCCTCACCGTTACCATAAATCGTAGCGATGAAACCTTTAGCGTTCTCCAGACGGAAGACGCTGAATTGCGAAGTGTTCGCATCGCCGATTTTGGCGCGTGCGTACGAATAAATTGGGTTGCCGGGAACCGGTTGCCATGTCAGCAAACTGGATTTGTCCAGCTGGGTAGCACCATAAATGGCGGTCAATTTCGTATTTTTGCAAGTAGCCGTCTCGGTTACCACATTGAGGAAATGGTCTTTCGTCTTGGATGTATAGCAAGTACCGAATGTAATCTTACCGATTTTCTGCTGGATAGGCGAAACCCAAACGGATGAAGGGTCGCCAAGATAATCGTCCTTTCCTCCTCTTGTTACTAATTCAGTGCCATTCTTTCCCCTATATCCGTTACCAGTATCATAACTGTAGACAGCACATGGGCAGGAGGTTTCAATATACGCAGCATCTTGTGTTAACACTAAGTTTATCGGACTTTCACCTGCATTGTTTCCATTTGGGTCATATGTACCCTGAAGCATGATATAATATGTTTCACCTTCATTGATAGATGCTTGTACATAGCCGTCCACTTTGATTTTTGTGTTATTTTGAGTGGCAGTTATGCCAATGAGATTTCCATCTTTCTCAAGCGATCGGGTCACGATGAACTGTGTTCCCCAGTACTCTATTGGCATGGATTGTTCAAATAAGCAGTCACGCGCAGCGATGCCGGTAGGAAGATTGGTAATAGGAACACCGCAATAGACGGCGATTTTCTTACCATTCTTAGCCAATATATGAGTTCCGGCGAGTCGATCGCTTTTTTTTGTGATCAGATAGTAGGTCTGACCTTTGTTGAGCGTAATCGGGTGGGTGGAACCACTTACCCATCCGTCAAACGTATCACCGTTCGGGGTAATGTCAATCTGCGTATTGTCTTCGGTACCAAGGATAGTAGTCAAGCCGACTGCGTTGTCAAAACCGCTTTTCACCTTCGACCAGTAGTCCTGTGTGTAGTATTCGCTACCAAGGGCAGTCATCGGTAGGATGTTACTTGCGTCCATCGAGTGCTGGGAACTCAAGATTACATAAACGGAGACATTCTCTGTGGCCGTGACATGCAAACCATACATATTCTTTTGCGTCGCCACCAGGGTAGAGACGTTATTGGCATCGTTCATATTCGTCGGATACCATTTGGACGCGTCCATATGCACGTTAATCAAGCCGGCCTGAGGATTTTTCTGTTCAGGTTTTGAATTATTGCCAAACTCATTCCACGAACCGGCTGCGACATTCTGAACGATGTTGATGGCATTGCCCACGCCACCTTGGATGGTTACGGTACAGGCTTTCTCCGCAGAGACAGCGATGTAGGGAGTAGGTGTAGCCTTGTCCGGCGAACAAACGAGCGACGAACTAACCCAGAACTCTTTTCCCTGCGTTGAGGCTTGACTCCATGCGGAGAGGGTAGTGCACGCGAATATCGCTACAAGCAATAGTGACTTAAATTGTTTTTTCATATAGATAAGTTATTTCTTCGTGTGTTCTATATCGGAACTATTTTGGGACATGGTCCCGTGATGGTCCCGTGGAAATGTCTTATTTTACCTTACAAAATCTCGATCTCTACACGGCGGTTGTTTTGACGACCCTCTTCGGTGTCGTTGGTATCAATCGGTTGGCTTTCTCCGCGACCTTCGGCTTGGATACGCTCCGGTGCAATACCGCGCTCGATGAGGTCTTTCATAACAGCGTTGGCACGACCGTCAGACAGCTTCTGGTTTGCGGCATCTTTACCTACGTTATCCGTATGACCAATGATCTTAATACGTACTTCAGGATTACGCGCGAGATACATATATAGGTCATTAAGCGCCTCTTCCGAAGACGAAAGGATACGCGTCTTGTTGGTCGCGAAATGCAGGTTCTTGACGATGAATACCTCACCTTTCTTAACCGGCGACAACTGGATATTCATCGAGTCGCCGATGTTTGGAATCATGATATCCACGCGGTCGTAACCCATTTGGACGATATGTAGACTGTAACGCGGACCTTCCGCCATCATCTGACGTGCTACGCCGGTAATCGAATCGGTAACAAGGCTGTAAACCGGCTCCTTGACGCCCGTACGATTGATAGAAACAGTAGAAGGAACAGGTTCGCCTGTCTCTTTGTTCGTCACGCGAATACGGAAGACAGGGCGGTGACGCATAGCGATAGTAACATATTCGGTGCTACCCACCTCTTCAATAGAGTAGGTCTGCTTAGCATCGTAGTAACCCTCAGCCTTCGCTTCCACGGAGTAGGCTCCGAGTGCGTGTTTCTGACGCAAGCCCTTCGGACCGATGTTTTTCTCACGGGCAATAACTTTGTTATTGTTTGTTCCGTACGCATTGATGACAGCAGCCGGAATAGGCTCATTCGTCTCTGCATCCACGATGCTGTAGATAGCGTACGATGCGGGAGGCGGCACAGGACGCGCTTTCTTACCCGGTACCTCGAACTGGATAGCAAATTTGGCACCCACGAAGAGGTTGTTCAGTTTGGTGTCTCCATTCATCGCCAGCAGCGTGTTGGTATGGTCCACCTCTACGTTCTGTCCGTCGAAAGCAACGGGCTTGAGAGCCGGAGTATTGTTGGTGTTGAGTACACCGTATTCCGCAAAGAGGGAAAGACGGTAGTGTACATGCTCCTTGCCAAAAGGCAGACGTTGCCCCGGCTTCACTTTTCTTGCATTCTTCTTGTCCGGCTGTGCCTGCAACCACTCATCGAGGTCAATACCCACTTCGGCAGCTACGCTGAGGTCTATCGGCTTGAAGACCATCTTCTGGTCCGTGTTGCCATTTAAGTCCTTGATTCCCAGTCCGTAAGGCTCCAGAAGAGCAGGGTCATTGACTACGATATCGTACTGACCTTTATGGCTGTAACCCATGGGCAGGTCGTAGTGCAGTTTGGCACCGACGAGGAAGAAATAGCGGCTGAACTGCGCACCGAACATAACCGGAATACCTATGCCCAGCATGTTTCGCGTCTCGCGAAGATTATCAAAGAGGTAATCATAGGTGGCATTGTACTGATGGTCAAAGCGCGTAGCCGTCAGCCCATACGCGGAGGTGGAGTTGAGGAAGCGGAAGTCCAGACCTGTCTCGAAAAGGAAATGTCCGTATTCGAGGTTGTAGGTTACGTTCAGACCAGCGCCGGGACCACCTTTGAGTTGCTGGAGTGCATTGCTCTGGTTGAGCGTGCCGGCACCCATATAGGCGTTGTTAAACTTATCCATCATCGCGGCATAACCGAGACGCAGACCCAGATTGAAGTACGAGATAACTTCCGTTTTGGGGTTCTCCAGACTCTCCTGATATTTCTCGTAGTCGCGTTTGGCTTTCTCTTCTTTAGCTTGCTCTTCAGCCGCTTTGCGAACCTGCGCTTCCTGACGTTCCTGCGCTACTTTAGCGCGTTCGTCTGCCGCTTTGTCGCGTTCAGCCTGCTTCTTGGCGTTTTCTTTGGCCGCCGCGGCTTTCTTTTTGTCCGCCTCGCGTTTCTTGGCTTCAGCAGCCTTCTGTTTCTCGCGTTGCGCTTTAATTTTCGCTTGCTCTTTCTTGCGTTTCTCCGCTTCTTTTGCTTTCTGCGCCGCTGCTTTCTGCCTGTCCGTCTGGGTTGCAGGAACAGGTTCCGGCATAGCATAAACGGCTAAAGGTGCGCAGTTTAAACTAAGAACAAGGCTTGCAATCAGTATGTTTTGAAATACGTTTCTCATTTGTGTGTCCTCCTCTTAGTTTATTTGTTAATCATGAATTTGAAACTACGACGGCCCTTGCCGGTCACTACGCGGAGCAGGTAAAGACCATTTTCCTTCGGCGTCTCAATGGTACAACCACCGTTAGGGATGTTATAGTTTTGGTTATTGTAGATACGTCCTTGTACGTTAATCCATTGCGCATAGCACTCGATATCCGTCTTCCCTTTCCAGTCGGCATTGACGAACACCACATCGCCGTCCACCATATAGGTGGCAGTAATCTGGATATTGTCCGGATTGTTGTCAAACTGATGTTGGGTGGCATCCACATTGAATGCTTTTGCGCAAGCGCAAGTCTTCACTTCATCGGCTTGACCTTTGTTGATAGTGAAGCAGACGTAATAGGTGTCGTTAATATCACCGCCGTAAGGCAGGTCATAGAAATTGAGGTTCGCGGAAACCTGACCAGCTATAGCCGTGCTGTCCGAAGTGCGGTACCACTGATAGTCGCTCAGTTCTTTGCCCTCAAAACTGCTGGCAAGCAGACCAAGCACGTTGTCATAGCGCTGCGAGATAACATCTTTATCAAAATTAATCATAAAGTGCATCGTAGTATCTGCTCCTCCGCAATCCGATACAATCACGAGATGGATACCATATTCTGTATCCGGTTTCGCTGTCACAGGAATGTTAATCTGGAAATACGTATCGGTTATTTCCAACTCGGAGTCCTTGAAACCATCGGCTTTGGCAACGGCATCAAACTCTACGGTTACATTGTCTCCGTGGAGATTGACATGTCCCTCATTGCTATAGAAAATCTTGCCGATATAGGCTTTTCCGTCCTCGGGACAAGGAATCTCAATATTTTCAATCGCGAACTGGTAACGACCGATGGTAACGGTGATAGGAATACTATCAACGGCGTTTTGTCCTGCGCATACATGGCTGCTCTCGCGATAAATGAGCACATAAGCAGGATATGAACCGGAAGCGGTGTAGTAGTGAGGCACAATGGAGTCTATGTGTCGGTCCTCATACGGAATCTCGCGGATAGGCGAACCATCGCCGAAGTTCCAAACAATCTTTGTGTACTCGTAGTCCGGTACGCAGGCAAACTTAATCGTATCTTCGCCGCAAAGGGTGTTCTCGCTATCCGGTGTGAAAATCTGACCGTTGATGGTGATATATTGCGTCAGCGGCTTCGTAGCGCCACCGGCAGAATAACCATAAGACTCATTGGAAGTAAAGCCGTACACATGGGCGATGAAGTTCGAGCCGTCACTCTTGAGGGTATGGGAAGTAGCGGTGTTGCCGAGGTCAACCTGTGCGTAGTGGTAGGTGGTCGAACCGCTTACCGGCTTGAACTGAGCGGCGATAGAATTGCCGTCAAGGGTCATCAAATTCGGTTGGTCCGTCACAACGTTCACATGGTGAGCAGTGGTTCCGTTTTTGCTGGAATAAGTAGCAAAAGTCACTTGGTCTATCTGTTGTTCAATCGGGTTCACCCATAGCATCGCAGGGTCTCCATCATTGACATTGTCCGCTTTCTTGGAAGCGAGGAACAAGTGCGTTGCGCACGGACAAGAGGTGGTCACGATGCAACTACCATCCTGTGCATAGGTGCCCTGGTCTCCGATGATGAACTCCCAGTATTGTTTTTTGTCAGAGTTGACGAAATCAAAGGTGTGAACGAGGTTTCCGTTGATGCGAACCTCTGTACCATCGTTCAGCGCCAGGATACGAACGTAGTCTTTGTGACGTCCCGCCGAAGTGGTTAACACAAATGTGTTACCCCAGTATTTGGTAGGCATCGCCTGCGAGAAAATATGGTCGCGTTCCTTGGTCTGGTACGGGATGTTGGTATGCGGACAGCCCTGGAAGACCGCAATCTTCTTCTCGTCACGCGCTTTGACATACGTGCCGGAGAGGTCACCCGCCGTGTTGTCCTTCTTGCCCGTCCATACATAATAAACCTGTCCCTCCATCAATGCCGGCGAATGAAGCGTGTCGCCAACCTGCCACATAGCCAGCGCAATCTCTTCGGGTGTCATGCCGGCACCGCCGGAGAACGCATAAGCAGCCTTGGCAGCAGAGATAGCCATCGTCTCTTCCGTCGGACAATAATCGATGATGGTATTGTCTTCAGCAGCAATAATCGCGAAATGCGAACCCTGCGTAGAAGAAACACCTCCGTGGTCGGAAGGCGTGTAGGTCTGGATGACATATTCGTCCAGAAGGGAAGCCGTTGGCAGCACATTGGTGGCGTCGAAAGTGGCTTTCTTGTAGTTCGTTGCGAAAAGGGATATGTTCGCAGTCGCAGTCACATGCAAGGCGCAAGTATCGACCATCTCCGAGTTGACCGCATAGCACACTTTGCCGGTATTAGCCATTGCCGAACGGGCATTGTTGACCAGCACATTGCCGGAATAGAGCTCAACCAGCTTCATGTCGTTTGCCGTCACAGCGATGTTCTCCGAATAGCCGGTAAACGGATTCGAGATAGTTACCTGGCAATCCTCTCGAGAAGAAATAGAAAGAGATAGTGTCAGTTCGTTGTTCGGATCTTGGTCCGCCTGCATGAACGTAACCCAGAAATCTTTGCCTTCGGTAGATTGTCCCTCGTCCACCACATCTGCGTGGATACGCATTGCCGGCACCGTCAGCAGACAGCAGAGAAGGGAATAAAAGAGTTGTTTTTTCATTTTATTTGATGTGTTAAATGTGTACTTACCAAATCGGGTGCAAAGTTACAAAAAAACTTTCACGCGCGCGTGCACTATTTCGCGATAAATGTGGAAAAATTGACACACTTAACGTATCGCCTGTCCTAAAGGCGTATAAATGGTAGAATTTCGAATAATCACCAGTTGTCCGTCGCGTATTTCTTTGCGTGCGGACGGTCGAACGGCAGTATTGTCGATTCCCTGCTCGGGTTGGTCGTTATACGGATCTCCATAACTCTGAACGAGCGTGTAGAAGTCCACTTCCTCGCCCTGCTTGTTTCCCCAAATATATTCTGCCAATTCCGGGTAGTCAATAAACGGATTGCGGTTGCCTTGGATCTTGTTGACTTCAACCGCTCGGTTCAATTCTTTCTGACTTACCGGGTCGAGACGATGCCATTCGAGCAGCAGGTCGCGTAACCACGGCAGAAACTCCTGCCATCCTTTGTTGGTCATCGCTTGAGCGGGTTCGCCTTTCTCTACCCATTGAAGCGAATCGCCGTAACAGGTAGCGATATAGAAATAGGCGCGGGCAAAATCGCCTTTGTATTCATCGGCAGGACAGAAGACGCGTGTCAAGCCGTGAATAGTGTCCCGTCCTGTGGCGAACGAGCCGTTGAAGAAGGACGAGTCGGCAGGTACACCCGGAGCATGATTGGATTTGCTGCGATTGGCAGACGCGTCCCCCGGAACGAGATGGAAGATATCGCAGTAAGCAGGGTTGACATCGCCTCCCCACCATGATTTTGGCAACATGTGCTCGATGTCAAAGCCGGCTACGCTGGTCGTTGGGTTTGCGGGGTTAAAATAACGGACATTGTTGGAGTACATATCGAGCACTTCGTTGGTCAGCGTATCGCGGTCGGTAGAGAAGAAAGCATCCCACGACCTGTGCGAACCGCTGCCGTACCGATATCGTTTTCCACAGCAGATGATGTAACTCAAATGATTCTTGAGCGTAGAGTCCGCAGTGTGTTGTGCGTATTGGTAGTAATCGCCGGGCATAGAACCGACAGCCATGCGTGTGGTGTCCAAGGTATAAGCCGGCGGTGTGTACGCGTAGCCCGATATCTTGAATGGCATCGTTTGGGTAACGGGTGTTTGGTCTGTTCCTATGCCGCTCACATAGAGCGTGTCATGCACGGTGCCTGTGAAAGAAAGGCTGTAAGCGATGTCCACTTCGCCTCCTTGGGCAGGCAGGTCATATTCGCTGAGGGAGAAAACGGTACCGCTCTTGAGCGACAGATGGATATGCTCCACGACGTGCTTGCCGAGGACGTTGATGCTCACTACGTCTTCCGACACCTCACCTGCTTCCACCGGTACGCTACCGAAATCCACCATATAGGGCATCTCGAACACGGCTGTGTTGGGTAGCGGGTCGGGGGCTTCGAATTCTATCTTTTGCACATACCAGCGGTTATTCGACGCTACTTTGGCGGCAATAGAAATGTCGCTGAGCGTGGAGTCAATTTGGATGGTGTAGGAGAATAGTTCCGCTTTGTGATTGGGTTCCCATATCAGGTCCTTTCCGCATACCGAGATACCTCTTCCGGACGCTGTGTCGTTTTTATGGGGATAGGAAGCGGCGTAAACGGTCATGGTGCTTATAGCGTAGGCGGTGTTGAGCCGGATGGTCAGTTCGCCTTTTGCACTGCTTTTACCGCCCTTGATACCTTTTCCCGAACCGGCATTGTAGATGTTGTTGGCTGTAACCACACTCTCTACACAATTGTCCGTGGCGCTGAGAATGATTTTGGTCAACTCGTTCACATTCGTTCCCGAGTCACTGCTACCGTTGCCGCTTTTGAACACAATCGAGTAGGTCTCTGCCGTCATCGTGACGGAGCAGAAAAGAAGGATGAGAAGAGATAATTTTGCTTTCATGGTATGCTGACAATCGATGATTGGTGTTTATTCTTTTCTGACCAGCGCAAAGAGGATATTGAGCGTGACGTACCAGAGGATACAAGCCGTTCCGCTGAAAAGGGCGAACTCGATATGCTTGTTCACAATCGCTTTGATTACGCAGAAAGCGATGAGAATAACGCATCCGATGAGGAACGAGAGCACCTCTATTCTCTGCTGCTTGACGTTCTTGAATCCGAAGAAAGGCATCTCTGCATTCATCAGATAGCAGCTGAGGAGCGACAGTCCGATGAGGCACCAACCCATCCAATCATAGGCGATGACGGAGATGGGTAAGCAGCATAAGCCGCCCCAGAAGATGGCATTCGCCGGTGTGGCGAGGCCGATGAAGGAGTCGTGCTGACGTTCATCGACGTTGAATTTAGCGAGTCGCAGCGCGGAGAAAGCCGCCATCAGCAACGCCAGACCTGCCCACCAGCCGAGGACAGGGAGCAGGTAACAGAAAAGCATCATCGCGGGTGCGAGACCGAAGGTGATATCGTCAGCCAGCGAGTCCAGTTGTACGCCGATGGGGCTTGGTGCCTTGAGCAGACGCGCACTCATGCCATCGAAGAAATCGAAGAATGCACCGCCTAGGATAAAGACGAAAGCCCAGTTAAAGGCTCCTTGGGTAGCCAGATAAACGGCTATCGAGCCGCAAAGCAAGTTACAACATGTGATTGCGTCCGGGATGATACGTTTCCAATTCATAATTTTTTATAGACGAAATAGGTGATTACAAAGGTAGTTATGCTGCAAGCGTTGGCAATCCAGAAGAAAGCGGAATAACCGACTGCCATCTCCAGTGCGCCGGCGATAAATCCGGGGATCATCATCGACAGCGCCATGAACGCCGTGCAGATGGCGTAGTGCGAAGTCTTGTATTTGCCTTCGGAGAAATGCATCATATACATCATATACGCCGTGAAACCGAAGCCGTAACCGAAGTTCTCAAAGCTGACCGCACTACCGATTATCCACAGAGACTCGGGTTGAGCCATACTCAGATAGCAATATACGAAACTCGGTAAGGTCAGGGCAGCTGCCATGAGCCATAACGAGCGTTTGAGTCCGTGTTTGGAGATGTATATACCGCCCAGGATGCCGCCAAGCAGGAGAAAGGCAACGCCGATAGTGCCGTACAGCAGACCGACGGTGTCGGTGCTCAGTTCGAGTCCTCCGCCGAAGATCTGTCCGTTGCGGAGCATCGTGGCGCGGCTGTCCACCAGGAAAGGCTGGCATAGTTTCACCAGGAATCCTTCGCTCAGGCGGTATAGCAACATGAAAGCGATCGCCAGTCCGACGCCGGGTTTGGTGAAGAAGGTAGCAAATGAATCAGCGAGTTCGCGCCAAACTTCTCGTCCTTTCGCCCTTTCGCCGTTTGCCATTACTCGCGGTTGGTCTTCTGCCGGCTTGGGCAGAAGGAAAGTATGGTAGAGCGTGACTGTCAGAAGGATAATACTTACTACGCCAAGCGTCAGCTGCCATGACAGAGGAATGTCGCCTGTCTTGTTCTCCAGATAACCGGCTATATAGACGATGACGCCTTGCGAGAACACGGCTGCGATACGATAGAACGTGGAGCGGAGACCAATAAACGCCGCTTGACTTTTCTCGTCATGGGCGAGCATGTAAAAGCCGTCGGCTGCTATGTCGTGTGTCGCTGACGCGAACGCCGCGATGATGAACAGCACAAGCGTCCAGCGGAAGGTGCCGACGGTGGTCGCTTTCTCCGCGATGGTCTCTGCCGCAGGATGCGGAAGGCTGATAGTGAGCAATACACACAGCGCAGTCAGTAAGGCCTGCATCGCAATAATCCACCATCGTTTGGTCCGGAGGATATCCACAAACGGACTCCAGAGCCCTTTGAGAAACCACGGGAAATAGAGCAAGGTGGTAAAGAATGCCAGCTGGTCATTTGGAACGCCCATTTTGGCAAACAGCATCACGGAGATGCTGTTTACCAGGAAATAGGGAATTCCTTCGGTGAAGTACAGTGTTGGTACCCACACCCAGGGTGATATGTATTCTTTACTCCTTATATTATTCATGTGCGCGCGCGGGGCTTATTGGAAGTTAGCGCGATTGTCCTCCACTTTGGCTTTGTCCTCAATGAGTTGCATAGCCTGGTAGGGCAGATAAGCGAAGCGGCTTGCGAGCTGTGCTTTCTCGTTCTCGGGAACGAAGGTGTCGCTGCTGTTGTTGGCTGCGCCTGTCTTCACTACGAATACGCCCATGTTACCTTGGATAGGCTCGCTCAGTGCATTCTCGCCGAGGGCGATGGTCTTACCGATGACGGCGGGTTCCATGCCGGCTGTGCCGAAACGGCTGTCAGCGAGGGTGACGCGCTCTACCGATTGAATTTTCTGGCCCATCTTCTCTGCGGCGGCCTCGAGGCTCTCTGCGCCCTTCAGCTGCTTCTTGATATAAGCAGCTTTGGCGTTGTTCGTTGCCTCGTAGGTCAGTTCTGCGCGAACGGCGTTCAACGGACGATATTCGCCGTCGTTAACCTCCGTCAGAGCAGCTACTACGAACTGCTGACCGCACTCGAAGACATCCGAAACCTGTCCTTCTTTAGCCTCGAACGCCCAGCGAACGATAGGACGGCTGTTCTTGAGTTGACCGATTTTGTCGGTGGTCTTGGTCAGGTTGTACTGCGGAATAACCGCCATTCCTGCCTCTTGTGCAGCGGTCTCCAGTGCCTCTGCGTCGCCGTTGTTAACGATGAACTGCTTAGCGTTGTTATAGATGATAGAGTAGGTCTTGCTCGACGGAGTTACTTCACGTGCGAGGATAGCCAGCTTCACTTTCGGAGTCGGTTTGCCGATTTCCATGATTTCGTAGGTCTGCTCGCCCATACCTTGAGCAACGGTGAAGCGTGTGCCACGCTTGCCGGCAAAGGCGGGTTCGTAGATATTCTTCGGCAGGTCAGAAGCCTTGAACCATCCGAGTTCCTGGTCTTCGCCGCCCTCTATAATAGCTTTCAGCTCTACGGAGTCCGGCATTGAGTAACCGGCCTGCATGATACGAGCCATGGCGTAGGTGTTGTTCTCAAACAGGATGTCCGTGCAGTCGCCTGTCTTGGCTCCTTTGCCGAAAGCGAACTCTTTGAACTGCGCCGGAACGGTCTGCTCCGAGTAGTCACGACCGTCGTACATGATATCCGAGTTGGTGTTGACTACGAGGCTGATATCATCCGTGGTCTTGAATTCATTCTGCAGTTTGTTCATCAAATCCTGTGCAGCCTGGAAGTCTGCCTCAGAAGGAACGATGTCAAAGGCGATGTACTTGATAGCGCGGTTCGGCGTCTGTTTGTACTGCTCTTTGTGCTGGTTGTACAGTTTTTTGATGTCACCTTCGTTTACCTTAACGAGGCTGTCGGCTACGGTGAAGTAGGGTTGCATTGCGTACTCAGCGGAAACACCGTTCTGACGGCTGTTGAACGCGTACTCGGCGTCGAGCGAGTTAGCCTTCAGCAGATGTTGGAGCAGGTTGGTGTATTTCTCCTGCATGTAGCTGATACGAACGGCTTTCTCCCAGTAGAGCCAATAGGTCTTGGCCTGCTTGAGGTTAGCGTTCATCTCTGCGTCCTCGCTGCCTTCGTTGATAGCCTGGAGCAGGTTGACTACAGCGTCGCGGTTGAACTGACCGTTCTCGTCGTAGAAAGCACGACGACCGCGGATGATCTGGTGGATATTATCACCGATGCAGAGTTCACTCAACTCGTCGGCGGTTACGTCCATACCGATTTTGTCGGCTTGCGCACGCATGGTGTAATCCATGAGCATCATGTTCCATACCTGGTTGCGGATTTGAACCTGCATGTCTTCGTCAAAATCCGAACGGCCGGTCTCAATCTTGTACACTTCCGTTAACTGTTCTTTAGCTGCCTCATACTCCGTGTAGTGAATTTTCTGTCCTTCGATCACGCCCACGTTCTCGCGGCTGCGATTAAAGAAACTACTACCGGAGTTCAAAAAGTCTCCGAGGATAAATGCCAGCATGGCCAGACCCACAATCGTAATAAGCAGGGCGCCATGATTTCTAATTCTTTGTAAACTTGCCATTTTTTAATATAATACTTTTAAAATTTATATTCGTTGCGTTCTTAAAAATTCGGGTTGGTCGATTCGGCCACGTAGCCTTGCGTAGGCTCGCAGGTACCGTTATAGTTCTGTATTTTTGCGTTCACCAGGATGGTATCGCCTACCGCCAGCTGGTTCACGTTCGTGAACTTGTTGTTTCCTTTGCCCTTGAGACGATAGCACGTTGCTACGCCTGCGCCGTCCGAGATGTTGAATACCGCATTGCCGTACGAGGTGTCGAGCGACTCGATGCTCACTACCACGCCGCGAATCTTGTATTCCTCGGTCGAAGTGGCTTTGTTTGCCAGCGTAGCGCTCACTTTCTCCGCACCCGTAACGCTCAGCTCACCCTCTGCCGGCTCGGGGCAACCGGGGAACTGGAAGGGGAACATCTCGTTGAAATGCGGATTGCTGGAGGCGGTGATGTGGCAAAGACCGTTGGACTCGTACACAGTACCGTTATAATTGGTCGTATAGCAGCTGATGACGATGAAATCGCCTAACTGCACGCACTCGAGGTCGGGCAACTTAGCTCCGAACCGGCCGAGCACGCGGTACGCATAGAACTGCTTGTCGCCCTTGCCGTCCTCGCGGGCACTGAGATAGACGTAGTCGTTTCCGTATTTGGGGAAATTGGTGTCAAAAGAAGCGTCGCGGTTGAAGCCCACAACCCATCCTTTGATATAATATCTGTCTTCGGTCACAGCGCCGGAAGCGAGTTTCTTGGTCATGTCCACCGCCTGGTTGACATTTATCGCGCTCGGAGGCACCGCTACGCCCTCCGGATCGGGAGTCGGCTGAGGATCCACTACCACAGGAATGGAGTCCGTATTGAAGCGATTGTCTCCGGGGGCATTGATATACGGAGACTCCTTGCAGCCGACCATCGTCAGCGCAACGACTGCATTCAATACTAAAATGCTCTTTTTCATAGCCTTAGCGGCACGATTTGTTTCTGTTTTCATATTCTTCTATTTTTACGATATTATCTTCAAGGCTTGCGCACTACGCGCATGTTCTTAAAAAAGCATGCAAAGGTACAAAAAAAATCTCACGCGCGCAAATATTTATAAAAAAAAGTGAAAAAAAATGCACTTTTCTTGCGTATATCAGAAAATTGTTGTAATTTTGCAGGCTTTTTCGATGGTAGGGCAATTTGTGTCCGCGGCGAGAAGTATAGTATTAACCATAAAATAGTTAAAACAATAGTTACTATTCCGCAAAGACCGCGCGGCGGTCGCGTTATTAAAGAGGACCCCCATCGTATCAACGATAAGATACGCGGTGTCCAGCAGGTTCGCCTCATCGGCGACAATATTGAGCAAGGAATCTACTCCTTCCAACAGGCTATGAAAATAGCCGATGACCTCAATCTCGACTTGGTTGAGATTGCTCCGACGGCTAATCCGCCTGTCTGTCGTGTCATCGATTACCAGAAATTCCTGTACGCTCAGAAGAAAAAGCAGAAAGAGGCGAAAGCCAACCAGAAGAAGCAGGAGGTCAAGGAGATTCGTTTCGGACCGCAGACGGATGACCATGACTACAACTTCAAGCTCAAGCACGCGATGGAGTTCCTTAAGGAAGGCAATAAAGTGAAGGCATACGTCTTCTTCCGCGGACGCTCGATTGTGTTCAAAGAGCAGGGAGAGTTGCTCCTGGCGCGTTTCGCCGCTGACCTCGAGGAGTACGGCAAACCCGAAAATGTGCCGAATCTCGAGGGCAAACGAATGATTATGTTCATCAGCCCCAAGAGTAGCAAAGGGTAATTACGAGGGTATTACGAGGGTATTACGAGGGTAAACCGTATCCCACCTTACCCTATAATATACTTTGTATATTATCCCGTGATTTTGAAAAATAACCCTTATTAGGGATAAAATAACATGCTCAATGGAGCATCAGTATAGCGCCCGCAGGCCTACCTTTAATTCGACGCCGAGTGCGCCGGGCTGCCTGACGGACGAAGTATTAACAAATTAAATTATTATTACAAAATGCCAAAGGTAAAAACGAACTCCGGTGCTAAAAAGCGTTTCACGCTTACCGGAACCGGTAAAATCAAGCGTAAGCACGCTTACAAAAGTCACACTTGACTCATGTTGCTTTAGTAGATCAGACGAACATGCGCTCCGTACGTGAGATGCTCTTGCTTCGTTAAGTATTAACCACCAAAACTGAAAGGAAAGAGAAATGCCAAGATCAGTAAATCACGTTGCTTCGCGCAACCGTCGTAAGAAGATCATGTCGCTCACCCGTGGTAACTTTGGTGGACGTGCCAATGTTTGGACCGTAGCAAAGAACACATGGGAGAAAGGTTTGCAGTATGCTTACCGCGATCGTAAGAACAAAAAACGCACATTCCGTGCTCTCTGGATTCAGCGTATCAACGCTGCCGCTCGTCTCGAGGGACTGAGCTACAGCCAGTTGATGGGTTGCCTCAAGAAAGCAGGAATCGTCATCAACCGCAAGGCGCTGGCTGACCTCGCTATGAATCAACCCGCTGCCTTCAAGGCCGTTGTTGACCAGGCGAAGAAAAAAGCAGAAAAAGCTGCTAAGTAAGGTAAAACGATTCGATTTATCGAAATTTCGATATTTCGATATCCCGAAAAAAAGTTCTTACAAACAAAAAGGCTCGCAGGAATGCGAGCTCTTTTTTTGTGCCTTATATTATAATCTTCGGTTTATAGTTCTGCGGAGTCGAGGAGGATGGTGACGGGACCGTCGTTGATGAAATCGACTTTCATGTCTGCGCCGAAACGGCCGGTCTCGACCTGCAAGCCGTACTCCGAACGGAGACGGGCATTGAAATAATCATACAAGGGAGCCGCGGTCTCAGGGCGTGCGGCGCGGATGAAGGACGGCCGGTTACCTTTCTTGCAATCAGCATAGAGCGTGAACTGGGAGATAGACAGAATAGCACCGTCCACATCCTTGAGCGCGAGGTTCATCTTTCCTTCTGAGTCCTCGAAGACACGCATCTGTGCCACTTTTTTGGCAAGCAGGTCCGCTTGTGCTTCTGAGTCTCCATCGGTCACACCGACTAACAGCAGAAATCCTCTGCCGATCTGACCGACCGTCACTCCGTCTATGCGCACTTCGGCGCGGGAACAACGCTGAACGACTACTCGCATGGCTAATTTCCGACAGATGTTTCTATAAAATTGCCGCTATTTGACTCTCCAGTTCCTTGCTGGCGGGAACGAGCGGAAGGCGGAGGTGGTTCGAGATGATGCCTTTTTGCGCCAGCACGGCTTTGATGCCCACAGGGTTGCCTTCGGCAAAGAGCAGTTTCACCATCTCTGCGTAACGGGCTTGGAGCTCTCGGTCTTGGTTATGCACGATATGCCAAAAGTCCTCAGGGAAGGCGTTCGAAGCCACAGAGATGAGTCCTGCTCCGCCGGCTTCCATAACCTCACAGGCGATACCGTCATCGCCGGAGATGACTAATAGACCGGCTTCGCCTGACAGACCGCTTTGCTGACAGACCGCTTCGCTGTTAGACCGCTTCGCTGTTAGACCGATTAACCTTTTTATTTGTTCTATGTTGCCGCTGGCTTCTTTGATGGCGATGATTTTATCGGGGTGGGCATGATAGATGCGCATAACGGTCTCGGGCAGCAGGTTGACTCCTGTGCGTCCCGGTACATTGTATAGAATGACAGGAATCGGACTTGCCTCCGCTATTGCGCAGAAATGTTGGAACAGGCCTTCCTGATTAGGTTTATTGTAGTACGGGCATACGCTAAGGATAGCGGTAAAGTCTAGGATTAGCTCGTCTTTCATAGCCTTTAGGTCCGAGATCACCTGTGCGGTGTTATTGCCTCCGACGCCTAAGACCAGCGGAATTTGGTGTTGGCTTGAGCTTTGGTGTTGGTGGACATAATCGACGATGAAGCGGCACACCTCTCGTTTCTCTTCGGCGGTCATAGTAGCGGCTTCGCCGGTGGTACCAAGGACGACGAGATAATCCACGTATCCGGTCAGTTGCGTGTCTAAAAGCCGTGCAAGGGCTTCGTAATCAACACTTTGGTCTGCTTTGAAAGGCGTAATCAACGCCGTGCCTAATCCTTTAATCATTGCTTTTGATGGTTGTAAGGTATTTCATGATTTGCTCGAAGAGCGCACTTGCTTCGACGGGTAAGGGTTCACCTTGTTCATTGTGCGAGGCAGGCATGGCGATGAGCATGTCGTGGATGCCTTCACAGATGTTCATTCCTGCTTTGAAGTCCGCATCGGTGTACATAGCGATGTAACGGAGCGGCAAGAGCGGTTGTGTCGTGAGGTCGATGAGCAGGTCATAGTGCTCGGCCTGCAGGTCGCTGAGCACATAATCGCGTGGTTTGCCGAACAGGTTATAATCCTGCAAACCGAGAATACGGCTCTGGGGCAGAATAAGCGTTTGTATCTCTTTCTTTGCCACAAAGCCCCACATCGTTACATCCATTCGTCTGCGGAGCAGTTCCTGACGAATGGCTTTGATTTTGTCATTTCGCTCAAGCACATCGCTCTCATAGATAAGCAGCACTTTGAGCGGTTGGTCCAAATGCGGGAAACGCGGGTTGCGGTCCGGCATTTTCTTGCGTAAATAATCAAATATTCGTTGTTTAAGACTCATTCTTAATTCGTAATTTAGAAGTTCTAACTTTGAATTATTTCAAGGAATTCGTCCTCTGTCATCAATCGGATACCGAGGTCTTCGGCTTTCTTTCGTTTCTCAGGTCCCATATTCTCTCCGGCAAGGATGAAACTCGTTTTCTTGCTGACCGAACCGACATTCTTTCCTCCGTGCGCTTCGATGAGCGCCTTGTATTCATCGCGGCTGTGATGGCTGAAGGTGCCGCTAATCACAATGGATTGTCCTGCCAGTTTGTCGGATTGCGGCCCTTCCGCGGCTTCGCCTTCCATTTGCAATCCAGCTCTGCGTAAGCGCTCCAGAATCTCCAGATTTCGCATGTCGTTGAAATACGCCACGATATTCTCCGCTATCTGCGGCCCGACATCTTCGATGGCACATAGTTGCTCCGCGGTTGCCCATTGAAGGGAATCGATAGAGGTATAGCATTTGGCTATTTTCTTGGCGGTTGTCTCACCCACCATGCGTATTCCGAGTGCGAAGAGGACGCGCCCCCAAGGCACGTTTTTGGAGGCCTCAATACCATCCAGGATATTCTGTGCGGACTTCTCGCCAAGCCGTTCCTGTGCGGCGATGTCTTCAAGCCGGAGGTCGTATATATCGGCGATGTTATGCAGCAATCCCTGCCGGTAGAGCAAGTCAATCGTTTCTTCTCCGAGTCCGTCGATGTTCATCGCCTTGCGTGAGACGAAATGCTCTATTTTGCCTTTTATCTGCGGCGGACAGCCTGCTTCGTTCGGGCATCGCCAAGCGGCTTCGCCTTCGACACGCACAAGTGGAGTGCCACATTCGGGGCAAGTGGTGGGGAAGAATCTCGAAACCCCACCTAACCTCCCCTCAAGGGAGGAACACTCTCCCCCAGCGGGGAGAGATGGAGAGGGGTTCTCCCTTCCTACTATTTTGGGAATGATTTCTCCGCCTTTCTCCACCCATACGCGGTCGCCGGGACGGATGTCGAGCGAACGGATGAAATCCTCGTTATGGAGCGTGGCTCGCTGAACCATCGTGCCGCTTAACTGAACGGGTTCGAGGTTCGCTACGGGCGTGACGACACCTGTGCGGCCCACTTGGAAAGTTATTTCTTTGAGAAGCGTCAGTTGTTTCTCTGCGGGGAACTTGTATGCAATCGCCCAACGGGGTGTTTTGGCGGTATAACCTAATTCTTCCTGCTCGCGTAAGTCATTCACTTTGAGCACAATGCCGTCGGTCGCCACGGGCAGGTTCTTTCGCTCCGTGTCCCAATAGGCGATATATGCCATCACTTCATCGACAGAATGGGACACTTTGATGGCATCGGAGATGTGGAAACCCCATTGCTTGGCGGTCTGGAGGCGCTCGTAGTGCGTTTTGCCGGGCAGGTTCTCGCCGAGCATGTAATAGAGATACGCTTCCAGACCTCGTCGTGCCACTTCACGCGGGTCCTGCAGTTTGAGCGTACCGGATGCGGCGTTGCGTGGGTTGGCGAAGAGCGGTTCTTCCTGTTCCTCACGCTCTTTGTTGAGTGCTTCGAACCGTTCCCAAGGAAGCAGCACTTCGCCACGGAGTTCAAAGAAATCCGGTATGTCGGACCGCTCTATCTTCCATGGAATAGACGGAATGGTTTTGATATTGGCTATGACATCATCGCCTTGCTGTCCGTCGCCTCGTGTGAGCGCTCTGACGAGTTGACCGTGCTCGTACCAAAGGGAGATGGAAAGTCCGTCGTATTTGAGTTCACACACTATTTCCACGCCCGAAGGCAGTTTGCGCACCCAGTCTTCTATCTCTTCGCGCGAATAACTATTCGCCAATGAGAGCATCGGATACTTGTGCTTAACCTGCTCAAACGCTTTTCCGTTTTGTCCTTTGTCCTTTGTCCTTTGTCCTTTGTCCAAATCGCTTCCCACGTGTTGCGTCGGGGATTTGGGGTCAAACATATCCGGGAACTGCGCCTCGAGAGCCTGGAGACGGTGCATTTTCTCATCGAACTCGCGGTCCGAGAGGGTAGGCATATTCAGTACATAGTACTTATAGTTCGCTTCTTCGAGTTCTTTGCGGAGGTTAAGCAGTTCCTCGCGTTCCGGTTCTTCTATTTGCGAAAACAGGTCCATTAGCGTACGATGAGACGGCGTTGGAAGACCTCGCCGTTATAGTAAATATAGACAATATAGGTTCCGGGTGCAGTAGGAAGCTGCACTTCGTAATAATCCGCGTCAATCTCCTTACGCTCCATGAGGAAGCCGTTGATGCTATAAATAGCATAGTAACTATGCGCATTGGAGTTGTAGGCATTGAGAATGACCATTTGGTCGGAGTTGCCGGAGAACACATCCGCGGAATTGATTTGCGGGCTTGGGTCATAGACCTGCGTGCTGTCGAGTCTCAGTCCGACGAGTACCGGATCGTGGTCGGAGGAACGGAACATGGTTTTGTCGTTCGATTTGTCATACGTGTACGCGTCCGCCTCATCGGAATTGATGGTATAAGCCGCCATGCCGGTAATCTGTCCGAAGAGGGTCTCGGAACTGATGGCATGGTCGATGTAACTCGCCAAACCGCCGAACATATAGCTGTAACTGCTGTCGGCATGGAAAGCACGATGGAGGTCCAGCAAGCCGTAGTTGAGGAAGATGGCAATCGGTTCGGTGAAAGCGTAGGTGTTCAAATCGCCCATGAGGAGCATGTCGCGGTCCTGGATAGAGGGATGGCTGCGGTAGGATTTATAGCGGTCGAGCACGGCTGTCGCCTCTTTGGAGCGGGTGTCCGCTCCGCCGGTGTTCATCGATTTGAAATGGTTGATGGAATAGATGAATTTCTCGCCGGTTGCTTTCTCGCGGAAGCAGATCATCTTCTTTCGGTTGGCTATCTCGGCGTTTATTTCCACCGGCAGGCCGATGGGTTCCACCATGTTGGCGTCATAGACATAATCGGATTTCTGCATCGTGCCGCTTCCTGCGTCCGTGAAATAGCGGTAGTCGCGTTCGGGCAGGTTATTGTTCAGGTCCGATACGATCTCCGCGATGGCTTCGTTGCCTTGCTGCAACTCAATCAGACCGTAGATGTCGGCATTGATTTTCGCGAGCGCTTTGCTCACTTTGGTACGCTGTTTCTGCCTGTCCGCTTCGGTCTTGGCTCCCATCGAACCGAGGGTCATGTAGTAGTTCTCGAGGTTCATGGCGCATACGAGCAAACGGTAATCGCCCAAATCGGGCAGGGTATTGAGGTCGGCACGCGTGTTGCCCCGCCATTCGCCGCTGATAAAAGACAAACTGGATGTGCTGTTCACTTTAACCTTCAGGTTATACACTTTCTCTCCGCAGCGGTGGTAACCATCCACATTCGTGAGCGCCATGCGGCATGTGCTGTTGACATGCACGGCATTGCGATACTCGACCGAACCCGTTTCTCCCTGGCTCTTGGGCTCGAACATACGCCATGGCGAGACCACCAGACTGCTGCTGTTGGCGTTGGAGCAGACCACGATGGGGTCATCAAAGATGACCGTTTGACCGATATAATCGCTTAAGGCTTTTTGCGCCGTCCATGTGCTGCTCGGCTCGTCGATGGAGATGTGTATCTGCGCTGTGAGTGAGAACGCACAAAACAACATCGCCACTATCGGGAATGTATTTTTCATTTTTTTTCAATTTTCGGCACAAAGGTACAATTTTTTTTCGAAATGTGCAAATAATAATTCATAAAATTTGCATATATGCAATTTTTGTTGTAACTTTGCAGCGAAAAATGGAAATGATATGAAGTTTTCTGAGTTTTGGGAGACGATAAAGATTCGCAAATGGGGCAAATATGTGATTACATTGTTGCTCTTTTTGGTGGTGTTTCTTTTTATCGGCGACCAGAGTGTTATTCAGTTTGTGAAGCGCGGTCGTGAGATTCGCCATTTGAAGGAACAGCGCGACATGTACCGTGAGGGAACAGAGAAAGCGCAACGGGAGATTCAGACGCTTCATCATCCGGACAGCCTTGAGCGTTACGCGCGCGAACAATATTATATGCATACGAGCAACGAGGAAATCTATCTCGTTGAAGAGTAATTCAAATCTTCAAATCTTCAAATTTTGTATGAAACTATCATCAATACTATTGATAATCGGGCTGGTCATCCTCGCCGTAGGTGCAGCTCTGAGCACGGCAAAAATAGAGCCGTGGGGCGATTATGTGCTCATTTTGGGCGCAGTAGTGGTCATCATCCGCGGTTTTGTGCGCAATCGGGAGAAAGATTAACAATTTAACAGTTTAACTATTTAACGTGAATGCAGGACTTCGTCCGGAATGAACATATAATTTTGGGTGTCGATCCGGGTACGCTGTTTATGGGTTATGCGCTGCTCAAGACGGTTGGCCAACAGGTTGAAATACTGGAGTTTGGCGCGTATGATGTGCATAAGCTTGAAGGTCAATATCCGCGTTTGCAGAAGGAGTTTTTCTTTCTGCAGGAGTTGATTGATAAATATCATCCTACTTGTTTGGCGATTGAGACGCAGTTTGTCGATAAGAACCCGCAAACGATGATTAAAATCGTTCATGCGCAGGGTGTGGCGATAGCAGCTGCTTTGAGCAAAGATGTGCCGATTTATGAGTATTCGCCGATGAAAATCAAGATGGCGATTACGGGTAACGGTCACTCGACCAAACAGCAGGTGGCAGGCATGCTCCAGCATTTTTTGCACATTCCCGATGAACAGATGCCCAAGAAACTGGACGCGACCGATGCGCTGGGAATAGCCTATTGTCACTACCTACAATTGGGTATGCCGGTTAGCGAAGGCGGAGCGAAAGACTGGACTACGTACGCCAAGCGTAAAGGACTGACAGACAAAGGGTTAACAGGTCCGAACGCCCAACTGATGGCTGCGCTGGCGAGTGCAAAAAAGAAAAAATAATCATTTTTCTATCCCTAAAATTTGGTAGTGTCAAAAAAATGTTGTATCTTTGCACCGGAATTGGAAGACCGGCTGCGCCTGACAGAATACAGACCGACTGCGTCTGACAGAGTACAGACCTATTATGAAAGGTGAATCAGTCTGTCAGCGAGAGAAACGAGCGGTCTGTCAGTGAAACGGTCTGTCAACAAAGTAATCTTTAATCTAAAATTAAAATATTATGGCTTACAAGATTTCAACTGATTGTATCGCTTGCGGTACTTGTATCGATGAATGTCCGATGGGTGCTATCTCTGAGGGCGAACACTATTCGATTGATCCGGACGTTTGCACGGAGTGCGGAACGTGTGCAGATGTTTGCCCGAGTGGGGCAATCAGCCTGTAAAAGGTGGATTTTTTACCGAAAATCGTGTAATTTTGAGGGATAACAAGTGTTATTCCTCATTTTTTTTGTAAAAAATGTAAAGTAAACCTTGCAAATATCAATTTTTTTTTGTACCTTTGCAGCGTGATTTCATTTGTTTAGTTCTGGAGGCTAAAAAAATCGTGCCGTAGGCAGGGTGTTTATCATGCTGAAGGCAAAGAAAATTACCTATATATGGAGAAAAAAACTACATTAACCGAAAAACAGAGCGAGCTTAGTGAGCTTGAGAAGTTTGACAAGCTTGCAGAGCAGTCTGATCTGGATGCTTACGTAAAGCTCAATGAGCAGGGTGAGTCTCGAGACCATAAAGCTCCGATCGTGTTAGACGCGTTTTTCCGGATTCACGATTTTCTTGTATCCCATGCTTCGATGCCCATCCGTCGCCAGCTGATGGACGAGATTAACTGGGATGACCGCTTGATAGCTATCAAGGGAGGTCGTGGTGTAGGAAAGACCGATTTCATGCTGACACGAATCAAAGAAATCGAAACCGAATGGAGAAACACACCGGAACCCGTGCCGGAGAAAGGCAAGCGTCGTCCGCGTAAATCGATTCACGATATACGTCCGTGTCTGTACGCTAACATCAACGACTTCTATTTCACGACCAATTCGCTGGTGGATTTCGTCGGTGCCTTTGTTCGTAAGGGCGGTACACATATCTTCCTGGACCAGTTGTTCAAGTATCCGAACTGGTCTCGTGAACTGAAGCGCTGCTATTACAAGTTCCCTGATCTTCATATCGTGTTCTGCGCCACGCCGGTGATGCCAATAGATGAGGATAACAATGACCTCAAGGATATCGTCAAGACCTATAACCTCCGCGGCTTCTCCTTCCGCGAGTATCTGAATCTGCAGACCGGTCTTCGTTTCCGATCCTATACGCTGGAGGAAATCATTCAGCGTCATTCGTCCCTTTCGCGTGAGATTTGCGAACGGGTGCGTCCGCTTGATTATTTCAACGCGTATCTCCACCACGGCTATTATCCGTCGTATCTCGGGAGTAATTCGTTTGAGGCAGAGCTGTTGAAGACGATGAACAGCCAGCTTGAGGTGGACGTGCTGATGATTAAGCAGATTGACGTAGCATGTCTGCACAAGTTGCGCAAACTGCTCTATATCCTCATGAGCGATGCTCCCTGTGCGCTCAATGTGAGCAATCTGTCTGAGGAAATCGGCCTGAGCCGTGCTACGGTGATGAACTATATCAAATACCTCAAGGATTCTCGTCTGATTAACCTGCTGTATCCGGAGGACAAGAATTTCCCGATGAAGCCGACGAAGGTATATATGCATAATCCGAACCTGGCGCAGATGATTTTCACGCGTGAGATGGAACCGATAGACCTGTACGAGACGTATTTCTACACGGCTATTCACGGCTCACACAAGGTCAATGCTACCGAGCGCTCGGCGATGTTCATCGTCGATAATAACTATTACTTCGATGTTCACGACAAACCGACGATGCGCGATACGATTCGTCCGACGGCGGTGGCGGAACTCGAACTCGGTCGCGGAAACCAGATTCCGCTCTGGCTCCTCGGATTCCTGTATTAAGCATCGAAATATCGAAATACAACAAATCAAACATAACAAATAACAATTTAATTTTATGGCAAAAGAAAAGAAATTTATGACCATGGATGGTAACGCCGCTGCGGCGCATGTAGCTTACATGTTCACCGAGGTAGCAGCCATCTATCCTATCAGCAGTCTGAGGCAGGTGCCGCCGGTGCTGTACACGGCTCACTCTCAGCCGGTGCTCTCACCACTACCTTTACCGCTTCACAGGGTCTGCTGCTGATGATTCCGAACATGTACAAGATTGCCGGTGAGCTGCTCCCGACCGTCTTCCATGTGTCGGCTCGTACGCTGGCAAGTCACGTGCTCTGTATCTTCGGTGACCACCAGGATGTCATGGCGTGCCGCCAGACCGGCTTCGCTATGCTTGCTGAGGCTTCCGTACAAGAGGTAATGGACCTCGCCGGAGTAGCACACCTCGCTACCATCAAGAGCCGCGTACCGTTCCTCAACTTCTTCGACGGCTTCCGTACCTCTCATGAGTACCAGAAAGTGGAAGCGATGGATATGGAAGACCTCCGTCCGCTCGTGGACTACAAGGCGCTCCAGGAGTTCCGTGAGCGTGCTCTGAGCCCGATGCGTCCTGAGATGCGCGGTATGGCGGAAAACCCCGATGTCTTCTTCGCGCACCGCGAGAGCTGCAACCGTTATTACGACGGCGTAGCGGACATCGTTTCCGATTATATGAAAGAGATTTCGAAGATTACCGGCCGCGAGTATCGTCCGTTCAGCTACTACGGCGCTAAAGATGCAGAGAACATCGTCATCTGTATGGGTTCTGCATGCGAGGCTATCCGCGAAGTGATTGATTATGAGGCTGCTAAGGGTAACAAGAAACTCGGTCTTATCAACGTTCACCTCTATCGTCCGTTCAGCCTCAAGTACTTGCAGGAGGCTCTGCCGAAGAGCGCAAAACGTATCTGCGTGCTTGACCGTACCAAAGAGCCGGGCGCTAACGGCGAACCGCTCTACCTCGATGTACGTGACGCGCTGCTCGAGCTCGGTCTGAAGGACCTGCTCGTAGTGGGCGGTCGTTACGGTCTGGGTTCCAACGATACCACTCCGGCTCAGATGCTCGCAGTATTCGAGAACCTCGCTCTGCCGCAACCGAAGAACCACTTCACCGTGGGTATTAACGATGACCTTACCTTCACTTCTCTTCCTGTTGGCGAGGAGATCGCGATGGGTGACGCTTCGCTCTTCCAGGCTAAGTTCTACGGCCTCGGTGCTGATGGTACCGTCGGTGCTAACAAGAACTCGGTTAAGATCATCGGTGACACGACCGACAAATACTGCCAGGCTTACTTCTCTTACGATAGTAAGAAATCCGGTGGATTCACCTGCTCGCACCTCCGTTTCGGC
>CACYZT010000017.1 GCA_902778935.1 uncultured Bacteroidales bacterium
AAATCAACCTCCTAAGCTATATGACTTGCTGGCTAGATTTTGGCTGAGCTTGTTGCCAAATTTCGCCCTAAGTTACTGATTTTGTGGCGTTTATGTCGTCTTTCTCATAAAGCCCACGACACTCGGAACCACAATCCGATGCTCTACCAACTGAGCTAAGACCACCATATACATTTACGATTTGACGATTTACGATGTACGATTACCATCATTTCGCAAAAGCGGGTGCAAAGGTACTGCTTTTTTTTGACATGACCAAATTTTTTTGCAATTATTTTCAAAAAAAGTAAAATTTCCAATAAATTGCGTCTATCGTCAAAATGTTCTAAAAGTCTTATTCTCGGGAGATGGTCCCGTGATGGTCATGTTGTATATCTCTTTTTTATTCGAAATTAGAGCGCCAAAAAGTAGCCGTGATATCCTTCCAACAATCCACTACTCTTTTGTAAAGTCGCTGGTTCGTGGTCGGCGATTTGAGTCCGCCTAGCGCTTCGACATAGCCGCCGAGTTTGACATAGTCAAACGGACCGGTTACAGAAGGCATGTTCATCCGACCAGAATACCAAGCTGATTTAAGACCATCCTTTGGATTGACAGAAGACAGACCGCTTGCGCTGACAGACCGTTTCACTGACAGACCTTTGATGTATTCCGCCCATTGCGCCACTTCCTCCGGAGCTTGGTCGCCACCCATGAAGCAGACACAGGTAATCATCGAGCCATACCGGTCGAGGAGTCCATTCATAAGCGATTCGGTCATTTCCTCGCCGATATCTTCGGCGAGATGCGGGCTATGACATCCCGGGCAATGGCAAGGGCAGTTAGAGAGATTCAGGGCGAGTGTTACCTCGCCCGGAATCTCTTGAAATACGATGTCGAAAGACGCTACTTTTAGCATTGCGGAGCTTTTGTTTTCTCTGCGTAGTAGCGTTTTGCCGCCTCTTTCTGGCGTGCCTCGGAGAAGTTCGAAACGCGCTTCATGTAACCGATGACGCGGGTTAGGTAGTCCACATTCTTCGAGTGGCAATGCGGGCACTCCTTGAGGTAACGTTTGTCAATATGACCGCAGTCGTTGCAGACGGTATTCGGGATATTGAAGGTGAAATAGTTACATCCTTCGATGGCAGCCACGCGCAGCAATTGACGGTATTGCTCCTGGCTCAGATGCTCCTCGAGGTTACAATGGAGCGCCGAACCACCGGTGAGGTGCTCGATGTATTTGCGTCCGTGGAGACGGAAGCGGTCGAGCACATTGAGTTTGGTATCCTCCACGATGTAGAAATAACTGTTGTAGCAGTCACGCGGAACGACATAACCGTCTTCTTTATCCCATTTAGCATGCTTAACGCCCACATTCTCAGCAGGAATCATCTCGCAGTTGAACATGATATCTTTGGTTCGATACTCTTTGTTCTTCTTCTCGATGATGCCCAGCAGTTCCTGAACGAAATGCGCATATTCGGGTGTGTCTTTGATTTCAAGACCGAGGAACTCTGCAGCCTCTACCAGACCGTTCACACCGATGGTGAGGTACTGACGTCCGATGTTGATGTAACCGGCATCGAAGAGCGGCAGCATACCTTTCTCCTGCAGGTTCTTGAGGTTCTCGTTGTACGCCAGTTGCACTTTGTGCATCAGATCAACCACATCCTCGACGTACGCCTGATACGGGATATTGTTACGCACGGCATACTGGATAGCGCGGTTGAGGTTGATAGTCAGCACGGATTTCGAACCGGTTGAGATACCACCTGCTCCGAGGGTATAACTGAAGCTGTTGTCGGTAATGGCGTTACGCAGACGGCAGCAGGACGAGAGGCTGTCGGCATTGTCGGACACATAGGTGAAGAACGAATGTCCCTTTGCGTACATCTCTGCCGTGAAGTCGCCGTATTCCTTGTCTTTGATATCTCCGTTCTCCGCCAGCAGAGCCATGGTCTCTACCGGGAAAGTGAGTACGCAACGGGTACGCTCCTCGTTGAACCAGTTCATAAAGCGCTTCTGGAGCCAGTTCAGGCTGTCCCAATGCGGAGCCTCGCCATTCGGGAAGCGGAAGTTCTCAAACAAGCTCTGGAAATAATAGCGGTCGTAGTAACTGATGTTCCAGAATACGGACTGGAAGTTACGTGCACCTGACGGCTGATTGAGGCTGTAAACAACCTGCTGGAAGCAATCGGTAATCACTTTGTCAATCGTACGATGTTTGAGGCTCATGTCCACCACTTCGTCTGCGCGTTTGTAGTAGTCCTCGCCGTATTCCTGCTCGATGAAATAGTTCATATACATGAGGAATTCGGGCGTAGCGCACGCGCCTGAGAGCATCGAGGAAACCATGAACACCATGTTGATAAATCCGCCGCAGAACGACTTGAGGTTATGAGGAGGTGTTGCGTTTCCGCCGATGGACTTCGTGCCGCCGATGAGCCACGGATACATGGTGATGGATGCACAATAGTTAGCAAGGTTCGTTTCGTCGTTCTTGTAGATGAAGTGCTGGTTGAGCAGCTGCATGTAGCGGTCGCTCAGCTCTTTTCCGAACATCTCTTTGATACGCTCGGTTAGCAAACGGCGGTTGAGACGGATGAAACCCTGCTTGGGCAGTTCGCCGATAAGGGTAGCGATATTCTTGTGCTCTACGTTTGCGTTAGCGTCGAATTTCGAGCCCTCTGCGGCATTGGAGGCCTGAACATAGTTCATCATAAAGTCCAGACGACGCTGTGTCTCGCGGTCCTCGGTGTGTCCCTGACGATAGAGAATGAACGCCTTGGCTACCTGATAGTAGCCTTCCGCCATGAGCGCAACCTCCACTTGGTTCTGAATCTCCTCAACTGTCACTTCGTTGCGAACGCGCAAGTGCGAGAGGATGGCACCTAATGTCTCTTCCGTTGCAAATGCGCCTACGGCTATGAATGCCTTTGCGATGGCATTTTTAATTTTGTCAATGGTAAAAAGTTCTTTTTTACCGTCTCGTTTAATAATGTATGTTTCCATAATATGATAGTAAAATTTTTCTAATTTTCCAACAAGAACCGAAATCGAGTGCAAAGGTAGTATATTTTTTTGAATTGTGCAAATTTTTCGGCAATTATTTTTCATTAAAAATTTTTAAAGTTTTCCAAAACAAAAAGTCTTTTTGCTCATAATCAGGCACTTACAAAATTTATCAACATAAAAAGTTGTCCAAAACGTAAAATTGTTAATAACTTTCGCTCTTCCGAGACATAGACACGCCAGAGGCACAAAAAAAGGCTGTCACCGAAGGGACAGCCTTTGAAAAACGACTCTACTACGAGCGATTACTTACGGATAACTTTTGCGCCTTTGAGCGGAAGTGCTTTGAATTCCGATTTAGCTTTCTTCATGCTCATGCGTGCAGGAGCATTTGTTTTCAAATTCAAGAGCGAATCCACTTTAACGAAAGAGCTGAAGTTATACTGGATACCATCATTAGCGATGACGTAACCTGCATAGTTCGAACTCAAGGAGTCAGCTGAAAGCACTGCAGTAACAGCTATATCCTGCAGTCCTTGCTTTTTCTCAGTTGTAGCATAGCTGGAGTAATTCAAGTCGATATCTTCTATAGTAAAGGTACCTGCGAAGTCTTCATCGAACAGGTTCAACGCAAGCTGCATGCTTGGCGCTTCGGGATTGTCCTGGAGATAAAGCAGGTATGAGCCGTCCATATCACGATAGTCATCGATGAAAACAGCTTCGAGCTCACCCAGTTCCACTTCTTCGCCCGTCGGAGGAACAACGACTTCTCTTTCCGGCTTCAGCGTCAGCTTGTACAAAGTGCTGTTGTAGCAAAGGATCTCAGCCGTTACATCATAGTGGTCGTAAGCCTCAGCGATAACAATCGTTGCGGTATAGATATTCTGGTAACCATTGTCATAAACGTACGAATAGTTTGTCCAGATATCCTCCTCTGTGTAGGTACCTGCTAACTCTGCACTCTTCTGCGCAATCAGGAGACTCATGCCGGCACTCTGGTCCTCATTGGCACCAGTAAGTCCGAACAAGCCATAGAGCGCGTAGGTCTCATCATCCAGCATAGCGTTAACACAGTTGATCTCAACCGTCTTCTTCGCTTGCGGAGCGGTGTAGTGGAGATTGATGTAGTAGGTCTTGCCATTATTGCCATCGAGGTTACCTACGAAGGTGTACTCGTCAGCAGAGAGTTTAGATACCTTAATCGAACCAGCGGTAAAGTGGACAGTATCCGTTGCCGTAGCATAAAACGTATAGTCGGCATCAAAAGCAGTTGCTTCATAAACGCCTTCTACCTGCGTAACGGTACCGGCATTGGAGAGTGAAACAGTGAACTCCTCGGTAGAGCCATACACCTGCCACCAACCTTGTTCAGGGTCAGCCGTCTGGTCATCGAAGATAAGCCCTTCGCTCATCTCAACCTTGATAGAGTCCTTTTTGGGCTCATCAGGGTTCTGCTTGCAAGCAGTAAATCCGAAAGCCACCAGCGCAGTAGCTACTATTGCAAAAACTTTCTTCATAAATTATAAGCTATTTGATTATTTGTTAATAACCGGCATTTTTACAAATTTGCAAGCCGGAGCTTTCTTAGCCTCTTTCTTAGCTGCTTTCTTCGGAGCCGAAACCTCGTCGGCACCTTCTTCGTTGATTACGGTTGAGAAGTCATTGATAGAGAAGGTGTATTTAACTTGGTCAGAAGCAACAACCCAACCACCGATAGTAGCCGTTTGAGCCTGCAAATCCTCTACGCCAGTCAACTCAGCCTTAACAACAGAAAGACCATACTGACCTGCCTCCGGAGTCCAAACATACGAGTACTCGAGATCCAAATCCTCTTCGGTCCAGTGACCAGCAAAGCCCTCGCTGAAGATATTCAAGCCAACCTCAGACTGACCTTCTTTTCCGCCATAGATCATGAACGAACCATCAACATCACGATAGTCCTTGATAGCTAAATAGTCCAGGACACCGAGCTCTACAGTCTTCGTAACCACGATATCCGGGGTAGTAAATGCTTTCTTAGCCACATTACCCGAGAATACAGCCTGTGCATCCATCTTAACGGCCACAAACAGGTATTCCGTTTTAGGAGAAAGATCTGAGATCTCGCCTTCTTGTACACCTTGCTCAAGGAAATCAGCGTAGGTTACATTGGAACCTCTTGCTTTGTACATAGCAATGGCATAATCCAAGCTCGCCTTGAGAACAATCTTAAGGGAGTCCTCACTCAGCGGAGCTGCTATCTCAGCCGGAAGATAGGTAGCAAGGTAGGTTGCAGTAGTGTCAGCCGGCTCAATTTTTACCACAGCGGTAGTAGCGGTAACATCGCTGATAGTGATTTTGAAATCCTTAGAAGCAGAATCGTTGCCGTTGCAGGCAGTGAAGCTGAACGCTACCAGCGCTGCAGCTACAAATGAAAGAATCTTTTTCATACTTTTAATAATTTTAAATAACGTTATTTGTTGTTTTGTACGGTTTTTCTAATAAAAACGCAATAAAACGGTACAAAGGTACACTTTTTTTTGGACATATGCAAAAAAAATTGTAATTTTGCAGCAAATTATGGATTTTTGCCATATAAAAATGACAATAAATGAACAATTATAGACAAATGAAACATTTTATTACCTTATTTATTAGTGCGCTGGTGTGTGTATGCGCACATGCGCAGACGCGCTATGTAGGCGGCGACATCTCGACGCTTCCGTTGTACGAGAAAGATTTATCGTACTACAAAGATGTGAATGGTTCGAAAATAACCAATTTTATCACTTGGGCAATAAATGATTGCGGTTGGAATACATTCCGAGTACGTATTTTTGTCAACCCGACCAAAGCAGACCAAGACGGCTCTCTAAACCCGTCTGTATGTCAAGATTTGGCATTTGTGACAGCGTTAGGTCAACGAATCAAAGCCGCCGGAGCGTATTTCATGCTCGATTTTCATTACTCGGACACCTGGGTAGATGCGACGCACATCCAGGCTCCTGCGGCTTGGAAAGGACTATCCAACGAACTGATGGCGGATAGCGTAAGCGCCTATACCACACGCGTCTTGCAAGCTCTCAAGGCGGCTAACGCAACGCCGGATTTGGTTCAAGTAGGCAACGAAATCATGTACGGTCTTTGCGGCATTAAAGTAAAGCCATATGATGACGCTTCGACCAATGCCAATTGGCCAGCGTATCTGAACCTGCTTAAAGCCGGCTGCAATGCTGTGCGTGCCGAGTGTCCGAACGCGCAAATCATCATCCATACAGACCGTCCGACAAATACCGGTTACAACAGTTACTATTACAACAAACTGATTGACGGAAACGTAGATTTCGATGTCATCGGTCTGAGTTACTATCCGTTCTGGCATGGCTACCTGACAACCGAGCAAGTGAAGAGCAAGACGGACAAGAACAACTTGGTGAATTCCATTAAGAACCTGAAAACGCTTTTCCCGACCAAACGCGTGCAGATTGTGGAATACGCGTATAACTTCCAAAACTGGCCGGATAAAGGTGTTAACTATGACACACGGGATGTGTGGCCGTGCTCTGTTGCCGGACAATACAATTTTGTCAAAGAGCTGGTTGATGCCCTCAAACCGCTGGAGAATGTGGACGGCATCAATTACTGGTTCCCGGAAGAAGCCGGAAACGGGGACTATGTCAACTGGAGCACCAATAGTCGCTTGGTTATCAAGTCTTGGCAAAACCGTGGTTTTTGGAATGAGAACGCCACAACGTCCGGTCATGCCATCAACAAGACCGGAAATGTCACGGGCGACAAGACGGCCGCGGATGTGTGTGCGCCGTATTATATGAGCAATTTCTATAACGAGGAGCAAGGCGTGGAGGCTGTGCCAACAAAAACGCAGGCACTCAAGTACCTGCGTAATGGTCAGTTGGTCATCGAGCGCAACGGTCATTCGTTCACGCCCGACGGCAAACGTCTATAAGCGCAACTGTTTCTTCCCGCGCATAATGACGATACCTTTGTAGTCTTCGTTCACAGGTCTACCAAGCAGGTCACGGGCTGTTCCGTCATTTTGAACCTGCGTTTCTTCGAGACCCAAAATCGGCTCGCCGGCTACGGTAACGGTCGCATTGAGTTTGTTCATACCCGTTGCGCTGTCCCATACGCCTGTGTTCGCAAAGCGCACGGCATACGCGGGCTTGTCGGCTATCGAAGCGTACGCATCCGGCAGATAGAGATAGAGTTGGTAGGTTCCCGCAGGCACATCTGCCGGCACTACTATGTTCTCATTAATCGTCGTCACCACGCCGTTTGGTTTCCATGTACGCGGGTCGGAAGCCAGGCGCACTTTATACACCTGACTGCCGTTCTTGAGCACGATATACGCCGGACGCTCGTTGTACAAGGGTGCAAAACCGACATTCTTAATCGTCATGTTCACAGCCAGTTGACCGCCGGGACGGACGTTCTCGCCGTATGTTCCGTTCACCAATTGATAGCGGTAACCCATGCGTCGGTTCAGCTCATCGAACGTACCGTTGTTGCGCCACATATTCGTGGTCTGCTCCGCATAACCGCTCTGGATGAAGGTCCAGTGCAGATAACTCATCTCGGCTATCGTCTTGTCGTAGGTTGCCCATTGCTCCGCCAGACTCACGTTGGTGATATCCGTCTCGCCGCCTAACGGCACATAGAGTGTCTCCTGCGACAGCCACGGTTTCTCGCGTGCGGTATCGACATAGGTTCCCATGTTGTCGTAGTCATAGAGGAACGCATCGTTATGATGTCCCAGACGTGCGCGAGGCGTACCCGTGTAAGCTTCCTCTGCCGTCAGAGGCAACTGGTCACGCATATAAGTGGTCTTGAACTGCGGCGTACGCAACTGGATACAACGGTCCGCCGGAACGGCGGCTAACAACGTATCTACTACGGTTCTGCGAGCTGCGTTCATCGTCGTCACCTGGTTTCCGTAGTGCTGCGTGTAGTACCACTCGCCCCATGCGCCTACGATACCGGCCTGGAAGCAGAAAATCACATCCGCGTTCGCCTGCCAGTGGCTCTTGTATTGAGCGATATGCTGCTTCACATAACTCCATGCCGCATCATCGCCGTCAGACGAACTGGTGTACGAGAAACGGATGATAGCTTTCATGCCTTTCTCGCGCAGAACCGCCATATCCTCATCAAAACCGTTCAGCACTTCGTCAGGAATAGTCGCCTTCGTCTTAAAATTGGAGAGGTAGTAATGAACCAGAATAATCGACATCTTCTCCGTCGATTTCTTGTTGTCCAGAGTACTCTCGTTGCCCTTCACCAGACACGGATGGTTCTTCGACAGACTGCCGTCCAGCATCGTGATAAATCCGCGTTCGGGATTCGAGAAAATCGTTTCATCGTCAGCGGTATAAGTGACCGACGTGGCTGATAGCACGGCTGCGCAACATACAGCCAGAGTTGTTAAGACAAACTTTTTCATATCGCTTAATGGTTAGAAATGTACAGGGAAATCAAAATACGTATCGGGATATGGTTCACCGGCGAGCGTGAAATGCCACCACTCGCTGTCCAGGGGCTCGAAGCCATGACGGGTCATCGCTGCGCGAAGAACCATTCGGTTGTAGAACTGAACGCTTGTCAAACCGCCTTCCTGCTCTTCAAACTCCATCTTGTCCGGATTGCCGCAGTAGTCCGGATGGCTCTCCACGCCGAACCAGTCGAACGGATAGCCCATATCCAGCTCTTTGCCCGTCGCTTCTTCCACAAGCGTTAGGTCAACCGTCGAACCGCGCGAGTGGCCCGAACGGGCGAAGATATAGTTCTGCTCGAATAGCAGGCTCTTGTCCACCATCGGATAGAAGAACGCTTTCATCGCCGTATCTTGCACATCCTCTGCCCAGCGGATGAAATGGTCCACCGCACGCTGCGGACGATACGCATCCCATATCTTAAGACGGTAGCCGTGTGCTTTCACATCGTCGCTCACGGCCTTCAGCGAATCCGCGGCACGACGCGTCATCATCGCTATAGGCTGCTCATATCCGTCGATACGCGTTCCGACGAAATTGTACGTGCTGTAGTACCGAATCTCCAGAATAGCATCCGGTATCACATCGGTGATTACCACAAAATCCGTGCGGTCCAGTGTCGGCTCTTTCTTCTCGCAACTCGCCAGCAGCCCCAGAGCCAAGGCAAACAAAATCAGTTTTTTCATACTTATCGTGATTTATTCTATTTTCGTATAACCCGTCAGAAGATGATTGTAGTAATGACGGTCGATTTTTCCGACGATATTAATGCGCAGATGTCCGTGTTCCACGCGGTAACCGTCGATACGAAGACCGCTTGGCAGGAACTTCGCCATACGGCTATCCAAACGCTGCAGCACTTCGTTCTCCGTCTCCTTGATACCATCTTCCAGCACAACATGCGCCACCAGCGGACTATCGGGAGTCTGCAGTTGACACGCTATCGCCTCTTTGACCGCAGGGTCGTCCCGCAGACGGTTCGCGATATCGAACAGATAGACTTTTTCGCCACCCGGAGCTTCGATATACTGCGCCATTCGGCCGTAAATAAAGAGTTTGCCGTTTTTGTCCAGTTGTCCGAAGTCCTCGGTCCGCAACCATCCGTCGCGCAGCCGAGCCTGCGTCAACTCGGGATTGCCGATATAACCGTTGGTAAGCGATTCGGTCTTCACCCATATCTCGCCGCGCTGGTTATAACCCAGTTCATGGCCGTTTTCGTCAAAGATACCTACGGTTGTACCCGGGAAGGGATAGCCTACGCACACGGCATGGCGGGAGTAGTCTTTTTCAAAACCGGCCGGCTCATAGTCCACCGTGCACACGGAGAACGTCTCGCTCAGTCCGTAACCCGATGTAACCGCCACTTGGCTGCCGCAGCGCTCCATGACCGTGTTGATATGCCGTAACGCCTGAGGCGTACATCCTTCACCGCCCATCACAGGGAAGCGGAAATTGCTCAGGTCCGGTTTCTTACCGCGTTTGGTCAATTGGTCCACATGCTCCGCCAGATACACCCACGATGCGCCGGTAGCCAAGGCTACATGCGGACGGAAAGCAAGGATATTCTTCGTAAAATGCACCACATCCGGACGCGGGTCCAGATAGACGGTCATGCCGCGGAAAAGGGGTGCTAACACGAGCGCAAAGAAGCCTGTGCAAACAAACGGCGGCAACTGGCAATAAGAGGTCGTCCCATCGCGGAACGGATTACCTTTGAGGTTGAATGCCAGCGCGTTGCGGAACATCGCTATCATCGCCTCATCGCTCATGCCGATTTGGTTCGCCACACCTTTATTGGATGTGCCGGACGAGCAGAAGATATAGGCTGCTTTTCCTTTCACGGGAGCTGCCTCCAGCGGTCCCTCATAGCTGCCGAAACGGCGAATAGCGGCATCGGCTGTCATATATTTGGCTCGGTGGCGTTGACTCCAGTTGCGAAGGCTGTTCAGCGGCGAGGCGATGAGTTTAAGCGGATAGCCCATCGAGCGCGTCGTCGATACCACCACCACATGTTCGAATTGCTCGCGCTCAAGCGTTGCGCGTATCGTCTTCTCCAGCCCGTCGAATACAAAAGCCACACGGCTCTTGCCGATCATCGTATCCAGCGCTTGAGGCGTAACCATCAGATTAGGCATATTCGCCGTCACACCCGTCATATCGGCTGCCAGCATGATATAGATGAACTCCGGCAGCGTAGGACCAAACAGCAGCAACTCATCGCCTTCCTTGAGACCCATTCCTCGGATGACGCGGCCCCAGAGATACACTTGTTCCTCCAAGGTCTGACGACTGATACGGCGTCCGAAATAGACTAACGCGTCGTGATGGCATTGGTCATTGAGAATGCCGCGTTCCAGGTATTTCCATAGCGTCTGTTGCGGTATCTCTTCTGCCAGCATTCCCTCATAGCCGTCGGCGTAGTATTGTTGCCAACGCTTTTCCTCCGAAGGAAGGACTATATTTTCTTTTTCGCTCATGGGATTTATTTGACGGGTTTGAAGAGTTTTTGCATGCCTTCAGGGTTCTCGACGAAAGACATGATGATCTGTGCCATGAAGGCAATAATAAAATGCGGATTCATACCTCCGTGCGGGATAAGGCGCATGGACGGAACGGCAAGCATGTGTACTTTCGGGTTCTGTCCCTCATTGCTGATAGCTCGGTATTGGTCATACGCATATTGGTACGGCAGCATGTCGTCCTTCGGCGCATGAGCGATAAACACATCGTGCGCCGGTGTCCAGCCGGACATGTCGTTGTGTTTGCCCAGACAGTCCAGCCAAGCGCGTATCTTCGGGCAATCCAAATCGACCTGACCGTCTTCCGTCAGCATATCCGGAGCCACAAGACCGGCGAACGAAGTGATGGTCTCGGACAGGGGATGCATCGCCTGCGGGATATAATGACACACCGCATCCATGAACGTAATCTCCTTGCCGTTCACGTTAAACGTATGGTCGAGCCACCATTGCGGAACGAATTCTTCCGGTTTATATCCGCCTAACTGTTCCTGCGTGAAGGCTTTGAGATAGCCCACAATGGTAACCGGTTTCAAATGAAAATCTCTTGCATCTCGGTAAAAGAATTTCGTCAACTCAGGCACTATCGAAACACCTTCTACGATGAACGAGGACCGCAGGCGTAAGGTCTCTTTGAACCATTGCGGAGCCTCCGTGTCGTACCATTTGGCGAAATACAGCGTAGGCATCGAGCCTTGCGAACCACCCCAGTTGGTGGTGTAGCCGTCAGGAGCGAGAGACACGCCATGCTGACGCATAACCTCCAAGGCTGCTACCACACAGTCGGCAAGCTGACGGCACATATGGATGGCGGAACCGCCGCCGTCGTACTCTACCCCGTGCGTAATACCCCATTTCTGCAGGTCCGGCTCAATAACGACCGAGTCCCACATCACTTTGAGCGGAACAAACATGAGGCTATGAAGCGGTGCCCACAGCGGATTGAAGAACGCCTGGTGGGTATGAAGCGAAATCGTCTTCGCCTGGTGAGGAATAGACTTGTCCTTATGATGAAGGAATGTCACACGACCCGACAGCGTTTGCTCGCGGCCGTCAACCGTCTGACTGCGGTACGAAAAAGTATAACTCTGTATCTCCCAGCATCGCTTGGCAAACAGACCTAAACCGCACTCCTTGGCGAATCGTCTGTTCAGACGCGGCACATGGGAATATACTTTCGCCTTGAAAAGGGCTTTAATCCACGGAAGAGCACCGGCTTGGATACTCTTCAGCAGCTCCATGAAAGTAGGCGAACCAAGGGCCTCTGCGAACTCACGGGGTGAATAATGGCTCTCCGAGAGAACACTCACCAGACTTTGTTCATGCAGCTCCCATGGCTTCTCTGTTTCGCTCGTTTCTGTTTCTTTCTTTCTTTGCATTTTTTCTTCCGACAGCCGTTTCTCAGGCTTTCAGCCTGCAAAGTTACAAATAATTTACCATATACGCAAGAAAAAAATGAACTTTTTTCAGTTTAGAGTTAAAAGTTTAGAGTTTAGAGAAAAAAAACGAACTCACAAGGATAACTTGTGGGTTCGCTTTGATTATCAGCCTCTGATGGTGAGGTGGACGGGGGTGTGACGTTGCCAGGCCTTTTTGAGGCGTTCGTAGAGGCGGTCATAAGTGGCTTGCGATTGGGTTACTACCCCCGGAAGGAGCTGCTTTCCTACAATGATTTCTCGCTGCTTGAGCGCCAATGCTCCATCGCCGTGCCTAAAAGGATTGTTCTCCAGTTCGACCGAGTACGTACCATTGGGCTTGTGGCGTGTGGGATGTTCGACCGTATCGCAGACGCGTTTGCGGTTGATATACAGGTGACCGTCTATGCCCCAGGGCTTATGGTCCTGCCGTATAATTACAATTTCCATACGTTTGACTTTTTACCTTTTTATATTCCCCAGCATCAGACAGGCGTACTCCTGAAGAACGGCATCCTGATAATACCGTGTCTCCGGCACGCCGCCTGTTCCTGTGGCGTACACCCCTTCGTTGACACGCATGCGGATGGAAGCGGCTATACACATGCCTTGCGTCACTTTCAACGGCTCGTCTCCGAACCAGGTTACCAGATACGCATCCTCATACTGCCCTCCCTGTTCGCGGAGGACCAACTGCTGTTTAATCATCTCAGAACCATCGCTTTTGGTAATCGTCTGCGCTTCGCAGACGTTCACAACTCGAAATATATTTTTCATAACTTTTAACTCTTAACTTTTAACTTTTTATAAACATCTTTTTCGATTTCTTCAATCACGCGCAGTTTCTTCCATTGGGAGAGGAAGACCTTGTCGGGCGTGGTTTTGCCTTGCTGCTCGATGAGGGCACGGAGTTGAGAACGGTTGAAGGTCTCGGAGAGTTGGTCAAAAAGGATAGTCTTCGGACCCGGTTTGTTCTCTTGGTCACGCTTGGTGTTCAGTTCCTCGAAACGCTTTCCCCAGCGCTCCATCATGCCGTCCAAAATATAGTCTGCCATGAAGAGATAGATTTGACGGACGCGCTTCTGGATGACCTCATTCGTTAATCCGCATGGCTGTCCGGCTCCGGAGCCTATCCGGTCCAACTCGTAGAGGTACTGACATAAGGCAGCCACACGGAATGCAGAAACGGAGGAACGTTTGCGGAACACATCGAGTGAGCGACTGCCGCTGAGGGATGCTTCCTTACCTTTGGCACGCACCCATGCACAGACGGTCTTGTCAAGCCATGCCGTGTCCAGTTGGAGAGTGGGCATCAGTCCGCCATCGCCGTCGTATGTCTCGTCCATCAGCCGTTTGAGCATCCGGTCGATATGTGCTTTTTGCTCCGGCGTGTAGGGTGTGAAGATTGCTCCGTCCTCACCTATACTCTCGTCCAGACGGCAGAGGATAGTTCGTGTGATGTTACCGCCCTCGATGGCTTTCTTGTCGAAATAGTCGTCGATTGCCGAAGGCGTGGCACAGAACATCGAGCAGATGTTGATGTCCACGATGGCGGAGTACGAGTTATCGCTCGCAAAGTCAATACCGAACTCACTTCCGAGGTCATAGGCGGTTCGCATAATCGTGCGTAGGTTCGAATAGCCGTTCTTGCCGGCATCCGTCACTTGCGCCAACTCCTCTGCGAACATCCAGAACGTGAGCGTATCCCCGAACACCCTTTCGTACATATCCGCACGCTTGGTGAGGACAGTCTTGGAGATCGTCGGAGGTACCACGCGGATGGTTGTTTCCGGTTCTTCCTCCAGTTTCTCGTTCGCCTTACGGCGCTTCTTCTTGTCGCGGTACTCCTGTTCGAGCCGACGCATAGCCTTGTCACGTGCTTTGAGGGTATCGTTCATGATGAGTCCTTCGATATCGGCGGCAAACGACTTACCCGAACTCTGCGCACCCTCTATCAGCACCTGCAATAGCAGGGCTGACGGACGAGTGTCATAGAAATAATGTAGTCGAACGCGACTGGACATAGCGCTTAGTGCAGCTGCCGACGCCACAAAGCACGCTATCTTACGGCTCTTGGGCGCGTTTCCCACAATCTCACGCATGATGGGCGGCAATTCGTGGTCCTTAATCAAACTAACTACTTTCTGCATATGCCTAACATCTTTTTTGCGGTTAGTAACTCCGTGGAGATAGCGCTCCCTACGCGCACGGCATTACTCCATTGGCTCAACTCCAGCTTGCGCAGAGATACCATATAATGCCCGTTCTTGTCACGATGGACGTTGATGTACTCACCTTGGAAGACCTTCGGGTTTCGGGTCCACTCCTTGGTTTGTTTCTGCACGATAAACAGTTCCTCATGGTCACGCACCATGGTCACGTCTGCCGTGATGGTCTCGCCTTCACGCATGTGGTGATCGTGGGTGATGATTTTTGCAAGGATGTCGTTGTACGTCTGCGTAGTCAGGCCTTGCTGCAAGGCGGCTACTATATCAAACTCTTCGGGTTTCATAGTAGTACCTCCTTGCTTAAAAAGAACCACATACCTCGATCGTTACGCGCGGGAACCTTACATAATGTAACGTCCATGAGCGTGTCGCATAGCGCGCGTTTTGCGCACTCGGGCATCTGATAATAGTTACTCACCTGCAGCACGTTGACTGCGTTAACATGGAACAAGTCCATAACCTGTTGAGCGGCTTGCTCTACCAGGGTTTGCTCGGGCTCTTTACGATACAGAGCCAAAGCGGAAGATGTTGTTGGTCTCATAAAACTAATTCGAAATTTTTATAGTTTTAAGGACCAGTCGTCAATCCATTTTGAACTTCGAGGTAATGAATCTTGTAGGCACCTCTCCATTCTAGCCTACTTGGACCGGCGGTTACGAGGAATCGCCCTCGCGTCGAGAAACCGATTTATTTCGATTTCCGAGTGCAAAGGTCTGAGTTTATTTTGACATGTGCAAATAAATTTTCAGTAAACTCACAAATTTGTAAAGTATTGAAAAACAATAGGATACAAAGAAAAAGAATGAATCACACCAATTAATTCATGTGATCCATCCTTGTAGATATATTTTTTCGGTAAAAAATTAGTCTTTTAGGCTCAAATAATTAGTCGCTGTGGCTGGATTTATGCCTAAAACGATTGCTACTTGTTGAGCTAAAAGTTTCTTAGGAAGACGTCCATAGTAGTCTTTCTTTTGGAGTTTAGCGATAAACTGAACGAACTTTTGGTTGTCATTTTTAGATGGTGGATAACAAAAGCTCAATAGTTTGTCATAGTGATTAATTTTCATATCCTCCATATAATCCGACACACTCTTCGGTTTTATTTTAATAACCGCTTCACCCTTATGCATACCCAAAGATACACGCTTCTCATTCCATGCCTCATACAAAAGTTGCGTTACCTTATTTACTTTCTCTATGAATTGCTCTACTGATTCTTTTTCGGGGTTTACAGGTTTACCCACAGGTACTTCATCCAGAGATTGATGTTCTATAGCACTTTGTTGCTTAGTACGTGTAATTTCTATCTCTTTCGGGAATGAGGATTGCAAAGTCTCGTAAATAAAATCATTCGGCGTCTCAGGCAGGTTCTTTGTGGGTAGCGACATGCTGAATTGCTCTAAGTATTGGAAATAAGCACACGCGAGTGAAGCAATTGCATAATATGCGATAATGACGAACATTTGCTGTTCATCAAGCGTGCTTGGAGGTTCTTTAAGTAGATTAGCAGAAACATCTTGCTGCTGAATTTTCTCATAGAAGCCACCAATATATTCCTCTATTGCCTGTTTGAAGTTCTGATGATGATATTGTATAAGTGCCGAATTTTTCCCGTTGTATTGGGTAAAGAATTGATTTAAAGTGGTGTAAATATCGTTATTAATAAGACGGAAATAATAGCGCACCTTATAAGGGTGATTCTCTATGTTAAGAAATTTGACCTTGTATATAGATGAGTATTGCGGAATAATACTCGTTGTGTCTTGAATAAATTGACGAAATACATATCCCTCTTGTCGATTGATTTTAAGCAAGGGATATTGATTACCAGATAATATATTCTTAATAGTGTCCAGCATTATAAGAACCAGAGTCGATTATTAGGAATATGTTCAGTCACACCTTTTTGCATAAAATGCGGCATAATCTCAGCAAGCATCTTGGGATACATGATAGTAACCGGCATGTTTTGTTGAGATACGGATTTCCAATATATACGACTAAATTGGTATACCTGTTGCAGCAATTCTAATTTAATAGGTTGAATTAATGCACTTGGTGTCTTGCAATAGATATGTATCTTAATTGGGAATGCAAAATCTTTAACCGGATATCTTGTATTCTCATATCTGATATTATTGCAAAGCAGATAGTTGTCGTTTCCTAAAGCAACATATCTTCCACTAATAGGCATTCTATCTTGCGAGGCCATATCAAAGACGAAAACGGATTCCGATTCCGTCTCGTTAATATTGAGCACGTACACAGGGATGTCAAGATTGAGTTCTTCCAGCACGCCATCAATCACTTGTTCTTCTTCCCTGTTCATCTGTTTGTAATAGTGAATTATCAAGCGGCGCGGACTCTCATCCAATTTAGTAAAGTCCTCTATTTTCTGTTGTATGGCACCAGCAAGTATATCTATACTATTCTCACTAAAGTATGCATATTGATTGAATGCTCCTACGTTATTAAACATGAATGCCGCTCCGATATACCGATGTTGATTTTGTCGGAAAGCGCCTATGCCGATGATAAGGTCACGTTGTTGCTCTCCGGCAAGAATCCAAGGAGAACCACCTAACTTCGCATTTATAGCAACGGACATGTTTTGAAGCGAATACTTAAAGCTATCTCCATCCTTTTGTGTATCAATACGCCATTGCTCTAAAAGTTTGTTCGTATCAACACATTGAGACGCTATATTTCGGCGGAGCAAAGTTTCCTTAACTTGATAGTATAGTTCATGTTGCTCCGGGTCTATGTCATTCTTGCTAATAGGAGAAAGATAGATACACAAGAACGTTGCATTTGAGTTGTTCAAAAGTTCAATTCTATTGGGAGAATCTAACTCTTTAGCAATCTCTTGAGCTGCGTGTGGGTTATTGGGATTGTACTTTATACTAAAACCTCGTATACCTTGTGCAGCAATACCTATGTATTGAGACAAGCCCTTGTATAACGGATCTCTTAATCCATATTCATACAACCAATAATCATTAAATGTTTTGAGGTGTGTAGTATCAAAATTCTCTGGATAAATATAGAATAAGACCACATTGTTTGCCGCAGGTTCTTGATATGTTCCATTATTCAATCCGTACCGTGGCGTATTATTATGATGCCCCTTACCAAAAATCAAATCTGAAGCTGATTGAGGAATAGAACCGGCTTCAACTTGGGTAAAGTATTTCTCGAAGGGAATGATTTCTCTAAAAGAGTGGTTCAGGTGTTCCTTCACAAAAGTTTCAATCTCAGACAGGTAGCGAGTATAACGATTCTTACGTTGGAAAGAATCATTATTTGCTGGTATACGGAAGAAGGATTGTAGTTGACGATTTACAATAGGGAATAATTCTGCCTTATTACAAGTGGGAGCCTGTGGACTTGCGTTTTGCTCCTCCTCTATACTCCTTAACGAACGGATGCGAAGATGTTTTTTAGTCTTTTCTTCATCCATCCAGTATGCGTGCAAAACTTTCTTAATAAGTTGCATCGGAGATGTTGAGTCAATATTATCGTCCGGTAACGCATTAAATTCAGATGCGTACTTACGAGACAGGTCCTGCAACGACATATGGCAGACACGCATAGTCCGTTCATATGACACAATAAGTTCGGGTTGCTGATAAATATGGCTATAATTGATTTTTAAACCAAACCTATTGAAAAGAGTAAACCAGCAATCTCTATATTGTTCATCCTTGCTCTTTACATATACCTCAACATCCCCAACAAAATTCGAAGCGGCAATATAGTTATGCACACGGAAGAAGTCCAAAATGCGCTTAGTATAGATTTTCTTTGCATCCGCGAATCCCTCTGGCGTATTTTGAGCATCCTCTGGAAATTTAAAGAGGAATGAGTTAATATGAAGATCTTCTGTCATGAACAATACTATTTAATTCCGATAAAATCACTTATCCTCTACAGCCAGCAAAGTAGTATCGCGGTAGGTGTGGAAGATGTTCGGTTGGATGGGTTTGTAGTCCTTGAACCGGTGAACGAGTTCCAAATCAAACACAAGACGTGGCTCCTTATCTTTGCTTGATGGATGAACCTCCGTCTTTGTTCCGATACGCGCGATATTGATAAGATACAAATCTTTTACTCCTTTGCCTTTGATATACGGCATAAAATAGAAGAGTTTGTTCAAGGCTATAGTGGAAGGGAAGTTCTTGGTCTTGCCGGTGTAGTAAATCTTAGTTGGTACACCATCCAAGAAATAATCCTCGGTATCTTCCTTTACCAAGCCAATAAGCACGTGCTTCATCGGGTCTAAGCCGACCGTCTTTTTAGGAGCGGTATAGACAACCTTATCCTCTTCATGTTCAAACAAAGAGAGTTCCAATTTTGGTTGGTGGTCACGTTGCATTTCTATTGGGTGCGTAGAAAGCGGCTCTTCATCATAGATGAAGCGATAGAGTGATTTGCCCACCTCTCGGACGATACCACAAACGAGTGCGTTGCCCATTAAGAATGCGCGACGACCATCGGACACGTCGGCGTGAAGTGTTTGGTTGTCCGGGAACATATTCAGACGCTCCAACTCAATCGGAATGAGACGACGGAAGCGACCGCTGCGTGTTTGGATAACATGTTTGAAACGAGAAGGAGCTGTTCCTCCCTCACCGGTAATCATGGTGCGTGAAGGACGGTCTAATGGGTCAGGGAAGGCCATACCTCCTTCGGAGAAATCATATTCGAAGCCTTCTTTGCTGACGCGGTGAATCTTCTTTGCCCCCTTCTCATATTGCCATTTTGGAAGTTCCTCATCAGAGATAAAGAACTCTTCCGGCACAAACTCTTCGTCCACAATAATATCGCCTAAAAGTTGGCACGGCCCTTCATAATGAGGAATTGCGTCAACCGTATAAACGTGGCGATTTATCATGATTCCGGCATTGCCGAAAGGAGTATCTCTCTTGTCTTTGTTAAAGTTATCGGAAACCTCTTTGATAGTTCCTTCGATATCGAAAACGGACTCTGTGCGGTATTTCTGTTCAAAGGGGAAAGCCTTTGCTAATACACCATCAAAGAGCACCCAGTCGCGGTCGTTCTGCTCCTTATTGGCCACTACACTTCCGTTCTTGTATGCGACTATGTATGTACGACGACGACGTTGCGGCATTCCATAGTCGGCAGCGTTGATGATACGCCACTCTACCGTGTAGCCAAGGTCTGCCAACGATGCCAGAATGATGGCAAAGTCACGTCCGCGTTGTGTGGCCGGTGAGTTGATGATACGATCTACATTCTCCAAAAAGAGGTAGTTTGGACGTTTGTCGCCTTTCTCGTTGAGAATACGATAAATCTGCCACCAAAGCACACCTTTTTTGCCCTCAATACCACCAGACTTGCTCAGTGTAGAAGCCACCGAATAATCTTGACACGGGAAACCGCCAACCAACAAATCATGGTCTGGAATATCGGTTGTCTTTACAAGATTGATGTCTATATTGCTATGCCCTTCTTTGCCGAAACGTGCCTGATATATGATAGACGCGTCTTGGTGTTGTGTAGATGGCTCCCATTGGTTGTTCCAAATAGTTTTATAGGCATCAGATGCACCTTCCAAACCTACACGGAAACCTCCGACACCGGCAAATAATTCTACTACTTTTATCTCTTTACCCATTTTATTTTGAGTTCTCTTTTACAATTTGACGCACATAGTCATTGTTGAACCAATAACAGAACTTCTTGCATTTCCCACCGTTAGGGTTGTCTGCTAAATCGCGACTATCTCTTGCTTTTGGACGAACGTGGAATTTCTTATCATCGCCTGCTTTCCAGAAATACTGATGGTCAATATGATTCTCTAAAACATTCTTGCGAATGTGCTCCCAATATTCTTCTGCGCCTGCCAAGTCTTGCTGTGGCATTGTCCAGAAAAACACATTGTCCAGAACATAATCGCCCTTGCCTTGCGTTTGCTCTTTGAATATGACGAACATGAAGCGACTCGAAAAGATTTCGTACAGACGAGAATCGAACCAATTGTCATTGTCGTACACTTCTTGATAGTCTATGTTCTCAAATGCCATCGCCTCTTTGATGGAACCATTGGCTTGAACGCGAATAGCTTTCATCGTCAAACCCGCTTTTAAGAACTCATCGGATTTGTTGACGTTGAAATGTTCTTTTTTGGAAGCTATCGCAGAGGCGATTGTTGCAAATAGGTTCTTCGGACTATTGGAGATGTCCACTTTCAATTTCTTAGCCAATTGTTTGTACGGTTTGCCTATGAACGGCTGGAAACGGTTCAGTACGATATCCTCAAATGATTGCGTTTTAAGTTCACGGATAGAAACCAGACTAGACTTTTCTTCTTGTATAGAATTGAGGTGGTTTTTACCTGACTTAATAGCCCATTCGAGAATCGTACGCATATAAGCCGGTTTGAGACTGAATGCACGACCTACTGCTTTTTCTGAACTGAAAGGCTGGTCGCGAGGAGCATCATCCTTTTGTCCTTTGCGGCAAGCACCTAAGTAGAGTGTGTCTCCTTCGGAAAGTTCATGCGCTTTACCGGCTTTTATCTTGTTAATGATAGTCTCGTAATCCTTCTTTATTATCTCCAAATCTTTGGCCGGGAAACGCCACAAGATAGATATGAGGAACTCCAAATCCAGCTTGTCGGCTCCCTGTATATGCAGATAGAACAGCAAAAGCATCAACTGACATTTAAGGTAGAAATGCGAGTGCTCAAAGTCCTCGTTCACTACCTCCATGTAGTTAATCATATTGCAGACCAAACGCTCCTTGATAAGCAGTTGCTCCTTGTTGCCTTTCTTGAGCGGCGTACATTTTAACTCCATGCCAGCCTCTGCAAAATCGGCTTCCGGTCGGCTGTTGTTCTCCATCTGAAAATAGAGTTCCTCGACCATCTGACCGAGCGAACCTTTGCCGCCGCCTTGCTCGATGTAGTCTACAGGAGCAAACTCACGGAGCGTGTGCCCTAACAAGCCCGCACTATATTGCCAAATACTTTCGGCGGACGTTTTGTCGTAAGGAAGTTTGTCTTTCATATTCGTTTAGTCTATGCACTTTAATGTTGGCTCGCCAATGAAATCATCGGCGGTTAAAACTATCTCGCAATCGCGATATAATTGGTGGACTTTAGTTTCGGCTTCATCTTTGCTTGCGGCTTCAACCTCTTTAGTCCGACGCAAGATTTCTTCTATCTCTACTTTGTATTTCATATACTTTCAAAAGATTAGAGCTTTAGTTCAGCATATAATTAGCGTGCAAAGGTACGAAAAAAATTTGACATAAGCAAATTTATTTGTATAAATTCATGGATTTAGTTTAAAATTGTCTACAATAGGCCCAAAAACTCGTCGGATTAGCAACGAGGAGTGAACCTGCGGCAATACAATTGCCGAACGCGGGAACGGCGACTAATGGTTCAGATGTCGGATAATATCCGACGAAATGGACGAAGCTTTTATGACCAGCATGAAATAGCTGGAAATAGACGAAGAAAGCCCCCAAAGGTTAAAAGTTAAAAGTTAAAAGTCTGCGATTTTCACTTTTCACTTTTAGCCTATAGTCCAGAAAGGTTAATAGTCTCACTCCATAATGATATATCGCGCAGGCGTGAGTTACATTTACAAATTCGATAACTTTTAACTTTTAACTTAACCTTTAATAATATACTATAGACTATATCATAGGCTATATTTTCGGGACTATTACAAGTCGGGGGACAAATGGCGAGAGTTGGGGGACAAACTATTGCCTATATCACAAAAAAGCAGTACCTTTGCATCGTCTTTCGAAAGTACATCGGATGTATCAGCAGACTTTGCGCTGACCTTGCGCACCTGTTCGACACCCGATCAGTTAACATTATTAACAACCTAAACCTTAACAACTATGGCTAAGTTCAAACCTATGGACCTACTCAAGGCGCTCAGCGGTAAACTCTGTTCGCATAGCGATGTGTATTTCGCGAAGAAAGGTAACACCCTGTACACCGGTAAAATCTGCAACCCGCGGACCAAACCTTTCTCGGCGGCGGAGTTGGCTCGTCAAGAGAAATTTGCGCAAGCCCGTGCAGCTGTGAAAGCCCTGACAGCCGAGCAGAAAGCGGCTTACGCAGAGGCGTTTGCGAACCAGAAGAAGTATTCTTCGCTGCAAGGGTACATGTTCGCTCAGGAGTACGCAAAAATCAGTTAACCTAAATGTCTAACAATCTAAATCTTAACTAGTATGGCAAAAGTAGTATGGAGCAACGGAATTGACTATGTTTCCGGAGCACTCAACAAAGTGAAGAAAGGTGGTCAGCACGACCACGAGAAGATGCTGCTCGGCACGCACCGCAAGGCAGCAACGACCAGCAATCATTGTAACCACGTGTACCTGCGTGAGAAGCCGGTTCGCACCACGCCGCTCAAACCGAAAGAGGTGGCCATCCGCCAGCGTTTCCAGGCTGTACAGGCGATGGTCAGAGCGCGTAAGGAAGACTTGACCAAGGTCACCCAGGACCAAATCGACTTCCTCGCACAGAAAGACCTCGCTAACGGCAAGCGCACCATGAAGGCTTACCTCTGGCTCGTCTGCGGACGCGAGTACGACGAGGCGCAAGATTAACGAAAGGAGGTAAGCGATGACTAAGCAGCAGATTTACAAGATGGTAGCTACTATAGCTACCGCCATCGTGACGTGCGTGGCGATTGCGTTAGGGTTGCAGAGTTGCAACGTAACCCGGACCATCACCACCCGCAGCGAGGCATGGCAGAAAGGCGACACATCCGTCGTCATCCAGACCAAAACTATCGAAACCTACGATGCTTCGAAGAAGGGTCTGTAGGTGAGAAGAAAGGATTCTAAACGAAGAGAGCGGCCCGCGAGGGTCGCTCTCATTCGCTCTATGAACGATTACTCATTACTCTTGCATCAGCAGTTGCATAACGACCTTAGCGGAATAAGCAACCGGGGTGCCGGGGCCGAAGATGGCGGCAACGCCGGCTTTGTAGAGGAAGTCGTAGTCCTGTGCGGGGATGACACCGCCGGCGGTGACCATGATATCCGGACGGCCGAGTTTTTTGAGCTCCTCGATGACCTGCGGGATGAGGGTCTTGTGACCTGCCGCAAGAGAGGAGACACCCAGTACA
>CACYZT010000018.1 GCA_902778935.1 uncultured Bacteroidales bacterium
AGGGCAATATTTATCGTTGTCCGTAGAGCCGCAGACGAACCCCGACGGAGCCATCATCCTCATGGACGGCGAGCCGCTTACCTCGGCTTCGACGCTCACGTTCTATTGCGAACCGGGAGTGCCTATCGTCAAGACCATGCAGGTGAAGCGCGGCATCGTGGATGATTATGAGGATCTGACAATCAAACTGGCTTCCACTACCTGTTCGTCTATCGGTACGCTCGCGAAGTTCTCCGTACATTTCATGCCGGAGGCATCGCCCGTGAATATCGCTTATCCGCGTGACAAATGGGTGATGAATACCCTCTCGCCGAGAGATTCGACGGGCTACTACCTACCGATCAGCATCGACGGATTTAATATCCATCACAAGAACTTCGACCATATTGAGTTCCAATACAAGCTCTCCACGGAGAACAACGATGCGTGGGTCAATGCCTGCTCGTTCTACGCGGACGACAGTCTCTACAACATCGCTACGGGCAACAAGGCGAAGATTGAGAACGGACGTATCACACCGTTCCGCTTCTATGGCGAGCGTGACCCGAAGGAACTCGACTACGACCTGCGCGCTGTCTCCTTCTGTCGCTACGGCTCGGGCTTTGTCACCAAGGCTTCGCCCGTCGTCAGCGGTATCAAGGACACCCGCCCGCCTGTGCTGTTCGGTAAGGCACTGCCAGCCAACGGCATCCTGACGCTGGAGGACGATATCAAACTGCGGTTCAGCGAACCGATAGCCGGTAACTGGCTCGACGAGGATAATAACTTCCAGATTCTCGGCGTCACCAATGCTACCGGTATCACGCAGACCACCTCACTCTATTTCGACGGCAACGACGGACACTACGCGGCCAGCGAGGCCTTGCGTGAATTGGCCATCACCGACCTGTCCGTCGATATGCTCATCAAACCCGCTGAGGCCCATCGGGAAATGACCCTCTTTGCCCACGGTAACGATGAGTACTCGATTGCCTTCATCCTCACGGCGGATAATAGGCTCAAGCTGTTTACGAATTCGGACGGCAAGACCCGTGAGTTCCTCTCCAAACCGATGCAACCGCTGTCCTCCGCGGACTTCACGCGCGTCATCATGGTCTATAGCTTTGACGAGAGTACCGTTCGTTTCTATGCAGGAACGCAGGATATCACCGATGATGACTACACCAGTTGGCTCTTGCAGAACGAAGCGGCACCGTTGATGCTCGGTTGCGGGCTGGAGGGCGAGAAGCCGTTCCACGGCAACATGATGGAGGTACGTATATGGACGAAAGCCCTTACGCCGGCAGATATCGCCAACACCCACATGCGTCGCCTCACGGGCTACGAATACGGGCTGATGGACTATTATCCGATGAACGAGAACCAAGGCTCCAAGATGCTTGACTTGGCCTCCGGCGCTACCCTCACGGCCGTAGGACTGTCGTGGACCCAACCGCAGGGCATCTCGCTCGTAGCCAACGGCGCACCCGTTCGACTCCAGCCGAACCTCTTCTCGCGTACCGAGGCGGAGGACTATACGCTCCTATCCTGGTTCCGCAGCAATAACTACGAATCCGACACCATCTCCCTCTTCGGTACGTCGATGGGCGACTCCGTCACGATGGAGATACAGCTCGCGGACGGACTGCTCCGCTATAAGGCGGGCGATGTGGATGTAGCGGCGATGGCGAACCTCACGGACGCCAAATGGCACCATTGTGCGCTCGTCATCAGCAAGACCTTCAATACCGGTTCGCTCTATATGGACGGCGAACTCATCCTCTCCTTCCCGGCTATCAACACCGGTGCGCTCGTCGGAACGAACGTATGGCTCGCCAAGGGCCTGAACGGAAATATAGACGATGTATGCCTCTTCGAGCAGGCGCTGCCCAACGAACTGGTGCGCGAGTTCGGCATCCAGACGCCCAACGGAGATGAGATGGGCTTGATTAACCTCCTCACCTTCTCGCAAGTCAAGCGCAACTCGAGCGGCGTGATGGAACTCGTCTATACGCCGAACAACCGACGCGTGTTCAAGGATGCCAACGGCAACACCGTGAACAAAGAGCAACCGCTGCTCGTGAATGACCTCTCGGCGCAGGCCGATAAGAACAACAGTGCGCCTGTTCGGGACAGAGGACAACTGACCAAACTGCCCTTTACGTGGAATTACCAGCTGTCCGACCTGCTCATCAACATCAAATCCCAGCCGCGTGAAATCAACAAGCGAACCATGTATCTCACCGTCCGCGATGTCGAAGACCTCAACGGTAACCGGCTCCCCTCGCCTGTCATGTGGAGCGTCTATGTGGACCTCAACAGCATCGTATGGAACGACCGCTCGCAGCATATCGACATCACGGATACCGAGAATAGTTATAAGTTCACCGCGCGTATAGTCAATAACACCGGCATGACGCGCCAGTACACGGTGGAGAACCTGCCTAAGTGGATGACCGTTTCGCCGGCACAGGGTACGCTCGAAGCCAAGGAAGAGAAAACACTCTCCTTCACCGTGCAACCCGAACTCACGGTCGGCTTGCACCATCATATCGTCTACCTGACCGATGACCAAGGGCTGGCGGAACCGCTGCTCCTGGAGATAGAGGTGACCAACGAATGTCCGTGGGACGAAGTTGACAAGGGCCGGTTCGACCAATCGATGTCTATCCGCGGACAGGTGACGCTCAACACCGAGAAAGGTACCATGCTCGATACGTCCAACGACGACATCATCGCTGCCTTCTGCGATGGCGAGATGGTAGGCCGGGCCTTCAACTCGTTCGATAAGAACACCAACAAGTCCTACGTCTATCTCACCGTCTATGGCCATGCGGCGAACGCCAACAAACCGCTGTCGTTCAAACTATGGCAGGCATCGACCGGAAACGTCTATAACCTCACCACCGAGCGCGTTATCCAGTACCGCGAGAACGGCATTGAGGGATATGCACCGCAACAACCGGTTGCCTTCTTCGCCTACGCCGGCCTGTCGCAACTCATCAGCGTTAAGCAGGGTTGGAACTGGCTCAGCCTCAACCTCAAACCGGTTGGTAACGGCATCCTCAATACGGCTATGCCGGCGGCACAGGGATGGGAAACAGGCGACATGATTAAGTCATCCGTCTCCCGCACGTTTGCTCAGTTCATGCTCAATGATTCGATCGCTAAATGGCAAGGACCGCTCAACCGCTGGAACTACGCGCAGATGTACATGGTTTATGCCAATAGTGCGAAACCGGCGCTGACCGTCGATGGTACACGCTTGTCGAGCGAGGAACGCCAACTCACGATCCGAAAAGGATGGAACAGCGTCGCCTGCCTCTTGGACCGGCCGACTACGGTGACCGAAGCGCTGGGCGGCTACTATTCGTATGCGACAACCGGCGACCTCATCAAGTCCAAAGATGCCGTGGCTGTCTTCTCGGAGAATGGCAAGTGGGAAGGTTCGCTTACGATGCTCCGTCCGGGAGAAGGATACCTCATGCGCCGTTACGGCGAAGGATCCGTCTCCTTCACCCTCCAGCAGAGCAGCCAATCATCTAACAGCCCGAAGAAAGCCAACGCCAATGCCAACGCCAGTGCCTTCTCGAACGCGAACGCCGCTACGAACATGACCATGATTGCCAAAGTGGACGATGGACAATGGACAAAGGACAATGGACGATTAATGGTTTATGTGGGCGGCGAACTCGCTGCCGTAGCTGAGCCAATAGCCATAGCCAATGCCAATGCCGAGACAGAGCCGCTCTACTTCATCACCATCCAAAGTGATAGAGTAGGTGAACTCCGCTTCGAGATGGACGGACAAGAGCTAACGCCAACGCCAATGCCAATAGCCTACGAAGCCGATAGCCACCTCGGTTCACTCAAAGCGCCTATCGTGCTCAAGCCGACTGACAACCGTCCGTACAAAGTGCTTGAAAATCAAAACGTCATCATCATCCGTAATGGCGAACGATATGACATCACCGGTAAAAAATTAAATGACTAACGAATATGCAAACAATTCTTTTTATCCTCGCGTGGACTGTCACGTGGCTGGGTTTTGAGAATGTGGAACTGAAAACTATCCACAACATTAATAATTACGATAATGTCAACGACCAAGCGCCAGAACCGCCAACGGTGACCTGCTATCGTTTTGCAAACTGGATAGGTAGTGCTGATAATGTCACGTCCGATACCATCATCCGTGCTGTCTATAAGCAGTATAAATACTCTCTTAGTATTGATACAGAGCACGAGTATTATCGGTACGGAGATATCGAGGCACAAGGTATGTCCTTTGACGGGAATAATTATATGATTGAGCATATACTTTGTGGAGAAACGGTCACGGTCTATGCCAAACCGCATAACGGATACAAGTTCGTCAAGTGGGTGCTAAACGACGAGGAGCAAGCAACAACATCATCCACATTCGAGGTTCCGATGACCGAAGCTGTCGCTCAACCGGTTCTCAATCCTCCAGCGGGTAAGGATGACGGCAATGTAGCCATTTATGCCGTCTTTGAGGTAGATCCTGCTACGGATATCACCAATGCCAATGTCGACATCAACGCCTATAAGCGTATTGAAAATAACCATGTAGTAATAATCCGAAATAATGAGAAATATGATGTTACAGGTAAGAAACTTTAATTTGCTAAGAGCACTATCGGTCTGTATTCTGTGCTCTGTATTCTGTATTCTTACAAGCTGCGAGCAGAAAGACCCCTATGTCAACCCGGGAAATGTAGAAGACCCGCAGTGGAAAATCACGGTGGACACCACCGACATGACGGCCTCTATGACAGCCATCGTCAAGGTGTCTTTCACCGGCAAGCAAGGCACCCTCGCTGCCTTCATGGGCGATGACTGCGGCGGTATCGCAGACTATATAGACGGCCTCTACTACCTCTATATATCGCCTTCAGCCAATGGAGGCTCTGTCCTGGCCAATGTCCAGCTCCGGTTCTACTCCCCGGACCTGAAGCGTGTCTTTGTGTCGAAGCAGACCTTCCCCTTCGTCAATGACGGCAATCAAGGCTCCGTCTCCGCCCCCTTCACCCCCGAATGGGAAGTAGCTAAATAGCATCCCCGCAAACTCTACCCTTGAGGCGGAGCACACAATTGGTGTGTTCCGCTCTCTTTTTTTATGCCCTAAACCTCGTCCCCCTCCTTCATTTGCTTGTTTTTTTAGCTTGTGTCTTTTTGGACGCAGCTTGTGTCTTTTTTATTAACATCAAAAACAAGCATGTATGAAATATAAATCTATGTCTAAATCGCAACTGGCGGACGCCGCTGGAGTCTCGCGGAAAACCTTCTCCGAATGGCTCGTGCCCTTTCCGGCTCGCTCGGAGACTTCACTTTCCGCACTGTCTATGGCCGAACCCATGTCTTCCAGCGCCCCGAACCTATCCTGCCCAAGAACCCGACCCGACAGCAACGGGAGCAGTTCAAGCAGCGCACCGTCATCAACCGCTGCCTCAATATCCTCCAAGCGCAGTACGAGGACTTCCAAGAGGCCATCGCCATGCGCAAAAAAATCAAAGAACGGCTCACCTATCTCTATAAGAAACATGCATCGGACATCAAAGCCCCGACCAAGCTCCAGCGAGCCATTATGACCGACTATTATGCCCGTTTTTCCGCATCTTCACCGAGTCGTTCTCGAACCGTTCTCGAACCAATCTCGAACCATTCCCGTAGTAAACGACGACCACCAAACAACTGCTTCGAAAGCGCCTCGGCGTAGCCCTCGGCCAAACCGTCGCGCCTGCTGAGTTCTCGTGGTTCTTTGCCCGATGGTGCGAGTACTCTCCGCAGTATGCGCACCTCAAAACGGCAAAACAGCTGACGGAAGAGCAAGTCATGGCGTTAAGCCGATACGCAGGCTACGACCTTCGATTCCCGATTCCGCTCCCTCTTTTGGAGAAAATATGAGAAAGTCCCCGGCTAAATATCAACAAGTCGGGGATTTTCTTGCGCATATCAAAAAATCTCCCTACCTTTGCAGCGGATTTGAAAGAAGGCCTTCATCCAAAAAAGTTTCGTTCATTTGCCGAGATAGTATCCGGCTTATAAAAACCAACAACTATGAAGCCAACCACCCAAAAACTCATCAAAGTTATCGTGTCGGTATTGATTGCGGCGCTTACGGCGCTTGGCACAGCCATCGGACTGAATTCCTGTAATGTCGTCCGGACGGTCACCAACCGCTCCGAGTTCTACCAAAGAGGCGACGCTTCCGTCACCATCCAGACCCGCACCACCGAGTCCTACGACGCGAAAAAGAACTTTGTTAATTATTAGTATTAACCCATTAACCCTAACCCTTAACCCCTCCCACGGCGTGGAGGTCCGAGCAGGCTTAATATGTCTGTCAGCGAGTGAAACGAGCGGTCTGTCAGTGAAACGGTCTGTCAGTGAACGCAAGTGAACGGTCTGTCAGCTCGAAGAGCGGTCTGTTCGGCAAACGCCGAACATCCTATGGCAAAAGTAGAGTATGCTGACGCAATCAAAACCGTCAGCGGTGCATTGACCAAAATCAACAAGAAGTCCCCGCACGCAGCCGACCAGAAGATGGTCCTCGCAACCCACCGCAAGGCTGCAACGCAGTCGAAAGACTGTTCCCGTATCTATCTCCGCGGTCTGAGCTCCATCACCCGTACCACCCCGAGACCAGATCGACTTCCTCGCACAGAAGGACCTCGCTAATGGCAAAAAGACCATGAACGCCTACCTCTGGCTGGTATGCGGCAGAGAATATGATGAATCCCAGGATTAATCATTTCTCTGCATGGGGTCCCCAACGTAAACCAGCGTAGCGTTTGCGGTGGGGAAAGCGGAGCTGCCCCGAGTACTTACTACCTGAACGTAGTTTAGGTACATGTACGAGGGGTTTGCCCGCGACCTGAGTACGACGGAAAGGAAAAATCGCTCATTCGGGCGATTTTTCTGTTTTTTCTTGCATATATGCAAAAAAAATAGTACCTTTGCACCATAAATCAAAATAGACACTATTATGGCAGAAAACAAACAACCGTCTGCAGACAAACTCAAAGCGCTGCAGGCAGCAATGGCAAAGATTGACAAAGAGTATGGCAAAGGTGCCATCATGAAACTCGGCGACGAGAATATTGACAATGTGCCCGTTATATCAACCGGTAGCCTTGGTCTCAACTATGCGTTGGGTGTAGGCGGTTATCCTCGTGGTCGTATCATTGAGATCTACGGTCCGGAGTCGTCCGGTAAGACCACGCTCGCTATCCATGCGATGGCGGAGGTGCAGAAGACCGGCGGTATCGCTGCTATCATAGATGCCGAGCATGCTTTTGACCGTTTCTATGCAGAGAAGCTCGGCGTGAATGTAGCTGACCTGCTTATAGCACAGCCGGACAGCGGAGAACAGGCGCTCGACATTGCCGATGAGCTTATTCGTTCAGCAGCTGTGGACCTCATCGTCATTGACTCCGTCGCTGCCCTCACGCCGAAAGCGGAGATAGCCGGCGAGATGGGAGACAACAAAGTAGGTCTGCAGGCGCGTCTAATGTCGCAGGCGTTGCGTAAGATGACCGCTTCGGTAAACAAAACCGGCACGACCGTCATTTTCATCAACCAGTTGCGCGAGAAAATCGGCGTTATGTTCGGTAACCCTGAGACGACGACCGGCGGTAACGCGCTGAAATTCTATGCCTCCGTGCGTCTCGACATCCGTCGTACCGGACAAATCAAAGACGGTGACACGATCAAAGGTAACCAGGTTCGCGTCAAAGTTATCAAGAATAAAGTAGCGCCTCCGTTCAAGAAAGCGGAGTTCGACTTGATGTTTAATGAAGGTATCTCGCGCATCGGAGAAATCCTAGACTTTGCAGTTGCGACTGAGGTCATCAAGAAGAGCGGTTCGTTCTTCAGCTACGGCGATACCAAACTTGGCCAGGGACGCGACAATGTGAAAGCCGTGCTGGCGGACAATCCCGACCTGTGCGAAGAACTGGAGGTGAAGATCGGCGAGAAAATCAAGGAACTTGGCCTCGAGGCAGTACTGGCAAAGATAGGGTAATAGACCGCAACCATAGGTTGCTCAAAGACAAAAGAGTTGGAGACGAAACAGTATATACTATCTCCGAAAGAGGCGTATGAAGCGGCTCAGAAATGGCGGGTAGTGAAACGGAGTGTAGATGCACGTCAGCGTGAGCTGAAAGTGCATCTTACTGTTTTGACTGATGATCAAGGTAAGCCCATAGCCAAGGACGCGCCTATTCCTCTGTACGAGCCGCCTGTTTTTCAGGATGTGCATCATGCAAAGCGGTCGGTAGTTATCGTTGGTTGCGGGCCTGCGGGGCTTTTTGCCGCGCTAACACTATTGGAACATGGTATCAAGCCTATTATCTACGAGCGTGGGAAGGAAGTGAGCGAGCGGAAAAAAGATATCGCGCTGCTGAACAGGAATGAAGGCCTGAACCCCGAGTCGAACTATTGTTTCGGCGAGGGTGGGGCAGGGACTTTCAGCGACGGTAAACTATTCTCCCGCTCCAAGAAACGCGGAAACATGCAGCGTGTGATGGAACTCTTCCATTACTTTGGTGCATCGGACACGGTGCTTTATGAGGCACATGCACATATCGGTAGCGATAAGTTGCCGGGTATCATCAAGCGGATGAGGGAGTGTATCATCGAGCATGGCGGAGAGATACACTTTGAGACTTGTGTGACAAGTCTCAAAGAAGTACGGCACCCCATCATCCTCGCTATCGGTCACTCGGCGCACGACACCTATCGGATGTTAGCCGCCGAAGGCGTGAAAATGGAGACGAAGGGTTTTGCCATGGGCGTGCGTATCGAGCATCCGCAGAGTTTGATCAATAAACTGATGTACCATCTGTCAGCGAAGCGGTCTGTCAGTGAAACGGTCCGTACTCTGTCAGGCGAAGCCGGTCTCATTGACTATGTCGGCAATGCGAGTTATTCAATGGTGACGCAGGTTGACGGTCGTGGGGTGTATTCGTTCTGTATGTGTCCGGGCGGGCATATTGTGCCGGCAGGCAGTAGCACTGATAGTTGTGTGGTCAATGGCATGAGTGCCAGTCATCGCAACTCGCCCTATGCCAACAGCGGCATGGTTGTACAGATTAATCCGGAAGACATTCCAGGCAACGATCCTCTCAAGGGACTTCTTTATCAAGAAGCCTTAGAGCAACTTGCTTTTCAGGGTTCTGCTGTTGCACCGGCGCAGCGGATGAAGGATTTTGTGGAAGGAAAAGCCAGCAGAGATTTGCCTTCTTGCAGTTACTTGCCCGGTATTGTGTCGAGTCGTTTGGACGAATGGTTGCCGGCGCATATAGGTAAGCGTTTGCAGCAAGGTTTTCGCGATTTTGACCGCAAGTATCCGGGCTTTTTGACGAATGAGGCAGTGATAGTCGGTGTGGAGAGCCGAAGCAGTAGTGCCGTGAGGATTATTCGGGATTCGGAGAGTTTAGAGAGCATCAGTACGCCGGGATTGTATCCATGCGGCGAGGGTGCCGGTTATGCCGGAGGTATCACCAGTTCTGCATTGGACGGCATCAATGCAGCGCTGAAGATAGCGGAACGGCAATAAGCAAACAAAAAGGCTCGCAAATCGCGAGCCTTTTATTTGTCTAACCGAAAGAATTAGAGTTGTGCGCCAAGAGCGTTGTACTTAACGCCATTCTTGATGATAACAAGCTGGCCGTTCTCGAAGGTCTTCACAGCCTTAACAGCGTCCTTAACGTTCTCTACACCTTGAGCCTGGAGTTTCTCAATAGATACACCAAAGATGTTGCTGGTGTTGACAACGAGTTTGATAACAACGTCACCTGCATCATACGAACCTGCAGGGAGAGTAATGAAACCAGCATAAGCCGGACGGATACCATCAATCTTTGCACCGCTACCGGTCAAGTCGGTACCCTCTACCAATTCGCCGTAAACATAAACCTCTACACCGCGCTCGCTATCACCGTTCGGCTGATAGAATACTGCGAGTCCACCTTCAGCAGAAGTAGTGAAAGCGCCTAACTCAATGGTCGTACCCGAAGCAGCACGGAACATAGTACCAGCCTTCAGGGAGTCCACATTCTGCCAAGTCGGAGTCGGCATCGTAGTGTTGTAAGACTCTTTAACATTCCATTTGTTCTCAGCCTCTGTACCGTCCGATTTCAGGAAACCTACGAGTTTCGAACCGTTAGCCAGCTCGTACGGAGCCGTACTGGTAACTACGGAAGAAGTCATAGCCGGATCCGATACGCTCAGTGCCTGGAAATCGATGTAGTTAGCTACTTCATTCAGGACAACTACGTTCGGCTCTGCATTGATTGTCATAGCTGCAACAACGGCAGCTGCAAAGAGGAAAATTTTCTTCATAATGTTTTAATTTTTAAAGTTATTAATGTTAATAATACGATTGTCTTTTGCGGCAATGTTTCGAAACATTTCAAATTCGTTGCAAAGATACTACATTTTTCGGAATAAAACAAGTATATATTGCCGAAAAATGTAGATTTTTTGCTTTTTTAGTCCTCTGCGTCCGGATCTTTGCCGTTATAAAGCACTTTTTTGCATTTTTTGTACTCTTCTACGGGCATCGGTTTGGGGTTAATCTGGCAGTTGGTGAAGTTGATATTCTCCGCGTACTCCATCTTGATACCTTTGCGGTTACCGATGATGGTCACCTGGTCAAAAAGGATGTTATGAACAGGCTTACCTTTGAGTCCCTGGATCTCTACCGCTTGTTTGGAACCAATACACGTGATATTACGGAAGGTGATATTCGACCAGTCGGGGAAGAAAGCTTCCTTGTTATCGCTGTCGGTAGCGCTGACTCCGGCACCCTTGTCTGCATAGCCCGATGAGATGAGGAAAGCGGACTCCACGATATCCTTCATGATGATATTATAACAGTAGATATCTTCGCACCAACCTCCACGACCGGGTGCTGACTTGAAGCGACAACCGATGTCTGTTCCTTCGAAGCGGCAGTCCTTAACAACGAGACGTTGCATACCTCCGGAGAACTCCGAACCGATGACGAATCCGCCGTGAGCACGATAGACCGTATCGTTGGTAATGAGGAAATCGCGCTGCGGACCTGCGTCCACACCTTTCTGTCCCACGCCACCTTTCATACAGATACCATCATCGCCACAGGAGATATTGCAGTTGGCTATGAGCGCAACTTGTATGTTTCCGGGGTCCATAGCATCGCCGTTCTGCGCCCAGTGCGGACAGCGGATGTTGACACCGTTTATAATAAGGTTTTGCACGCGCGTAGGCACGAGGTGGAACTTCGGCGAGTTGAGCAGGTGTACATTCTCGATAAGCACGTTCTTGGAGTCGGTGATGTTGACGAGGTGCGGACGCATCTTCTCCTGAATGATGGCATCGGAAGCGATATTGGGCACGTTGTACTCCTTCTTGAGGTTGAACGGATACCATATCTTCCAGTTCTTGCTGTTACCATCCGCTTTGAGCACACCGCCCATCGAGAGCGCTTCCTCCCATATTTCTTCATCCACTTTCTTCTGCTTAATCGGACGCCAGTAGAAACCCTGTCCATCGAGCGTACCATGGCCGGTGATAGCTACGTTCTCGAGCTTCGAGCCATAGACGCACGCGTGGCATTTCTTCGAACCATCCCGCAGCGAATCGCTCTTCTGCACATATAACTCTTTGTTCGTGGAGAAGAGGATAGTCGCGCCGTCAGCCAGGTGCAGGTCGAAATTGCTGATGAGCTTAATCGGGCCTGTCAGCCAAGTGCCATCCGAGACGATGAGATGACCTCCGCCTTGTTTCTTGAGATGCTTGAGCGCCTTGGCAAACGCTTCGCTGTTATCCGTCACGCCGTCTCCTACACCACCGAAATCACTGATGGTTACCGTGTATTCCGGAATGATGACTTCCTGTACTTGCTCTACCGCGCACGGCAGATTTTGATAGTAATGGGAGTACTTGGTCTGGGCCATCGTAGCTTCGCTGACCGCTAACGCTAAAAGACCGGCTACCAGTAGCCTGAAAGACCGCTTCGCTGTAAGAACACTCGCGGTGCTCGTTGTAAGAATATTTCTCATAATAAACAATTTTCTTGTATCAGTACAAATTCCGTACCAAATGGCGCAGATAGACTTCCAAATTGGTATATCCGGTGACCAAGGTGATGGCTTTTCCATCCATTGGATCTTTCGGATTAAGCCCGAATTGCGTTTCCCACTCGTCGGGCATACCGTCATAATCGGAGTCAAGAGGTTTATCCGCTGTTTGCAGTTGAGGCCATCCTCCCACCTCGGACTGGGTGTTAATCAGTTTGCCGGTGGTATTACGCACATCATTGACAATACGCGTGTCGATCGCATCGCGATGGAGCGAACAGCCGGCTTTGGTGAGCACGGTCTCGTAGGCTTCGTTGGCGGTCTGCTCGATGGTCAGCGGCGTCAAGCCGTTGGTCCAGCGTGAGTCGGTACCGGCTACGCTCTTGGACTTGGTCGAACCCGTCCAGTTGTCGGACGTCACGGATGCCGAACTTGTCATGGTGTTGCCCGTCAGGAAGATTTTAGGTGCCGTCACCGAACCGCCACACCTGTCCGTACAGTTGGAGCACGATGTCCAAGGGTCCACAAGACGCTCTTTTACACTCGACTTGGTGGACGGACCGGGTTTGAAATAATTGTTGACAAAATTGATATGTCTGCCTCCTCCGCCGTTGGTTGATCCTTCGCCGCCGTACGCAGAGTTTCCGCCCCAGTTATAAACGACATTGTTGACGAAGTCAATAGGTCCTGTGCAGGAGGTGTTGACGTAGTCATGGTCAAAACGTGGATTACGACTGTCGTGATGGGCGAGCAGGTTATGATGAAAAGAGGCATTGGTGCCACCCCATATACCGCCGTAGCCGTGACTGCCTTTGCCGTGAATTGACTCCTTGAGCGACTCCGAGACGATACAATACTGCATCGTGAAATCGGTGTTGCCGTAACAGCTGACGCACTCGTCCACGGACCACGAGCAGCTGAGGTGGTCCAGGACTACACCTTGCGAGTTGTTGACGGAAACGGCGTCCGCTTCGGTATTGCTCACATCGCCCAGTCGCACGCGTACGAAGCGCACGATGACATTGCTGGCATTGATGACCAAGGGGTAATCGGCTATGCAGATACCGTCCCCCGGTGCTGTCTGACCGTCAATAGTGATAGAACCCGTTTTGATACGCAGTTCTTTTTTGAGATGAATGGTGCCGGAGGTGGTAAAGACTACCCGCCGTGCGCCGGTCTGGTTGACTGCGTAACGGAGTGTTCCCGCCATCGGGAGTCCGGTATTGGGGTCCGCTTCATCGTCCAGACGACTGACGCGATAGATGGTACCGCCGTCGCCACCTTTGACGTTGGCACCGCCGCCCTCGATATGCTGACAGGCTGCTACCAATTCAGGATTCGTATCGATGGTCGGGTTTACCGGTTCGTCCGGTTTGTTGCACGCCGTCATCAGGACGGCGCACAACAAGCCAAGCGCACTATTGACTATCATTTTTTTCATTGTTAGTTATTCTCCGAAACGTAGTCGTAATCGTTCCACAGCGTACCGTTCGACTGACCTACGTTCACCGAGAAAATCGGCCAGAGTTGACGTCCGTTGAGTCGCTGTGGGTAATCGGGATCGTAGAGCTGGAAGTTATCGATAGCCAGTTCACGGCCACTTGAACCTTCGTAGATACAAGTCTTCACCCATCCGTTCTCCTTATTATAATACGCGGGCACGTCCGTCTCGCCTTTGTTGAAACCATAGACGGAGTCGATGATGAAGCCTTTGATGCCCGTAGCGAAGCTGTATTCGTCACCCACGAATTTGTATTTCAGATAAACTGAGTCGGGCAGTTCTGCGAACTCGCCTTCGTGTTTGTTCATCTGGCTCAAGCGTGTGTGCGCGTTCTCCAGCGTCTCTTTGAGGATACCCCAACGCATCAGGTCGTACTTACGGATATATTCGCCGGTGAATTCGAGTTTACGCTCCTCTTGGAGGTTCGCCATCGTCAGTTCCTTGGCACTGGCATGCGCACGACTACGAATCTGTGCGAATAACGCAGCTCCGTCCACGCTGTATTTGTCAGCCGGAACATCGCCGCCGATACCACCGATAGAAGCCTCGGCTGCCATCAGCATCACATCCGAATAGCGGATGATGGGGAAGTTGATACCATCGTCATTACCGGTACGGTTACGGCTCATCCATTCTACGCGGTATTTGTTTCCATACCAGTCGCCCACCATCTGGTTCTTCTGATAAAGAATGATCTCACCCGGGTTCTTCTCCGGGAATGCCTGAGCTACTTTCTCCTGGTCGGAGTTGAACTTCGAACCATCATCGTAAACCCAGATATAGCGCGCCATGGTTACATCACGGCGTACATCGGTTGCCTCATAGTCGTAGTAGAGCGTGGGCACGATGCCTAAAGCCGAGTTGCTGGAACCACCTTCGTTATTTTTCAGTCCGCCGACAGCATCTGCCATCTTCGTGCAGTTATACTGCAGAACCTGTCCACGGCTGCCATCTGCGAACGGAATCTCCCAGAACACCTCGGAGTTGTAGTAGTTGGTCTCGTCCGCACAGATCTTGCGGAAGATGTCCTCGTAGTTGGCTTCGAATTTCTGTTGTTCGTTCGGGTCATTGAGAATCTGCGCGCAAGCCCAGAGTGCCTCTTGGTTCAGTTCGGCGCGAACGGCAGCGTCCTGCTCCAGGAACTCCGGTCCGTTCTGCCAAGTAGCAGGGCGAACGCCCTTACCGGCATAAATCAAATCCACGCGAGCCAGAAGAGCCAAGGCTGCACCTTTGCTCGGACGGCAGGTCGAGTTCTTCGCCGTACCCGGGCAGTCCATCGACCATGGCATCAAGTCAGCAGCTTTCTTGAGATCGATACGCAGCTGTTTGAGCACATCGGTGCGGTCGGACTTTTTCATATTCATTCCGTTCGGATCTTTAGAAATGGAAACAAAGCGTGCCGGTACATCGCCCCACAGCTTGACCATCTCCAGATAGCAGAAGGAACGCAGGAAATAAGCTTCTCCCAGCATGTATTTCATTTTCAGGTTGTCGAGTTTACCGAACTCCTCTATGCCTTCGATGATATTGTTGCATTTCTCGATAGCGGAGTTGAGATAACCCCACGGGTCTTTACCATTGGCGGTAGAGAGGTCACCGCAGGTAGGAGTCATGGAGTAGATATTCCATTCCGCCTTACCTGAGTTCTTGGTGCCGTGCTCTACATCGGTGTTCAGTCCCTGATAACCGCAAGAGAGGCGGTTACGGAAGGATTTGTCCTGTCCAAACTGCTCATACACACCGGCGATAGCCTGCTCGGTGCTACTCTCATTGGAGAAGACCTGAGCGGGGTCCATAGCTGAGGGCGATTTCGAGTCAAAGAAATCGCAACCTGCCAGCATTGCAGCAGCTACTACTAAAGCTATATATTGATACTTTCTCATAATTGTGAAAATTTTCATGATTAGAATGACAAATTAATACCGAAATTAAACGCGCGGCTCTTCGGGAATGCCGAGAAATCTACGCCGGTAGCCAGCGGGTTGATTTTCGAGCGGGTGTCCACCTCGGGGTCTGCACCGCTGTACTTGGTAGCGCAGAAGAGGTTCGAACCGGTGAAGAAGATACGCGCCGTTTTGATGTACGCTTTCTTGAGCCAAACTTCCGGCAGCGAATAGCCGATGGTCAGTGTAGAGAGGCGCAGGAACGAACCATCCTCTACGAACTTGTCCGTCAGCGCGATGTTATCGCTAATCGGGTTCGCCGTGCGTACATTCGCGTTAGCGGCATTCAAAGCAGCTGTCATAGCCGCATAATCGTCGCCTTCCACCTTTCCGGAAGCACCTACATAACCGCTCGGAATGAAAGTACCGTCCGCATTGAAGAGCGAGTAACGCATGCCGTACGCAATATTGGAGGTGTTGTTGCGCAGTTTTGACTTATCGAAAATCGTTCCGTAGTCCAGTGCCGAGAGGTTCAGAATCTCGTTGCCATAGCTATAAGTGAACTGTGCACTGAGGTCAAACTTACCCCATTTCTCTCCGCCGATATTGAAGTTGATACCGAAACCGCCTTGGATATCCGGCTGGGTGTTACCCAGCACTACGCGGTCCAAGTCATTGATTTCGCCATCGCCGTTCTGGTCCACCAGTTTGGTCATACCCGGACGAGCTTCACCCATACCCTGGTTGATAGCTTTGTCGTCCGAACCATACCAACGGTTGTTGGCGGGATTATAGGAGACGAAGTCTTCCGGAGTGAACCATCCTGCAGTTTGGTAACCCCAGATCTCACCGACCTTCGAACCCGGTGTGAGTTTGAACTCATAGTCGGTGTTGAGGTAGTTGGACGAGAAGCAAGAAGAGGAAACCAGGTATTGTTCCATGCCACCAAGATCAACTACTCGGTTCACATTGTGCGAGATATTAGCATTGATGCTCAAACCGTAAGACAGGCTCTTGGCTTTCTTATCCAGAATAACGCCGGTAATGGAGAACTCGACACCCTTGTTATCCGTCGAACCGATATTACGATACTGGTAGTTGTAGCCACCGAGACCGCCGAGCGCATATTTAAGAATCAGGTCCTTGGTATTGTTCCAGTAGAGATCCAAGGTTCCGGACAGACGCTCATTCCAGAAACCGAAGTCGAGACCGAGGTCACGGGTGATGGTTGTCTCCCATTTGAGTTTATTGTTCGCTGCAATGACATCCGCACCGCCGTCCGTCAACTTGGTATCAAAGATACCACTGTATGCAGCCGAAGAAGCCAGATACTCGGGACGGAGATAACCGAGGTCCACATTGTTGTTACCTACCGAACCATAGGAGAGACGCAGTTTGAAATTCGACATCACGTCTTGAGCAGGCTCCATCCACGGCTCATCGATGATACGCCAAGCGATAGCAGCCGATGGGAAGTAACCCCACTGGTTCCCTTTTGCAAAACGCGTCGAGGCATCAGCACGGAACGTAGCGGTCAGGTAGTAGCGGTTAAATAATACATAGTTCGCGCGTGCGAAGAACGAGAGCATGTTATCCGTCGGGTTAACATAGTTCTTGCTCGTGTATTCTTTCGCCATACCGATGTATTTGAATACATCCGGTCCCTTCAGGCTGGCATCATAACCATAACCGTATTGGGTACGGAGTTCACCCTTGTTAATCTGGATTTCCTCACCAATGAGAATACCGAGGTCGTGGTTATCGCCCCATTTTTTCTTGAACTCAAATGTGTTGGTGTTCTTGAATCGGCTGGTCTTGTCATCCGTACAAACGACATGTCCGTAACCTGCACCTCCAGCGTAGGTGAAACCGTCTCCGGCACGGGAGTAATAGGTCGTCGGTCCATAGTAACGGTCCTGACTCTGGTCACGTCCTTCGTAACCCAATTCGGTCTTCACAGTAAACCATTTAGCGAACTTATAACTAATATAGCCTTGCAGCGTATATTTGTTGTCCACTTTCTTGCGGTAGTTATGGTCGATGGTAGTGATCGGGTCGTAGAGCGAACCAAAAGACTCGTAGTCGTCCAATCCGGCTACCTGGTCCTTTGCAAACAGCTCGATGGGCGAATAAGCGATGGCGTTACGAACGCGGCTCTCGGTCTTCGAGCCTGCATCCTGCGCCGTATTGGTACCCGAACCCCAAACGGTAGTATTGGTATAACGGGCTGTGAAGCTGATGGTCAGGTCCTTAATCGGTTTGAACTTCGCCTTGAAGTTCAAGTTATTACGGTCGTAATCCGAGCCGTACATGATACCTTCATCATCGATGCGGGCATAGGAGAGCGAGAAGTTAGCCAGTTTGTTACCGCCGCTAAGGGTAAAGCTATGATTGCTGGTCAAACCATGGTGACCAAAGGTCTCATCCTGCCAATCGGTCACTTTCTGGGTATGCCAATAGTCCTGTATCTCGGGAATAGTCATCACCTGGTCCTTGTCGAGCGTCTCCGCATAGCGCGGGTCGAAATACTGGTTGAAGTTTGACGGGATATTGGCGGTATTGCCTTTCGCCTTGTGGTGCGCATACTCATATTGCATCAGAACGAAATCATCCACATTGAGCATATCGTATTTCTTAGCCATCTGCTTCCAACCCATATAACCGGAATAGTCAAAATGGAGTTGCATCTTATCGTCCGCGTTGGTATCAGCATCTTTGGTGGTGATGATGATAACGCCATTGGCACCCTGTGCACCATAGATAGCTGTTGCGGCTGCATCCTTGAGAACGTCCATCGATTGGATGTCGTTCGGAGATATATCCGCGATAGAGCTTACTTGGAAACCATCAACGATGTACAACGGGTCGCTGGACTGGGTAAGGGATGTACCACCACGAACACGGATTTTGATGTCCGCATCGGGGCTACCTTCCGTCGTTGTGACCGATACACCGGCCAATTTACCTTGCAGCGCCTCGGAAGCCGAAGCCACGGGGATGTCCTTCAGCTGGTCTGCATTAACCGAAGAAACAGCGGTGACAAGGTCACGCTTTTTAGTCGTACCATAACCGGTAACGACAACTTCGTCAAGCACCTCGCTGTTCTCCGACAGCACAACATTCATCACATCACCGGTGATTGACAACTCCTGCGTCTTCATACCGATGTAGGAGAAAACAAGCACTTGTGCATCATCCGGAACATCGAGGGTGTAGTTACCATCGAAATCCGTCACAGTACCCAATGAGGTACCTTTTACCACAACGGACGCAGAGATAATCGTCTCTCCCGTCGCGTCTTTGACTGTTCCGCTAATCACACGCGCCTGAACAGCCAAGCCGGTAAAAAGCAAAGCCGTGAGCATCATGGTACGGAATAAACTGGAATTCAGTTTCATAAATGAAAATTTGTTAGTGTTGATATTAAATTTTTGTGTTGGCGTTAAAATTCGCGACAAAGGTACACAAAAAACGTCAATCTTATGTGGAAAAATTGACGTAAATTGTACACATATACACTTTTTGCTAAGTTTACTTGTCAAAAGGCTCTCGGTAGGTGCAACCTTCCCTCCAACGGGAGCATCCGTACTGGGTATTGCCTCGTATGATGAGCCCTTGGCGGCAAACGGGGCAGAGCATGCCAGCCTTGTTGGATTTGACATCACGTACAACTCCGGCGGTCATTTCTTTGAGTTCCGTCAGAAAATCCTGCGCCGTATATTCCCCTCTCTCTATCTCTCGCAGTTTCTTCTCCCATAGTCCTGTCAGTTCGGCTGATTTGAGCAGCGGAGAGATGATGGTATGAATGAGGTCAATGCCTACTTCTGTGGCGCGAAGGGACTTGCCTTGCTTGACGATATACTTACGCTGGTAGAGTTTCTCAATGATGGCCGCACGGGTGGAAGGACGACCGATACCGTTCTCTTTCATAGCATCGCGCAGTTCTTCGTTCTCCACGGTCTTGCCCGCCGTTTCCATCGCTCGCAGCAAAGTTGCCTCTGTGTAATATTTCGGTGGAGTGGTTGTTTTCTCTTTCAGTACCGGTTCGTGTGGACCGCTTTCTCCTTTCTCAAAGGCAGGCAGCGATTTGGAGTTCTCGGAGTTATCCGAGTTCTCTGAATTTTCCAAATTTTCAGAGTTTTCTGATTCCTCTTTATCGAACACCACACGCCAACCCGGTTTGAGCACTTCCCGGCCGGTAACCTTGAAGTCGATTTCTCCGGCTTTTGCCAGAACAGTGGTGTTGCTTACCTCGCAGTCAGGGTAGAAAGCTGCAATGAAATGGAGTGTGACCAGGTCATATACTTTTTTCTCGTCCGCCGTCAGTCCTTCGGGGCGCTGCCCGGTAGGAATAATGGCATGGTGATCAGTCACTTTCTTGTTGTCAAACACTCTCTTCGACTTCGGCAACTTGGCGCCTAACAGCGGTGCTACCTGTGGGAAATAATCCTTGATGCCGGCTAATGTGCCCGGTACTTTGGGATAGATATCATCGCTCAGGTAGGTGGTGTCCACACGCGGATAGGTCGTCACGCGCTTCTCGTACAACGACTGGATGAGTTGCAGCGTCTGGTCTGCGGAAAAGGAATATTTCTTGTTGCAATCGACCTGCAGAGAGGTCAGGTCATACAACTTAGGCGCATACTCGGTGCCTTTTTTCTTCTCCACAGAAGTGATGGTGAGTGTCAGGTCTTTGATAGCGTCCACGAGTGCTTGTCCCTGCTCTTCGGAGGTAATGGCGTACTCACCGTCTTCCACAGGTATCTGTGCGCTGAACAGCGTGTCGCGATATTTTGTTTTCAGTTCCCAATAGGTGCGCGGCACGAAGTTTTCTATCTCAGCTTGCCGTTTGACCACCAGGGCGAGGGTAGGCGTTTGAACTCGTCCTACGGACAGGACTTGCCGTTCTTTTCCGCGCCCGCGTGCGTACCTTATAGTATATGCGCGTGTGGCATTCATGCCCAGCAGCCAATCTCCGATAGCCCGCATCAGACCAGCTTCGTAGAGATGCTGATATTCGGACTGGTCTTTGAGCTTCTGAAATCCGTCACGGATAGCCTCTTCGGTCAGCGAGTTTACCCATAGTCGTTTCACCGGACATTTGCAGCCGGCCTGTTGGTACACCCATCGCTGGATGAGTTCTCCTTCCTGGCCGGCATCGCCGCAGTTTATTACCTCGTCTGCCTGGTTAATAAGCGATTTGATAATATTGAATTGTTTGTGTATGCCTTCGTCACCGGATACTTTGATGGAGAAACGCGCAGGTATCATGGGCAGCGAACTCAGGCTCCATGCCTTCCATTGCTCCGTGTATTCCTGAGGGTCTAATAAAGCGCACAGGTGACCAAAAGTCCAGGTCACCTGATAGCCATTTCCTTCAAAATAGCCGTCTTTGCGCTGATTAGCACCCAGCACATTGGCGATATAAGCGCCAACAGACGGTTTTTCTGCTACACAAACAATCATTGATTATTTTTTCTTCTTGTCATGTTCGTGGCCATAACCATATCCGTAGCCATAGCCATAACCATATCCGTAGCCATAACCGTAACCGCTACGAGCGCTCTTGATGCCATTGAGTACGCAAGCTACATTGTGCATGTGCTCTTGCGCAATCACATTATTGATATAATCGATCATCTCGTTCGGCGTGTACTTGAAGCGGCAAACGAAGATGGTAAGGTCAGCCACGCGGTCGAGCTGGTAGGTATCGCTGACGAGCGCAACCGGAGCAGTATCCACGATGATATAGTCATAACGCTTACGCAGTTCGGCGAACAGTTCGTCCACACGTTCTGTTTGCAGCAACTCAGCCGGGTTCGGCGGAACAGTTCCGCAAGGAATGATGTCGAGGTTCTTGTGCTCTCCGCTCGGAACGATGATGTCGTCCAGACTGATTTCCGGTTCAGCCAAGTAATCGGTCAAGTGACCACTCGTCTTGAGGTTGAAGTATTTCGCCAACATCGGTTTGCGGATATCCATACCGACGAGAACAACTTTCTTGCCCAGCAGAGCATAGGATAGCGCCATGTTACTTGCTACGTACGACTTACCATCACCGTTGATAGTAGAGGTCACAAGGATAACCGGTGCTTTTATCTCCGACGAGAGAACGAAGCGCATGTTGGTACGCAACGTACGGAACAGTTCTGCAGATGTGGTGTTCTCGCCTTCGCGGATAGCGATATGCTGACCTCTGGAGTTCTCTACGAGTTTACCCAACAGCGGTGCGTTGATGCGACGCTCAAACTCCTTCGGGTCGTCAATCTTGTCATTGAGCAGCACGAACAGATAGAGCAGACCGGCAGGCAGGAACAATCCTAACAAGAAGCAAAGCATCAATATCTTCGTCAACTTCGGTTCTGAACTGGTCACATCGCGTTGCGGCATATCGACGATTTTCGCCGGCGTGGAGGTTGCAGCCAGACGGAGCGCGTTCTCCTCACGTTTCTGATAGAGGAAGAGGTAGAGTTGCTCCTTAATCTGTTGATCACGCACAGCACGCACGTATTCGCGCTCCTGCTCAGGTGCCTCTTTGATTTGACGGTTGTATTTCGAATCCTGTGCTTGCAGTTTCTGCTGACGAATCTTCAGACTCTCGCGCACAGAACCGATAGATTCGATGATGTTCTGACGCATCGAAGCCAGTTGTGCGTTCATCTGTTCGATGACGGGGTTGTCGTTCGTTGCGGTACGCAGAATACGCATGCGCTGTAACTGCAATGCATTGTACTCCGACAGACCGGAGGACAGCGAAGCGTCCGTCACGCCGATATTGGACGGGATGAGGTTGTTACGCTTGGTGTCGTCGCGCAGGAACTCATCGATATAGTCCACGAGGCTGAGTTGAGTCTCTATCTCGGTCAAGGCACGCTGCTCTTCGCTGCTTGCCTCCAGGAACAACTGTGCCTGCGTATTGATATCGGCAATCTTGTTCCGCTCCTTGTAGTTGGACAGCGCGTGCTCTGCTTCACTCAATTCCTTGGTGATGATATTCAGACGCTCGTCAATGAAGGCAGCCGTTGCCGTCGCAATCATATTCTTGTCCACTACGGAGTTGAGGTTGTATTGCTCAATCAACTGGTGCAACAATGCTCTGTCGCGTTCCGGCAGGGTGGACTTCATCGTCATTGTGATGACATTCGACTCTTTCTTGTATTGAGCCACTTTAATCATGTTGCGATACGAAGCAACTACCAGTTCGCGACGCGTATGGGTAGCAGCATAAATCGTATCCTTGCTCAACGGACGATTCGCATGAACGGCAATGGTACCTGCGCATGTATTAATAGGTGTACCTAATTCCTTCACTCTGTTGGTCGAGCGGCGGAATCTACCCATCTTGGTCTTAATCTTATAACCATTCTTGGTCGGATACACTTTGACGGTAAAAGAACCATACTCTGCTTTTTGATTCAAATCGATGCAATCCAGCGTCAGGGCATGATTTTTGAATTCGCCCTGCCAACGCAGACCGCCTTTCTTGGCATACGAATCCCAAATATCCAGCGCATCGATCGCCTGCTCAATCAAGCCACGGGAAGAGAGTACGACTACTTCGTCTTCCGTTGCGGTGTTACCCATTATACCTAACATGGCGATGGCATCGATGTCGATTGCCGATGAATTCTCTTTCTCTCGCAGCATGATACCTGCATCAGTTTTCCATGTCGGAGTCTTGCGCAGATAGTAGGCCACACCTAACATCGTGCACAATAACACGCCAACCAGGAACCACCACCAGTGTTCCAACACAATACGTACAATCTTACGTACGTCGATTTCGTTTACATTATTCTGATTTTGTTCCATGACAAAGATTAATTTCCTGAACCACCTGAACTACTTTATTTATCTTTGCTATAACGAAGCACAGTAACAATTACCGTAGTCGCACTTGCGAGGGTCGAAACGGTACTCAACCACAAACCGACATTCGAACTACTAATCGAACGAACGGCGTTCGGAGAAACATACACTACATCATTTTGCTGCAGATAGTAGTACGGCGAAGCGTACACCTCCTCATTATTCAAATTAATACGTGTGAACTCCATCTTACCATCGACTTCACGGGAAATGAGCACATTGTCTCGGCGACCGTACGGCGTCAAGTCACCCACAGCAGCGAGAGCTTCAAACAAAGTCAAACGACCGTTACTGATATTCACAGCTCCCGGACGGGCTACTTCTCCCAAGATAGACACCTTGGCGCTAACAAGGTTCACCTGAACCATCGGTTTCACAACCTGCTTCTCCAACATGCCTTTTACCAGCTCTTCCAGTTCTGTACGAACCATGCCCTCGACATGCACCTTTCCCAATACCGGCATTTCGATATCACCCTGCTCATCCACACGGTAGGTTAGCAGTGTCGGAGTAGTTCTTAACTGCAACGAGCTCGGGTCGTTCACGTTTACCATGTAGAGGTTGTACGGAGCGACAGCTTCCTGGTCCAGCGCAGAGATAAAAATGGTCAACTGGTCGCCTTTCTTAATGGTAACCTCAGCCTTCGCTTCGAAATGAGCATTAACCGAGTCCGCCGACTCTGCGGTTACTTCGCGCAGATAGGTCAACTTTTTCTTTGTTACGCAACTCGACGCACAAATTGCGATGAGCGCGAACAACATCAATTTTTTCATCAAATTATACATAGTTTTATCCAAATTTTTCTAAATAGCGCGCAAAGGTACAACTTTTTTTTCATATATGCAAGAGTGTGCGTGTTTTTCTTTGAAAAAAGTAGGTTTTTTATTATTTTTCATTTTTCATTTTCACTATTCGTTTTTTTTATGTAACTTTGCATGACATTTTGGCAGTTTTATGACACAACAGGAATTATTAGCCATCAAACAGCGTTTTGGTATTATCGGACAAAGTCCGTTGCTGAACCGCGATATAGAGATAGCCGTGCAGGTAGCGCGGACAGATTTGAGTGTGCTCATCACCGGTGAGTCGGGTGTGGGCAAGGAGCATTTTCCGAAGATTATTCACGCTTATTCGGCTCGCAAGCATGGTCCGTATTTCGCCGTTAACTGTGGAGCAATACCGGAAGGAACGATTGATTCAGAGCTTTTCGGACATGAGAAAGGAGCGTTTACGGACGCCAAAAGTGAGCACAAAGGTTATTTCGAAATAGCGGACGGAGGAACTCTGTTCCTCGATGAGGTGGGAGAGTTACCGTTGCAGACACAGGTTCGCTTGCTTCGTGTGCTTGAAACGGGCGAGTTTCTGCGAATGGGCTCAAGTCAGGTTCGCAAGACTAATGTCCGCGTTGTGGCGGCTACGAATCTGAACATGCGTCAGGCGATAGACGACGGTCGTTTCCGTGAGGACTTGTTTTATCGTCTTAATACCGTTGAAATACGTGTGCCCGCTTTGCGCGAGCGTAAAGAGGATATCCCGTTGTTGTTCCGTAAGTTCGCGATTGATTTCTGTACGCGCTATCAGATGCCGCCTCTCTCGCTCAACGAAGAGGCAACGAGGTTGCTGCAGGAGAGTTATTGGCGGGGTAATATCCGTCAGTTGAAGAACTTGGCGGAGCAGATTGCAGTCATTGAGTTAGACCATCAGATTAACGCGGAGACGCTTCGCCGCTACCTGCCTACGGAGGAGAACCGTCAGGAACTCGTACTACGTACGCCTTCGCAGCAAACAGGTGGAAAAGACTACTCGCACGAGATAGGTATTCTGTATAACATGGTAATGCAGAACAAGAAAGAGTTGGAGCAGATCAAGGAGTTGCTCAGCGTCGATGGTTCTATGCCTGAGGAGAAACCGACGACTATCACCATCTCGCAGCCCGAAACGAGTGTCCGCAAACCCATCGAGGCGGAAGATATTGACAGCAGCAGTCTTCGTATTGACGAGGGCGAGAAGGAACTCATCCGCCGAGCATTGGAGGTGACGGGCGGTAACCGCAAAGAGGCTGCGGAGCGACTGGGTTTTTCCGAACGAACGCTTTATCGCAAAATCAAGGAGTATGACCTATAATAGTCCAAATCAGACTGGCGAGATGCTAATTCAGACTGGCAAGACGCTAACGAGTAAGAGTCGAACCGAGTCAATCTCGGATCAATCTCGGATCAATCCTAGACTTTACCCGATGTTTTTAGCATGTCTTATGCTACTCTCTTCGTGCTCTATCAGTTACAAATTCAACGGAGCGAACATCAATTACCAGACGACACACTCTATCTCCATTGCTGATTTTCCGAACAATGCGCCGATGGTCAATCCTACATTGAGCAATGCGCTCTCGGAGGCTCTGAGGGATATCTATCAGCGTCAGACGCGTCTGGAGATTTTGTCACGAAACGGAGATTTGGAGTTGGAAGGCGAGATTGTGGGCTATGATATTACGCAGGGAGCTATTTCCGCAAACAGTTATGCCTCGGAGAGCAAGCTGACTATCCGCGTGACCGTCCATTTTACGAACAACAGTTATCCGGAGGAGTCGTTTGACAAGACTTATACGGTATTTCGAACGTTCGATGCATCCTCATTGCTGAGCGATGTGCAGGACGAACTTTGCTCGTATATGGTAACGGAAATTGCGGAGAATATCTACAACGATACAGTCGCAAAATGGTAAAAAATACAAAAATGTTTGCATAATTCAAAAAAAAGCAGTACCTTTGCAGCCGATTTTGTAAAGCCTCTTTGAGCGAAGCGGTCTTTCAGTGAAACGGTCTTTCAGTGAAACGGCCTTTCAGCGAAGCGGTCTATTTATTGAAAATAACATTTTAAATAAATAATTATGTACATTTTTTTAACTATTTTAATTGTCATTGCAGCTATTTTGCTGACGTTGTTAGTGTTGGTACAGAATAGCAAGGGCGGTGGTTTGGCAGCCGGTTTTGCCGGAGGTAACCAAGTGATGGGTGCGCCGAAAACCGCTGATTTCCTTGAGAAAGCTACTTGGACACTCGTTGCCATCATCATCGCGTTCAGCATTGTTTCTGTTGGTTTCAACAAAGGTCAGCAGATTGCAACCGAAGATGAGTCGGCTATCGTAGTGGAAGAGGCTGCTCCGATTGCTCCGGCAGCAGAACTTCCGGAAGCAGAGTAATTCTATTCCGTATTGGAGGAAACAAAGAAAAAGCGCAATTTCTTGCGCTTTTTTCGGCATTGTCTTTGACTAATTGAGTAGGTGTTGCCCCTTACTTGCCCCTTATTTGCCCCTTACTTGCTATCGGGAATGGATAACAGAGAAACTTGAGAATTCTCAGAACCGCTCTCGGAATTCGGTTGGTGTGCATCCTTTGGATTCACGGAAGAGCCGGTTGAAATGGCTGAGAGTGTTAAATCCGCAGGAAAAGCCGATTTCGGAAACGGAGAGTTGGGTAGTGAGTAACATTCTCGCTGCGACGCCAAGCCGATAGTCAATGAGATAGCGGTTCGGTTTGCGTCCTGTCTTATTTCTGAAGAAGCGAGAGAAAGCATCCACGTTCATACAGCTCATCTCCGCCATCTCCTGCACGCTGATGTCACTCATATAATTGGCGGCAATAAACTCTTTGATTTTCTGCACGCGTGCATCTTCGTTGCCGTCCTGCGCTTCGGTAAACGAAGCGGAGGCGAGTTCGCGTGCGTCGTCCACAAGTGAGAGTCGGTATAGAAGGTTCCATAAGCGAATTACGGAAGCAAAACTATCATTACTCTGCGCCAGGTTGACGATATCCTCGCGCAGGATTTGTATGGCGGCTTCGGGGAAAGCGAGTCCTCGTTGCGCTCGTTCGAGCATGCGTCGGATGGAAGCAAAAGCGCGTTTGTCCATCATCGTTCCCCGGAAGGTATTGGGGTCGATATGAATCGTAATCTCATAGATGTCATGCTGCGGACATGTGCCCTGCTCCCAAACATGAAAGAGCTTGCTGCCGGTCATAAGCACCAGGTCCAGCGCTCCGATGGTCTCGAAGCTGTCGCCGATGGTTCGTGTAGCACCGGCGGCATTCTCTACATAGTTGAGTTCATACACCTCATGACAATGAGAAGGGTACTCAAAATAGGTCTTGTGCCGCTCGCCGACGTAGAAAATATCGAGCGGTTCAAGGCGGGTGATTTCGGTAAAAGATTCTCGCATACAGGTTTAAATTGTTATTTCGGGTGCAAAATTAGTAAAAAAAATCTATATTTGCAAACTATATTTTACAATTTTACCAAAAAACGCTTATTTTCGGTCGGAAAAGTATTAGTACATATCCGTAAAAAGCAGTAATTTTGCACCGGATTTTGAAACACTTTTTTATGGCAACAGAATACGGACATTTTGATGACGCTCATCGCGAATATGTCATCACCGACCCAAAAACACCTTTCCCATGGATAAACTACCTCGGCAACGAGGATTTCTTCGGTTTGATTTCCAACACCGCTGGCGGATATAATTTCTACAAAGACGCTAAATTCCGCCGCATCACACGCTATCGTTATAACAGTGTGCCGATGGACTCTGTGGGACGCTATTTCTACATAGTTGAAAGCCAAAAGACCGCTTTGCTCAAAGAAGAAAGCATTGTGTGGAACCCGGGTTGGAAACCTTGCAAGACGGCGTTGGATGAATATGAGTGTCGTCATGGTCTGAACTACACGCGTATCACGGGCGCGAAAAATAAGGTACGCGCAAGTGTGCTCTATTTCGTGCCGCGCGGTGTGAAGGCGGAGATTCAGCGTTTGACGCTGACGAACCTGTCGAACGAGACGAAGCATCTCAAACTGTTCAGCTACGCCGAGTGGTGCCTATGGAACGCCGCTACGGACGGAGAGAATTTCCAACGCAACTTATCGACCGGAGAAGTGGAGATAGAGTGCGGCGAGTGGACAGCCATCTACCACAAGACGGAGTACAAGGAGCGTCGCAATCACTATGCGTACTATGCTGTCAACTGTCCTGTGAAGGGTTATGACACCGACCGTGAGTCGTTCGTCGGTCTGTACAACGAGTTGAGCGAACCGCAAGCCGTGCAGGACGGACATTCGACCGATAGTCTGGCGCACGGATGGAGCCCTATCGCGAGTCACTATGTCGAACTGGAATTGAAACCCGGCGAAAGCAAGGATTATATCTTCGTACTCGGCTATGAGGAGAACGAAGAGAACAAGAAGTTCGCCAGTACCAATGCCAACGCCAATGCCCTTCTCACCTCTCTCGGCGAACGCGACCACCATATCATCAATAAGGATCGAGCGCACGAGGTGATAGAGCGTTTCACGAGCGTAGAGGCAGTGGATGCAGCTTTCGCGGAACTGAATGCGCTATGGGATGAACTGCTGAGCAAATACCATGTGGAGAGCAGCGACGAGCGTCTGAACCGCATGGTAAATATCTGGAACCAATACCAATGCATGATCACGTTCTGCATGAGCCGTTCCGCTTCGTTCTTCGAGAGCGGCGTAGGCCGCGGAATGGGTTTCCGCGATTCGAACCAGGACCTGGTGGGATTTGTGCACCAGATACCCGAGCGAGCACGGCAGCGTATCATTGACATCGCATCAACCCAGTTCCCGGACGGAGGATGCTATCACCAGTACCAACCGCTGACCAAGCGCGGTAACAACGACATCGGAGGCGGATTCAATGATGACCCGATGTGGCTCATCTTCGGCACTACGGCATACATCCGCGAGACGGGTGACTTCTCCATCTTGGACGAGATGGTGCCCTGGGATAACGAACCCGGCAGCGAAGTGAGTCTGATGGAGCACCTGCGCATCAGTTTCAACCATGTGGTCAATAACCTCGGACCGCACGGATTGCCGCTCATCGGACGTGCCGACTGGAACGACTGTCTCAATCTCAACTGCTTCTCCATGGACCCGAATGAGTCCTTCCAGACGACGGGTAACAAGACGGAAGGCAGCCAAGCCGAGAGCCTGATGATTGCCGGACTTTTCGTCTATTGCGGACGCCAGTTTGTGGAGTTGCTCAAAGCAAAAGGTTTAACATCCAATTTGTATGAGACCGAGATAGAGAAGATGTGCAAGGCCGTAGAGCAATACGGATGGGACGGCGAATGGTACCTCCGCGCATACGATTACTACGGCAATAAGGTCGGTTCGCATGAGAACGAGGAAGGAAAAATCTTTATCGAGTCCCAGGGATGGTGCGGCATGGCGCGTATCGGTGCCGAGCAAGGCATGCCGGAGAAAGCGCTGGACAGCGCAGCACGACTGCTCGACAGTGAGCATGGCATGGTACTCAACTGGCCTGCCTATACCACTTACCATATCGAACTCGGCGAGCAGAGCACCTATCCGGCGGGATACAAAGAGAACGGCGGTATTTTCTGCCACAACAACCCCTGGGTTATCATCGCCCAGACCGAAGCCGGAAGAGGCAATGACGCATGGACGCTCTATAAGAAAATCGCTCCGGCATGGATTAAAGACCAGGACCTGCACAAAGTCGAGCCCTATGTCTATTGCCAGATGGTAGCCGGCAAAGAGGCTGCCAAACCCGGAGAGGGGAAAAATAGCTGGCTCACCGGCACAGCCGCATGGAACTGGTTAACCATCTCGCAGCATATTCTAGGTATCCGTCCGACCTACGAAGGACTGATGGTCAATCCGTGCATCCCTGCGGACCTGAAGGAATACAAAGTGGTGCGCAAATGGCGCGAAGCGGAGTATGTCATCACCGTCAAGAACCCGAACGGCAAGCAGCGCCCCGAATACCCGACAATACTTCCCTATGAGCAGGGAAAACACGAGGTGGAGATAGTACTATAACGCAAACAAAAACAAACTCTGATAACATGAAAAAGTTAACAATCTTATTAGCTGCCCTTATGGTTGGTTGTACCGCCTGTGAGGCGCAGGAGAAAAAACAACGCCCGATGGACAATGAGGCTATTCAGTTCGCCATGTCGATGGGTATCGGTTGGAACCTGGGCAACCAGATGGACGCCCATTATAACGGCTGTTCGTACGAAGAAGGATGGGGCAACAAAGCAGCCACCCAGCAGACCTTCAACGGTGTGGCTAACGCGGGCTTCAAATCGGTTCGTATTCCTGTGACATGGATGGGGCATATC
>CACYZT010000019.1 GCA_902778935.1 uncultured Bacteroidales bacterium
CGCTTCAATCTGATTTTCGGTGTTGTGGTCTAAAAGCGTCTCAAGGGTTTCGTCATCTGCTTGTGCACTTCTGGACTTGAGACGGTCAAGGCAGTTGTTTCGCACCATTGTTAATACAAACGGAAGTGGTGGTTTGTCGGGTTCTATCGTGTCCCGTTTGATCCATAACTCGGAGTACACATCTTGCACGCAGTCTCGCGCCTCGTCACGGTTACGGAGCAAGTTGTATGCAAGCGCATACATCTTTCCGCTGAACGGTAAATATATTTGCGTAAACTGCTCGTGCGTCATTTGTACTAAAACTCTTCAACTTCAACCCTCAAATCATGTGCCATTTGCCACCATTTGTAGAGCCTCTCTATATGTAATACGATTTTCCCGCCCAAATCTTACAACCGCACTTCATTTTTTTTCGAAAAACTGCACAAAGGTACTACTTTTTTTCGAGATATGCTAATAAAATTTTGATTTTGCAAGTGAAATGAATTGATTTTGCGTTGCTTTCTGCGTTTGCCTCCGCATTTCCGTCTAAATCTGAATATTTATTTGCCTATGTCAAAAAAAAGTTGTAACTTGGTTGCTGGTTGTAGAAAAAGAAAAGGCAGTAGCGAAAAAAACGCTACTGCCACTTGGCTTTTAGCCTCTTGGAGGGAATGGATCATTTCCATAAGAATCACGCTCGCGTATACGTCCATCCGGTCTATGTATAAAGCGCTCAGACTCTTGGTTAATGGCAATTCTTCTTGCAATTTCAGCGGCTTCTCTTTGGGTATTTGTGATTGCCGTATATTTGGAATTGCCTTCGCCTTTTACTCCCCACTTGTCTCCAACTGGTACAACGTGTTGATTTTTCCCCATATGCTACTCCTTTCTCGACCATTAAGATTAAACTTCAGTGATTATTTGATATCATGTCTTAGGCCGATCAACAGATATCTAATAATCACCAAGTAAGTGTTTGCAATGATTGTGCCATTAGGCATCTTTATGTATAAAAGTGCAGTGTTACGTTTAAAAAGTTTAACGAACTGCCAAAATGGCAGATAAATAGCATTTGGCATATATTTTGAATAAATTTTAGTAAAATATAGTAACAAGTATGAAAAAGATTGAAGATTTATTTAGTGAGATGTTAGACAACATTACTCTAACATCTACGCAGAAGTGTGATGCGCAAACAAAGTATGAGGGCGTGATTAACTGCTTGGCCAAACACTTTTACGATAGGGAACATAACGGCAATGATTTGTTCTTGTTTGGATCATACAAGACTAAAACGCATATTCGTCCATTGACCGACAATAGCGATGTAGATGTGTTGTTTAAAATTAATCAAGAGATATATGACAAATACAAGGACAACCCATCTGGCTTGCTGCAAGAGATACGTACTGCACTAAAAGAGACATACACAACGACAGATAAGATTAGTGCATGGGGTAAGGTTGTGCTTGTAAAGTTTGCTGATGGTCATCACAATGTAGAGGTTCTGCCAGCTTTGGAAGACAAAGAAGGAACGTTCTCAATTCCTAATACATGTGATGGCGGACATTGGGAAACAGGTTTTGATCCACGAAAACAAGTTGATGAATTTCTGGAATCAAATAAGGCGACTAATGAAACAACCCGCAATATTGTTAAGATGATCAAGCGCTGGGTATGTTATACAAGCACATTGGAATATAAGTCATATTTGATTGTTGGGGATGTAATAGAATTTTTAACATCTTGTTATCCCAACGGGAAATCAGATAAAGAAGAGTGGGATGAGTTGTTGTTAGATTTCTTTACCTACATTAAAAATCACAAAAAAGGACATCATAAGGCAATCTCATCGCACATTGATACTGCCCAATCTCGTGCTATTAAAGCAGTTGAATACAGGAAAGAAGGAAAATATATTGAAGCCTCGGAAGAATGGAGAAAAGTTTTTGGAACTGAATTCCCTGAGGCAGAAGAAAATGAGGAGAAGATTGTAGAATCGCGGCAATTTACATCCGCTCCACGCCCATGGTACATTTAAGTGATTATGAAATAAGTTGGCTGCAACATCGTCAGCCCCAAATGCAATACAATAATGAAACGGGAATATGGGAGGGACTGTTCTGCTTCAGTTTGCAATATCAAGATAAAGAGGTTATAACTGATGAGTATTACATAAAAGTTGATTTTAAGAGTAGTGGAGATTTGCCTTTAGTCTATGATGAAGGAAGGAAGATAGCTAGGCAAGCAATATTGGCAGGACGGAGTAAACTTGATATGCATTTATATAATGATGGTCATCTTTGTATGATTCATCACAATAAAATGAAAGAATGGTATCGTAGAGGTTTTAAACTTAGTAAATTTGTCAAACACATCGAAACGCATCTTTATTGGGTTAGTTATGTGACAAAATATGGTCAGGAACCTTGGAAAGCAGAACCACATGGATAACTAAAATAATTAATAATATGAATGAGAATATAAAAGTTCAGTACAATCTATTAGTAGATAGGTATATCAAAATGGCTTGGACACATAAGATTCAAGAGGTTCAGGCTGATTTATATATCAAAGAATCTATCAAGTTAAAAAGATGGGTAGCAATTGTTAATGCCTTAACAACGACATCTGCGATAGCATCTTTATTTTCTATTTTTGAGATTGATTGGATAGTTCCGACGTTAACGGCTGTATTGGCGGCGATATCTTCGTATTTGACCTTTAGATATAAGGAAAAGAGTTTGGAAGAGAAGGCATTGGAAAACAAAAAATATGCAGCAAAGTGTAGAAACTTTAGAAATATGTATGAAGCATTACTCACTGATATAATGTCAGGGGCTATCGCGGACATCAAAGAAATTGTTGCTAAAAGAGAGAAATTAGAGGGAAAAGAAAATGAACTGTTTTGTGGAGAAACTGCACCTCACACAACAGAAAAGGCAGTTGAATTGGCGAGTAAGGCGCTAAAAGTAAATAGAGACTCACAAACCAATGCAGAAGAAATTAAAGCAATCTTGCCATTATCATTGCAGATATCCTAACATGGTGGGGAAGGCAGATGCCCATGGGTATTAGTGGTATGTAGCCATGCTTTTGTGCTAAAATGACGATTTTTAAGATTTTTATATATAGAAACATATATTTATATTAAAAAGAATTATCATTTGTTAAGAAAATGACATTTGCATAGCTTCAAATTTGCGTATGTCAAAAAAAAGTAGTACCTTTGCACTCGAATTAATGATATGGTTTAATGATCTTGTAAAAACTATTCTTTACTAGATGGATTTTGATGTATAAGTAATATTAACTCTATGGAATCATTTCTTAAACGCATATGGAAATGGATAGTTTCTGGTGCGACTTTTGCTTCCATTTTAGGGATTATTTTGTATTTCTTAAATGATACATGTGCAACGCGTGTAGCGTTGATTTTTGTTTGCGGTTTATTGCTTGTTGTTGGAGGATATAGTATTTATATTCTTCATAGTGTGTTAGGAAAGCATTATCCCAAAGAGTATGATTTGATAGCATCTTTTGCTGAGTTTAAAAGTGAGGATGGTGTGTTGTCCTCTTACGATACGTTTCGTGTGATTCAATGTAAACGTACATTTCTTGATAAGATTCGCTATAATTTTAAATGGTCAGGTTCAAAACTTCCTCATGTAGCATCTACAACAAGCCAAACAGTAACTCCTGTTGTATCATCTAAGAATCCACAAGAATGGGATTATGTGGATTTAGTCTTAAAAAAGCCTTTGGTTTATAATGAATGCGCAGTTTTACATTTTCATACTGATAATGATGATTCGGATAAAAAGGCGGGACCTTACATTGGCTTAAAAGTGAACTATCCTGTCCCATTTATTCATTTTCGTGCATTACTGGCATATAAAGATAGTTCATTTAGAAAGCCAGCAATATTTGAACGTAAGCGATATAACTCCAATGTGGATACGGATTGGGAAACTATACAATCAGTAGAGTTTGATGTGGATTATAAAATATATACTTGCATGAAGGAGCATCCTGATCCTGGATATTATTATCGATTAAGATGGGAATGAGAAGTGATAAAAGTGCCAAAACGGCACTTTTATCATTTAAATTAAGGTTTTTCCTATATGACTTTTGATACCAAAACTGATTAATCTTTCATCCCCTTTCCATCCCCTATGATAAGGAGTTCCGCTTCGCTCAGGTCTTTGTTTGTTGATTTTTCTTTCCCCCATAATAAGGTGCTCGTTTCTCTCGCGGCTTGTTCGGTTCGCTCCGCTCACGTTTTTTGTTTTGAATAAAAAGAGAAACAAATCCTGTATGACCGCCTGAGCAGAGGATACATAAACAAACACAGCGTATTGCATACACCGTGTTCCCCATATATGCGCACATTCTTCGTGCGTACCTTATTACCCATTTGCGTGCCCGAGCGTGCGTAGGGTAGTCTTTCCGCCCCTGTGCCATTCTCCTGTGCGGCGGTCCCGGGCCCCTCTGCCTCTTTTCGGGAACTGCTTTGGCTACTTAATCGAAGCGCTCCCCTTTGAGGTATTCTTGAAACAGGGTGGGAACCTCGCAAACGAGTTGCGAGGACGTGCCCGCCCACCCAAGTTCCAGACTACCAAGGGCAATAAGGAGTTCTATGTCCTTGCAGCGGTGAGGGCTGCTGCGGACTCGCGCGGCGTACTTACTCCTCATACCGTCCCCCGGACGCTATTTCGGTACGCCTGTTCCGCTTCATGTTTCGCTTCTGTAGCAAAGCAGTTCCAGGAGAACGCTCAGTGGCGTTACAAATCCTACCTCCGCATGCTCGGCACCGCTTGGTAATCAATCTCACGGATTATCCGTATATAATAAGGGACGCGCATATACGTGCGCGTCCTTTATGTTTTTATACCTCTCTTTCTCCTGTTCAAGCATGCCTTCCTTTTCCCTCGCTTCGCGAAAAAGGGAAAGAAAAGCCGAAGCCGACCAACAGGCTTTCGTGTATCTCGCCCTGCGGAGCGATAAACGCCCCGCAGAACAAGAGCACTAATCCGCCAATAGCCAGTATCTTCGTTATGGAAGGGAATAGAACAAAGTAAAAGATAAAAGAAGCGCGACACATTGCCGCGCTTGATACCGACATATCGGGAAATCGAGATTATGAAATATCTAATGGGGAATTTAGTTGCTCGCGGGGTTAACCGCGAGAACAAGACCGTAGGATGTTAGACTATTTCTTTATTTCCTCATACTATGAGAAAATAGCATTTCATTATTTTGTTGGGTCTATAGGATTATTATTCTCATCAAAGAAATAACGAACATGCTTGCGATATTCAATCTTTTTTACACGTGGAGCGATAATCTCAAGTAGCGATTTTCTTAGGTCTAACGCATAATCAAACCATGTAATCTCAAGAATTTCATTGTCATTTGCTTGCGCAATAAGTTTATATCTGTAAGGGCGTAAAATAGTTCCTTCGGACAATTTGAAATCTCCTACTTTTATCGGTTCATAATTAGCACAATTCCATTCTTGATCTGAGGATAATTCAAAATAATATCCTCGCTTGTATAAAGATAAGTTATGTAACAAAGTACTCAACTCATTACGCGCAGAATTAGACAATTCATGGTCTGTTGATTGTTCAACAGAACGAGCAAACGCAGGTTCATCTATATTGTATATTCTTTCGCACTCAAAATGCGTTATGTACACATCTTTAACATCCGCAAAATCAACACAAAATAGTGCCATGCTTTCCTCCATCGGAGGTTTGATTCCTTTAATTTCAGGTATAGTTGTATTATCCCAAATCTTATCCCATTCGTCTTGTGCGGATTTCCCATTAAGCGGGTTAATGAATGTCTCTGCGTTTAATCGAGGTGCATTGTAGTTCTTGCCATTGAGCCACTCCACCATGATAGCACAAACAGAAGCTTCTTTTACGATTTTATTGCCGCGGTCAACTTTGTGCAAATACCAATCGTTGCTCTTCCATATCATTTCCACCACTTCCGCGCGCGAAAGAATATAGTATTCGAATGGCAGTACTGCACCTTCTCCATTAATCTTGACGAACACCCACGGACCAACTACATGTTGTTCCACTTTCTTCCTATCTTTGGCTTCTGCCATAGTGATTCCGACAGGGAAACTATTTTGTTCGGTTGTCTTAACTTGAATGAGTGCGGTCTGTTTTTGCTCGTTCAGACAGATTAAATCAAAAGCACACATATTCGTGATAGAAGCATTTGCGTTGAATGCATCCCATTTGTGCAACATCAGTTGAGCGGCGACCATGTGTTCGCCAATTGCTCCAATACTTGAATTTTTCTGTGACATACTATATTTTGTTTTTTATTTTCTCCAGTTAAAATCGTCATCGCGGATGTGTTCCATGACGATATATTCCAATTCGCTTTCAAAGAAATTAGGCGTAAAGCGCACGTGACGGAGATTTTCGTCCCCTGTCGGACCATCACCATACCAACTATGCAGCTCACTACTGCGTTTCTCCAAGAAGTGCAACATGTCTATCTCCGCCAATTTAGGCAGGTTGAAGAAAACGGTTCCTACACGCACAATCTTTTTACAATCCCGGAGCGCCAAACTATGGTTGTCCAACATAATAGCGTAATCGCCGAACCAATCCAGAGGTCGCACTCCATATATAGATTCTTTGTTAAGACCTAACACATCGGTCATAACGGCATCTCCAGTATAGATATAATCGCCCTTTACATCTTTGTAGGGCGTGCGGACTCCGGCAAAAATGACCTCGTGTGCATAGCCATGTCCTTCACATTCATCGCCAAAGACAGCCCATACCACTCCTGCATCGTGCTGATCTTTATATTGCTCATCCATTTCAAAGACGTAGAGGTTGCCTTGGTAGAAAAAGAAATTTCCGAAATGTGCATAGCCGAACTTGTCTTTGTCTATGACATAGCGAATATAAATTGACGGCATGTCCTGGTGGTAACATGCTCCTATTCTGTACAGACATTTTTCGCACAACTCTTGAAGCGCCTCAACCGTAATCACTTCCGGCACATCAACATGATAAGCTTTGCGTTTTTTCTCATCCAAGTCAATACCAGCTTTTAGACACCATTCACGAATTTCGAGCTTCCATTGCAAGGGCAATGTGATGTTCTCTACAAACGACGCCTTATAGAAGAGCGGAGCCATTTGGCTGTCTGTGAAACCGGCTATGCCACATCCGATACGTGTGACGAGAAAACGGTTCATAGGATGTTCCTTCGCGTATTCAATAAACTCATCCACATACGGGCGGATGGTATCTGTGCCTCCTTGCATGGTGGGAATGGCGTAACATTGGCCCGTAGGTCCAACGCCGACTCCCCATTCTGCGCCGAAACATTCATGCGCCATACGTGCTGCACCTCCATGGTGATGACCAGCCAGATTACTGCCAAATACAAATACCTCGCAAGCAGACAAGTGCGTGATATGATCAGGTGTAACTACTTTAGGAAGAGTGGTGTTCATATTATTCGGGGTTTATTTCATTGTACATATTATAGAGCAGTTTGGTATCTGCACGAAACTCTTGACAAAGCCACTCCGGCGAAAGCACTAAGACGTTACGACCACACGCACGCAGTTCACGATAGAAATCTTCATTAGGAACAAGAAAATAGGAGAAAACAGACCGATTCGGGCTTGTTTCAATTTCTTTTTGCGATGGATGTAATGGTAGTGTGCGGAGATACGGGACTTGTGCTTTTCCAACAGCAATCCTAATTTCTTCCGGTTGATCTTTTAAGACGGTTATTCCGCAAATGTTCCTAAAATATTCCTCTGCATCAAAATCATCGGGTATAGTATATATATCTTGTGTGGGTTCTATACAAGTGATTCTATCCAATGCAAAATGGCGAATAGCGTTACGCGTACGCGAGAATGCGATTAAATACCATCGTTGGCGATAGGCTTTTAAACAATAAGATTCCACTTTATGAGTAGCAGGTTCTTCACTTGTAAAATTCTTATAGGTTATATTCAGCACATACTTGTCGCGCATGGCAGTAATAATCGGTTCAAGATATTCCTCACCTGCCGGTATTGGCTCAAAAAGAATCTGTTTGCGCAAGTCATGACAATCTTTGAGCAAACTATTGACAGAGAGAAGATTAAGCATCCGACTACGCAAATTTGTGCGACGTATATCCGCAGCTTCCTCAATATAATACTCTCCACGTGAGTTGCACTTAATTTTCAAGTCAAACAGTAATTCCACTGTGTTGCGCCAGCGATGAAAGGTACTCTCGGGAATAGAATCAGTCTTGTAGTCGTTGACAGAGGCATGCACCCATTTATTGTCAATCGCCTCTCGTGATACAGGTCCGCGTGCGATAGTATTTACGAACCAAATATAGCACTCAAACAAATATCCAGTTGAAGTTTTTCTCATAGGCGTGTTAATTTTCGGTGCAAAGGTACTGCATCTTGCTCCCATAAAATGAAAGTAGGTACAAAAATAGTGTATTTTTTTGATTTATGCAAGAAAATATCACCTTTTTAACCGGAATAGATAGAAATTTGTGTATATCATTTCATTTCGCGCAACAAGCAGGTGCGGATGAAGGCATCGAAGCGGAAATAGGTCTTGTGGCGGCCTGTGTCGGGGTCGATGGGCGCTTCGGGTTCGGGCTTTTGGAGTTGGGCTTTGAAGCGATCCTGCCAATACTGGAGCGTGGCAAGGTCTTCGGGCGTAGGCGTGTAGTCCGACGGAAGCGCAGGGTTGGTCGATTGGGTGGCTTGCGCTTTGAGGTATTTGGCAGCCATGAGAATACGCTTGGTCTCGGCACACGCGGCTTTGAACCGAAGCTGATGCTCCAGTTCCTTGCCTTTCGCGGGATTCTTTTTCCAGTTGCGAGGATAGAGAATCTGGTACGCTTCGGGTTTGGAAGCTCCGATGATTTTGCCGTTTGCGTCTCGGTAATACTTGCGGCGATGGATGGTTCCGTCCTTGGTCAGTGTGCCGCGAATCTCTTGGACGGGGTCTTGATAAATAACTTCTGCCATGTCTTTTTCTTGCTATTGTCAGGCTCGTCTCGGCTTAGTAGCATATTAAAAACAAAGTAATATCCTAATAATAACCTAATAAAAGCCTAATATACTATGCTAAAACTGAGTGCAAAGATACGACAATTTTTCGACATACGCAAGGAAAATCGGAGATTTTAAGTAGAAAGACGAAAGTCGAAAGATAAGAAATATTTACTCATCGAAAAATCCTAATTGTGAAATAGCTGTTAACATTCTATTGACGTAGGCGCTATCGGGCGCGGACCATCGGAATCCGAGGCGAAGGAGTACGGCAGAGGTATAGCGGTTGTCGCGCTCGATAGTGAGTGCTTTTTGTCCGTGGGTCATATCCTGGTACGCCAAGAGAGCGGACATGAGGCTGGCTTTCTTCGGATCCTGACTGGCTTCAAGGATGGCTTGCCGGAACTCGTCCTCCTCGACGTAACGGATGGACTTACCGATCTTCTCAAAGCCCGCCAGGATATCTCCCAAGAGGTCGGTATGGTTGTTGAAGGGCTGGAAGACGTTACACTCCTTCGGCGTAGAGGCAAGCAGCACGACAGCTTTGGCGGTCTCGTTGACCGGCGAGAACTCTGCCGGCGAGTCGTATTCGTCTATCGGGCAGCAGCCAAGGGTGGAGAAGACTTTGAGTCGTCCCATGTAACTATTCGTCCGGAAGTTCGCCTGGAACTCTCCGTCGTAGCTACGTGCGGCGAGGTTACCGACACGCATGATTTTAGCGTTCAGTCCATGGCGCGCGACGGCATCGAGGATGACGCGCTCGGCGAGGAACTTCGACCGTATATAGCGGTTATCGAGGAACTGGCCGAAGTAGAGGACGCGTTCGGAGAGTTCGGGAACCGCTTTGCCGTCACCCCGCTCTACCCATATCTCTCCGACGGAAGTGGTAGATATATGTATGAGTCGAGCGCCGGTCTTGAGACAGAACTCCACGCAGCGCTCTGCGCCACCGATGTTGACCTGCTCGATGTCATCGGTCTTGGAGAAGTGCTTGACGTTCGCTGCGCAGTTGATGACAGTCTGAATACTGATATCTGATAGCTGATTGCTGAAATCGTTTGTGACATCGCCGTTGACGACGAAGAGACGGGAACCGAAGAGCTCATCAAAACGCCGGTCAAAATAGTAGAAGAGCAGGTTACGCAGACGTCGCTGGGCATCGTGCCGGTCTTTTCCGCGCACAAGACAAGTGATGGTCTTGGCATCGGAGTCAATCAGTTCGCGCAGGACGTGGATACCCAGATAACCGGTAGCACCGGTGAGTAGCACGTTGCCTAAGTCCTGACGCTCGCCGCGGAGGAAGGTATTGAGGTTATTGCGCTGGAGGATGGCATCAATGCCTGTATAGTCGAACGCTGCTTCTTCAGCATTTGTGATGTTTTCGCCTGCTGACTCATCGCCGGAGAGGAACTGCGCCAGGAGACGCGGCGTCGGATGGGTGAAGATATCACCGTAAGCGACATGCTTTCCGGTTTTGTCCGCCTCGATGATGACGCGCGTGACCATGAGCGATGTACCGCCGAGTTCAAAGAAGTTATCCGTAGCACCTATCTTGTCCTGATTGAGGATGGACGCGAAGATGTCGCAGAAGAGTTTCTCGTTGTCGTTCGCCGGCGCCACGTAGTCGCGGTCGGTGTCGGTGAGTTGCGGAGCAGGCAGCGCACGTTTGTTCACTTTCTGGTTCTGGTTCAGCGGGATGACATCAATCTGCATGGTCGAAGCCGGTACCATGTACGGCGGTTTGCGATCACGGATGAAGGCATTGAGTGCCTGGATGTCAATCTTGGTGTCGCTGACTATATAGGCGGCGATGAACTTCCCTCCGTTGGGGTAGTCAAAGGCCTGGACGGTAGCGTCGTTGATGCCCGGGAACTCACGGATGACGGCTTCTACCTCTTTGAGCTCGATACGGAAACCGCGGATCTTGACCTGACCGTCCTGCCTTCCGACAAACTGAATGTTTCCGTCCTCCAGATAGCGCACGACGTCACCTGTTCTGTAGCAGCGAAGATTATTCCAGTCGATATAGGTCTCGGCGGTTTTGTCAGGACGATTGAGGTAGCCACGGCTGACCTGCGGACCGGAGACGAGGAGTTCGCCCGTTGCGCCTACGGGCACACGGTGGAGATCCTTATCGACAATGAAGAGCCGGAAGTTATCCAGGGGTTTGCCGATCGGGATATTCTTCTCCTGCTCGTGTATCGGGTACGTCGTGGTGAAGATGGTACACTCGGTCGGACCGTACGCGTTATGGAGCTGGTAGTTAGCCGGCGGCGCGATAGTCGCGAGTTTTTCTCCTCCCACAGACAAGTGCTTTAAGGAATGATTGTCGCAGTTCTGCGCAAACTGATAACCCACCTGGGTCGTCATGAACGAATGGGTGATGCCTTCGGCATCGAAGTATTGATTGAGATCCGGCAGGTTCAGACGGATGTCTTCGCCGATGATATAGACGGCGGCTCCGCATGTGAGCGCCGGGTACATATCCATCATGTTCGCATCGAAGCCGTAGGAAGCATACGCCGCCACTTTGTCTCCTGCATGGAGGTCATAATAGCGATGGTACCAATGACAGAAAGCCACGAGGTTACGATGCTCGAGTTGGCAGCCTTTCGGCACACCGGTGGAGCCGGAGGTATAAAGGAGGATGAATAAATCCGAGGGCTTTATTAGACCGCTTCGCTGACAGAGCACAGACCGCTTCGCTGACAGACCGTCCTTCGGACTGACAGACTTCAACTCTTTGGTGAGGAGGACGGGACCGGAGTATTCATTCACGATCGGACGCAAATCTTCTTCGGCGATAAGAAGCGCTGCGTTGGCATCCTTCATCATAAAGTTCAGACGCTCTGCCGGATAAGACGGATCGAGCGGCTGGTACGCACAACCGGCTTTGAGTGCCGCCAACGAAGCGACCACCATCCATTCGGAGCGGTTGATGAGGATGGAAACGACTTGTTCGGATTTACCATTTGGACATGTACCATGTACCATTTCGTAGATCTTCGCAGCGATGGCGTCCGTGCGTTCGTCCACCTCTTTGTAGGTGAGGCGGACGTCGTGATAGACAACGGCGAGGTTATCGGGCGTCTCTGTCGCTTGCTTACGGAAGAGCGAGACGATGGTCTGGGTGTCATCATAAGGCACCTCAGTCTGATTGAACGAGTCGAGCACCGCTGTCTGCGCTTTATTAAGAAGCGAGATGGCACGCAGAGGTGCGGTGGCAGAAGAAGCGAATGCCTGCACGGCGTTTGCCACCGACTGCGCAAGGTTGGTGATCAGCGCTTCGCTGTACCAGCCGTTGTCGTACTCGACGGCTATAGAGGGCACGCCGTCCATGGGCATGATATAGAACGCAATCTTGAATTTCGGCACGTTCTGCTCCATGGTCTCGTCGGCGAAAACAGGTTTGCCGAAGACGCTATAGTTGCTCAGCACGCCCATCTGGTAGGCGAACATGATCTCCGCCTTGAGGTCATAATCCGCTGCCACGCGTGCAAAGGGGTAGTCCTCGTGGGCGAGGGTCTGCTCGAAGGACTGCGCGTTCTCGCGGACGAACTCCTCAACCGTCTGGTTCGCTATCTTCGTAGTCAGCGCAAGGGTGTTGACGAACATTCCCATGGTGTTGTTGACGCGGAGGTTGCTTCGCCCGTTGGAGATGGTGGTGATGCAGACATCATCGGTACCTGCGAAACGTGCCAAGGAATAATAGACGGCGCTAAGGAGCACAGCTGCCGGCGTCACGCCTAATTGCGCAGCTAACTGTTCTGCCGTAGGCATGTCAAAGGGTACGCACACGCGTCCGTTCTCGCCTTGCGGCAGGGCGTTGGTGAGGTCCGGTTGGATCTCGGTGACGGACTCGATGCCGGTGAGACGCTCGGCGAAGAAGGCCTCAGCAGCCTTGAAGGACTCACCATTTTCAGCAGCTTTCTGCTCCGCCACGAACTGAAGATAGGAGCACATCTCGGGTTCGATCTCCTTGCCCTCCAGCAGGTCGCATATCTCGTGGATGAAGAGGTCGTACGAGGCGCCGTCGCAAACGAGGTGGTGGATGTCGCTCAAGAGATAGAGGTGCTGCTCCGTGCGCACGATGACGAAACGGAAGAGGAGGTCTTTCTGCAGGTTGAACGGCTGCACGAACTCATGCTTGAAGGCGTCCATCTGCGCCTCTTCGAGTGCTTTCTCGGGTACGTCGATGGCAGCTTCGTTCATTTGTTGGGTGTCGATGGTCTGGATGACCTCGGCTTCCCGGGTGGCAAAATGCACGAAGAGTTCGGAGTGGTTGAGCACTGCCTTGCGCACGGCTTGCCGCAATGCGTCGGTCTCTACGTTCAAGGGCATCTGAGTACAGATGGGCACGTTATAGAGCGTGGAGGTCGGGTTCTTCATGCACTCGAAATAGACGCCCATTTGAGCGAAGCTCAAGGGAGCTTCGCGCATTTGAGATTTCGATATTTCGGTATCTCGATATTTCGATATATCGGTATCTTGATGACCGCCTGACAGAAGAGAAGCGAGGATCTCATTCTCGATGGCTTGGAGGGTGATGCCTTTGGTCATCTGTTTGGCATCGAGTTGGATACCGAAACGCTTGTAGATTTGCGTCGCTAATTTGATGGCAGCGATAGAGGAGAGACCCATGTAGCGCATGTCGGTCGTGATGCCGAACTCCTCCATGTTGACGATCTTCGCGATGATGTCGTGTAGCTCCTGCTCGAGGACATTGAGGGGAACCGCAGCCACAGCCTCCTCTACTTCGGGTTTCGGAGCTTCGGGTTTCGGCAGCGCACGTTTATCGACTTTCTGATTCGGGTTGAGGGGTATAGCGTCAATCTGCATTGTTACCGCAGGCACCATGTACGGCGGTTTGCTGTCGGCGATGAAGGTATTGAGTTCGTCGATATTGATCTTCTCGTCGCTGACGACATAGGCAGCGATGAACTTACCGCCATCCGGGTAATCGAAGGCTTGTACGGTAGCATCCTTGATGCCGGGGAACTCGCGAATGATGGCTTCGACCTCTTTGAGTTCGATACGGAAACCACGGATCTTCACCTGTCCGTCGCGTCTGCCGACGAACTCGATGTTTCCGTCCTCGCGGTAGTGAACGATGTCGCCGGTTTTGTAACAACGCAAGCCGTTCCAATCGACGAAGACCTCAGCGGTCTTCTCGGGTTGGTTAAGGTAGCCGAGCGACACCTGTGGTCCGGCAACGTATAGTTCACCGTCCGTGCCTGTCGGTACTTCCTTGCCGTCCTGTCCCACGACGATGAGTCGGGTACCGTTCGTATTGGCTTTGCCGATAGGTATATTGGGTTCGTTTTGGGTCACGAAGAAACTGCTGACATAGATGGTACACTCCGTCGGGCCGTAGCAGTTCATCAACTTATACGAAGGCGGATCGAGGCTGATAAGTTTCTCGCCGCCCGTACCGAGCCACTGCAAGCCCGGGATGTCCGGATAATTGAGCACAAGCTGCGTTGCCATCTGTGTGGTCATGAAGCAGTGGGTAATGTGCTCGTCTTGGATATATTGGTTGAGCCCCTCCAGGTCAAAACGGATCTCGTCGCCTACGATGCAGATGGTCGCACCTGCTTTGACGCAGCACCACAGGTCCATCTGGAACGCATCGAATCCGTAACCGGCGTAGGTGGCGTACTTGCTTTGCGGAGTCAATCCGATGGCCTGCACATGAAAATCCAGGAATGCCAAGATGTTCGCTTCGCTCAGCATGACGCCCTTGGGGATGCCGGTTGTACCGGAGGTATAGAGCAGCACAAAAGCCTCGTCGCCGTCGTACTTGGCGGCATCTTCCCGCATGTAGTTCAGTCGCTCTTCGGGATAAGAGCCATCGAGCGGCATAGCGGTCAGGCCTGCCTTGGCGATAGCGAGAGGTACGAGTACCATCAGTTCATTACGAGGCACGATAAACGCTGCTACTTTGTCGCCGCAACGGGTGACATACTGCGGATCGAGCGTATCCGACAGACGGTCCGCCTCCGCGAAGGTGATGCGTTTGTCTCCTGCGATACAGAAGATATCGTTCGGACGCTCGGCTACGTGTTTTTTGAAGTATTCGATTAAGTGCTCCATATTATTCTATCGTAAAAAGGTTATGAAAACCGCTCATGCGGAAGATATCGTCCACGTCCTCATTGAGGTGGGTGATGCGAATCGAACCGCCTTTCGCTTCGGACTCGCGTTTGAGTTGCATGAAGAATCGCAAGCCGGCAGAAGAGATATACTCCAGCTCCTCACAATCAATCTCCAGCGCTTTGTCGGCAAGCGCCAACACCTGGTTCAAGTCCTCTACTTGGGTCGTGGTAACTGTCGTGTCAAGTTCGCCGACGAGGCAAACACGCGTCTCTTGGTCATTCGGAATAATCTTGATTTTCATATTGCTTGTTTTTTAGTTTTTCGCGATTACGTAATTACGGGATTACGAATTAATTTTCTTAACGAGTGTGAGGATGTTTTTATTCTCCTTCCGCTCGTAGTGCATTTCATCGACAATTTGGCGGATGAGATGTATTCCCATTCCTCCCACCTGGCGTTCATCGGTTGCCTTGTCATTGGGAATATGCTCCGTAGGGTCAAAAGCGATGCCGTCGTCTGTTAGGGTGAGAATAATCTTTAATTCTTTGCCAGAGGGCACGATTTTTTCTTCATTTTTAATTTTTAATTCTATCTCAGAAGCCTGCGAGTAATGAAGGATATTCACGATGGCTTCTTCGGCTGCCACCTCGAACTGCTTGAGGGCTTTCTTGCCGAGTCCGGCGCACATGCCGAAGGTATGTATTGTTCCTTTCAGCACACGCCATTGTTCTTCGCGGCAGGGTACATGGATTGTCACGGGGATGACGGGTCCTGTCTTGCGGATGGTCATGAGGGTGATATCATCCGTAGGTTCCGCCTTGCCCATGAAGGCTTTTAGTTCCGACCATAAATGTCCCTCTAACCCGTTACCCGTAACCGGTAACCCATCACCTGTCTTCACTATCTCTGCCCATCGCTCAAGTCCTAACATCTCCCGCTCGGGGTTACGGGCCTCGGTCACACCATCCGTATAAAGGACAAGGGTATCTCCTTCGCCGAGCATGCAACCTTGCTCCACGAACGAGTAATGACCGTCAAAGCCCAGCGGTATATTCGGCTCCATCTGCAAACTCTCAACGATGGTCTTTTGTCTTTCGTCTTTTGATTTTGAGCGGAGCGGTCTTGCCACAATCGGCGCACAGTGTCCGGCATTGCAGTAGATCAGCTCACCTGTCGGGATGCGGAGACAGCCGACAAAAGCCGTCACGAACGTCAGGGATGGGTTGTTCTCACTGAGGACAGCGTTCATCTCCTCCATGATCTCTTTGGGCGAGTTAGCTCGCACGCCGGCAGCACGGAAGAGGTTCACCGCAGCGCTCATGAAGATCGCCGCCGGCACACCTTTGCCGCTCACATCGCCGATGATGAACCATAACTCGTCTCCTTCGCGATGGAAGTCAAAGAGGTCTCCTCCGACTTCGCGCATCGGAACCAGGAGCGTTTGCAGTTCGATATCGCCGTTGCCTTGGGCTTGTTTCTTCTCGTTCTCGTCCTTCAGGATACCCATCTGGATGTCATGGGCGATCTCCAGCTCGTGCGAGAGCACCTTTTTCTCCGTCTCCAGGCGTGCGTTCACTTGTTCGTCTCGCGTGATGCGGCGAATCAAGAGTCCCACGACGAGGATACCTAACACAAACACGCTCAAAGGCAATAAGATACCCAAGCGGAGAGATTTGAGAATGTGGCTTTTCGGGATTGCCGTAACCATGTTGATATTAATCGGCAGCAGGGTCTTACGGGAGATGATCCAACTCTGGTCAAAGCCTTCCTTGGGTGCGCCATCGCTGGCAGCCAGGGGGGTTCCGTTGGAGCTATAAAGCATGAACACCGCCGCATCAAAAGGCTTGAAATGATCCAAGAGTTGGTTGATCCATTTGAGACTGAAATCGATGCCAATGACGCAAATCAGTTTTCCTTCTTCATCCCGCATAACCTTTGAATAGGTGTAGATTGGTTCATCAAAATCATCATCCCTATAAGGCGTACTCCAATACCCGTCCTTGCTTTGCGCCGCACCTTTGTACCACTCGCGCTCAAAATAATCATGGGCATCATCGCCTAAGATACCGGAGATGATGGTGTCCTGCGTACGATAGGTGGTCGGTTCAAACCATTTCTCTTGTGGGAAATAGTACGGAGGAAAAGCCACATAACAGGCGTAGAAAGTAGGATAGCGGTTGAGTATCTCTTCCGTTTTGTGGGTAATCGTCCTCGGCTTCGACAGCTGTTTCTTCACTCCGTCCTCCAACTCAGCCCATGCTTCCAACGCATCGTACAACTCAAACAGCAGTTTTTCTTGGGCAATCTGCATCTCAAGCTCCATATTCTCCTGCAGACGGAACCGTGCCCTGCTGTAGGACACATACGACTGCACTCCCATGCCTAACAGGAGGAAGAGAGCCGCTAATATATGTACGGACGCAAATCGTTTCATATGTTAAAGATACCCAGCCCGTTCAGGAAGATGAGCACGATAGCTATCGGTACAATCCATCGGAGCGTGAAGACGAATAACGGGCGGAGCCATTGTTTGTACAGTTTCTGGCTGTACGGCACGAGGTCCTTGTCTTGTAACGGCATGAACCATCCTATGAACAGCGACATGGATAAGGCGCTAAGCGGCATCATGAATGTCGTGACGAGGGTGTCGCTCAATTCAAAGAGGCTGTGTCCGAAAAGTTTCACACCGCTCCATACGCCAGTCATAGAGAGCACATAGACTGCAACCGATGCACAGATGACGGCAGTAGCAATCAACACGCTCTGATGACGGTTCAGTTTGCCGTGACTCAACTCCATGATGCTGACAACAATCACCTCCATCAGCGAGATAGTTGAGGTGAGCGCAGCAATGAAGAGCAGGAGGAAGAAGAACACGCCGCTGATCCAGGCAAACGTCATGTGTTGCAATACTGCCGGCAGGACGACAAAGACTAATTGCGGACCTTCCGCCGGGTCAAAACCAAACGCGAACACCGCCGGGAAGATGATCACACCTGCCAGGACGGCTACCAAGGTATCGAGGAGGATGACCATGAACGAGGTCTTGGTCACATCCTGCTCTTTAGGCATATACGCGCCGTAAGTGATCATCAGACCAAGACCGACAGAGAGGCTGAAGAAACACTGACCTGCGGCAGTCATCACCACCGCGGGGGTGATTTGTGAAAAATCAGGAGCAAGGAAGAAGCGCAGGCCTGTTCCGCTGCCCTCCAACAGCAGGACACGGATTACCATCAAGGTCATCATGATGAACAAGAGGGGCATGAGAATCTTACTCAGCCGCTCGATACCGCTGCTCACTCCGAACCAAAGAATGGCGGCGGTGATAAGAACAGGGATGATGCCGCAAATGAGCATCTTGAGGGTATTGGAGGTGTTGGCAGTAAAATGCGTGAGCAGCTCGTCCGTGCCCATGCCCGCGTACGAGTTGACCGTCGCTTCATACAGGTAATCCACGCACCAGCCTGTCACCACGAAATAAAAGCCGGTGATGACAAACACCGTCAGCGCGGACCACCACCCTAACCACTGCCAGTGGTTGTTGCCGCTGATGGCACGGAAGGCAGAGAAGGTAGATTTACCCGCCTTGCGACCGATCAGGATCTCTGTCATCAAGAGCGGCATGCCGAAGAGAATAACACATAAGAGGTACACTAACAAAAAGGCACCACCGCCGTTCTGACCTGCCTCGTACGGAAATTTCCAGATGTTTCCCAATCCGATAGCACTGCCCGCGGCAGCTAAAATGACTCCTAACTTGGAATTAAAACCCGAGTTCTTGGACTGTTCCATAAGTATGCTTGTTAGTTTTGCGTGCAAAGGTACTATATTTTTCTGACATATGCAAGTTTTTCGCCATTTTATTTTTGCTCGTCGGTCGGATTAGCCTATTTCGCCCCTTTGTTGCTTTTGGGCGGATTTGGTGATGGTCTCGTGGTAGAAATAATTGACCACCACCGGCAGTTCGCCGTGCTTGGCGCGGAGAGAATCATCATTACGCACATAACGGAAACCGTTCGCCTCGCAGTACGAGCGCAGTTGTCCGTCTAGTTCGCTCCAGTAGGTGCGGTCTTTCTTCGTGTAGATCTGGCGGTATAGTTCGTCCAAGTCCGGTCGGTGGTCATGCACCCAGTTAAGGATACGTCCGCGGTAGTCGCCGCGCAGGTTGAGGTTCTCCAGCCAGACGAGGTTGCAGCGGTCTTTGGCACGTTCGATGATAGCCTCCACGTCCGTTATACCGGGGAAGATAGGCGAGATGAAACAGGTGGTGTCGATACCCGCTTCGTAGAACTGACGCATGGCTTCCAGACGGCGTTCGATACTAACCGCATGGTCCATTTCCGAGCGGAAGTCCTCGTCCAACGTGTTAATGGACCAACTGACGCGGGCGCCGGGGAAAGTCTTGATCAGGTCGAGGTCGCGGAGAATCAAGTCCGACTTGGTGGAAATGCTGATTCGGATGCCGGTGCCTTGCAGTTGTTCCAGCACGGCGCGGGTACGTTTGAAGCGTGCCTCGTGCGGCTGGTAGGGGGCGGTCACGGAGCAGAAGAACGCCTCTTTGCCTGCCAGCTGTCCGCGGTCGCGGATGGGAGTCCAGTTCTTGACATCGATGAACTCGCCCCACGGCTCGGGGTGGTTGGTAAAACGCTTCATGAAAGAGGCGTAACAATACTTGCAGGCGTGTACGCAGCCCACATACGGATTGACGGCATAATCGCCGATTGGGAGGTTGGTCTTGGACAGAATGTCCTTGGTTGTGATTTCTTGTATCTTTATCATAACTGGTCAATATATTCTTTTATATTTCGTTGCTGACAGGATTGTTTTTTAGCTTCGAAAGACACCACGCGAAGCCTTTGGCTGTGCGGATGGCTCCATCGGCGAAATGATTGCCGGGGTTCCATTCGAGTGTGCATCTGTCGGTACCGAGTTGCTCCGCCAGATGTGCATATTCCGCACGGACATTGTTGCCCACCTGCGCGACCGCCCTGTTGCGTGTGAACTCTTCGCGGTCGCCGAGACTGAGGTACACGTACTGTGTGCAGACAGGATGCGCGGCGGAATACTCCGCCCAATTGGCAATCCATAGTGATGGTGACATAGCGGCTACTGCGGTCAGTACATCCGTCTGCGAGGCTGCCCAGAGCGAGAATAATCCTCCTAAAGAATAACCGCCAAGCACAATAGGCAATGTACCATACTGCTTGCGCAAATACGGAATCAGTTCGTCCGTCAAGTAGAGCAAGGTCTCGCCTGCCAGTTCGCTGACAATCGTGCGTTTCGACACCTCGGGGTCGTGCCATGGTGTGAGTTCCGCTTCCCAGTCGCGAATGGCAAAAGCCGCCATGACAAAGGGCACCGGCACCGTCTTGCGGATGAGTTCCACCTCTGTGTCAATCGAATTATGCTCGTGTCCTCCGAGCGTCTGAATGAGCAACACCTGCGGCTGCCCGTCGGTATAAAGCAGGCATTCCCGCCCGCTTATGGTAGTCTGCTGTTTCATAACATTTACCGTATTTCGCTTTTTCTAATTTGCACGAATTAAAATTAACTTACAAAGGTACTTCTTTTTTCTGAATTATGCAAGTTTTTGAAGGTCTTTTTGACCAAAAGTGATGTTTTTTCTGAGATTTGGTTATTTTGCGCTGCTTTTTCTCTTAATCTTTTTGCTTTTCCCCCCGGAGCGTTCTCCCGACGGAACGGGAGAAGCGGCCTCCGCCTAAGAGGGCGTATTCCGCTACCGCTCTTTTTGCTGCGGTGCTCTCTACGCTCGCGGCTTGTTTTAGTTTCGCTCCGCTCAGATTTTTTCGAATGCATGTTTGACATGAGAAAGAGAGGTAAAAAATCCAAGGAGCATAGATGCCCCTTCTATTATATACGGATAATCCCTTTGTGAGATTGCTTACCAAGCTCGGCACCGCTTGGTAAGTCGAGCGGCTCGACACCCTGATATCCATGCGGGTGTGCGTGCGTAATAATTAAGGAGAGGCATCCATTCGGGTGCCTCTCTTTGTTTTTTGAAGATGTCTAATAAACAGATTTAGGAGTCTCCAGACAAGTGCTAAGCCTTCAATCAGCGGTTGGCCTTATACCATTCTTCGCAGAGGGAGCGGAGGAGGGATTCGTTGCGGATGATGGCGGAGGGATTCGAGGGAACGGACATTGCGCTCGGAGTTGAGCCAGAGGCGCATGTAACCGTCTCGGGGATGATCTGCCGGTCCGCCTCTGCTACAATCGCGCCGTAGATAGTTCGCGGTGGGTTCTTACCGCTGGCGCGATGGTCGCAGCGCGTAAGGAAGACCTGTCGAAGGTCACCCAAGACCAGATCGACTTCCTCGCGCAGAAGGACCTTGCCAACGGCAAGAAGACCATGAACGCGTACCTCTGGAAGGTCTGCGGACTGGAGTACGACGAGAGCAACGATTAAGTCGCCCCGTACTCAATCAACGGAAAAAGCGCACCAAAAATGCGCTTTTTCTCATTTTATTTGCATATGTCAGATTTTTTTTGTAATTTTGCGACGCAAAATTGTTTAATAAAGAAAATCAAGATATGGAAACAAAAAATGAAAAAAGCGGAATCATCAAAACGATTCTCATCATTGTAGCAGTAGTGCTGGTAGTGTTCATTTGCTGGAAGGCCGGCTGGATCCTCAACGGCAATAAGAACGAAGTGTCCGAGCAAGAGAAACAGGAGGCGTTAGGCTATTCCGTGGAGTACAAAGACTATCCGTTCTTCGACGCGGTCGCAGTCATCCTCTACGACAAAAAAAGTGAGTTCAGTTCCGAGTTCTGATTCCATCGATTTTCCTTCATGACGGCAAGACCTACAACGACCTCGGTACAGAGGTCCGATAACAAATAAAACGATAAGCTATGAAACATGTGATCGGAATCGGAGAAACGGTGCTGGACATCCTGTTCAGGAACGACCAGCCGCAAAAAGCCGTGCCGGGTGGCTCGACTTTCAACAGTATCGTATCCCTGGGTCGTGCGGGTGTACCGTGCGCGATGGTGACAGAAACGGGCGGTGACCATATCGGCGATATGATTTGCGCGTTTCTCAAGAAGAACGGCGTCTCGCCGGAGTATGTGTGCCGCCACAAGGGAACCAAATCGCATATCACGCTGGCGTTTCTGAACGAGCAAAACGATGCACAGTATGAGTTTTACAAAGACCATGCGACGGATCTGCTGGACAACAGCTTGCCGACGGTGACCAAGGAGGATGTGGTGCTGTTCGGTTCGTTTTTTGCCGTCAATCCGGTGATAAGACCAGTGGTGGGTGCTTTCCTGCGCGGTGCCAGAGAGGCCGGCGCATGGCTGTACTACGATGTCAATTTCCGCAAGAACCACATAGCCGATTTGCCCCACATCCTCGGCTATATCGAGGAGAATATGCGTCTGGCGACTGTCGTGCGCGGGTCGTTGGAAGATTTCGAATACCTGTATGGCCTCCAACACGGCGATGCCATCTACGAGCGGGTAGGGCAGTTCTGCAGCACCTTGATTCTAACCGACGGAGCGCGGACGATACGGGTGTATTCGCCGAAGGGATGCGAGACCTATCCCGTACAGCCGATTCAGACGGTGAGTACGGTGGGCGCGGGTGACAACTTCAATGCCGGCTATATATACGCCAAGCTGCAAGGGATAGACGACCAGGCTGCGCGTATCGCGATGGCGCAACGCTGGAGTCAGGATGTATGCCGACAGATAGGCAATAACATCAGCGACGAGCTGGTGGCGCAACTCAAACACTAACCATGACATCTATTATGGAAACGACACGCGAAAAAGAAATAGTACGAATCACCCTCTGGGGTAGTGTGGTCAATGTGACCCTGACCGCCCTGAAGTTTGCGGCAGGTATCTTGGGCTGCTCAGCCGCGATGATTGCCGATGCCGTGCATTCGTTGAGTGACCTGCTCACGGACTTCGTAGTGCTGCTCTTCGTGCGTATCAGCTCTCGTCCTGCCGACAGCGATCATCCTTACGGACACGGCAAATACGAGACCCTGGCTACCGTCATTGTGGCGGTGGCGCTCCTGGCTGTAGGCGGCGTGTTGGCGGCGGAAGGCGTACAGAAAATCCTGAGCGCTATCCATGGCGAAGAGCTCGTGATGCCCGGTCGCATCGCCTTGTGGGCGGCGCTTATCAGCATCGCGGCGAAGGAAATCATCTATTTGCTCACTATCCGTGTCAGCCGTCGTGTGCAATCGTCGGCGCTGGAAGCGAACGCGTGGCATCACCGCACGGACGCTCTGTCCTCGGTTGCAACGAGCATCGGTATAGGCGGTGCGCTGCTGTTCGGCGGCAAATGGGCTATCCTGGATCCGATAGCGGCCGTGCTGGTCAGCATCTTCATCCTTGTGGCAGCGGCCCGCTTGCTGCACGAAGCGCTGCAGGACTTGCTCGAGAAACGATTGCCGGAAGAGGTGGAGAACGAGATTCGCGCCATGGTGGCTGCCGACAGCGAGATGAGCGAGATGCACAAGCTGCGTACGCGCCGCGTGGGTAATGTGTATTCGATAGAGATGCACCTGCGCATGGACGGCAACATGCCCTTAGCCGAGGCGCACCGGCACAGCGCGATGCTGGAGCAACGCCTGCGCGAGCGTTTCGGACAACAGACGATGATCACCATCCATATGGAACCGCTAAAAAAGTAATTTTTTTTGCCAAAAACTTGCATAATTGAAAAAATAGCAGTAAATTTGCACCGAAATCATAAAAAACACAAGAGTATGAACGATTTTTTAAAAGGTATGGCACTGTTTGTAGGCGGTGCTATCGCAGGAGCTGCAGCGGCGCTGTTGCTCTCTCCCAAATCAGGTGAAGAATTGCGTAAAGACATCGTGGACTTGGCTGTAGATGCTAAGAAGCGTACGCAGGAGTACTACGAGCAAGTGAAAAAAGAAGCACAGCGCGTAGAAGCTGCCGCTGAAGCCGCTGCCGAGGCTGCCAGAGCCGCTATGGAAGAGCCGAAGAAAGCAAAGGCTACCAAAAAGGAGGCTTAAGATGGATAACTCGTTTTTCAGTCAAATCAAAAGCGAACTGGCTCAATACGGTCAGACCGTAGGCAAGATGGGGCAATTGCACCTCATCGGTATCATCAGCCGCGTGCTCGGTCTGTTTCTCCTCATCTTCGCGGTGGTGCTGTGCGTGATGGCGTTCCTCGCGTTCTGCGCCGTAGCAGCCATTGATGCGCTGTCGTTCTACATGCCCGTTTGGGCGTCGGCGCTCATCGTGGGTGGAGTCTATGTGCTGCTGCTCATCATCGCTGTGCTGTGCCGCAAGCCGCTGTTCATCAACCCCTTCATCCGTTTGCTGTCGAATCAGATTCAATCGGAGGATGAGCTGACGAGCCAGCTGGTAGAAACGGAGCATCAGTTGGAGATGCAACAAGTACGGATGGAGTGCCAGGTGGAGAATGCCACCCGTGAGTTTGATTTCTATGTCAACCTCATCACACGCGGATGGAAGGTCTTCAAAGCGCTTCTGAAGAAGAAAGCCTAATCAGGCTACTAAAGCCGAAAGTATGAGCCATGTGGCGATGGTATGGCTGGCAGCACCGAGTGTGATGAATACATGCCAGATGGCGTGATAAAACGCATGTTCTTCGTCGTGCTTGAAGAAATACGCACCTACGGAATAGAATATTCCTTCTGCGAATATCCATGCGAAAGCAGCGTGACTCATATTCGTCCACATAGGGTAGAGGATTAGCAATGCTACCCAGCCCATCGCCAGGTACAGAGCTAACGACAGACGCGGGTGTTTACCAAGAGCGATGAATTTGCCGATAGCGCCGGCGAGCACGCATGCCCAAAGGAAGATGAACAGGGACATACCCATCCAACCGCCCACCACCGACAGGCATATCAGCGAGTACGAACCGGCAATCATGATGTATATCGCTATATGGTCGAATATCCGCATGTATGCTTTAGCGTCCGGCTCCGTGATAGCGTGATAGAGCGTCGAGGAGAGGAACATCAGTATCATACCGAATAGGAACAGCATCGTTCCCGGCATTTCGTAGGTATGGTGAATGGCATCAGCCCGATACGCTAACTCTGTCAGCGGCCATACGATAGCGAGCGTAGCCACTAACGAGAGCAGGTGAGTCCATGTGTTGGCTTTCTCTTCGGCGGGTAGCCGGTTCCAATATCTCTGCAGTCCGTTCATCGTTATTTGCGTGTGATATTCATGATGGCGATGTCGTCCGATTGCTCGGCATGAGCGCTGTACCGGCATACGATATCATAAACCGTCTGGTCGTCTATCGGTTGTTGAGCGTCGTGCAGCAGAGTCAAAGCCCAATAACTCCTTGCGCTCATTCTCCGCCTCGGTAACGCCGTCGGTAAAGACAATCATCTGCTCGCCGTGCTCCAGCGTGGTGGAGCGCTCTGTGAAATGGTAGGTACTGTCCAGACCCAAGATGACATTCACTTCTTTCATCTCGAGCCAGCGGCACTGTCCGTCCTTGACGATAAGCGGCGGCAGATGTCCTGCGTTGCAGTAAGTCAGTTGTCCCGTAGGCAGATGAAGCCGGCCGATGAACGCGGTGACGAACATCATCAGGCTGTTGTTTGTAGATAGGGTAGCGTTAATCTCCTCCATGATCACATGAGGAGATAAGTGATGCTTGACGGTAGCGCGGAAGAGCGTGATGGTCGAGGACATGAACATTGCCGCCGGCAGGCCTTTGCCGCTGACGTCACCGATGATGAACGTGACATCGTCGCCGTCCCGATAGAAATCATACAGGTCGCCTCCTACGCTTTGCATAGGCACCAGCGTAGCGTGGACAGAGAGCTGGTCATCATCGATGAAATCGTGCACCAAGATACCTCTTTGGATGTTACGCGCTATGTTTATCTCGTTCTGAATGAGTTTATGCTCATTCTCCACCTGCAGGTATGCTTTCTCGTTCAAACCGATTCGGCGGAAGAGAAGAATGAGAACCGCGATACCGATGATCAGGACGCAGAGCGTGATGATGCTTCGTCCTTGGATACTCTGCCAGATGATGGCATTGGGCACGGCAATCATCAGCTGCATGTTAATCGGATACATCGTTTGCGAATAGACCCTCCAGTGCAGTTTGTCGTCCATATACCGCATGTCGCTCTCCTGCGTACAGGTGTCGGAGGAAGCGATGAGCGAACCATTCGTGCCGTAGATGAGACATACCGCTTGGTCGTGAGGCTTGATGTCCTGGAGGATATCTTTCATCCACTCGATGGTGAAATCGTCTCCCACCACGCCTATCAGTCGTCCTTGCTCATCTTCTATCTTGAGCGAATGGGACGCAATCAATGTCTGCGTGCTGGCGCCTATATACGGCTCCGACCAATATCCGTTACTGTCGCACCGAAGCGCACCCGAGTACCAGTCGCGCGCGTAGTAGTTCAAACTGTCCGAACCATGCGCCGTAGAGATGGTCTGGCCGTGAAAACGGTACGTACGAGGGAAATAATTATTCTCCTTGCCGTGATAGATACCCGGCTCAAACTTAACGAACATATTATTGATATGCGGATAGCGAGCCAGCGACTCACGCGTCGTTTTCAGCAGTTCACGCTCGTTGAAGGGATGCTCAAGGATATATCTCCTCATCTCGTCTGCCGCGTTATGGAAGCCTAATAATTCGTAGAAGAAGTCTTTCTGCGCCAACTGCATTTTGTACTCCACCACCTCGCTGACGTGCTCTTGCTCAAGAGAGAAGGAGATGGCAAACTGAACAACCATTGCTAAAGCTACGAATAGGATAGCCACTATGGGTAAAGCACGAAATCTCATATCAAACAATAGGCTTTAAGGGTGTTTTTATTTTGCGCTGCAAAATTACAACAAAAATTTTGAATTACCAAATAAATTGGTAAAAAAATCGAACTATGCCTGCTGAATATGGTAGTTGTCGATGAGCGATTTACGGCTCTTGGATGGTTATTTCTGCTCCGGGAGAGGAGAAGTAGAACATATTGAGAATGACGGGTTTAGAACCTCTGTTCTCGCCTCGATGGATAGTGCCGATCACTTCAACCAGCGCTTCGCCTTCATGGAAGGTTTTTTCTGTTCCATCTTGGCAAACGATGGTCAAGTCACCCTGCTGAACGATGCCGTAATTGACTACTGTATGATGATGCCAACCCGTTTTGGCGCCAATCGGAAAATCAAGTCGGATCACCCGTAGTTCGGGTTTTCCTTGTGGAAAATCCGGCAACATTGCCCCATCCCAACTTTTGGAAGTACGAATCAATTCCGTAGTCTTAATGTCCTTTGTCATGGTCATTTTATCTCATATCAAATCACTTACTTCTAATGGTACATATTCTATCAAGTCCTGCGGCGTGAGGCGGAGTTGCATACCGCGTTGACCCGCAGAGACATAGATCTTCTCATGCAGCAGACACGTCTCGTCGATGTACGACGGAAAAGGTTTCTTCATGCCTATCGGACAACAGCCGCCACGGATGTAACCGGTAAGCGGTAGCAGTTCCTTCTGCGGAATCGGCTTGCAGGACTTATTGCCGCTGGCACGCGCCGCTTTCTTCAAGTCCACCTCACATGCACCCGGCACGACACAGACAAAATGCTTAACCTTGTCGCCCTCCAGTACGATGGTCTTGAACACGGCATCCTCATCTTCGCCTAACTGCTCCGCTACATGCGTAGCACTCAGGTCGGACTCATCAACCTCGTACACAATCAGCTCATATGCTATCCCTGCCGCATCCAGCAGCCGACATACATTCGTTTTCTGGATCTTCTGAGCCATTATCTGATTTCCTCCAATGCACCGGTAACAGAATCGATGATGAAGCCGCGGACGGTGATGTCCTTCGGAATGAGCGGATGCGTTTGAATAGTTTTGACGGTCTTGCGGACGGAAGTCTCCGTGTCGCGAAAACCTTCCAGCCAA
>CACYZT010000020.1 GCA_902778935.1 uncultured Bacteroidales bacterium
GATGGTCACGGCGATACCCATGACGAGCGCAGGTTTGAGCTGTACCGTTACGGCGAGCGCCGAACAGATACCGAGGATCTGCACTACGACAGGGTTATTAGCGTTAAGAGGACCCAGAAGGGTGTCTTTCGTTTTTTGAGATAACATACCTTATTCCTCCTCTTTAATAGGTTCAACAATTTCGTCTTGATTCTTGACTCCTGATTCCTGATTCAAGAACTCTGCGTACTCGCCGAGGTTCACTTCGAGCATAGTGCTGACGCCGGACGAGGTGATGGTAGCACCGGAGATGGCATCTACCTGCTCCTGTCCTTCAGCATGTTTGCCGGCTTTGAGAACCGCCACAGAAACGACAGCACCTTCGGCATTGCGGATGTGCTTGCCTTCAAACTGGCTGCGGAACTCCGGCTCAACGATTTTGGCACCCAGACCCGGGGTCTCGGACTCGTGGTTGAAGTTGACACCATAAATGGTGTTCTTGTCCTCATCGAGTGCGAGGTAACCGCCGATGCCGCCCCAAAGACCCTTACCGGAAAGCGGCAGGATGTACTTGACAGCACCGTTGAGATTCGCTACATAGACCTCTTGTTCACCATAACGCAGCGTGTCCTGTACGAGCGTGTAATAGACCTCTGCAGGGTCAGCCTGCGAGAAATCGACTTTCAGCGCACCAAGGATCTGTTTCTGCTTATCGAGCAGGATATTGGCCTGCTGCTTCGGAGCGAGTGCCTGGCTGACAACCGCCAGCAGCACAGCTACGATGATCACTACCACCGTCATATAGACGAATGTGTAGATATTACTGTTTGTATTCAGTTTCATAGCTTCGCCTCCCTTTTTGCGACGCACCAGTCGATGAGCGGCGCAAAGGCGTTCATGAGCAGGATAGCGAGCATCATTCCCTCGGGGTAGCCGGGGTTGAGGACGCGCACGAGTACTGCTACAAGTCCGATGAGGAAGCCGTATATCCACTTACCGCACTCGGTACGAGCGGAAGTCACAGGGTCGGTAGCCATGAAGACCGCACCGAAAGCGAAACCGCCGGAAACGAGGTGCATGTACCACGGATACTGCGCTGCGAGGTTAGCCTCCGAACCGAATTGGTTAAAGAGCCAAGCGGTCAGACCGCCGCCGATGAAGACAGACAGCATGGTCTTCCACGAAGCTACGCCTGTGCAGATCAAGAGACATGCGCCGAGCGCGATAGCCCAGATACAGGTCTCACCGACCGAACCCGGAACGAGTCCGTTCACCATGTCCCAGAAAGACTGCGACACCGGTGTGCCGGTAGCCATCTGCGTCAGAGGCGTAGCACCCGAGAAACCGTCCACAAGCGCGTGACCGCCGTCCCAGCCCCATGTGCCAACCGTGCGGATGAACGGTTCGTCACCGGTCATGTGGCTCGGGTATGCGAAGAACAGGAACGCACGCGTGATAAGCGCAACGTTGAAGATGTTATAACCTGTGCCGCCGAACACCTCTTTGGCGAAGATGACCGCAAAAGCGACTGCGATAGCCACCTGCCACAGCGGGGTGTTGATAGGCACGATGAGCGGGATGATGAATCCCGTTACGAGGAATCCTTCTGCTACCTCCTCATGCTTGATTTGCGCTACGATGAACTCGATGCCCAGACCCACAGCATAGCTGACGATGATAAACGGCAGTACTGCCAGCAGACCGAAACCGAACGCTTTCCACCAGAGAGCAGCGGTCATGCCTGCTGCCAACTGACCGGTAGCCAGCAAGTGCTGATAGCCGACATTGAACATACCGAAGAGCATGGCGGGAACAAGTGCGATAACTACGAGAATCATCGTACGTTTGCTGTCCGAACCGTCATGGATATGCGTGCCGTTGCGTTTAGCGGTCGTCTGAGGGGTGAAGAGGAACGTGTCGAAGGCGTCATAGAACGAACTGAGCCAGCTCAGTTTGCCGCCTTGTTCGAAGTTCTTGCCGAACTTCTTCCAGTTTTTATAAAGCCATTCCATTACTCAATCTCCTTTCTTAAATAATCCAACGCTTCGCGCACGATAGCCTGCAGCGGCATCTTGGACGTGCACACATACTCGCAGAGCGCGAAATCTTCAGGAGCCACCTCGTATGCACCCAGCGCTTCCATGCGGTCGATATTCGACGCAATCATCGCTTTGATGAGGTACTCGGGGTAGATATCCATCGGGAACACTTTGTCGTACTCGCCGGAGACGATGATCGCACGGCGGCCACCTTTGAGACGAGCGTCCCACTGGTATTTCTTCGGACCGAAGAGCCAGCGCGTGAACCTGTTGTCCAACAGACCTGCAGGGTCGGTCTTTCCGGCATTGAAAGCCGAGAAGCGCGGCAGCATCCAGCCCATGAACTCGTGGTTCTCAGAGCCTTCGTCGAGGACCGTGAACTGATTGTCATAGACGGAGATCATGTCGTCCATCGTGATCTGACGACCGGAGAGCACGTTGCCGGCGATGTAACGGCACGGACACTCGGTGTGTACGTTCGAGAGCAGGACAGCGGAAACCGGCATACCCGGCAGGACGTTGTAGTACTGCTTGCCGTAAGCGAGCGGTCCGGTGAGCGCCACTTTCTTCTGCATGTCCACGATGCCTTTCTGGAAGAGGCGACCGATGAGCGCGAGGTCCTGGATGTTCACCGTGAAGACGGTCTCACCCTTAGCCAGCGGCGCGAGGTTGTTGAGCTGCACGCCTACGTTTCCTGCAGGGTGGGGACCATAGACCTCATAGAGGGTGCAGTCCTTGAGCTCACGGAACTCGGTAGCTTTAGCGCCACCTTTGATGCCGATGAATACCGGTGCCATCTTGCCCAGCGCGGAGACAGCCGCCTGCAAGGTAGGCAACTGACCTTTGAGCACGAACTCGTAGTTCGGAGCACAAGGCGCACTGTCAAAACTCGAAATAAAAATAGCGCGAGGAGTCTTGTTCGGCAGAGCGATGCAGTCGTACGGACGTTGCTTCATCAATGCCCAGAGGCCTGAACGGAGAAGAAGGTCTTTCACTCCTTCACTCGTTAAACCTTCACTCTTTACCTCAAATTTCTCATACTCGATGGTAGCGTCCGCAAGGATGTCGATGGACATGATCTTACGTCGCTCACCGCGCACAATCTCTTTGACTTCGCCCGAGACGGGTGAGGTAAAGAACAAGCTCTCAAACGCTTTGTCGTGGAAGAGCGGGCTACCCGCCTTCACACGGTCGCCGACCTTGACATCCAGTTTGGGAGTGATGCCGGCGAACTGGTCGGGCACTATATGAAAGACCTCCGGCCGACGAACGCTACCCAGCGTTTCTGCCGCAGTTCCCTCAAAAGGAATGTCCAACCCGCGTTTCAGTTTGATTGTTTGCATAAAGTTGTTAGTTAATTATTTTATTTGTTTTGTTTTAAAATCACGTGATAATATACTATGTATATTATAGTGTAGGGTGGGATACGGTATTACCCTTACTTGACTCAACGATTAGTCAACGGCGACATAACGCACACACCACAATCAGCCTGCAAAATTACAAAAACTTTTTTATATACGCAAGCGCGCGCGTTCTTTTTTTGAAAAAAATATGCAAAATGACACATTTATTTTAATTTTGGGATAATTGATTTTGGTTTTTGGAAAAATTGTAGTAATTTTGCATTGCTAATTGTGCGCCTATGACGGACAATGGACAATGGACAATAGACAATGGACAATGGACAATGGACGATTGGACGATGGAAAATAAAACAAATATAAACAATCAACCAATTAACCAAATTTATTAACACGATGAAGAAAATCTTTTCTTTGATGGCGGCAGCTCTGATGAGCGTAGCCATGATGGCAGGACCGAATGACCTGCTTTGGGATTACACGGAGGGAGCTCCGAGTAACAATCCTGATTCTTCTGCTGCCAAAAACAGCGCTTTGTATTACGGAAGCAAGGTGACCGACGGTCCGGGTACGAAGAACGGTCTGTATGGCATCAAGATGAATGGTAGCGGTTATGCGTATTTTACGAAACCCGCAGTAGCCGGTAAACTGAAACTGGGTTTTGGTCCTCGTAGCGGTTCGAACGCCGAGCGTATGGTCATTCAGACTTGGGCAGGTGCAGCTGCATCGAGTACGGTTCCGACCGAATTGACGAGTATTGACACCACGGGTGCTCAAACGGAGTATGGTTTCCAGATTGTGGACCTGACGGCGGAGCAGAACAATATCTACATCAAGCGTGCAGGAACGGTTGAGTCTGTGCTCCAGTACCTCTCCTTCAAAGAGGAAGTACCGCGTACGTTCGTAGATTTCAAGATTGAGTTCCGCGACAATCCTTACAGCGTCATTCTGCCGGAAGGCGGCGAGCTGCCTGCAGGTGTGGCAATAGATGGAACGGCATACAACGGCGGTCAACACGGTATTTTCGGCGGTTCTATCACCGTTACGGTTGACGGTCCGGTTAAATTCACTATCGGTGCATGTCAGTACAGCGGCACTTCGATTAACGTGAAGAAAGACGGCGTTGATTATGCTACCGTAAACAACAATGCTGCTTGCGGCGAGCAGAAACCGAACTACAACCAGTATGTGACTTATACTTATACGGGTGATGCAGGTGTGCTGACATTCGAGTTGGCGGGTAACACGTATGTACCGTATTTCTTCGCTGAAGCCACGGATATTACTCCTTGTCAAGTGATTTACAAAGACCAGAACGGTACCAAGCTCGGTACATTCGATACCTACGAGGGTGCTACGCTGAGCACTATTCCTTATACGGAATCTGACCTTCCTGCTATCGGTGAGGGCAATGCCTTCCGTGGATGGTTCTACACCAGCGGAAAGAAAGCTGCTGAAGGCGATATCATCAACGGCAACACGACTATTCAAGCGAAAGTGACGCCGATAGAGGAGGCAATTATCGGAACGGTACAGACGTATGATTTCGCTTCGGCGATTTTCTATCCTGAGGACCACGAGACAGTGGAAGCGAACAACGGTGCTTACCATGACGGAACGCACGGCTGGTATTTTGCAGCTGACGGCAACATCCGCGTGAAAGTAGCAGGTAACGCTATCGTGGTTGTGACGCTGTGCAAATACTCGGAGACGGGTGATGTGAACGTGCTCGCAGGCGATTCCGTCATAGCAAGTTGTGCCGTAGAGAAGAACGTAACCGAAGACGGAACGGAGCTGAGTGCTCAGTACGCAGGCGAAGCAGGCTGGCTGACCATCAGCTGGACGGCTAAGCAGTATATCCACAAAGTAGTGGTATATAACGTGCTTGACTTCCTTGAGAAAGACGAAGCTACCGGTTACTTTATCGTTCCGGCAGGCGATGCAGCATCGTTTATTATGGCATTGGCTCAAGCTCAATCGGGTGATAAGATTTTCCTGCCGAACGGTCTGTATGACCTTGGTGAGACCTGTCTGACCACTATCGGAAAGAATAACATCGCTATCATCGGTCAATCGATGGAAGGCGTTATTATCAAGAACGCTCCGGACGCATCGAAGGAGTCGATTGACAAAACCGCCACGCTGAAAATCAACAAGAATGTATCGGGTACGTACCTGCAAGATCTGACGATTCAGAATGCACTCGATTACTATAAGAACGACAACGGCCGTGCTGTATGTCTCTGGGATCAGGGTACGAAGACGGTATGCAAGAACGTACGTATGTTGAGTTATCAGGATACCTACTACAGCAATCTCGTTGGTGCTGTGAAGTATTTCGAAGACTGCGAGATTCACGGAACGGTTGACTTCATCTGCGGTGACGGTAGTGTATATTTCTACGGCACCGAGCTTGTATGCGAGCAGCGAGCAAAGGACGGCGGCGGTAGCGATGCGCTGACAGCCAGCAATGCAGACGCAAGCGACAAGGGTTATGTATTCGAGCATTGTACAGTTCGCTATGCAGAAGGTATCACCGGTACGCTGCCGGTAGTTAGCTTCGGTCGTAGCTGGAACAACAAGCCGAAAACGGTATTCCTCAATACCTTCCTTGATGACAGCAACGGTGCGCTGAATATGGTGAAGGAAGCGAGTGCTCAGAAAGACAAGATTGAGCGTTGGACACTGGGTGGAATGAACATCCTTCCTGAGCTGTTCGGCGAGTACAACTCGGTGGACAAAAACGGCAATGTTGTTTCTCCGGCGTCGAACAACGTGACCTTCGTGCTTGGCAGCAACGAGAAGCAGATGGAGACCATCCTGACGGCAGAGCAGGCAGCTACCTACACGATGGGTTATACGTTAGGTAACTGGGCTGAGACAGCTTCAGCAGAAGCAACACAGGCTGTTTGCGACCTGGAGAATATCGAGGACGATGCTGTATATCTGGTTGAAGCTCCGAACGGCAACGCCGAATTGATGCTTGGCTCGAAACTGAAAGGCGAAGTATTCCCTGAGGGTTCGGGTATTACCGTTCGCAAAGCTAATGCTCGTGGCGGTTTCGGTTGGAAAGCCGGAGAAGAGCCGAGCGAAGGCATCGAGGATATAGACGCCTGTAATTGCAAAGCGGAGAAAATCATCCGCGACGGACAAGTGATTATTGTTCGCGGCGAGAAAGAGTACACGGTGTTTGGCACCGAGGTGCGTTAAAACGTTAAACTGTTAAACTGTTCGATTGTGAACTGGTTTCAAAATTTATTCTTTGGTACGGGCATAGCACATTCCATTTTTGTGCTTGCCCTTGCCATTGCTATTGGTATTTTCCTTGGGTCCAAACTCAAGGTGAAAGGTATTACATTAGGTATCACCTGGATTCTTTTCAGCGCCATCGCATGCAGCCATTTCGGCATGACGATAGACCCGTTAGTGGAGTCGTTCGCGAAGGATTTAGGTCTTATCTTGTTTGTTTATTCTATAGGTCTTCAGGTCGGTCCGGGTTTCTTCCAGTCCTTCGGCAAAGGCGGAATGCGTCTGAATATGCTGGCGTTGAGTGTCGTAGTGTTAGGTTGCGCAACGACGTATGTGATTCACTGGCTGAGCGGAACGGATATCGCGACGATGACGGGTGTGCTGTTCGGAGCCGTAACCAACACTCCGGGTCTTGGTGCTGCCGAGCAGACGTATTTTGACCTGACGGGTGTGTCCAATCCCAATATCGCGAGCGGTTATGCCATGGCTTATCCGTTGGGTGTAGTAGGCGTGCTGTTTGCGATGCTGGTTATCCGCTGGATTTTCCGTATCAAGACGGAGCAAGAGGAAGAGAAGGTGGCATCCGAGAAAGGGGAAGTGCAGCAAGTGGAGCATTACGACATGAAGCTGACGAACCCGCAGATAGAAGGATTACACGTGCGTGACTTAGGCTTGCTGACGCACGTGAAGATAGTAGTGAGCCGCGTGTTGGACAAGGACGGCAATGAGTTCATGCCGGACGCAGAGACCTTGCTTCACATAGGTGACCGCGTTCGTCTGGTAACCGAGAAAGAGAATGAACGCACCGTGCTGCTCTTAGGCGAACTGACGGACGTCAAATGGGAAGAGAAAGCGAAAGATGTGCATCTGGTAAGCAAGCATATCGTGGTGACCAAACCGAAAATCAACGGTAAGCGCATCGGCGACCTGAAAGTACGCGCTGCCTACCAAATCACGATTACACGTATCCGCCGTGCAGGAATCGAGCTGCTGGCTACGCCCGACTTGATTTTGCAATTAGGCGACCGTTTGACCGTGGTGGGCGAAGCGGAGGCAGTCGATAAAGTGGCTCAGGTATTCGGTAACTCGGTTAAGAAACTGGATGCGCCGAACCTGGCATCGCTGTTCTTTGGCCTGTTATTAGGCGTAGCATTGGGTTCGATACCGTTTGCACTACCGGGTCTGTCGCAACCGTTTAAGTTGGGTATAGCCGGCGGCACGCTGATTGTAGCCCTTCTAATGGGTGCTTTCGGAACGAAGTACCATCTGGTGACCTATACCACGACATCCGCGAACCTGATGATTCGCGAGATCGGTATCTCACTCTTCCTTGCGGCTGTCGGTTTCGGAGCCGGTAAGACGTTCATCGCTACCTTGGTGGACGGCGGATATGTATGGATCGGCTACGGTGTGCTGATTACCCTGATTCCAATACTGATAATCGGTTTTGTAGCCCGCAAATGGTTCAAACTGGATTATTTCACGCTGATGGGCCTTCTTGCCGGTTCGACGACTAATCCTCCGGCCTTAGCTTATGCGACATCGCAGAGTTCGGCTAACGACCGCGCTGCCGTAGCATACTCCACCGTCTATCCGCTGACGATGTTCATGCGTGTGCTGACCGGACAACTGATGATATTGCTATTCCTGTGACAACGAACAGAGACATATTACGATTAGCCATACCGAGCATTCTGGCGAATATTACTATTCCGCTGGTAGGTATCGTGGATACGGCGATAGTGGGGCATCTGAGCGATGCTGCCGCTATCGGCGGTATAGCTATCGGAACGATGCTCTTTGATTTGCTGTACTGGAATTTCGGTTTCTTGCGTATAGGTACGAGCGGTCTGACGGCGCAAGCCTACGGGAGCAGTCAGAACACGGGATTCGGATTTCAGCTTTCAGCCGAGTGCCGTAAGATACTGACGCAGAGCTTGACGATAGCCCTGCTGGCGGCATTTTTCCTATGGCTGATACAGTGGGTATTCGTAACGGCTGTGCTGGCGGTGGTGCCATGCTCCGAGGCTGTGGCGAATGTGGCGCGGCAGTATTTCTTCGTCCGTATATGGGCGGCGCCTGCCACGCTTATGCTGTTCGCGATGAAAGGGTGGTTTATCGGTATGCAGGATACCAAAAGTCCGATGGCTGTCGATATACTGGTTAATGCAGTAAACATGCTGGGCAGTTATTTCCTTGCCGTTCACACCTCGCTCGGTGTGGTGGGTGTAGCCTGGGGCACACTCATTGCGCAGTACAGCGGTCTGCTGCTGGCCTTCTGTATATTGGTATTCAAATACGGTATTGTGTATATCGGACTCAGAGAAATCATGGCAGCCATGCGGTGGCCGGAAATGAAGCGAATGATGTTGCTCAACGGCAATTTGTTCGTCCGTTCCCTCTGCTTCATGGTGGTTTATGTAGGCTTCACCTCGCTGGCGAGCACCTACGGCGATACAGAGCTGGCGGTGAGCAGCGTGCTGATGAAGCTGTTTATGTTCTTCTCCTTCTTCATCGATGGTTTTGCCTATGCCGGCGAAGCATTGGTAGGGAAGGCAGTCGGAGAAAAGACGAACGGACACATGGACGAATGGATGAATCATAAATCCAGTATTCAACCGGTTGTTCGTTTGCTCTTTACCTGGTCTATCGGCGTAGGCTTGTTGTTCACGGCGCTGTATGCCGTTCTGGGCGACGAGTGTCTGGAGCTGATGACCAACGATGCGGATGTGCTATCCGCTACAGAGCACTACCTGGGATGGCTGATAGCCATGCCGATAGTGAGTGCGCTGGCGTTTATGTGGGATGGTATCTATGTGGGTGCAACCGCCGGCGTACAGATACGAAATGCGATGATATGGGCAGCAGTAGGATTCGTGGCAGCGTATATAGCCACCTATCGTTTCTGCGGCGCACAAGCATTGTATATCGCGTACTTTGCACATTTGTTCGCAAGGGTAATATATTTGTCAATTCAATGGAAAAAAATATAGTGAAACTACAAATTTTAGGACTTGCCACGCTCGCGTTAGTGGCGTGCAGCCAAACAGGAAATCATCAAAAGGAGTCCAAGCCCCTTCGTGTTAACACGATGGTGATAGCCGAGAAATCCAACAATGCCGTTGCCCGTTATGTGGGTACGGTAGAGCCGGCTCAAGAGACTCCGCTGAGTATGCAAACAGCAGGAAGGGTAGTGTCGATATCGGCCAAGAACGGTCAGCGGTTACGCAAAGGTCAGACTATTCTGCAAGTAGATAACACGCAGGCACTCAATGCGCTGGAGTCCGCTAAGGCTACTTTTCAGCATGCGGAGGATGCGTACAACCGCGTGAGCAAAGTGCATAACAAAGGCGTGGTGTCCGACCAGAAGATGGTGGAGATAGAGAGCCAGTACAAACAGGCCAAATCTATTTACGCCGCGGCGCAAGAACATCTGAAGGAGTGTACCCTTGTTTCCCCGTGCGACGGTGTGCTGAGCGGACTGGAGGTGGCTGTAGGACAATCGATTATCCCGGGTGTCCAACTATGCTCGGTATTGGATGTGTCGGGCTTCACGGTGCGCTTTACCGTACCGGAGACGGAAGTAAGCGGTTTGGCAGAAAAAGGAGAGATGGAGTGCGCAGCTATCAAAAAGACGCTGCCGGTTTCCCTGACCTCGAAAAGCGTTACCGCTAATCCGCTGACGCATACCTACGATGCCGTAGCCCGTATCGAAGGCGGCAGAGATGTACTTCGTACCGGCATGGTAGGAATCGTTTGTGTACCTGTGCTCAACAGCGAAGCCATCATCATCCCAGCCCGGTGCGTACTGCTCAAACCGGAAGGTGCTACCGTTTGGCTCAAGCAAGACGACCACGCCGTACGCCGCGCTATTACCGTAGGCGGCTACGGATCCAACGGAGTACGCGTGCTGACAGGTCTGCAAGCAGGTGATGTCGTGATCACAGACGGATATCAGAAATTATACGAAGGTTGTAAGATAGTAGAAGAGTGAAAACAAGCAAACACATAGAAGCGGCTATGCGGCATCACGGTCTGGTGATGGCGCTGTTCCTGCTGTTAACGGCGTTCGGTATCTATTCGTTACCGAAGATGAACAAGGATGAGTTTCCACAGTTTACGATACGTCAAGCCTTGTTGGTAGCTCTCTATCCGGGTGCGACAGCCAGTGAGGTGGAGCAACAGGTGACGATGCCACTTGAGGATTATATCAACTCGTTCGAAGCCGTTAACAAGTCCCTCACGTTCAGTAACAGTAAAGATGGATTCTCGTATGTCTATGTCGTGCTACGTATGCATGGTGTGGATAGCGAGAAAGCATGGAATAAGATTCGTGCCGGTTTGCCTGTTCTGCAGAAGACCCAACTGCCGGCCGGCGTGCTGCAAACGGTCCTGATTGACGATTTCGGCAGCACGTCATCCCTGCTCATAGCCGTAGAGAGTCAGGAGCGCAGTCCTCGCGAACTGGAGTTATACGCCAAGCAGATATGCTCCACGCTCAGGACGATTCCTGAAATGGGTAAACTGCGTATCATGGGTCAGCAGACCGAGGAGATCGCCATTACCATTGACCCCGAGCGTCTGTCGGCTTACGGCATAAGCCCTTCTGTTCTCGAAGCTCAGATGGCATTGCAGGGACTCCGGACGCTGGGCGGAATGAACGATGCGAGCGGTTCATTGCAGGTGGTGATACCGTATCAGTCTGAATACGAGATTCAGGAACAGGTTGTATGGTCCGACCCCGCTACGGGTGCAACCGTTCGGCTTAAAGACATCGCTTCGGTAGAGCGCCGTTACCAGGCGCCTAAGCAGTACGTGGAATTCGATGGTGCTTCGTGCCTTATTCTTAATATGGAGATGATGCCGGGTAATAACATCGTTGAGTTCGGCAAAGAGGTGGACCGCCAGCTGGCGAAAGCCGCTGTCATGCTGCCGCCGGATATCAAATTCCATCGAATCACAGACCAGCCGAAAGTGGTGAATGATTCCGTTGTTTCGTTCCTGCGGGATATTCTTATCTCCATCCTCGTCGTCATTGCCGTCATGCTGATTCTCTTCCCGCTTCGAACGGCATTGGTGGCTGCTACGGGACTTCCTGTCTGCACGGCTATCTGTCTCGGCCTGATGTATGTCACGGGTATCGAACTGAATACCGTTACCCTTGCGGCATTGATATTCGTATTAGGAATGATTGTGGATGACTCCGTGATTGTCATCGACGGTTATACGAATCAATTGGCTCGTGGTCACTCCCGTTGGTACTCCGCTGTCGTCAGCACGAGTCTGCTGTTTATTCCGATGTCGCTGGCTACGATGGCTATTTGCGGTATGTTCTTCCCTATGACGCGAATCATCACCGGTCCGCTGGGCGAGTTCGTACAGCTCTTCCCCTTTGCAGTTCTCTTTGCACTGGTAGCCAGTATATTCTACGCTACATGGGTAACGCCCTATTTGTCGTATTATTTCATCCGTAACCGCAAGGCGGAGGAACTGAACCGCTTTGAGCGTGCGCAGACCAAGTTCTTTACCTGGTTACAAGACGGCTACAAGCGCATCTTGGAGCGTTGTTTTGAAAAACCGATAATTGTATGGTGTATGCTGGCGGGTGCATTGGGTATCGGTATCTTCCTGCTCTCGAGACTGAATCTGCAGTTACTGCCGAAAGCGGAGCGTGAGTTCTTTGCCGTGGAGATTCATTTGCGAGACGGTGCTCCGCTCGAAGAGAGTGCGGCGGTAGCAGATTCGCTGGCTACGATTCTGAAAGCCGATCCGAATGTGACGAGTGTTACTGCGTTTATCGGTCAGTCGTCACCTCGTTTCCATGCCGCATACACCCCTCAGACGCCTGCGGCCAACTATGCGCAGTTAATCGTGAATACCAAGTCGAGCAAAGCTACCGCACAAGTCATCCGCGAATACAGCCGTCGGTATGAGAACTATTTCCCGAATGCTTTTGCGCGCTTCAAACAGCTGGATTATCAATCCGCGAAAAACCCGTTAGAGATACGCGTGCAGGGTGAGGACTGGGATCTGATGGCACCGATAGCGGACAGTATCATGCGATACATGGTACGTCAGCCGGATTTGCAGTGGGTACATTGCGACTACAATAATATGGCCGCATCCACGCGAATCGTACTCAAGCCCGATGAGGCTACCCGTCTCGGTATCACGCAGACCATGCTTTCGCTCTACTTGCTTCAGGCTACGCAAGGCGCGACGGTCACCACCCTCTACGAAGGTTCCTATGCCGTGCCGGTAGTGCTTTATACAGCGGGTGTGAGCACGATGAAACCCGAAGAACTGGGTGCTATTCAGGTGCCGACCGCTATACCGGGTATCTGGGTGCCGCTGCGTCAAGTAGCTACTATCGAACCTGATTGGCATCATACGGTCCTCGAGCGCCGCAATTCCGTAAGGACCATAACCATCGGTTCGGACTTGCGCGGTTCAACCAGTCAGGTAACTGCGGAGCGAGAGATACGCAAATGGATAGAAGCCAATATCACCGACCTGCCGGAAGGCGTAACCATCAGTTACGGCGGCTTGACGGAAGTGAACGATATGATTCTTCCACAGATCTTCTGGTCGATTATAGCAGCTCTGGCGGTTATGTTGGTACTGCTGCTGTACCATTTCGGCAAAATAGGTCTGGCGCTTCTCACGCTTTCCAGCGCTGTGCTGTGCGTCTTTGGTGCGATGTTGGGCTTGTGGATTTTCCAATTGGATATCTCTATCACCGCTGTATTGGGTGTTGTGAGTCTAATCGGTATTATTGTGCGCAATGCGATTATGATGTACGAATACGCGGAGGACAGCCGCAAATACAAGCACATGAACTATCGCGATGCGGCGTTCCATGCCGGTCTGCGAAGAATGCGTCCGGTCTTCCTGACGAGTGCTACGACCGCGTTGGGCGTACTACCGATGATTATAGCGGCTACCAGTCTGTGGATGCCGATGGGTGTGGTTATCTGTTTCGGTACGATATTTACTCTGCCGCTGACAGTGACCATCCTGCCTGTGGTGTACTGGAAAGTATATGCGCATAAGGATATTTGATGATATGGCACAGTGCACCGATGAGGAAGTGCAACGGATGTTACCGCTTGTCAGCGCTCAACGGCGCGAACAGGCACTACGCTACAAGCATACTTTTGGTCGGTTCTGCTGTCTGAAGAGTTGGCTGATGTTGCAAGAAGAACTGGGAGCCATGGGTGTGAGTGAAGTAGGGGAGTTTGACTATAACGAACACGGGAAGCCATTTCTGGTAAACGGGCCGTACTTCTCGATAAGTCACTGCAAAGAGGGTATCGCCGTAGCTATCGATGACGAACCGATAGGCATTGACATCGAGCATATCCGCAAGGCGGACAACGAACTCATCCAACGAACGATGAATGAAGAGGAAGTTCGCCTCATAGCCAGAGCCCGAGACAAGGCCGACATCGCTTTCACACGTTTGTGGACCCGGAAAGAAGCTGTCGTCAAAGCTCAAGGGACAGGTATATTGTCCTTCGAACAACTACAATCGGTCCTCGACAATCGTACAGCGAATATCGAGACCGTTAATAAAGAGAAATATATATATAGCATAGCATATGGAAAATTACATTGTTTCAGCGCGTAAGTACCGGCCGCAGACCTTTGAATCGGTTGTGGGTCAGCAGGCTCTGACGCAGACACTGCAGAACGCGATTCGTCAAAATCATTTGGCGCACGCATACTTGTTCTGCGGTCCGCGAGGCGTGGGTAAGACCACGTGTGCCCGTATTTTCGCGAAAACCATCAACTGTCTCCACCCGCAGAACGGTTATGACGCGTGCAACGAGTGCGAGAGTTGTAAGGCATTTAACGAACAGCGGTCGTTCAATATCCACGAACTGGATGCGGCTTCGAACAACTCGGTGGAGGATATCCGTTCGCTGATAGACCAAGTGCGTATTCCGCCTCAAATCGGGAAATACTCCGTCTATATCATCGATGAGGTTCACATGCTTTCAACCGGTGCATTCAACGCCTTGCTAAAGACGCTGGAAGAACCGCCTTCCTATGCTATTTTCATCCTTGCGACGACGGAGAAGCACAAGGTGCTGCCTACCATTCTCAGCCGTTGTCAGGTGTATGACTTCAATCGAATCACGGTACCTGATACCATCGCGTACTTGCAGAAAGTAGCAGCCAACGAGGGTGTTACGGCGAGTGAAGAGGCACTCAATGTGGTGGCGCAGAAAGCTGACGGAGGTATGCGCGACGCACTGTCTATTTTTGACCAACTGGTGGCTTTTTGCGGCAACAACATCACTTACGAGCAGACCATCGCTGTGCTGAATGTGCTCAATGCAGATTACTATTTCCAATTAGTTGAAGCGGCACTCAGGCACGATGTGACTAAGGCTCTGCTTCTTTTCAACGATGTGCTGAACCACGGTTTCGATGCCGGTCATTTCGTTACGGGTTTTGCCCAGCACTTACGCGATGTGCTCGTTAGTCGAGACCCGCAGACATTGCCCTTGCTCGAGACAGGCGATGCTATCCGTGCCCGTTATGCGGAGCAGGCCAAGCATTGCGCACCGATGTGGTTGTTCCTGGCACTCGACATCCTCAATACCTGCGATATCAATTATCGTACGGCGCGTAACAAACGTCTGACCGTAGAGTTGGCTCTCGTCAAACTATGTCAACTCGGCGTTCCGCAGACGATACCCTCTGCACCTTCTGCACCGTCCAAGGAGCCTGTCGCTCCCACAAAACCCGCCAAACAGCCGGAAACGGTTCCTGCGGCTCCTTCTGCACCGCAAGTACCTGCCGACAAACCTGTGGAGCAGCCTAAAGCCGCTAAAACACCATCGATACCGAAAGTGCCCGGTATAGGTCTTGGTTTTGCTCCGAAACCACAGTCAGCACCGAGCAGTACACCTAATCAGAATGAGGAACCGAAAAAGGAGAAGAACGACCCTTTTACGGCTGACCAACTCAAAGGCGCGTGGGTTGGTCTGGCTGAGCTGCACAAGAGCGAACCGCGTCTGAGAGAACTGATAGAGAACTATATCCCTCATTTGATAGAGGAACACACGGCGGAGATTCAGATGCCTAATCCGTGGCAGATGGCTGAAATGCGCAAGGCAATGCCTATGCTCGCACAGCAGTTACGCCAAGCGTTGAACAACGACCTGCTGCATATACAACTCGTTCAAGCGGAATATAGTCAAGAGCAGATGGCGTTTACCGCAGAAGAGAAATTTGCGCTGATGGCAGAGCAGAACCCTGACATTGCACAACTGAAAGAAAGCTTGGATTTGCAAATAGACTAAGCCCTGTAAATTACAACCTTTGACTGACCTGTTAAAATATTTGCCGACCACCCGTAAGGAAACGGATTTGAGAGGCTGGGATGAAGTGGACATCGTCTTCTTCACAGGCGATGCGTATATTGACCATCCGTCTTTTGGTGCAGCGGTGTTGGGTAGGGTACTTGAAGCGGCGGGTTATCGCGTAGCGATAGTGCCTCAACCAGACTGGCACGGGGACTTCCGCGATTTCAAGAAGTTCGGTCGTCCGCGTCTTTATTTTGCGGTCTCTGCCGGCTCTATGGATTCGATGGTTAACCATTACACGGCCGCGAAGCGTCGTCGCTCCGATGATGCTTATACGCCGGAAGGCAAAGCCGGCGCACGTCCGGACTACTGTACCATTACTTATTGCCGTATTCTCAAGCAACTCTATCCCGATGTGCCTATTGTCATCGGTGGCATCGAAGCGTCAATGCGTCGCTTGACTCATTACGACTACTGGCAGGACAAGCTGATGCCTTCCATTCTCGTGGACAGCGGTGCCGACTTGCTTGTCTATGGCATGGGTGAACAGGCGATGACCGAGATTGCCGATAGAATGGTTAACGCTAACGATCTTCATAGCATTCCTCAAACAGCCTATTTGACCTCGGACAAGAGTGAACTACCGAAGGACGCTATCCTGTTGGCGAGCCATGAAGAGGCGCTGCGCGACAAGCGTAAGCACGCTGAGAACTTCCGTCTGATGGAGATAGAGTCGAATAAGATTCATCAGACTACCCTTGTGCAGCCTGTCGGCAAGCAGTTCGTGGTCGTCAATCCTTCGTATCCGCCTCTTACCACGGCTCAACTGGACGCTATCTATGACCTGCCGTACCAATATACGCCTCATCCTAAGTACAAGGACAAACGCATCCCCGCGTATGAGATGATTAAGTGGTCGGTTTGTATGCATAGAGGTTGTTTTGGCGGCTGTTCGTTCTGTACGATCTCAGCCCACCAAGGCAAACAGGTAGTATCCCGCTCCAAAGCATCTATCTTACGGCAGATTGAGCGTTTGAGCCAGTTGCCCGACTGGCACGGTGTGCTCTCCGACCTCGGAGGACCTTCGGCGAACATGTATGGTATGCACGGCAAGGATATGTCACTTTGCGAGAAATGTGCCCGTGCGAGTTGCCTACAGCCGGCGATTTGCAAGAATCTGAATCAGGATTTTGCTCCGCTGCTCGATATATACCGAACGGTGGATAAGTTGCCGTACGTCAAGCATGCCTTCGTCGGTTCGGGTATCCGTTACGACCTCATGAGCGATGAATATGCCCGTCAACTCATCACCCGTCATGTATCGGGACGACTGAAAGTAGCTCCGGAGCATTGTTCCGATGCGGTACTGAAGATTATGCGCAAACCGGCGTGGAGCAACTATCTGCGTTTCCGCGAACTGTTTCTGCGTATCAACCGAGAAGCGGGTCTCAACCAGCAACTCATTCCTTATTTCATCTCTTCCCATCCGGCGTGTACCAAACGCGATATGATGGCGCTGGCAGAAGAAACGAAGAAAATGCACTATCGTCCGGAGCAAGTTCAGGACTTTACACCAACGCCTATGACGCTATCCACGACCATGTTTTACACGGGTATCAATCCATACACAGGCGAACTCGTGTATGTAGCGCGTACAACGGAAGAGAAGAAACAGCAAAATCAATATTTCTTTTGGTATAAAGAGCCATCGTTAAATCGTAAATCGTCCAATCGTCAATCGTATAATCGTAAATAGAATGAAATTCAGTAAAAAATATCGTATTAATCCCGAGACGCTTCAGTTGGAGCGAATCGAGCACGGATTCCGTTATTGGCTTCGCCGTTCCGGTTATTATATCATCGGCGGTATATGCCTGGGAGTTATCTTTTTCTATACCTTCCTGTATTTCTTCCCTTCCCCCAGGGAGGCAACCTTGATGCAGTATAACCGTAACCTGACCGCTGAACTGGAAGTGGTGAACAGGCAAATAGACCAGATGCAGGTAGTCATGTACGATCTCTCGCAGCGCGACGACAATCTCTATCGTGCTATCCTCGGAGCGGAACCTATTCCGCTGAGCGCACGTATGGGAGCCACCCAGCAGATTTCCTATTACGACTCGCTTGCGCGAATGACCAATACCCAATTGGCAGCTGATGTGCAGCGCAAGGTCGATATATTAGAGAAGGAGATGTACGTACAGGCGCGCTCGTATGATGAAATCGTTGAGTTGGCGAAGAAACAAGAAGCACGTATGGAGAATATTCCGGCTATTCAACCGGTACTGAACAAGGACCTCAAGCGAATGGCATCGGGATACGGATGGCGTGTCGATCCGGTTTATCACGTTCGTCGTTTCCATGAAGGTATGGACTTTACCGCGCCGGTAGGAACGGATATTTTCGCCACGGGTAACGGCGTGGTCGTTTATTCCGGTTGGCGGCAGGGTTACGGAGAGACGGTAGAGATAGACCATGGTTTCAATTATCTGACGCGTTATGCTCACTGCTCCAAGCGTCTCGCTAAAGTAGGGCAGAAAGTGAAACGCGGAGATGTGATAGCGCTGGTAGGAAACACCGGTAAGTCCACCGGTTCACACTTGCACTATGAGGTTCGGTATCTCGGTCAACCGGTTGACCCGCGAAACTTCTATTTCTACGACCTCAGTCCCGAGGATTACGACAAGATGGTTCAGTTATCGTCGAATATGGGAAATATGCTGGATTAAAAAAATCGCGTCTCAACCGAGGCGCGATATTTTTTCCAAAGCTGTTTCGTCTGTTATCCGAATATGCCTTCCATCGATGGCGATGATGCCTTCCTGCGCGAACTGGCTAAGCGTACGAATAGCGTTAGCGGTAGTCATGTTACTCATATTCGCGAGGTCTTCGCGCGGCAATAACATAGCGATGGTCTTTCCGTCCTGCTCGAAGCCGTAGTTTTTGAGCAGCAGAAGAAGGCTCTCCGCCAGACGTCCGCGGATATGTTTCTGCGTCAAGTTAACGGTCTTAATCTCCTGGATAGCGAGGTCTCGAGCCATCATCTGCATAACCGCATAGCATAAAGCTCCGTTCTTTCGTACGAGATAAGTGAAATGCTCGCGTTTGAGACAATAAGCGACACAATCCTCAAAAGCACTCGCGCTGGAGTTATACGGGCCCTCCGCTATACATGCGCGGTAACCGAATATATCATAAGGCTTGAGTAAACGGATAATCTGAAGTCGCTGACCGACGCCCTCTTTGTAAATACGGACTTTGCCCTCCAGCAACATATACATACAATCGGACTCGTCGCCGTCCGCATGAATAATATCATTCTTGGCAAAGGAGACTATTTGTACATTGTTCTCAACGTACGCGCGTTCGTCGTCTGTGAGCGTCTCCCATAGCGGGTTCAGTTCCCACATCGGAGCGAAATTTTCTTCTTTTTGCTTAATCATTTCGATATGTTTCGATATGTTTCGAAAATATGGTGCAAAGATACGATAATTTTTTTATATATGCAAATATTTAGAGTCCTTTTTCTCATTTTCTTTTCACTTTTTTCTATTTTATTTGTATATGTCAAAAAAATATCGTATCTTTGCACTCGCAAACATTAAAAACGGTTTGATATGAAGAACAACATTTTTGCGGGCGCGTTGATTGCGCTTGGATTGTGCTTAGGTGGATTGTTTATCTACTGCGGCATCAGTAAGTACGCGGCGAAAGACAGAGCCGTGAGTGTGAAAGGCTTGAGTACGCGTGAGGTGGAGGCGGACTATGCTGTATGGCCTTTGTCGTACGGCTGGAACGGCAATGACCTTCCGGCTCTCTATGCGCAGTTGGAGCGCGTGACCGAGCGTGTGCAGAAACATCTGCTCGAGTTGGGCTTTGAGAAGAGTGATTTCCGTCAGGGTTCTATTTCGGTAAGCGACAACTGGTCGGACTACTACGGCAACCATCGTCCGGAGTACAAGTACACGCTGAACACGTCTCTTATCGTTTCGACCGACAAGGTGAAACTCGTGGTAGAAAGCCAGGGCAAGGAGTCCGAGTTACTGAAAGAGGGTATTATCGTCAAGACCGAGAAATGGAATCTTGATTATCAGTTCAACGGTCTGCCGGAACTCAAGCCGCTGATGATAGAAGAGGCAACTCGTAATGCCCGCGCCGTGGCGCAGAAGTTCGCGGACGATGCACAATGTTCGCTGGGTAGTATCCGTAACGCCAGCCAGGGTCAGTTCTCTATCACATCCGATGAGTACCAACCTTGGGTAAAACGCGTACGCGTCGTAACGACCGTGGACTACTATCTTGATTAATGAGGAATAAAAAAGGATGGTTTAGAACCATCCTAATCTTCTAATCAAGCGTAATACACACGTTGGGATTAGCAAAATGATGCAGCACAATATCCACCAGAAGACGGTGGGTATTGTTGTTTTTGCGCGTCCGCGGAAGAGCGCCCTTAGCGCACGGCGAACGAGCATCTGAGGCGAAGCGATGATGCCCAGACATTTGCCGGCTTTGGTTACCCATTGCGGGATAGAGAAGAGTCCGGTATCTACTGCTCCAGGGCTTACATCCGTCACATACACGCCGTAAGGATGCAATTCAATATGCAGTGAGCGAGTGAAGGCGGACAAGAACGACTTGGTGGAAGCGTAAGTTCCGAGGCGTTGGGCTACAATCTTACTAGTGACGGAGCACACATTGAGGATATAACCGTGTCTCCGTTCGCGCATGTCCCGGCCGAACAGGTAGCACAGCATCGCCGGTGTGTACATGTGAAGATTGAGAATAAGACTCGTGAACGCCTCGCTGTCATCGAGGATGTCGCGGTCATGATAAACGCCGGCATTGTTCACCAGCACTTCTATCTCCAAATCATGCGCGTGCGCGTAGTTATATAGTTCGCGCGCGGAAGTCTGTTGGCTAAGGTCCATGAAGAGCGGAATGACTTCTATGGGTGATTTGAGATTTGCAGCTGAAGATTTGATAGATTCCGCGGCGTCGTTAATCTCCAGTACATTGCTGACAATAAGCAAGTTATATCCGCGTTGGGCCAGTTGACGTGCGAACTCTAATCCAATACCGGACGAGGCACCGGTCACTAAAGCGAAATGCTGTTTCATATCCAAAATTCAAATTTGCGGCAAAGGTACACAAAAAAAATGACATACACAAGAGTGCATGCCATTTTTTGAAATATTGTGTGCTTTTCTTATCTCGCGCTTTCGCTCGAACGATATTTTCACGCTTCATCTTCTACGGCTGCTTGAGCTGCAGCGAGACGAGCGATAGGAACGCGGAACGGAGAGCAGGAAGCGTAGTTCATGCCGACACGGGCACAGAACTTAACGGACGAAGGCTCGCCGCCGTGCTCGCCGCAGATACCTGTACGGAGTCCCGGACGAACGGCACGACCTTTCTCTACCGCCATCTTAATGAGCTGACCAACGCCGTTCTGGTCGAGAACCTGGAACGGATCGACTTTCAGAATCTTCTTCTCCAAGTAAGCCGGCAGGAACGAAGCGATGTCGTCACGGCTGTAACCGAAGGTCATCTGGGTCAGGTCGTTGGTACCGAAGGAGAAGTACTGCGCCTCTGTAGCGATGCGGTCTGCAGTCAGGGCTGCACGCGGGATCTCAATCATCGTACCGATCTCGAACTCTACCTCTACGCCATACTCAGCGAACACTTCTTTTGCTACGCGCTGGATAATCTCTTTCTGCTGTTTGAACTCATAGAGGATACCAATCAGCGGCACCATGATCTCCGGCATCGGGTTCTTGCCCTCCTGCTTCAGTTCGCAAGCAGCGGAGAGGATAGCGCGGGTCTGCATAGCGGTGATCTCCGGGAAGGTGATACCCAGACGGCAACCACGGTGACCGAGCATCGGGTTGTTCTCTGCCAACTGAGCTACACGGGTCTGGATCTCCTCAACGGAAACGCCCATCTCTTTCGCCATCTGCTCTTGTCCC
>CACYZT010000021.1 GCA_902778935.1 uncultured Bacteroidales bacterium
ATCCTGCGGATGAGTGGCATTGAGGATGAACGAGGTTGTATAGACCGAGTCTCCCCGATAATAACCCGGGGTATCATCCATTGCATCCTGTGTATTCCAGGAGGATGGAGAAAACAACGGAAGGATTGACAATATACACCCTATCAGATATTCCATTTATAGTTCTGCTCCTACAGCAGTATACATCCTGTCACTTTTGCGGATTATCAATGCTCCGTTTCGAATCATTTTTTCTGCTGCGTTTCCCTCAAACACCCCATCAATTGCATCCGGTTTGGGTAATGTTTCGAATATAATCCGGAATTCGCTTTGACTTCCATTTTCCGCTGTTACAGTTATCACTGCTGTTCTGTCTGCTTCTTCCAATGCTGAAATTGATTTTGCTTGTACAATCGTCATTTTGCTCATTGGATGACGGGCGATTGCCGTCACATAGGGAACCCCGAATGTTTCATCCATAATCAATGTATATGCCTTGGTGTCATTGGAGAAATCTGCCAACTTATCACCATTCACATGTATACATAGCAAGGAATTATCCCCATTAGGAGCTGCTGTATTGTCAGGTATGGAATAGGTTACCTGACTCGGCCAACAGTCCGTACGGAACGGTCCTGCAGGAAGTCCAGCAGAATTAATCAAATTACAAACAGGATCTTTCGCCCATGCATAGCGCACCGCACAAGGATTATGGACATTCTCAGCAAATACCGCTACTGTAGATTCATTGATTATAGCGGCTTGCGCTTTCACGAAATTACGGGAAGTATCAGCAATAGCAAAGCCAGCTAAAACGGCACTGTCCCGACGAACAGCCAAACCATCTTCCACATCGCGGAAAACGATATACATCGTATCCTGAATAGTATAGTGGCGTTTCATTGTCGGGGCGTCCGCAGCTATATCGAGGCCATAGGTATGCCTCAACGCCTGCCAAGCCAAACGCTCGCCCACGGGTTTCTTGGTGTGAGGATGCATGCGAAGACTCTCATCCGTGTTCTTTGCCTGCTCATTGGTCTCTATAATCACCGCCATGCCTATATTGTGAATCTGCCCATCATGGCACAGTAAAGCCTGCTGCTCGCGCAAATCCGCCCAATTGATTTCTTCATACCACCCGTTGGACGTCGGCCCTACATTGAACAACTGTACATAATAGAATGGTAACTCACCCATTCCCCAGTGCTCTCTCCAGTCCTCTATCAGTTTGCCCAACATAAAACGATATTCAAGTGCGCGTTTCACATTGCTTTCGCCCTGATAGAATATGAAGCCTTTGATTGCATAGGATGTAATCGGATGCATCTGGCCATTATAATTGATAGTAGGATAATTCGCCGCTTTTGTGCTGTCCGCATCCGCTATGCGGCTATAGGCAAACGCCAAGTCCGGATCATTCTCCAATTTAGAGCGGCTCATCCATGTCTCCAGTTCCGTTCCGCCCCGATAAGCTCCCAAGATGCCGATCGGGACATCCAATTCCTCTTGCAATTCCCGCGCAAAGACATATGCTACAGCTGACGCCTGCGACAGAGTGGTACTGTCGCATACGAACCAACCATTGCCTTTCGAGCGGTCAGACTGATGCACTAACGCATTGTACGTAGTGCGGCAATAGCGAATCAACGGATATTGTCCGGCTTCCGCCATATATTGCGTATACTCCGTAAGGTGGTCCATCCGTTTCTCCATATTGGATTGTCCTCCTGCCAGCCACACGTCGCCTACAAGAATATCCGACAGTGTCTGTTGGAGTGTGGTCCCGCTTACCTGAATGGTCATCTCCGACGGGATTGCGCACGCGTCTTGCTCCGGCAAGAACAGTTTCCACCGTCCGCAGGAGTCCACTATAGCACTATCCGTCAATACTTGTTCGTGAATAGCCCATTCTGCAACCACTGTATCGCCTGCTGTGCCCCATCCCCAGATAGGCACGGGCACTTCGCGCTGCACTATCATATGCGACGAGATACAATGCGGTATCTCCAGATTGTGTACCACAATAGGGGGATCTATATGTGTTGTATCGGGCTCGTATTCAGTATAAGAAGTCAGAGAATAATTGTCCACCCAAAGGTTGAAACTCGTCTTTGTGGAAGCCGCGATATTGATATGAAAACCGAAGGTTGTCATTTTGCTATTCGTCCATGTATCATCCATAGCTGTTCCGTATAATTGATAATCCGTCACGGTTGCCGGATCGACAAACGCGCTATTATTACCTTCGCTCACATAGAATCGCCATGTATTGGATTGAGGGATATACACCACCTTCACCGCCATGCGGTATTTAGGATTAGTCAAAACAGGTCCTTCAATAATGTTCGTCACATTGTTATTCGATACCAAGCCATTACTGAACCGTACCAAGCGATAGTTTATTTTCTGATTACCACCCTGTACGACAGCATAACCGTTTGCATTGGTCAAATCTGCATCATCGGCAGCCAATATAATCGCCAATCCACGTTTGTTATTCTCAAATCCGCCCAAATAATTAGAGCCTGTAGCATAATTCTGGCGTATATTCCACATCCACACGATGGAGTCAGCATCTATATGCGACAATGTATCCACGAATGGTAGATTATAGTTTGCCAAATTGCCTGTGACAAAAATTTTGCCACTTGTGTTATTGAGCGGACTGGGCAGTTTGAGTGTACCGGATTCTATAATCACAGCTGCACCTTCCGGTTGGGTGATTGTATAGCCGACACTCTCTCGATTGAAGTCATCCAGAAAAACCGTTGTAGCCACATTGGCAAATGTCATTTCGCCACCGATTACAAGAATCAGGAAAATAATCAAACATTTTTTCATAATCCAGAATGTTTTATCATTTTTTTACCATTCTTAATGTATATACCCGCAGGTAAAGCATTTGTTTCCGTTCCTATTGACTGTCCAAATAGAGAATATATCCTCTGGTCGAGGTCATTGTCCTCTACTTGGACGGACGTAAAACCCGTTGATATAGAATCCATGTATGTGATCACCAATTGCGGTTGCACATCCTGTGCCGCTTGTGTCGAATAGAACTGAATGCTTTGATTTGTTGCGATAAGCGCATGCAGACGGAGTGTTAACGAATCCGCATTTTGCTCACTCAGGTAGGCTGTAATGTCATATTCATGCCAACCGGCAGCGATAGGATTAATATCATATGCTATGCGTCCTTTGTCATTTTTGGTATCATTCATTCCATTTACCGCAGAGATAAGCAGATGGTGCACTTGGTTATCTGCCGAAGCGACATTAAGCCGCAGCACAGCATGTCGAACAGGTCCTCTGCCTGACGGCAAAGCAAACTGGAGCACAGCACTCTTGCGAGCAGAAGAAGATCGCGCATAGCAGACTTCCATTGTCCCTCCCGATGCATCATCGCGCACAGGTGCTACTATTTGAGTCTGCATATACGGTTCGGTACATACTGTATCACGACATACATTATCATAATAGTCACACAAGGCATAGACCTGCTCATTCAATTCACGCATCAAAAGGGTCATGCCAGTATATTCCTCTTTATTTAAACTTACAATACCTTTATTGGAGTTTCCTGAGTCATCCATGTAACGGAAATACTGCCAACCGATATAGCACTTAGATGCTAACAATTCCAAGCAGGTGTTTTCGTACCAATAACCTCTGGTCTGTTGATTCGGGACATACCATCCTGCACCGGATTGTTCAGAAGAATAGATAGTAATATCTTTCGTATAAAACTCTGTTACCAAACAAGGATGGTCCATTGTCCATGTGCTTTTGGCAATCTGGTCATTAGGGTTGTATCTGTCATAAAAATTGACCGATGTAACATCCGTGTGAGCATGCGATGCATTGACAACGTATGAGTTCGCTCTTGGACGGCCATGCAAGCGACTGCCGAGAATCATATGCACGTTATCCACATTACGTATGGCCTGCTGTACCACAGAAAAGTAACGTTCTGCCAAGTAACCGGCAAACTGCTTTTTGATATTGTCCGTCACTTTTGAACTACCCGACCTAATATCATTCTCGGTGATGCCATGCTCGATAGCCCATGCGCGTGCAGCCGAACGACTGGGATCTAAGGAATCCAGTCTCGTAATGAGGTAGCCTAACTGATCTTCATTGAACGGAATCTCATTGTCAGTAAACCAACCTATCATGTCGCGCTCAGCAACAAACGGACTGATATTGCTTTCTGCTGCTTCCATACAGAATGTTTCAAACTTAGGATCCAGCACAAACACATAGTCACCCGATGGGGTGGTGAAATCCGGATAGTAATTTTTCCGTTTTGACTTGTATGTTTGATAAAAATTATACCTACGGGTATATCCCCATGTACTATAGTTGTACGTATTGTAGGCATTCTTTGTTTGACTCTCAGATGCCACAAAATTGCCTGCGGCATTAAACCCGGCACGACTGCACAAGTCATAGTCATATTGCACAGTAGTAGGATCAGCGAAACTTGTTACCGCACGGTTAATCCCCGCATATCCATCCGGATCAATAAGCCACCAACGCCCATCTATCTTCTGCACGTGGAAATATCCGGTAGAATCAGCCCTGAGATATTTATATGACCCATAGCGATTCCATGCGTCGCGGGCATTCTCCATTTTCGTAAAGCCCTCAACTTCATCCACCACCATAGCGTTTTTAGTCTCCCAGAGTCCGCCATAGGAGGATCTAATTTGTATAGATCTGGCAGATAGATTATAAGCGATGGCCAAGCACGCTATAAAGCACGCCGTTTTTCTTAATATACAATTGTCCATCATTGAAGAATTTGGTTATACTATATTTATTGTCCTGCTGTGTTGATTCCACACCGGATGGAGTAGAGACCGTGGAATAAACATGCAGGAGCATTTTCTCAGCATAGCGTTTGCCAATTATGCGTACGCTCGCTTCATCGAAATGGGTATTATCCAAAAGTAAGGTACATGAATCACTGGTCACATAATCGGCGTATGTGATATATTCTGCCACTTTTCGAACGACCTGTTGGTTAAAATCCATCTGTTCGGCTTGTTGTTTCAGTTCTCCTACTATGAACCATAGCGTGTCATTGCCAAGATCTGCTCTAAAGCTTTCCACCATGGTAGCCAGTTGACTTTTATAAGTGACAAAATTATCTTCTGCCGCATGAGTTTTATCAGACTCGCCTTGCAGCCAGATAATGCCTTTATACTCACCCCACTTACGTGCCAATTGGGCACGTTGAACAGTAGCGTCATAGAGTGACTTACCGGGTTTATACCATTGAGTAATACTGCTTCCACCCAATGCATTCACCACCATTCCAACGGTATTCTCCGGCAGACTATCACGCATAGTCAAAGCAAACTGATAGTGCGGTCCCATACCTTGTACACTCAGGTCTTTTCGGATATTGGAGTACTTATTCATGGGATTGGACGATATCTCCATTCCGCCCTTTGGCGTGAGCAAATATATGTTCTCCATCGGGTCACGTGCATCATCAAAAGGAGCACGCCCGGACATATTACTTTGTCCTATAGCCAGAAAGAGATCCATCTTTGGAAGGATGGTATAACTCAATGTATATGTCTGTTGATGTTGTCCATCTGCGGACGTACAAGTAATGCTATTATCATTCACTATATACCGGGCAATGGTATCCAAGCATGTTGCCGTCAAAACCGGATTGTTTTGTGTCGTGTATGGCAGATTGACTTGATAAGAAGTCTTGTCCTTATCAAAGAACTCCAGCGGTTCTCCATCCAGATAGATAGCAGAGAGTCGTGCTTCGGCGCTATCGTGTACGACCGGAATGGTGTCGTGCTCAGCCGGTTGGGCACCATCGGGTGCATAAATGACAAGTTCCGGAGCCTGATCGGACGGATTCTCCTTGGAGTGGAACTGCACGATAACTGCGTTGCTCCCGTTCTTGACCACATTTTTCTCTCGAATACGGAAAGAGATATACGTCTTCGCAGCGCTGGCTGAATCCTGCACGTAGGTCTTGAGTGCATCATTGCTCCAGCGTACCCAGCCGGCAGCTTGTTCGCTGCCGGCGGAGTATTCCGGAGATGAAACGAGTATATTCGGGCAGTCTTCACCTGCTTTCTCCTTAAAATTGGTATAAGTTATGTCATCCTCCGCCCAAGTATTGAGCGCAACGGGATAGACATCAAAGCGATGACTCTTATCGCCTCCTGCGCTCCACCCGTCGGTGTACATACGCAGCACCACCGAATCGACTTCCGTAGGTACTGTTGAGATGTCAAACTTAAGGAAGATGATGCGACGATACTGAGGACCTGCTGTTGAGTGATAGACCTTCAAATAGTCTTCCATACCACGAATAGTATTGTTACTATAGGTGTATGTATCGTCGCTCGGCCGCAGCGTAATCACCTGCTCGCTCCTAGCAATTAACCATCCCATGCATATGAGACATACTGTTAATACTCGTTTCATATGTGAATTTGTTAAAAAAATAATTACTTTTTATAACGCGGAACCCAAGACAGAGTATTTCACGCCATCGCGAATGACGATTATCTGACCGTTCTCAATGGTTTTGATACAATGCTTTTCTGATTGGGTATTATCCAATGCAGTAGGTTGTTCTTCTACCATTTTGTAGGTAGCCAACGTAAAATGGGCAAAATATACGTTAAAGTCTGCCGTTCCTGCATAATTTTGATAGAAACCAAAGTATTTAAGAGGCGTATCTACAAATGTATCATCTATATCAGTACCATCTGCAGTCCACATCTCAACCGCTGCCGGGGCAACGAATGCGGAACTATTATGTGCTTCTTCCATTTTCCAAGTGTTAGTTGCCGGAATGTAAACAATGCGGAAAGTCTGATAATATTTAGCACTTTCGTTAATCTGACCTGCAATAACATCTGTCAAATGACTATTACCTTTTAATCCACCAGTTACTTTCACCAGACGATATTGAAGAGCAGAATTACCACCCATAGCCACGGCATAGCCATTTGCTTTTGTTAAGTCGGCACCATCTGCAATAAGCATAGTAGCAATACCCCTCTTCCCAGAATCAAAGCCACTCAAAACATCTGTTGTTTTACCATATGCATTACGCATGCAGAATGTCCATACTATAGAGTCAACTTCCATCGCATTGAGATTAATCGTCTCTTGACCATAATCTGCAACCGCAATATTTTGCGCACTGGTGCTATTTTTCGGGCAACTCATCTTGAGTGATCCATCGGTCACACTAATCTTGTCACCTGGTGAAGTGAACGTATAGCGGTTCTCTACCAAAGAGGAAAAGTCATCTGTGAAGATAGTGTCCACTTGCAACACCTGTAAGGCGTTAACGTTGAATGCTGCGCATACAGCGGCAGCCAATAAGAAAATCTTTTTCATTGTAGTAAAATTTTAAAGGTTACTATTCGTTATTTAATTTGAGCTCCTTGTGCCGAGTACTCTTTTCCGTTGCGGAGGATGATGAGCTGTCCTTCACGAATCTCCTTCTTTGCAGAAATAGCATTTTCCACCTCATTCAGTCCTTGTGTGGAACCAATCACATCTTCCCATGAGAATCCTATACGCAGACCTCCTAAGAGATAGGGGTTGATTCGATTCGCCTTGCCCGGTTCGCCGCCACGAAGGTAGATACCACGCAAACTTCCGATTGCTTTGCCGCTCTCCGACATACGGAAGCCGTCTCGACCATTCGGGTCCAGTTGGTAGATATTGGCCTGAGCCGGTTCTTGGTCCAAAGTCGGGTTGATATAGAGCCACATCTCATCGTCATAGTGACCGGCTTCTTCCGCCGCTGTCTTTCCATTGAGTACTCCGATATGATATTTAAATACCATTAGATAGGTTTGCCCAAAAGTCAAATAATTTACCTGATCGGAAATAGGCGCACTGTTAGATGCTTTTTGTATAAGCATCGAAATCTCTTCGCCTGCATAGCTTTCGCCTTGGTCTCCTTGACTCTGTACCATAGCGATAACACGACCGGTATAGTTGGTAGATGTAGCGGCAGGTTCTATCTTAATACCCATGAAATAGTCCGGACTCTCATAATCCTGCGTATCCTTCAAGAACTGAATCATGAATGCGATATAGATGGTAGAGTCATTTTTGATTCCATACTCGAAGTTTTTGAACACGCTTTGTCCAGCCGTTTTATCCGGACGGAACTCGAGGGCGTTTCCAATACCCGAAGCGGCATATCCATCATATGTGAGAGCTCCATCATGAATATAAAAGCGCGTCATTCCTGAACCACTGTTCGCTACCGAACTCCATCCCGTGATAGGATTGAAGTTATCCGATTTAGAGATTGTATCCTCGATGAGTGGAATACCAGCTTCGTACTCGAAGCATTCCTCAAGGATTAAATCTTCTGCACTCAGAGCTCCGGTTACAACCAAAGCGACTGCTAAAAGGAAATGTTTTTTCATAAGAATTGAATTAAATGATTAATAATGTTATATCTTAATTATCAATATCCTGGGTTTTGCGGAAAGGATTTGCCCATTATCTCAATCTGCGTCAGCGGTATAGGCCACCGTACATTATGCTCCTGTATATTGATACGGATAGCCGTGTCCGCCATTAGTTCCACTCCTTTGTCGTTCACCAGATACTCACCGCCATGAGCACGTACAGCACTTAGAAGCATCTCCTCTCGTTTGAGAAAATTCCATCGGTCACCCTCCATGGCGAGTTCGCGCGCATGCTCATCTGCTATATCCTGCAGTGAAAGCGCGCCTGTCCATGACGGGTTGCCGGCACGGGTGTAGGTTCTGTTGAAATAGTCCAAAGCCTTATCCATTCTATTCAAATGCCAATAAGCCTCACAGCCCATTAGATAGGTCTCAGCCAAACGATACACAATCACATCTTTGAAAGACTGCGCATCATTGGCATTTGCCTTTGTCCAACTATCCATATACTTAGTACACATAGGATGCACATTGAGGTATTGCGCATTACTTTTCGCCACCAAGGTATCGCCAAGATGTTTCCCTCGTGGTAATGACTGCTCATTATTATACACCCACGCGTATTTGTAGTAGTCATTGTAACGCTTATCATTTGCCTGATCATAAAGGGATGCCAGATAGGTATTGGGGAAGAGTCTGCCCCATGGGTATCCCCCGGATGGAAAATCGATAGCCATACCGGCTTCCTGATTGTAATTAGGCGTAAAATGCAATGACATCCTATGTCCGTTATTGGTCAGCGTGGTCGTATTGGTGTACCATCCGCCGATTGCTTTAGCCCATTGGCTAACGAGGATAGCTTCACTATGATTAAGGTCAGCACCGTCAAACACGCGCCAAGGTTGATCCAACAACGCATACATCCGGCTTGCCTCAATAGAATCCACCTGTTCTGCCGCTGTTGCCCAGTCATGATGATGAAGAGCTGCTTTTGCCCAGATATGCCGCGCCACACCACGGGTGAAACGGCCCGGACTGCTCGTGGTAAGAGGCAACACGGCAACGGCATCCTCCAAATCGCGATAGATAAGCGCATACACACTATCCGGAGAAGCCGGTGTATATATCACCGGGTCATTGATATTTTCCGGCGTAGCAGCCGTAGTAGTCAAATAGATATTGTCATACCGCTGGATGAGACGCAAATAAGCGTGTGCACGGAATACTTTTGCCTCCGCTTCAGCCTGTTGTGCAATAGGCGAAGAAGAGTCAACATTTTTCATAGCTCCTATGACAGTATTTGCATAGCCTATCATAGCGTAGTTCTGCTTCCAATAATTAGCGACGAATTTATTGGAAGACATTAAATTGGCACATCGTCCGAACTGCGGGATACCCTCCCCAGCACGCGGCACGGTGATATCATCACCCATCATGAGGATGAGGTATAATTCCGACTCAGAATCGCTATTGCTGCGCAACAATTCGCGATCTTTATAATACATAGCCGTTACTGTACTTGCCATGCCTTCAGGCGATGAAACAAGATACTGCGATGTCGGCTGAGTATAAACAGGTTCACTCAAGAAATTCTCACATCCGGAAAAACCTACTATCGTAAGGCAAGCCAGAGACAAAGCTATATAATATATGTTTTTCATAACTGTTTCTCTTATCTATTAGTTAAAACTCAAGTTGATACCACCGACAAAGGTACGCGGCTCCGGATAACTGCCAGCAGATAACTCCGGGCTATAACTGAGGAATTTCGTTGCTGTGAAGACATTCGAAGCCGTAAAATAGAGGCGCAGTTTACTGATATGCGCTTTCTCCATCCATTTCTTTGGGAAAGTATAGCCAACCGTCAGATTGCGCAAACGGAAGTAACTGGCATCCTGATAACTGAGAGATGAGAAATAATCGATAGTGGCATCCCTCGGACGGGGAGCTGTGGTGGAGGGATTCTCTAATGTCCAGTAATTGACTTTCATACCGTTTCTGTTCCCATGCAAGTCTCCACCCTGATTGGCACTATATAGATACGCATTCTGTTTGATTGCACCATATACGCCATAGAAGTCCAGACTCAAATCCACGCCATAACAATTGAGGGAAGTACTCAAACTACCAGTTAACAGAGGCGCTCGCTCGATAATAACTCGGTCATCAGGCGTTATCTGTCCATCACCATTCACATCTTTCACGCGTATGTCTCCAGGTTGCGGATAGGAAGAATGGTCCGGATTTATATCCGCATCACCGAGTTGATAGATGCCGTCGAACTGGTAGTCATAGTATGCGTCTATACTATGTCCTATAAACCATTTATTGGTCAAATCATCTACAGGTTTGCCATTTTCATCCACATCACCATTGAGTGCCAAAATAGTATTTTTGTTATGCGACAACGTGATATTGATATCCCATGTTATTTTTTTTCGCTTCACAGGCACGAATCCCAATGTTACTTCTACACCTTGGTTAAGCACAGAGCCCACATTGCGCAATTGGGAGGTATATCCGCTGGTCTGATTGATAGACGCCAGCATCAGCAGGTCTCTTGTCGTACTATGGTAATATTCGATAGTTCCCATTATGCGGTCTTGAAGGAAACCGAAATCGATTCCTATATTGAGTGATCCTGTTGTTTCCCATTTGAGATTCGGATTTTGCAGTTGAGTTCCGGGCAGGTATCCGACAATCGCATCGTTATCGCCGAATTTGAAATAATAACCATCTACTACACCCTGTGTCTGATAAGGCGAGATGGCTTGATTTCCCACCAATCCGTAACTTGCACGTATCTTGAGATTGGTGAGCCATTGTACGTCCACAAGCCAGTCCTCTTGATTGATACGCCAAGCGAAACTGCCGGCAGGGAAGCATCCCCATTTGTTATTCTTGCCGAATACGGAACTGCCGTCCACGCGTGCGCTCAAAGAAAATAGGTATTTATCCATCAAATTATACCGGGCACGCCCCATGAAACTGACCAATCTCCTCGGTGTAATGGTACGCTCAGAAGGATTAGTTATAGAAGCAGATGCGATGCTATTGTATCCCAAATCATCGCTGGAGAATCCACTACCGCTCATCACATTCTTGGTCGTTTTGATAGCATTGATACTCTGGACAAATGTCACATCCAATTTGTGTTTGTCTTCCCAATTATGCTCATAGGTCAGCACATTTTCCAGCAGGTAATCTTCATACGCTGTATTAGTAATGGAAGCTATACCTCCCATTGCGCTTCCTTTCTCATGTTGTCTGTTTTGGTATATACCTTGCTCCCTAAAACGCAGATTCATATTGGCATTGAGGTGATATTTAAGTCCACCCCATATATTCCAATCCACCGTGACATTCGTGAGTATTCTGTTCGTTTTGGTTTCGTTTATGTAATTCTGATTATTCCACAACGGACTCCATTTGCCATCCGCCAACATATTAAGCATCTTCCCCTCCTCATCGAAAGCAGATAGCAGAGGTGATTCGGCAAGAATATTAGCGATATTGCCATCTTCCTGCGTACCCCTTGTGTGAGCATATTTGAATCTAAAACCAAGAGAGACACGCTTATGTAACTGGAACTGCGAATTGAATGAACCATTGTATCGCCGATATGCGGCAGGCGCAATCATTCCTTGCTGATCATAAAAACCGAGCGAAGCAGCAATCTTGCTTTTCTCTTTCCCCGACCGCACAGACAAGTCGTATTTTTGTTGAACGGCAGGATGAATCATGAGTGATTCCCAATCGGTATAGTTTCTATTGAGCAAGTTGCTGTACATGTTACCAAACAAGCTCTCGTCATCCATATATGAACCAGAATACGTACCTGTGACAGGGTCATACACAAAACTCCTGTTTGCCTCCCGCTTGAGTTGCGCCCATTCATCTCCGTTATAAAAATCAAAATTACGCTTAATCGTCTGCGCACCCGCGTAGGCATTCAGGTCCACCTGCGTCTTTCCCGCCTGTCCGCTTTTCGTGGTGATGAGAATAACACCGTTACTCGCGCGCGCTCCATATATACTCTGCGAACTGGCGTCTTTGAGAATCTCGAGAGATTGTATGTCCTGGGCATTCAAGTCGTCAATATTATCCACCGGTGCACCATCCACAATATATAGCGGAGCATTCCCTCCGTTAATAGATTTCTTTCCACGGATAACGATATCACTGGATCCACCTGGGCGCATAGAGTTTTCCGTAACAACGACACCGGCTGCCTGCCCACGGAGCATTTCTGCAACACTGGAAGTAGGAGTGGCATTTAAATCATCAGCAGACACACTAGCCACAGAACCGGTCAAATCGGACTTCTTCTGCGTACCATATCCCACCACAACGACTTCTTCAATCAATTGGGTGTCTTCCTGCATTCGCACCCGCATTGAGGGAGACGATTTGAGAGAAACCGTTCTGAATCCCATATAACTGAACTGAAGTTTGGCACCAACCGGCACATCCATACTGAAATGTCCGTCGATATCCGTTATCGTTCCTGCTTTAGTTCCCTCTTGCAAAACAGAAACGCCCACCAAAGGTTCTCCGTCCGCGTCTGTCACCACTCCGTTTACCTGAGACCAAGCAACGAAGGTGTAGAAGAAAAATGAGATGAATAATAGTGTTTTTTTCATAATATTTTGAATTTCGGTGCAAAATTACATAAAAAACATTATAGCTCGTAAAAATATCATACAAAAATTTTGTAATATCGTACATTTTTAGTAATTTTGCAGCGTCAAATCTGTTTAATATGCGTAGATTATCTATTTTGGGGACATTTTTATTATTGTCGTCAGCATTCTGTTGGGGTCAGCTCAATTATTTTGAATACCTCTCTCCTAAAGATGGTTTAAGTAATCCTTCTGTTAACGCATTTTATGAGGATGAATATGGGCGCATGTGGATTGCCACACGCAATGGGCTCAATTGCTATGACGGTCATTCTTTCCGGGTATTCGGCATACAAAATGGCATCAATGATACGTATATACGCTCCATCGCCGGCGACAAAAAAGGATATTTGTTAATCCAAACGCGCACGCAGGTATTCTGGATGAGTTTGCATTCCGAAGTTCCTTCTCCTATATTTTCTTCACACACTTCCGTAGCTGCTATCGCAGGTAATGAAAACGGGTTATGGATAGCAAGTTCCGACACTCTTTATTCTGTAGAAAAAGGCGACACTGCGACCCTACGTCCAATCATCGCATCTGCCGGGATTACTGCTATTCTACCAACAAGCAAGCATTATGTTTGGGTAGCATCTAACGAAGGCGTCCGGCTATATAAAGATAGTTCTCCCACTACTCTATTCAAAGATATTCAGCATGTCTCATGGTTATACGAAGATAACCAACAGACGCTATGGGTTTGCACGCGAAATAACGGTTTATTTCAATGTTCCTACCAGCACATATTAGCCCATTATACAAATGATCAGACTGATTTTAATTCCCTTATAGACAATGATGTACGTTGCATCACACAAGATAAAGCAGGGAACTACTGGGTCGGGTTATACGGAGGGCTGTGTCGGCTAGAGCCGCGCAGCGGTATTATTCATCGCTATGAGTACGATCCGCGTGCTGAGCATTCACTGAGCACTTTTTCCGTCTTGGCACTCACGACAGATATGCAGGGCACGGTATGGATTGGCACATATTTCGGTAGTATTATGCTTATCAACCCACAGTATGCCCCATATACCTATATCGGTGCGTTCGGTCGTGACGGTCACCGGTTAAGTAACCCTATTGTCACATGTGCTTGCGCAGATAATAAAAGGAATCTATGGATTGGTACGAATGGGGGCGGACTCAATTATTATGATCGGACAACGGGTAAAATGTCCTATTATCGTTTAAATGCCGAAGATCCTCAATATGCCATCAAAGCCATGTGGCTTGACTCCGACTTTGAGCGCCTATGGATAGCCACACACCGAAGCGGTTTAAAATGGTTGGATACACGTTCCTCCCATCCGTCCTTCCACGATATCGTATTGCCGGAGTCCAACCTCCGTCAGCTAATCCCATATGGCGATTCCCTCATTGTTCTTACACAACATTCCATCTATGTGGCATCCCGTCAGACAGGACATTATCGTCCTCTTGTGCCTCGGGATATCATGCCTGAAATTCGCGGAGAACTGAGTGACATGGTGCTACATGGCGGAATGGTTTGGTTTGCGCGAGCCAATGACTTATATGCTTATCCGTATAGGTCATCACAGGCAGACGAAGTGCAACATTATCAACTACCCGCAAATGTAGTAACTCTTTTCGCAGATTCTTTAAACGGATTGCTTGTAGGAACGGATAGTTATGGAGTTATTCAGAAAACAGACACGTCTTTTATTCCGTTAGCCGCCATTAACGAGGTATTATCTTCGCCGTATATCATGGACATTAAGTCAAGCGAGTCGTCATTTATCATTGCTACAGATCAAGGTATTTACCTCTCCGATATCAGGATGGCACACTGTCATCCATTATCCTATTCCGATAAATTTCCGATTGAGGCTATCGTGGAACACAGTTGCGCAGTAATCGGCTCTGAAGTATGTGTTGGTGGCGTAAACGGAATGATATTGTATTCTTTAGAAGAAAAAATCAAGAGTTTCACCCCTGTTTCGTTACATCTATGTCACCTACAAGCCGGCAATCAGTTCATACCAAGCCCCTTAGCAAAAAACGGCATTACCCTACAACCGAGCGACAATATACTCTCATTTGTTATAACTGCGGCTGGTTTTATTACCCGCAATGATTATCGAGTGCGGTTCCGGCTGAGAGGATATGAGAAAAACTGGACTGAAACACGCAACAATGCCCAATGTTCATACAGCAATCTTCCAAGCGGCAATTACACGTTAGAGGTAGAATGCGTCGACACAGACCTCAAGCAGAGTTTTAGTGTACGCGTCCTGCCTCATTGGTACGCATCGTGGTGGGCCTGGTTAGGTTATAGTCTTATCAGTATAGGTTTGCTCATATGGGGCTTCATAAGCTTTATTAGGTACATTGAGAGACGCGCAAAGCGCAAACTATCTGAAGCTTATCAACAAGAACTGCTCAAAGCGACCAATATTGTGATGAATCACCTTGCCGATTCGGAATTCAACATAGAGCGTTTTGCTCGTGAGATGCTGGTGTCGCGCACTAAACTATTTGAAAAAATTCAACAGATTTCCGGACAGACACCTAATGAGTTTATATTAGGCATACGCATGCGCGAGGCAGCCAATATGCTGCGTACCAAGCCGGAACTCAGTATATTAGACGTCAGCATACTGGTCGGTTTTAACTCATGCAGTTACTTTACCAAATGCTTCCACCATCACTTCGGTGTGTCTCCCACCGCATGGCGGAAAAGCGGCAAGTAAAATACAGCAAGGGTATAGCAAGGGTATACCAGCCCTATACGATTAGAGCGAAGTTAAAGGTTTTTTACGGAGTGAAACGGAGCAAGTAAAAAAGAAAGACGGGCATATATAGCCGTCGCGTTCGGCACGGAAATTGCGACGGTCGATACCGCTCTGCTAAATCGACAAGCAACTCCTGCCTCCGCTCTCCCCACCAGACGCACTTCGTTAGCGTCCGTTGGGGGTCCCCGAAAAACGACAAACCCTCCGGGCAGGAGGGTTTGTCATATTAAGTTATGCGGCGGTGCCCCACGTTAAGGAGCAACGCGGTTTTATACATATTAGAGAATAGCAGAGAGTTCCCATGGGAAGATGTGCTCTATGCCATTATTGTTCGGGAAGCGGATTTCATCCAACGAGATGACTACTTTGCGATACTGGTCAGAGATTTTCAGCAAAGGAGCGTATTCGCGTTGAGCTGTTTCCTCATTACTTGCCATCTCCCAACATACCTGCACGTAGATTTTCTGTTCTCCTTTGATTGCAACAAAATCCACCTCTGATGTCCCTTGTACTCCAACATAGGGTTGCCACCCATTGCGGCGCAAGTCCAGATAGATAGCATTCTCCAACAAATTGCCGAAACCATACGCGAAACCACGATAGAGATAGTTATAGTATGCAAGGTCATTGCTGTAATACTTAGCATTACCTGTCAAGATTTCCTTGCCCGCTATATGGAAACGCTCTGCTTTGTGCATAAGGAAGGCTTTACCGAGATACGATGCATAAGAAGATAGCGTTTCATAATTGGTCTTTCGTCCAAGCGATTGGAAATAGTTAACGATATTGGAGATGGATGTTAGCCGTCCTGCATTATTGACCAAATATCGGAACAGGTCTTCCAATAATTGCGGGTCTTTGACATTGTATCGCCGCACGATGTCACGCAACATAACCGTATCTTTGACAGCCGCCACATAATTCCGGCGCATGTCTTCTGTATGGAGATAAAAGAGCTCCGGCAACATTCCCATTTGCAGGAAATGGAGGTAGTTCTCGCGGTTCATCGGAAGATTCTCCATCATTGCATATTCATGGAAACTATATGGCAGTATTTCAAACTCCACATATCGTCCGGATAACAATGTCGCCAATTCTCCCGATAATAAGTCAGAGTTAGAACCGCTGATGAAGATTTCTTGCGGCTCAACAAAATCCTGCGAGTGGGAATTGACGAACTGCTCCCATTGGAGCACATGCTGCACCTCATCAATGAATAGATATACTTTCCCGTTTGGCTGAAGGACAGAACGATATTCTTGATATAGTTGTTGTAAATCGTCAGCAGTTTTGACATCTCCAAACTCAATATATTCCTTATTGATATATAAGATGTTTTGAGCCGTGACTCCATCATCCATCAGACGTTTTGCCAACTGGCGCAACACAAAACTCTTGCCAGCACGACGTTGACCTATTAGCACCTTGACGAGACGATTGCCCGTTGCAGAGTGAATTTTATCTGTGTAATTGGTGCGTAGGAATCCCAACTCCAGCACATTTCCGTCCCATAGGTTGTACTTGCGAATTTGATCTAACATAGCATGCTTTCCATTAAAGTTCGATAATAAATATTTTTTCGCGGCATTGTATGCCTTCGATTAAAATTCGCCGCAAAGGTACTACATTTTTTTCAAATACACAAGAAAATTTATAAAAATCTTTATATTTTTTTCAAATACAATAGAAAAATTCAAAGCGCAAGGGTAGCCGTCGCGTTCGGCAAGGAGATTGCGACGGTCGATACCGCTCCGCTTCGTCGGAAGCGACAATCCATGATTAAGTTGCTTTGCAACAAATGTAATGGTTGTGCTTCCTCCTCTTCCCACAGATTCCAAATCTGCGGGACTAAGAAAGAATGCGCCCATTGCCTCCGCTCTCCCCACCAGACGCACTCCGTTAGCGTCCGTTGGGGCCCCGAAAAAAAACAAACCCTCCTGCTTCGGAGGGTTTGTTATGACTAATCTTAAGGAGCGACGCGGTTGATGTCGCGAGGGAACATGGAGCATTCTTTGACGTTGGCGATGCCTAAGAAACATGCCGTGATACGCTCGAGGCCGATGGCGAAACCGCCGTGAGGAGGCATGCCGTTCTTGAAGGTATCGAGGTAGAAATGGAACGCATCGGGGTTCATGCCACGACGAAGCATCTTCTCGCGATACTCCTGCTCCTTATGAATACGCTGACCACCGGAGGTGATCTCCAGACCACGCATAAGGAGGTCGAAGCTGAGCGTGAGGCTCGGGTCCGCAGGGTCATCCATCGCATAGAAAGCGCGGTGCTCGGACGGGAAATGGGTGACGAACACGAAGTCCGAACCGTATTTCTCAAACGCATACTTGCAAATAGCGCGCTCCTCTTCCGGTGCAAGGTCGTCCTCGCCGCGGTGGTCTGCTTCGCAGAGCTTGTTCTCCCAGAGAATCTCATGTACCTCGCTCAGTTTCCATGCAGGTACTTGCTCCGGCAACACGGGGTTGACGGCATTGAGCAGATTAAGCTCATGCGCGCAATCACGCTCTACCACAGCGATGATATGACGAAGCAAAGCCGCCTCGAGGGTCATGACATCTTCCTGTCCTTTGATGAAGCCCATCTCGACATCGAGAGAGATATACTCATTGAGGTGGCGGGAAGTGGCATGTTTCTCTGCACGGTACGCCGGTGCAATCTCGAACACACGCTCATAAACACCAACGCCTATCTGCTTGTAGAACTGCGGGGACTGCGCAAGGTACACCTGCTTGCCGAAATAGTCCATCTTGAAGACGTTAGCACCGCCTTCTGCGCCTTCGGAAACGATTTTCGGTGTGAAAATCTGCGTAAAACCGTTGGCAGAGAGGAACTCACCGAAAGCGCGGGCGATAGTGCTCTGCACCTTTAGAATCGCCATGTCGCGCGGGTTACGAAGCGTAACCTGACGGTTATCAAACTTATAGCGCAGCAATGTCTCTTCGTCGCCGAACTTAAGGGCATTCATATCCACCACTTCAGCGGTCGTAGGACGCGAGAGAACGCGCACCTCGGCTACCGCAATCTCAATGGTGTTGTAGAACGCTGCCGGGTCTTTGATCTTCGCCTCGTTGACTACACCGGTAAGCGTGACAGCCATCTCGCGGCAGAGGTCATTCATCGCGATGGCATTGCCCTGTTCGTCGAAGAACTTCGAGGTCTCATTGCTTACTACCGCTTGTAACAAGCCCCGGCTCTTACGAAGCACGATAAAACCACCCCACTTCGTCACGCGGACATTGTGAATCATACCGGAAACGGAAACAGATTCGCCAACCTTAGCGTTGGCGAGATCTGTACTGTTTTGGTTATGGTTTTTGACATCCAAAAACATAACGTTAAATAGTTAAATAGTTAAAATGGTCGCTACGCGACGTTAAACTGTTAACTTACTCAGCAGCAGGAGCTTCAGCAGCCGGAGCAGCCTCAGCTGCAGGCTCAGCCTGTGCCTCTTCTACAGCCTCTTTGGTGGCTTTCTTGCCGGCACGTCGAGTCGATTTCTTCGCAGCCTTCTTGGTCTCCTTGAGCATGTTCTCATTGTAGTCAACGAGCTCAATGATACACATCTCTGCCGCATCACCGAGACGGAAACCGGTACGAAGAATACGGGTGTAACCACCCGGACGGTTCGCAATCTTCTCGCCTACGTTCTGGAAGAGTTCGGTTACGACCTCTTTCTGCTTGAGCAGGGAGAATGCCAGACGGCGGTTATTCATATTATCCTCTTTTGCACGAGTGAGGATCGGCTCTACGTAAATACGCAATGCCTTGGCCTTAGCGAGGGTTGTGCTGATACGCTTGTGCATAATCAGCGAGCAAGCCATATTCGACAGCATAGCTGCGCGGTGGTTGGCTTTACGGCTAAGGTGATTAAATTTCTTATTATGACGCATAATAAAATTTACAATTTAAAAATTTACAATTTACATTTAATCGTTCACGTGATAACGCGAGATGTCCATTCCGAATGCCAGACCGTTACGCTCAAGCAACTCATCGAGCTCTGTGAGCGACTTCTTACCGAAGTTGCGGAACTTCAGCAGGTCGGCGCGATGGTACTTAACGAGTTCACCCAAAGTCTCTACCTCAGCAGCCTTCAGACAGTTCAGAGCACGGACGGAGAGGTCCATGTCTTGAAGTTTCTGGTTGAGAAGCTGACGCATACGGAGGATTTCCTCATCGAGTGCGTTGCTGTTCTTCTTCGTCTCCTCTTCGAGCACGATGCGCTCATCAGAGAAGAGCATGAAGTGGTAGATAAGCAGTTTGGCGGCCTCCGTCAGCGCCTGTTGAGGCGTAATAGAACCGTCGGTTGTGATTTCGAGGGTGAGTTTCTCGTAGTCGGTACGTTGCTCGACACGATACTGGTCAACAGAAATCATGACGTTGCGAATCGGGGTGTAGATAGAGTCGATAGCGAGCGTTCCGATAGGATCGTTCTTCTGTCGGTTCTCATCTCCAGGCACGTATCCGCGTCCCTTGTTAATTGCAATCTCAATCTCAAAGTCAGCGCTCTCATCGAGTTCTGCCAGACGCAGTTCCGGGTTGAGCACCTCAAAATTCTGGAGGACGGTGTTGAACTCGCCCGCCGTGAATGCTTTCTGCTTGTGTACGTGGAGCTTAACCGTTTCGGTCTGCTCGTCGATACCCTCCTTATGGAGGAAGCGTACTTGCTTCAGATTGAGGATAAGGTTAGTAACGTCAGTGATGACACCGGGGATCGTAGCAAATTCATGATCAATACCGCTGATCTTGACAGAGCATATAGCGTATCCTTCGAGGCTGCCCAGCAGCACACGACGGATAGCGTTGCCTATCGTAATTCCGTACCCCGGCTCGAGTGGGCGAAACTCAAAGACACCTTTGTTCGCACTCGAATCCAACATTATAACCTTATCAGGTTTGATGAAATTTAATATTGCCATGAATTTAATGATTATTTAGAGTACAACTCAACGATTAATTGCTCCTTAATGTTCTCCGGAATTTCTTCGCGTGCAGGAACATTGAGCAACTTGCCGGATTTCTCTCCCTCGTTCCACTCGAGCCAACCGTACTTAGCGTGGTTGAAGCCCTGGAGAGAGTCAGCGATAACCTCCAGTGATTTGGATTTCTCGCGAACAGCTACTACCTGACCCGGTTTAACGGAATAGGAAGGGATGTTCACTACTTTACCGTCAACAGTGATATGACGGTGACTAACCAATTGGCGTGCAGCGGCACGAGTCGGAGCTATACCGAGACGATAAACGATGTTATCCAGACGGCACTCAAGGAGTTGAATCAGGATCTCACCGGTAATACCTTTGGTACGTGCTGCTTTCGCGAAGAGAAGACGGAACTGTTTCTCCAGTACACCATAGGTGTATTTAGCCTTCTGCTTCTCAGCCAACTGAGAACCATACTCAGAGTTTTTCTTACGACGGTTAACGCCGTGTTGTCCGGGTGCATACGGACGTTTTGCAAGCACCTTGTCCTCGCCAAAGATAGCCTCGCCGAAACGGCGTGCAATGCGAGATTTTGGGCCAATATATCTTGCCATAATAATTTACGATTTAACGATTTACGATTTACGATTATTTACGTTAACTTAGACACGACGACGTTTCGGAGGACGGCAACCGTTGTGCGGCATTGGCGTAACATCGATAATCTCTGTTACTTCGATACCTGCTGCCACGCAGGCACGGATAGCCGACTCACGTCCTTGTCCGGGACCCTTAACGTATGCTTTTACTTTACGCAGACCGAGGTCGAAAGCGACCTTGCAGCAGTCAGCCGCTGCCATCTGTGCTGCGTACGGAGTATTCTTTTTGCTGCCACGGAAACCTTGTTTACCAGCTGAAGACCAGCTGATAACCTGTCCATCACCGTTAGCAACAGTAACGATTACATTATTGAAAGAAGACATCACGTGAAGTTGGCCTATGCCATCTATCTTCACTACGCGCTTCTTAGCTGCAATAGTTTTTTTTGCCATAATACTTGATGAATATATTTAGTCGAAAGTCGAAGGACAATAGTCGAAGGACCAAACGCCACAGACTTCTGACTTGGTTTAACATTATTACTTAGTTGCTTTTTTCTTGTTTGCAACAGTCTTTTTACGTCCTTTGCGCGTACGGGCGTTGTTCTTAGTGCTTTGTCCACGAACGGGCAGACCGATACGATGACGTACACCACGGTAACAACCGATATCCATCAAGCGTTTGATGTTTAATTGTGTTTCCGAACGAAGATCACCTTCTACTTTGAATTTAGCACCGATGATTTCACGGACTTTAGCTGCTTGGTCATCCGTCCAATCCTCTACCTTGATGCTTGGGTCAATGCCTGCCTCTGCGAGGATTTTCTTTGCGCTTGAACGACCTATTCCGTAGATATAAGTCAAGCTGACTTCGCCACATTTGTTCTGCGGTATATCTACACCGACAATTCTTATAGCCATAATTTAATACTAAGGATAATTTTGTTTAATAAATTTGTTTAAAGAAGATTTTGATTCTAATTAAAGATTACGCTTATCCTTGACGCATCTTCATTTTAGGATCCTTCTTGTTGATTACATACAAGTGGCCTTTGCGACGTACAATTTTGCAGTCTGCATTGCGCTTCTTGATTGATGCTCTTACCTTCATAAAATTTTCGCAATTTTATGGAGTCTTGGCTGCGTCGAGCTGCGTAAGCGAGCTTCCGCCTTAACTTTTCCGTAAACCCTCTGGAAAATAAATTTTCCGATGGTCTCCGTCCAAGTTAAATCTGTAAGTTAGACTTACGCTCGACTTGCTCAAGGCTTCATAGTACTTGTTTTAATTTTTGTTTGTTGTTTACTTGTAGCGGAACGAGATTCGACCTTTGGTCAAGTCGTACGGACTCATCTCTACCTTGACGCGGTCTCCGGCGAGAATCTTGATGTAATGCATGCGCATCTTTCCGGAGATATGCGCAATGATGAGAGGTCCGTTCTCGAGTTGCACGCGGAACATAGCATTGGACAATGCCTCTACAACCGTTCCGTCCACTTCAATGCTGTCTTGTTTTGCCATAAGCTTAACTGGTTACTAATTGTAATTTTTAGATGAATCTATCTCCCAATACCTGTTGGATATAGTCAAAGGTGGACAAGATATCCGCTTTGCCATTACGCACACAAACGGACAGTTCATAGTGCGCAGCGGGTTTGCGGTCAATCGTACGAGCGGTCCATCCGTCATCCTCGATGAGCACATTACGACGTCCCAAAGTAATCATCGGCTCTATAGCCAGCGTCATACCTGATTTGAGGACGATGCCGTTTCCGCGGCGACCGTAATTGCACACCTCCGGGTCCTCGTGCATCTCGCGTCCTATCCCGTGTCCCACGAACTCACGTACTACGCCGTAGCCCGCTTTCTCGCAAAAGGACTGGATAGCGAACGAGATATCGCCAAGGCGATGACCCGTAACGGCTTGCTCTATTCCCAGATATAGCGCCTGTTTGGTGGTGCGAAGTAACTTCATCACCTCCGGACTAACCTCCCCCACCGGGAAAGTATAAGCACTATCGGAATGCCAGCCGTTCAGATTGATGGACGAGTCAATGGAGATGACGTCTCCGTCCTTCAGTACTACTTTATCAGAAGGTATACCGTGTACCACCTGCTCGTTCACAGACGTGCAGAGCGTAGCGGGATAGTCCTCGTAGCCCAGACAGGCAGGCTTACCGCCATTATCCATGATGAACTCATACGCAATCTTATCCAATTGGGCGGTGGTAACACCCGGTTGGATAGCCTTTGCCACTTCGGCATAGGTCTTACCCAACAGGATGTTGCTTGCCCGCATGAGCTCTACCTCTTCGTCAGTCTTGAGAAATATCATCTATCTAACGAATTAGTAAGCCATAGCACCGGAGCGACCCTTGATACGCATACCGGACTCAAAGAATCCGTCATAGTGACGCATCAGGAGGTGACTCTCAATCTGCTGCAAAGTATCCAATATAACGCCTACCATGATGAGCAACGACGTACCGCCGAAGAACTGCGCAAAGCCCATCGTGACGCCAAAGAAGCGAGCAAATGCCGGCAAAATGGCGATGATGGCGAGCAGAACAGAACCCGGCAGGGTGATGCGACTCATGATAGTATCGATATACTCAGCCGTCTTCTTACCCGGTTTCACACCCGGAATAAATCCGTTATTCAACTTCAAATTCTCTGCCATCTGGACAGGATTGATGATGATTGCGGTGTAGAAATAGGTGAAGGCGATAATGAGCAGTGCAAATATGAGGTTGTACCAGAAGCCGTTGTTATCCATGAATGCCTGAGCAACGGGACCTACTTCCGAAGCACGGAAGCCCACCACTGCGATAGGGATAAACATGATAGCTTGTGCAAAGATGATCGGCATCACGTTAGCAGCATTAACCTTCAACGGGATATACTGACGAACGCCGCCATATTGCTTATTGCCCTGGATACGCTTTGCATACTGCACCGGAATACGGCGTGTACCCTGCGTCAACATGATTGCAAAAGCAAGCACGAAGAGCAGTACAACGATTTCAAGAATGAACACCATCAGACCACCGCCGCCGTTTTCATTAAGACGACTGGAGAACTCCTGAATGAGAGCACCCGGGAGACGCGCAATGATACCGATAAGAATGATAAAGGATATACCATTACCAATACCGCGATCGGTAATACGCTCACCCAGCCACATCACAAACATAGAGCCCGCACAGAGCAGAATGGTCGAGGAGATAGTGAACCAGTTCAGACCCACAGCGAGCGGTTGTCCGGCCTGTGCCATCTGTACGGAGAGGTTAACGAGGTAACTCGGTCCCTGGAAGAGCAGGATGAGCACGGTCAGATAGCGGGTAATCTGATTCATCTTCTGACGTCCAGACTCGCCTTCCTTCTGCATCTTCTGGAAATACGGAACTGCTATGGACAGCAGCTGAATCACGATGGATGCAGAGATGTAAGGCATGATACCGAGCGCGAAGATAGAGGCATTGGAGAATGCTCCACCGGAGAACATATCGAGCAATGCCATCAGACCGCCGGCTGTCTGGCTATGCAGCGCAGACAATGCTGTAGGGTCAATACCCGGAATGACAACGTACGATCCGAAGCGATAGACCAGCACAAACAAGAGTGTGGTCAACAGACGCGAACGGAGGTCCTCTATCTTCCAGATATTTTTAATTGTTTCTATAAAACGCATAACGATTTTCGATTTACGATTATCGATTAACGATTATTGATTATTAAAGTTTTACTACGCTTCCACCGGCAGCGGTGATAGCAGCCTCAGCGGATTTGCTGAAAGCATGAGCCTCAACCGTCAGTTTAGCGGTCAGTGTGCCATTACCCAGAATCTTAACGAGTTGGGTCTTAGCTACGAAACCTGCCTCATGAAGCTCAGCCACACCAATCTTCTCCAGTTTCTTTGCCTCTGCGAGTGCTTGGAGAGTCGAGAGATTGATAGCCTTGTACTCCACACGGTTGATATTCTTGAAACCGAACTTCGGCAGACGACGCTGCATAGGCATCTGACCACCTTCGAAACCGATTTTCTTGCTGTAACCGGAGCGCGATTTAGCACCCTTGTGACCACGGGTAGAGGTTCCACCCAGGCCCGAACCTGCACCACGGCCGACACGCTTGGCGGTCTTAACAGAACCGGCTGCAGGGGTTAAATTATTCAATTCCATGTTCTTACTACGTTTTTAGGGTTAGCCAATAACTTTAACAAGGTGCTTTACCTTCTCTACCATACCCAGAATGGCGGGAGTGGCTTCGTGCTCTACAATTGCGTTCATCTTACGCAAACCGAGAGCGGCCATGGTTTCTTTCTGCACCTTCGGGCACTTAATAGTACTACGTACTTGCTGAATTTTAATCTTTGCCATAATTCTTAGGATTTAGAAATTAACCATTAAACACTGTAGAGAGGCTTACGCCACGGTTAGCTGCTACGGTACGAGCGTCACGCAATTCTGCGAGAGCTTGCATAGTAGCCTTCACGAGGTTGTGAGGGTTGGACGAACCTTTGGATTTCGCCAAGACGTCATGAACACCTGCGGACTCCAGAACGGCACGCATAGCACCACCGGCTTTTACTCCGGTACCGTGCGTAGCGGGCTGGATGTACACCTGCGAACCGCCGAACTTAGCAAACTGCTCGTGAGGGATAGTGCCCTTCAGAACAGGAACCTGAATAAGGTTTTTCTTCGCAGCCTCTGTTGCTTTCTGCATGGCTGCTGCAACTTCACCTGCTTTACCCAAACCATAACCTACAATACCATCTTCATTTCCAACAACTACGATAGCTGCGAAAGTGAAAGTACGTCCACCCTTGGTAACTTTCGTTACGCGGTTGACTGCGACCAGACGCTCCTTGAGCTCCAGATCTTGGGTTGTTTTAACTCTTTGCATATCTCGTAACTATTAGAATTTAAGACCTGCCTCGCGAGCAGCATCTGCCAATGCTTTAACACGACCGTGGTACAGATAACCGTTACGGTCAAAAACTACTTCGCTGACACCGGCCTTGGTTGCAGCAGCAGCAATCAGTTTGCCTACCTCTGCAGCCTTCTCCGTCTTCGTCAGTTTCTCTTTGATAGCGAGCGATGAAGCGCTGGCAAGAGTCTTGCCTGCCAAGTCATCAATCACCTGAGCGTAAATCTGGCTGTTAGAACGGAACACGGTCAGACGTGGACGCTCTGCAGTACCCGACACTTTGGTGCGGATAGATGCCTTAATCTTAAGGCGACGTGCAATTTTCTTAATCATAATCTTGTTTCCTTTCTAATTTTATTTACCAGCCGACTTACCAGCCTTACGACGAATAATTTCACCTTGGAACTTAATACCCTTACCTTTGTACGGCTCCGGTTTACGGAACGAGCGAATCTTAGCGCATATCTGGCCAAGAAGTTGCTTGTCTGCACTCTCGAGCATTACAAGAGGGTTCTGGTTACGCTCCGACTTGGTCTCTACTTTTACCTCCTTCGGCAAACCGAGGTAGATAGGGTGAGTATAACCGAGCGAGAAGTTCAGCACATTCGGCTGAGCAAGCTCTACACGGTAACCTACACCGACGAGTTCAAGCGTTTTCTTGTAACCCTCGGAGCAGCCAACGACCATGTTATGAATCAAAGCGCGGTACAGACCGTGTTTAGCGCGAGCCTCTTTCTCGTCGTTCGGACGGGTAACATGGCATACTGCGCCTTCTACATTTACCGAAATCAGGGGATCAACAGCCTGGCTGAGCTCGCCCTTCGGACCTTTTACGGTCACTACATTCTCCGGGCTAACCGTAACGGTTACACCAGCGGGGATAGCGATAGGAAGTTTTCCAATTCTTGACATAGCTGTTCCTCCAATTAATAAACGTAACACAATACTTCACCACCCAGCTGCTGAACGAGAGCCTCTTTGTTGGTCATCACACCTTTCGAAGTCGAAAGGATAGCGATACCGAGACCGTTCAGAACGCGAGGCATCTCACGATAACCTACGTACTTACGCAAACCCGGAGTGGATACACGTTTTAAACACTTGATCGCGTTGACTTTGTTCATCGGATCATATTTGAGGGCGATTTTGATAGTGCCCTGAGGACCATCCTCGACAAACTTGTACGAGAGGATATAACCTTTCTCGAACAAGATACGAGTGATCTCCTTCTTCAGATTCGAAGCCGGAACTTCTACCACACGGTGGCCGGCTTTGATAGCATTCCTCAATCGAGTGAGGTAATCTGCAATAGGATCTGTCATTTGTTTGTTGTTGTTAAATTAATCCCGCCTGTCGGGACAATATTTAATTAATACTATTTGAAGATTTGATGATTTGAAAATTCGAAAATTCTGATTGCCTATTCGAAGTGAATTCAATCTTCAAATCTTCGAATCTTCAAATCTCATAATCTTTCTTTTTTTACCAGCTCGCTTTCTTTACGCCCGGGATGAGTCCCTTGGACGCCATCTCGCGGAATTGAATACGGCTGAGGCCGAAGGCACGCATGTATCCTTTCGGACGACCGGTCACTTTGCAGCGGTTGTGCAGACGAACCGGACTTGCGTTCTTCGGGAGGCTCTGAAGGCCTACATAGTCACCATCCTTGAGGAGTTGTGCGCGTTTCGCAGCGTATTTGGCTACGAGTTTGGCACGCTTCACCTCGCGGGCTTTCATTGATTCTTTTGCCATAGTCTGAATTACTTTTTAAACGGTAAACCAAACTCGCGGAGGAGTGCAAAGCCTTCCTCATCGGTTTTCGCTGTGGTAACGAATGTGATATTCATACCCAGCAGTTTGGTGATGTTATCAATGTTAATTTCAGGGAAGATGATCTGCTCGGTGATACCCAAGGTATAGTTACCGCGGCCGTCCATCTTGTTCTCGATACCTTTGAAGTCGCGGATACGGGGCAGAGCTACGCGAACGAGACGCTCGAGGAACTCATACATCTGCTGGCCGCGGAGGGTAACGCGAACGCCGATAGGCATTTGCTTACGAACCTTGAAGTTAGCGATATCTTTCTTGGAAACGGTAGCAACGGCTTTCTGACCAGCGATGGCGGTCATCTCCTGGAGAGCGACCTCGATGATCTTCTTGTCAGCCACAGCCTCACCTAAACCTTGGTTGAGGACGATCTTCTGGAGTTTCGGGCACTGCATAACGGTAGTGTAGTTGAACTCCTTCATCAGGATAGGCACGATGCGCTCCTGATAGTCTTGTTTCAAACTTGCTGTATTCATACTTAGATCTCCTTACCGGTTTTTTTAGATACACGAACGAGCTTTCCATCCTTACGAACGCGGCCTACGCGAACGGGCTTGCCGTCCTCAACGACCTGGAGGTTCGAGATATGGATAGGAGCTTCCTGTTTAACGATTCCGCCTTGCGGATTTTTTGCGTTGGGTTTGGTACTCTTCGATACCATATTGACACCCTCTACGATAGCACGCTGCTTGTCAACGAGCACTTCCAGCACACGGCCGGTCTGGCCCTTCGAAGCACCTGCGTTTACATAAACGGTATCACCCTTTTTGATATGTAATTTTGCCATACCTGTAATTGTTTAGATGATTAGAGCACTTCAGGTGCCAGAGAAATAATTTTCATGTTTGTTTGACGCAGCTCACGAGCCACCGGACCGAAGATACGGCTTCCGCGGAGTTCACCGGCGTTGGTGATCAACACACATGCGTTGTCATCAAAGCGGATATACGAACCATCGGCACGGCGTACCTCTTTCTTCGTACGAACTACGATAGCGCGGCTAACCGTTCCATCCTTGATGTCCGACGAAGGGATAACGCCCTTTACGGCTACTACGATGCTTCTTGGTTCCACCAAGAACGCGGATGCAGAGTGCTTGCTTGGCACCACTGTTGTCACATACTGTGAGACGGGATTCTTGCTGTACCATAATTACTTAGCCCTTTCGATAATTTGAGTTAAACGCCAACGCACGGTCTTGCTCAGCGGACGAGTCTCCATGATGCGAACGGTATCACCGATGCCGCACTCGTTTTTCTCGTCATGAACATGGAACTTGCGAGTTTTATTGACAAACTTGCCATAGATGGGGTGTTTCTCTTTCCACTTGACAGCGACCACGATGGTCTTCTCCATCTTATTGGAAAAGATTTCTTTCCATTTCAATTGTCGTTTTTTACTTGTTAATTTCTCTTGCACGCAATTCAGTTGCAAGGCGAGCGATATTACGACGCGCATCCTTAATCTGCAACGGATTATCGAGCGGAGAAATGCTGTGATTTAACTTAAGACGAACCAGCGCCTCTTTCTCTGCTGCCAGACGCTCCTGGAGTTCAGCAGTAGTTAATTCTTTGATTTCAGCTGTTTTCATAAATCCTTTTTAAGCATTTTGTGTTGCGTCGTAATCGCGTCTTACGACAAATTTAGTGGTTACAGGCAGCTTTTGGGCAGCGAGACGAAGTGCCTCTTTTGCTACATCGTAGCTTACACATCGTAGCTTACACCCTCTACCTCGAAGATGATACGACCGGGCTCCAATGGTACTACGAATCCTTCCGGAGCACCTTTACCCTTACCCATACGTACATCCAACGGCTTCTTGGTTATCGGTTTATCCGGGAATACGCGGATCCACACTTGACCTTGACGTTGCATATAACGGGTAACGGCGATACGAGCAGCCTCGATTTGACGACCGGTCAACCATACGGTACCCATACTCTTGATACCGAACGAGCCGAAAGCCAGTTCCTGACCGCGGTGAGCGAAGCCCTTGATGCGGCCTTTTTGGCAACGGCGGAATTTAGTTTTCTTTGGTTGTAACATAACTGTTCTAATCTACAAATCGGTTAAACATTATTGTTTTTTGTTGCGGCGGAAGCCCTTACGCTCTCCGCGGTCGTTACGACGATCCATGCCGGGACGACCGCCCTCTTGCTTCTGCGAGAAGTTCGGAGCCAAGTCCTTCTTACCATACACTTCGCCACGGCAGATCCATACCTTAACGCCGATGACACCTACCTTGGTGATAGCACCAACATGGCAATAGTCGATATCAGCGCGGAGCGTATGCAGCGGGGTACGACCCTCTTTATACATCTCCTTGCGTGCCATCTCGGCGCCGTTCAGACGACCCGAAACCTGAATCTTGATACCCTCGGCGCCCATACGCATGGTGCTCTGGATAGCCATCTTCACGGCACGACGGTAAGCGATCTTACCTTCCAGCTGGCGTGCAATCTTGTTAGCCACGATAGTTGCGTCCAATTCCGGGCGTTTAACCTCGTAGATGTTGATTTGCACATCCTGCTTGGTGATTTTTTGAAGTTCCTTCTTTAATTTGTCAACCTCTTCTCCACCTTTTCCGATGATATAACCGGGGCGAGCGGTGCAGATAGTAACAGTTACCAACTTAAGAGTTCTTTCAATAACGATACGGGAAATACTAGCCTCTGCGAGACGAGCGTTGAGGTACTCGCGAATCTTGCTATCCTCAAGCAGCGTATCTCCGTAA
>CACYZT010000022.1 GCA_902778935.1 uncultured Bacteroidales bacterium
CCGCTGTTCTCGACAGTACTATTATTCATCACCGTACCGATTACATTGTAACCCGCACTATATGCAGCAGTGCTGGCAGCCTGAATGAAAACCACTGCATCAGAAGAGGTAAAGTCATCATTTGCCGCATACTCCACCATGATATTACCGGCAAAGTAGTTTTTCGAATTTGTGCCTGCAGAAACGGCAGAACCGTTATTTGAGCCACGGTTGCTGCGCTGACGGCAAGGGTTATTGTAGAAGGTATTGTTGATAAAGTATGCAGATGCATTACTGCCTACGCGGATACCTACGCCACGATACCAGCATTTACTATCGGCAACGAGGCAGTTTACGAGATACACGGAACCGCCATTATCCGAAACGGAGCAGTTGCCGCCATAGGTACCCCATTTCTCTGCCCCCGGAACACTTAGCACGGTACCATAAGCTATGTTATTGCGGAACTCGCAACGCTCGAAGTAAGCAATCGAAGCATCCAGCGGGTCAGTAGAAGAAGAGTTGGACTGACGCGGACGAACCTGGAAGGCAGCACCAGAGCCCTTGGCAGTAATATTATCGCGGAAGATACAATCGAAGCAGCGTACGGCACTACCCCAAATCTCTATAGCTCCATTCGAACCGTTGGCGTCATCGTCTGTCTGCGAGTCATTATTGAGGAAACGGCAGAAATGGAAGTCCACCTGCGCAGCCTGTACGAATACCATATTGCCCCAATACTTGCTATTCAAGCGCAGACCATCTCGGAAGGTAATACCCCAGATTTCTGTTTTCTGCCAGTCGGAATAATACGCTTCGCTTTTAGCATCAGCGGTACCATCGCCGATGTAAACGAATGCATAGTCGGTATTATCTCCCTTGCCGTCTCCATCCAAGTCGGCAGAGAATACAGACTGTCCGCCCAGCAAGTAGTTGTAGGCGATTTTTGTACCGGTCATTGTGGCGGGATAACCGCCCTTAAGAACCACACCTTGCGGGATGACCCACTTATTGGTGTTGATGTCCGGCGCATAGGAGCCTTCCATCAGATAGAACTCGGTACCCGGTTCAGCATCTGCCAAGGTAGAGCCGAGCAAGTCGGCACCGGCAGCGTTTTCCCATGATGTACCGTCTTCATCACCCAGACCTACCGGAGCGAAGAAATAACGTGTTACCTCTTCTTGAGCGAAAAGGCATGTGCTGAGCATTACACTTAACACAAGAAAGAAAGTTTTTTTCATAATAAATAATTTTAGGGGTTAATTATAATAATATTAGTATTGCAGACCATCTATCCATCCCGGGTTCTGGCTGAGCGCTCCGGATGTCATGGTGCGGTCGGTGATAGGGATAGGATACAGGTAGTCTTTGTCTTCATTCCACTGCATAATCATGTCTTTATAGGCGACCATATTGCCGGAAGTGCCGTTGGAGAGGAAAATATCCTGGTCGAATACCAGACAGGTCACGCCGAGTCCTCCGCTTTTCTTGGTGGCAGAGAGCAGGATATTGGCTTTCCCGTCGCCGGTAAGGTCATATTTGCCTTCGCCCGGAAAATACAAACCGAGCCTCGGCAGAGTGAACAAGTGTCCCTCTCTCCATCGCATGATATCCCAATAGTGGAGTCCTTCCAGCGGTGTCTCTATGAGTCTTTCACGTCGAATCTCCAGCAGCACGCCTTTGTTGGGGTGCGCGAGGAGCACGGGCGAAGAGAACCCATAGCCATTCACATTTGTAAGAGAAGCATCCGGATTGGCATTAGCCACTGCCATATCGAGATGCGCCATCCCGACACGGTCGCGTAGGAGATTGACGGATTTGTCAAGATCAGACTGCGTAAGCGTTCCAAGTTCGGCTTTCGCCTCCGCATAATTGAGATATACCTCTGCTACCCGGAAAATCGGCATGGTGCATACGCTGCCACCCCAAGTATTATAGGTTGACTCCATGATTTGACGGCATAGGTTTTATCCGCTCCCATCTGGATGTAGCCCGGTGCATGGATAGTTTGTGCCATACGCGGGTCTCTATTGGCGAATATATCCAGATACTGAACGGTTTCGTACCCTGCCTGCGAGGTGAAGGGTGTACCGTCGGTCATGAGGTAGAGGTCAGCGAAACGCTTGGTGAAGCCGGTGGCACGCGCCACGGACCATGCCTGTGCGTTATGCTTGATATCCAAATCCTTGCTATACGCCCGTGCCCAAATAATTTCCTCCGTTGTCGTATAGAGACTGTATCCTCCCTCTTGCATGAGTGTGAGCGAAGCATCGGCACATTGCTGTAGCAGGTCATCCCAAGGAAGCACTTCGCTATAAACCGAACTGCCACCGTTGAACGTAGTTCCGGCATGGTACTTGCGGAACGTACCCTCAAACAAGCACACACGGGACTTAAGCGCAAGGGCAGTCCACTTATTGACTTCATAGGCAGAACGCATGGCGGGCAGTTCATCAACAGCCATATCCAAATCGGCAATGATATTTCTTACTACCAAGTCTCTGGAGTCACGCGGACGATTCAGTGACTCTTTATCGTCCGCATTGATTACATGGTCGTACCATGGCACCGCGCCAAAACGTTGCAGCATATTGAAATAGAAGTACGCGCGGAAGAAATGCGCCACGCCTACGTAGTGCGTACGGGCATCTGCATCCGAACATTGGTCGGCGTTCGCCAGCAGATAATTAATCTTGCGAAGCGTTTTCCATACATCCTTACTCCAATAGGCTTCACCGCTATGGATATCGCGTACGAAATGCTCGCCTTCCTCTGCATACATTGTTTCCGGGTCAGGCATCATGCGATAGAAATAATTGCTATACTCTTTGAGTGCTGTTCCCGATTTAAAATAGGTAACGGTAGAGAGCTGGTCCTCCGGCGCAAGATCCATGTTGCAGGAGGTGAAGCAGAGCGTCATGACCGCTAAGGCTGTTATTTTTGAAATAGTCATATTCATAAGGCGTTAGAATGTTGCGGTTAAACCAAAGGTGAATGTGCGTGCGAAGCCATATGTAATCGCCTGCGAGCTGACCACTGCCTGCTCCGGGTCGATACTGCGGCAATACTTCTGCAACTGACTCCAGCACCATGGATTCTCCGCAGAGAAATAGATACGGAATTCAGAGAATACGTTTTTCCAGCACGGCAAGGTATAACCGACGGTGATATTTTTCATACGAAGATATCCCACATTGAGCATATACCGTGTGTTGGCAGGACCAAGGGAGTTCGCCGAGCCCAGCGCTTCGTACGCACGATAGCGCGGGAAATAGGCATCGGGATTATCCTCACTCCACACATTGGTCATAAAATCTTTTGCCATAAATCCCTGATAGGGTCGCGAATAGGGTCCCCAGAAGGTAGTAGCCTCCGTCATCGGATACCAGTCACGGCGTCCCACCCCTTGGAAATGGATACTCAGGTCCACTCCGTACCATTCAGCGCTGATATGGAAATTATAGTTATACTTAGGCAGCGTATTACCGATGATACGGCGGTCACCCGGGTTATCCGCGGTATTGTTTCCTGATGTGATGACACCATCACCATTGAGGTCCACATAGCGCACATCGCCCGGATGAAGTCCCGGAGCCTTGGAATCAAGCACACCGACTATATCGGTATAGACCATTGAGTTGACAGGGTCCACTTTGGTCAGATAGTCAACAACCTCCTCTTGGGTCTGGAACAAGCCGTCAATCTCGTATCCCCACAGTTCGCCAAGTTCCTGTCCTTCATAATAGGTAGATAGTAGCTTTTCAGGATTATTGTATTTGGTGATGAACGTGCGGTAGTTACCTACACCGCCGCCGATTTCGTACTTGAAATCCTTTCCGAGGACATTATGCTTGTCTCGCCACGTGACGGCAAGTTCCCATCCTCGGGTGGACATATTGGCGGAGTTCTGCTTGGGGTCAGTGGCGCCATATACAGACGGGAGAGCCGTACCGGTATTGAGCATACCTTCGGTATTACGGATATAGAAATCACCTGTCAGGGAGAGGCGGTTACCCAAGAATCCGAGGTCAAGACCCACATCATAGGTAGTCATCTTCTCCCAAGTAAGCGTTCCTGCATTGGGGTCGTTTTCCGTAGCATAGGAGAGGACGGTAGCACCGTCAAGCGTGATGGCCTGGGTGAACATACCGTCAGCATCGACCGACTGGATATAATCGTAGTATCCGGTCATCTGGTTAGCGAGCTGTCCGGCAGAGAAACGTATCTTGGCATTATCCCACCAATCATGAATAGACTCCCAGAACGGTTCTTCCGACATACGCCATCCCAGACTTCCGCCCGGCGTAACTGCCCAACGATAACCCGGTGCAAAGCGCGAAGAGGCATCGGCACGCACGCTGACCTCGAACAGGTATCGTCCCGCCCAGTCGTAGTTAACACGGGCGAAGAAGCCGTTTGTAGCCACGGTCTTGATGCTCTCGCTCAATTCGGTTACTTCACCTTTGGCGAAATTGAAAGAAGACAAGTCTTCCGTCATCAAATCCATACGGGTCGCCTGAGTGGAATGATAGCGGTACATCTCGCCGTTATATCCCGCCGTGAGGGTAAGGTGATGCTTATCCCATGTGGGTGTCCAACGCAGATAGACATTGTAGTTATGCGTCTGGTACCGCGCCAATTGCTGGTGGTACGAATCGACAGAGCGGAAGTTCTCAATCAAGTCCGTTGTCCCCTCTTTGGCTGAATAGGGCACTTTGACGGAGCGGTTGCTTATCTCCTTCATACGCCATGTGAACGAATAATCCGCATTGAGCGTAAGATTCTTGTAGAGGTCAAAGGTAAGCGAATTCTGAATGACCATCTCGCGGTTGAGATTGAGGTTCTTATGCTTGCCATTGAGCAGCAGCGCACTCATACCGTCACCTACCGTTCCCTGCCCGGAGTATATCCAGGGGTTGAGATAGACAAACGAGCCGTCGGGATTGGTGGCGGGAATGTATGCCATCGCATGGAGTGAGCCTACACGGAAAATCTCACGAGACGATTCCGTACCCGGATAGGTGTATCTCGACGAGAAAAAGGAGAAGTTGACACCATAGTGCAGCCAGGGTTTGACATTGATATTCACCTTGGCGCGGGTTGAGAACTGATGCCACTTGTCGTTATCGATACGAATCATACCATCCTCGGTGTAATACCGTCCGCTGACGAAATAGTTGATGCGGTCATTACCGCCTTTGAGGCTGACGTTATAGTCCTGCATGGGGCGGATGGTTTTATAATAATGGTCGTACCAATTGAAGTTGGCATAATATTTATAGGTACCGTCATTCTGCGTCACCACCCATGGGCGTTCCGGATTCTCCGTTTGGTCGTTAAGACGCATCCATAACTCCGCATAATCCGCTTCGGTATAGGTAGTCATCGCGGTCTTGGTATGCTGGAGCATGAAGATATCGCTGATGTATGCGGACCAGAATCCCTGCGTAATAAAATCATGGTCAGTAGTCGGCGATTTCCATCCGGCTTTAGCATCAATAGTGACTTGCGGAGCGAGTCCTTCCTTACCGGATTTGGTAGTGACCAGAATAACACCGGCAGCGGCTTTGGAACCATAGATAGCGGAAGCGGAGGCATCCTTAAGGATGGACACGGACTCGATATCATTGGTATTGACACGGGAGAGTTCCATCTCTACACCATCCACCAGCACCAGCGGCTTGGTGGTAGAAGAATTGTTGATAGAAGCCAGACCACGAATATTAAAGTTATAGGAGGCACCCGGTCCGCCGGCGGACATGGTGATGTTGAGCGCAGGGTCGGCGCCCTGCAGGGCTGTGACCATATTCGGTGTCGGACGCCCGACGATGTCCTTTGACTCGACTACGCTGACGGCTCCGGTAAGGTTCACTTTCTTCTGCGCGCCATAGCCGACAACAACCACTTCATCGAGCTGAGCCGTGGACTCAGCCAGCATTACGCGATAGATATCGCTACCGGCAGCCACCCGCAACTCATAGGTCTCATAACCGAGATAGGATACTTGGAGGTACTGACCGGTAGATGCTTCGAGGGTAAAATTTCCATCCAAATCAGTAATCGTACCGGAAGTTGTACCTTTGACAGCGACAGAGGCACCGATAATGGGTTCATTGGATTTCTTGTCCAGCACGACACCGGTTATATGTCGGACCGCCGACTTTTTCTCTTCAACGGAGAGCACGATGACATTATTCTCCGCCATTTTGTAGGAGATGCCGGTTCCTTTGAACAATTGCTTGAGCGCCTGCTCCAAGGGGGTCTGATTAAGCGTGAGGGTGACGAGGTTATCCAACCCTGTGAGATTATTGTTGTAGAAGAAATGGTAATCGCACTGCTGCTCAACCATCGGCAACACCTCCCGTATAGGCTGGTTGGTCACTTTCAGCGTCACCACCTGCGCTTGGACGGTCAACAACGACAGGAGCATTAAGGATAATGCTAATACAAATTTACGTCTCATGGAATCAGGTGTTTATTATTGAACGTGTATTGTGACAGGAATCTGAACCGGTTGAAAATCCCAATTGGGATACTCCAGTCTTCCCCAGAAATAGATACGCACTTCGCCGGCTTTGGTAAGGGCAATCTTACTGGAAGTGAAAGAGACAATGCCATCCACCGTGTCGGGCGTACAGAAGTCCGCCGTCATATTCGGGTCGCTGCCCCACCAAGAGGTATAGAACCAATACTTGGCCTCCTTGAGCGAAGCATCACCCGGTGTGAGCATCGTGATAGAGCACTGCACAGAGTCACCGAGCGCATAGACCTCTTTGGCGGGCGTGACGGTGATGGTGCTGAATGTAGGTAGCTCGCGCGCCTTCTCCCCGGTGCACGCGACAAACGCGAGCACCAAGGAAAAGAGAGCGAAAATATAGGTCCGTTTCATAAAGAAATGAGATTTTGACCAAAGATTCTAATTATAATTGCGAACCCAAGACATTGAATTCCTTGCCATCACGAAGGATGAGGAGTTGGCCGTTACGAATTTGTTTTGCAGCCTTGGTATTGGCTTTTGTGTTGTCGATAGCAGTACCCTTATCCTGCTGAATCTCAATGGTGAGCGTCACGTTTGCCGACACTACCGGAAGCGTATAAACGCCTGCAACTGCCTCCAACTCATCCTCATCAATTTTCACACTCTTGATGCTGTAACCTTCAGCCGGCGCGATGGTAGCCGTAGCGGTATAACCCTTTGGCATCGGCACACTGTATTCACCTGCTGTATATGCATCCTCTCCGATGGTGAGCGTTGCATGGTCAAATGCAGCGATAGTCAAGGTATAGTACGGCAACTCATAGGCACCAAGATCTACACCTTCAATATTACGGTTATTGCCATCTAAATCCTTTGTAACAACAGCGATAGAAGAGTCCGCTCTACCCAACATTGGGGATTGCCAAGTCAGGCGGTAGTCACCATTGGCAGGGTCTGCAAAATGAGGAGCACGGCCTGTCTGCTCATTGGAATCGTTATCTGTATAGGTATCATTCTCGTCGTTGTTCATGCTCAGTTTGATACCATTGGTGGTGTTCTGATGAGTAATGGCATTGTAGATACGGTTTGCGGCTGCATAATGCGAGATATAATATACCTGGGCTTCCTGAACTACACCTTTGTGCTTGTTACCCCATACCACATTGTTTGCCAGTTTGGTTCCATTGTCAGAAGTGGCTCCACAAGAAATACCGCACTTACTATTATGCGATGCATCATTCACGAGTTGGTCATTGTTTACGATAGTACATCCAATGATGTCCGAATTAGCATTTTCGATACCAACACCGCCAACTTTACCTGTTGCGGTATTACCAGCGATAAGGCTATTGATAATTTGACTCTTGCCCCAGCAACGCACACCACCAGTGTCTCCTCCAGACAAATTGCCACGAACGATACAGTTGACCATACGTCCTCCTTGTAAGTGCACTCCGCCTGCCGGACCTTTCTTTACTGAATTATTCGTATTGTTATTCTCAATCACACAGTTCAACAACGTACCGCGTACGCGGGCGCCACCGCCGTGAGTTCCACAGTTATTGCGGATGATACAGTCCTCTGCGCAGACGTCCGTAGCTGCATCTATATCATCATTACCAACGCCACCGCCCATGCAGTTACCGTTATAGGAGAACGTGTTGTTTTGGATAAGACAGTGCTTGACTTGTCCCTTCTTACCGAGAGCTACACCTGAACTGAGACCGCTAGCGGGAACTGAACGGATGGCCTTAAGGTTGCCGTTCTGGATGGTGAAATTACTCCATACTGTAAGCGTTGTGAAGTTAGACGGTTGCTCCAGCACACGCCCGTCGGCATTGGCATCGAGGATGGTTTCATAGTCGGTTTGTGCCGTAAAGTCTTCGTTCCATCCACCAGATACATTGACGCCTTCTTTCATCGTGAAGTTGCCATAGTACGTACCGGCTTGAACAAGCACAGAGTCACCCGATTTAGCACCATTAATTGCTTCTTGCAGCTCGGTGCCGGACTTGTCCGAAGTTACCTGAATGACTGCAGCCTGTGCCGAGAGAGCACACATCAGACCGAGGGCATAAAAGAAAATCTTTTTCATAGGTAATAAAATTTTAGTTATACAATATTATTTTGGTTATGAATTCTTATTCATACAACTGTTGCCCAAAGGCATTGTATTCCTTGCCGTCACGCAAGATAATGAGTTGACCGTGACGGAGAACCTTATTGGTCATTGGTGATTGGTCATTGATAACCTGCTCAATATCGGTGGAAGATGCTTCCACCTCAATGGAAAGCGTCATATCCGCTAACATAGCAGGCAGGGTGTAAACGCCTTCTTTTTCTTCCAGAACCGTCTCATCGCAGGTCACGCTCTTGATTTGATACCCCTCCTCTGCCACGATAACAGCCGTAGCGGTATGGCCATAGGGCAGGGAGTATGTGCCTGCAAGAGTGGTATCTCCGTCGAGAACCAGTGTCGCATGCTCGAATGCAGCCACGGTGAGGTCAAACGTAATCTGCTCCACCTCAATAGTAAGGGTCATGTCTGCTGACAAAGCAGGCAGGGTGTAAACGCCTTCCACTTCTTCCAGAACCGCTTCATCACAGGTCACGCTCTTGATTTGATACCCCTCCTCTGCCACGATAACAGCCGCAGCGGTGTAAGCCTGCGGACGCATATACTTGCCGGCAAGGGTTGTATCTCCGTTGAGAATCAGCGTCGCATGCTCGAATGCAGCCACGGTCAGCGCGAAATACGGATATTCGTATGCACCGATGTCCACGGTATCGCCTGCCATTCGTGCATTGCCATCCAAGTCTAATACACCTGTCCGGTCGGTATCGTCTTCTCCTGCATTTATTAACCCGGAAGCATATACAAGCCTGAAATTCGACGCCGATGCATCCACGAAGCCCGGGTCTGCGGCATCCAAGACAATCGTGTTGGAGCCTACCGTCGGGTGAACAATCGCATTGTTGCGGAAATATGCAGCAGCACGGTCGGAAGCATAGGTTGCGTGAATCTCCATCTGGTCAGCCTGTACGTCGTCGCCAACCTTATTGCCCCAGACGATATTGTTGGCAAATACAAGGTCTGAATTCACATTCAGGCGCACACCGCAACGGCTTGCATTGCTTGAAGATGCCTGCTTGTTGCCGACAATGGTGTTATTATAAATATAATGTATGCCATTCTCCAGAGACATACCACCGATAGTGCCCGCCGCCTCGTTTCCTGCGATAAGGCAGTTCGCCACAACACACGCTTTTGTTCCCGTACAGCGTACACCTCCGGTATCTTTACCGGTATTGTTTCTGACGATACAATTATACATTGCACCACCGTAGTGCAACTGCACACCGCCGCAAGCATTAAGAGTGGTGGTGTTGTTCTCGATTACTGAATTCCGAATAACGCCGCATATACGTACACCGCCGCCATGCGAAGCCGTGTTACCACGGATGATGCAGTCCTCTACCAGAACGGAAGTAGTATATCCATTTTCGTACACGCCGCCACCACTGGCAGTTCCGGATGTAACATCAAATAAATTGTTCTGAATAAGGCAATGCTTCACTTGTCCTTTGTCGCACAAGAACACACCGGCACCGGCTTTATCCGTCTGCTCGCTGGTAAACTTACCATTCTGGATGGTCAGATTTTCCCAGACAGTCAGCGTGGTGAAAGGAGCGGCTTGGTAAAGCACACGCCCGTTGGCATTTGCATCCAAGATAGTAGCATAGCTTGTCGTATCGGTGAACGTAGCATTCCAACCTCCGATGACGTTCACGCCTTCTTTCATCGTGAAGTTGCCATAGTACGTGCCGGCTTGCACTTTGAGTGTATCACCGGAAGACGCAGCATTAATAGCCGCTTGGAGTTCGGTGCCGGACTTGTCCGAAGTTACCTGAATGACTGCAGCCTGTGCCGAGAGAGCACACATCAGGCTGATAAACATAGAAGCGTAAAAATTCTTCATGATATTAAAAATTTTAATTGTTTATTATTTGTGCGGATAGACATACACCTTGGTGTCGCCATCTACATGATAACTGAGGTTGGACGCGAGACAAAGCACATCGAGGATGTTCCTTAATGACGAGCGTCCAAGATAGCCGGTAAAGCGCTCCTGCTTAAGCTCATCATCGGTAATAACCAGTTCGATATTGTAGTTGCGCGCCAGTTCGGCGGCTATCTGCTCCAGCGTCTGGTTATTATATCGGATTTCTCCGTTAAGCCAACAGGTATAATCATTACTCGGCACGGAGTGCTTGCTAAGCGTATGGGATGCCCGATTATACACCGCGCGACTATCCGGCTCCATGGTCAAATCCGCAGCCGCCGTACTGACACGTACTTTCCCTTCCGCCAGCACTACAGCCGTAGTCGTTTCGTTCGCATAATTGCGCACATCGAAGGAGGTACCGAGGCATGTGATGTCCACATCTCCAGCAGAAACAACAAACGGATGCTCCGCATCTTTGGCGACATCGAAGAACGCTTCTCCATCCACCTGCACGCGGCGTTTGCCATCCGGCATGGCGGTAGCATAACGGACAGTGGTCGAGGCATTGAGCGTAACCAGCGTGCCATCCGGCAAGACAATCCGGCTGTGTTCGCCGAGTTGGGTGCTAACCACCACATCGGCACACAGCATATTATTTCTTGCATTATTCTGCCAAAGCAGCATGCCGACCAAGCCGCATAAAACCGCTAACAGGGAGATGCAGGCAGCCATAAGGAAATAGGAACGTGCGTTACGCCCGGCTGACGGTCGCCGACTCCCCATGATATTGCGCAATATACGCTCCTGCACAGGTTGCGGCATCTTACTATCGGAGAACTCCATCTCCGCACGCAGCCAGTTGCCAATCTGCTCATCTGCTCGAAGATGGGCAAGCAGCGTCATACGCTCCTGCTCCGTAGCCTGACCTTGCAAATATTTTCGCATCAAATCGTTCATATCAACAGGATTATTATTATTAATCATTCAATCGGTTTCTTAACTCACGAAGTGCAAGCGTGATATGCACCTCTACCGTCTTTTCGCTAATCTGCAGTTCCTGCGCGATTTCGCGATTGGTCTTATGCTGATAGCGGCTCATGACGAATACTTTTTTACGCATCGGCGGCATGCTTTCCACCAAATCTCGGAGATAGTTCTCCAATGAGTCTGCATCTTGTTTTTCTTCGCTCTCCGCACTCTCCTCAACGCCATGACGCAACACGTACTCCTCATAAACATGGTGGATGGTCTCGTGCTCGCAATAATTAAGGAACGTATTCTTTGCGGAAGCGAAGAGATAATTCAACACCGATTCGCGGTTCTCGAGTTCATCCCAATGCTCCCACAGACGCATGAACGTAGTCTGCAAAATCTCCTCCGCCAGATACGTATCGCCGTCAGACAAACGAATAGCAAATCCGTAAATCTTGCGCGCGTACCTGTTATATATATCCTCAAACTCACGCTCTTTGTCAAGCGAGGCAGATGCATTTTTAGCAAATAATTTCATAAGCGCTTCTATCTGTTAGACAGTTATGATGATATTATCCCCTAATCGAGAGTTTATTTTTTTTCGTTTTTTATGTTTTTAGGGAAAAGTACAAAAAAGACGTGAACTATATGTCGCTTATATCAATCTCAGGCTCTGGAAAACCATTCAGCATATAAGTACAATATAGTCCACGCCAATGCGTGAACTTTAGTGACTTATTCCCGCTGAATGAATTTTTCCAGAATTCGAGATTGAAGAATAAGAGCTAAAGCTCTGTGTCTATTACTATGTATCGCGCGGCATTCTGCGCGGTATAATGCAGTGTCGCATCATTGCGAGTGCAAAGGTACAACATTTTTATCATATATGCAAGAAAAAAACGATAAAAATAACAAAGTATGCCGTCTACTAGGCGGCGTAACTACCAAGAAGAGCACGGCGAGACGCAGGAATGAGAATCCGTCTGTTAGACGGCTGAACTGCCAAGAAGAATCATGCGGTGAGGGTATGATTCCGGATATGGTCAAACAAGCAAAAACGGAGGGGGTCTCGGTTTAGAGCCGGGGCAGGTTATCCATGCGGTATTAGACATAAAAAACCCCGCGACACTCTCGTGCAGCGGGGAAAAATTTAATTATTACGAAAAAACTTTTTTCTTATTTACATCTTTGTTTTATATGCATGGTCAGCAGGGATATCGGTTCCACAAAATGCTTTAACAGATGTCCACTGAGTATAGGGAGCAGACCAAAACATATCCGTCGGTTGTAATCCTAACGCAGAGAATGCAGCAGTACATAGATACAAAGAGCCGGTATTGATATAGTCTTCAGCCAATGAAGGTTGATGTCCACTAAATCCTAAATACAACCACCCGTTGGGACTGAGATTCTCATTCGAATTGATACTCTTCATCATTGCAGTCATCGCGCATCGCACTTGCGCAGGGGACACATCCGTCGGGAGACGATGATACCATGCTGTGAGTGACAGGTGATAGAAACACGCATATCGATAGCATATAGAGCGACCACAAACCGGAAACGAACCATCCGGCATAATCTGACGTTCCAAGATAGCAGCATAGCGTGTCTGGCGTCTGATTTGCTCCTGATACTCGTCATTCGTCAACATTTGATGCCGAATCAGCACTTCGCATATATCTGCAAGCATGGGAGCTATTACAAAACTATTGTAATAATCCGCATGGAATTCCTGTCCGTCTCCGTATACTCCATCACCTTTATACCATCCTTCTTTGAGAAAACGATTCACGCCATACATCAGTCGTAACGTATCGCATGAGCCCGTAGTTTCCAGCATGAATGCCTCCACAATGGATGTAAACAACAACCAATTACTCTCATTCGGCACAATACCTCTACTACGTTTAAACTCGGTCAACAAGTGCTGTCGGGTCAAATCATCCAAATCTGTCCATAACGGTTTCGGAGCGTGCAATATAGCTTGTGCCAAGAAAGCCGCATCAACCAAGGGCTGGTTGTTCATTTTATCGCGGTCGCTATTATAGCAATAGGAAAAAGCGGTATAATCAGGAGACTGCGGATCGACCAACTGACGGATAGCATTCTGCGTAAGACGGATATATTCTCCTCTCAATTTTCCTTCCGCAGTGGAATCTTCACCCAATTGCAGCCATGCACTCAGGCCTAAGATTGTTCGCCCGCCTGCTTCAAGATATGCGGCTGTTTGCCGTCCTTTACTACCCTCATATGGCATATTCCGGCGAAGCGTCCCATTTGCCAGATTGCGGATTACCGGATCAGCAATTGTGGTTAATTGTTTAATCCAATAAGTTCGGTCTTGCACTGCTGTCGGTGTCAAAATTGTTTTCAAGCGCAAAAGTGCTTCCACATAGTAGTAATCTGCATACGACAACGGAGTATCTACTTCCCTATTTTTGGGCATATTGCCCACACTATGCATGAGCAGGAATCCGCCATTTGTTCCTTTTTGAGCCAGATAAGTTGGGGATGATAAAGTACGTATCATCTTTTGTGCCGCTTCGAGCCAGCGATGTGCACTTTGAGGATTGGGGTCCAAGGTGCTCAATTCGGTTAGAGCGCTCGCCATACAAGCTGCCGCAGACGCATCCCGAAAGGCATTATCCGTAGTATCTGAAAAATCCCAATATGGAATATAGTCTGCCGGCAGATTGGGATGGGAGAGGATATAATTTGCCACTCCTTTAGCATGGCTCAGATAAGACGAATTTCCAGTCTCTCTATAGAGCATGGTGTATCCATACACCGCCCATGCCTGTCCACGAGCCCACGAAGAAGAGTCATTTAGGCCTTGAAACGTGCGACGCTCCAACACTTTACCGCTGTGTTCATCATATGCCACCACATGGAATGAAGAATAATCGGAACGGAAATGATTGCGCATAGTCGTCTGCGCATGCGTATTAGCCACATGCATGAAGGTCGTATCTCCCGTTACCTTCGTTGCCCAGCATAGCAATTCCAAATTCATCATATTGTCTATAATAACAGGATAAGTCCAGTTATTTTTCTTATTCCATGAGCGTGTAACTCCCGTAATTGGAGAGAAACGATTTTTCAAATGTCCTGCACCCTCCAGCATCGCATTATAATATGCAGTATCTCCAGTGAGCGAATATGCTATACTCAACCCGTCATATAGCATAAATCCCACATCATGATGCGAAGTGACATGGCGGGCAGGAAGAATACGAGGAGTCAGCAATAAAGCCTTTTGCCTAAGATTCTGAGTTTGTTCTGCAGATGCATCTGCAACCAGATGCCATAGTTCGCCGAGATAAAACCCACATACCCAATCTTGTGCAGAACAATACTCCAACTTCCCGTTTTCGAATGTTTTAGGTAACACCCCCGGATGTTGCATTAGGGAATCCGCCATTACGAGTGCCTGCTCGCGCGCTCTGCTAAGTCCACGTTCAATTAGTGCCGGCATTGGTTCTGTGGTCTGAGCAGAAAGTGTTACCCCAGATATCCAAAGCAGAATGAGTTGAAAAATCTTTCGTTTCATCGCTTTCTATACCTTTTTAATCATAAAATCCCGGTTGGTGATAAGGGATACCCAGTTCGTCATCAACAGTAGCCAAGATACCTTGCACTTGGCCAAGAGCGAACATACGTCCGAGAAGAGTATAGCCGGCATTGTGACCATGAGACGACTCGTCCATGATACCTCCGGGTTGGTCGGTGAAGGTCATGCCATGATCCACGCGCATAGATAGCCCATGTCCGGAATTGGGTTTTCCTGTCAGTTCGGCATTCTCAAATATCCTGCACAATTCGACGATGTCCGCTCTTCCTCCAAGGTGAGAAGCTTCAGTGAAGTCTCCGTTAGGGAAAATATGACAAGAACGGAGATGTACAAAGTGGGTACGGTCGGCATACTTGCGAGCTAATGCTGCTACATCATTTTCTTCTCCGGCGGAAAGACTTCCGGCACAGAAAGTGAGACCGTTATGCGGATTAGGTACGGCATCAAGGAAGCAAGCGATGTCGGCATCATTGCGCACTATTCGAGGCAAGCCGAAGACGGGATATGGGGGGTCATCGGGGTGGACACACATGTTGATATCATACTCATCGCAGATGGGCATGATAGCATTGAGCCAATAATGCATATTAGTTTGCAGTTGTGCTTTATCCACGTTTTTATAGAGTTTCAGAAGTTTGCGGAATAGTTCGAGCGGATGCTCGTCTCCTTCATGGAAATTGCCGCTAACGAATCCTTGGGTCTTGATAACAATATTCTCCACGAGAGCATGGTCGGATTCGGGCGTCGCTTTAGCCGCCATTGCTTCTGCCTCGGCTACAAGGTCGCGGTTCCATGACGCATGTTCGCGGGAGAAAGTTTCCCAGTCTTCCCGTGCTCCGTCACGTTTGAGGAGGTAGATATCGAAATAAGCAAATGCACCCCAGTCCATATAGAGGTTGGTACTGCCGTTTGGGTTGGTATGCATCAAGTCGGTTCGTGCCCAATCGAGGACGGGCATGAAGTTATAGCAGACGCAGTGGATACCTTCTTTACCGAGGTTACGGAGAGATTCTTTGTAGACTTCTATTTGTTGGTCGCGATCGGGACCTCCGTATTTAATTGTTTCCACGACGGGTAGTGATTCGACGACAGACCATTTGAGGCCATAGGACTCGATATAGGTCTTGAGGTCATGAATAGCCTCTTGTGTCCATACTTGTCCGAGTGGCACATCATGCAGGGCTGTGACGATGCCTTCGACGCCTATTTGTTTTAACATGGCAAGAGTGATCTTATCTTTCTTGCCAAACCATCTCCAAGTTCTTTCCATATTATCTTGCAATTACATATTTATGAAGGGTCTCGCGCACGGCACCATAATGTGAGAACAGATTCTTTGCGAGTTCTTCAATTCGTTCTCCCAATCCGATAGCATAAAGATCAACAGCAAAGACATCCTTGCGAGAGTAGAGTCGTCTAAGTGGAGACCAGTCTTGATCAGGCTGTCCTATCTGCAGGGGCGCGATGATTGCCTGTAGTTCATCGAGTAGCGGGTCAGGTGAGCACTCGAAGGGTGTTCCATCGTCTTGAATACCCTTGAGATAACGTGCATAGGCTGCGAGTACGAGCGGGATGAGGATGAGGTTGTCCTTGTCGAGACCGCGTGCCTCGTATTTCTTGAGTGTCTCGCCGAAACGAATCGGCAGTTTCTGCGAGGTGTCCATAGCGATACGCTGCGGTGCATCGGGCATAAAAGGATTGGGAAGCCGTTTATTGATGACATCACCGATGAACTCGTATGGGTTTAAGATACCCGGGTCTGTAACAACGGGCATAGCCTCGATATAGCCTATTTTCTGGATAAGAGACCGGATGTCCGGATCTGCCATCTCTGCTGAGATGAGGGTATATCCGAGCAGGCATCCATAGAGTGCCATTGAGGTATGAAGGGGGTTGAGACAGGTGGTCACTTTCATCGTTTCCACTTTATCCACTATCTCCCGTGAAGTATAGAGGACTCCACCTAACTCCAGCGGCGGACGACCGTTGGTATAATGGTCTTCAATCACCAGGTACTGCACTTCTTCGGCATTAACGAAAGGTGCGGTAAAGGTATGTTTTTCTGTCTCAATATAGTCATTATCTTCAAACCCATCATCGGCAAGCATCTCTTTGACTTTAGCATGCGGACGTGGTGTAATTTTATCTATCATAGACCAAGGGAAGGTGATTTTGGTCTCATCGCGCAAGTAATCGAGGAAAGCTACGGGCACAAGTGCATCGTCGACCCATCGCTCAGCATACGCCATGACACCGGCTTTCACTTTATCTCCGTTGTGGGAGCAGTTGTCCATGCTCTGCACAGTGAGCGGGAGCGCACCCGCCTTAAATCGCTCATACAACAGCACTGTGACCTTACCCATCGCAAAGACAGGCTGCAGTCCACGAGCAAGGTCAGAGTCATTGAAACTATACCCTTTCTCTGTAATGGTAAAAGAAATCATCTGGAGGGAGGGTTTGCAGAAAATATCTTTGAGACGTTGCCAATCTTGGAACTGATAGTCTGCCTTGAGGGACTCGGTGACAGAAGCTATGACTTTCTTCTCTATTGTCGCGTCGGATTTAAGGCTGACGAGCAAAGAGAGATTGTCATAGGGAGCATACGCTTTATCCACTATCTCATAGTCGAAAGTCTCGGCCATGATAACACCTCGATCATACTTGCCGGTATTAAGCGCATCATTGAGGATAGCGGCAGGGAAAGCGCGAAAGATATTTCCGCCGCCGAAATGTACCCAAGTTGGTTCGTCATGCGTTTTGCGACGTACGGCTTCGATGTCAAAGGAAGGCAATTGGTAACCTTTTGCGTTCCACTCTTTTTGTTGTGCACTCTCCTTGAAAGAGGGTTGCATAATATCCATTAACTTCATAGTATAACTATATTTAGTTGAACAAACTATAGTATATTAGACTGACTAAGAATTATCGGAAGCAAGGTTTTACTAAAACGGCATTTAGCAATGTTTTGCCGGTAAGAGCTTCCATCCTAACATGCACAAATCCGTCAGTCACATGGATTACATAGGATTCATCATGCGCCTGATAGGCTCCGTATTGCTCCGTCAGGTTCAGCCCGCACACGACAAGACTATCTTGTAACCAAACATTCATTTCCCGTCCTTCGAAGTCCTCTCGAAGGGCATCATTGCCCAGGTTATAAACCGATGTTTGCGGGTCGCCGGCACGCTGGAGTTCCGCCCAACACAAGGTAACTTGGTACATACCGTTCTCAATGGGAATGTCGATACTCTGTGCATCCACGAGTGCCGTTTGGTATATCGGGTCTATGTCCGTTCCTAAAATACCAAGTTCCGTAGCCGGAATGCGTCCGCGGTTAGTCTTTACCACGTAGGGATAGCCGCCGGTAATATAGTCAGCCGGTATGGGTTGCCATACAGTATTACGGACCGTATCTAAAAAAATCCGTTTCGAACCCAACATGTATGCCTTTTGACTGGAAGCAGGCATAGACAAACCGGCTTCCAAGTGCTCCTTTGCCGCCTGTCGTACAACAGCATCTGCTGCCAGTTCGGCCTGATAGAACCAATAGGTCGGTTTGGGTATGCGATGCGTCGTTACCAGACCTTTCAGGTTGAAGTGCGGCATAGCACCACCGCGCGTTTCAGAAGAGAAATCGTTGAAGTTCCACGCTGCAGCTCCGGCGAGGTAGTCCGTGCGGCGAATGACATCCAGATAATGGCGGTGGAACAATAAGGCATAATCTAAGGTATAGTCAAACCGCTCGGGTTCGGCACTTCGCAAACGGATATCGCAGTCCGCCCCATATTCGGAGACAAACAATACTTTATCCGGCATGGCTGCATGTACTTTCGCCAGCACTTTCTCAAACCCGCCAAAGGAGCCGGAATACCAGCCTTGATAGATGTTCAGACCTAGGATTTGCGGAATATCCATCAGCCCGCATGCCCGGTTGAGCTTCATATTATCATGATAAGCAATCATGGTATAGCGTTCCTTGTCGAGTTCATGACAGCGGCGGTCGAGTTGTTGCGCCAGTTCCACCACATGCTGTTGATATACCTTGGAACGGGCTGAATCTTTCGGGAACGGCGGACGGAGCAACACCTCGTTCATATATGCCCAGATGATTACCGATGGATGGTTGCGATTCTGTCGAATCATCTCCTCCAGCATGTGCATACTATTGTGGGTGAAGGCTTCGCTCTCTGTGATGGCATTGACAATCGGTATCTCCACGGAACAAAGGATGCCTAAGCTATCGCATAATCCCATCACACGCTTGTCTTGCGGGTAATGACTCACTCGTAGGAAATTGGCTCCCATGTCTTTAATCATGCAGATATCACGTTCGTGCTGCCAATCCTGAAGCGCATTGCCATATCCCATCTCATCCTGATGGCGGTTGGTGCCGATGAGTTTGAGGGGTTTGCCATTAAGCCAGAAACCCGTATTAGGATCAAATCGGTAATAGCGGAAGCCGACTTTGGTTTGCTTCTGATCGAGCACTCTGCCTTTTTTATCCACTACCTGCGTGACAAGGGTATAGAGCGTA
>CACYZT010000023.1 GCA_902778935.1 uncultured Bacteroidales bacterium
CAACCGCGTGTGCAACTTCATCGTGCGGCACTTCCGCGAGTACGTGGAGCCGACCGGACTGAAGGCGCAAGTGGTAGTCTATAACCGCGCTTGCTGCGTAGCATACAAGAAAGCGCTGGATACGCTGCTCGGTACGACCGACCAGACGACCATCGTCATGCACACCGGCGATGACAAAGGCGGCGAGTACCAGCAATGGCGTCGTTCGCGCGACGAGGAGAAGCAACTGCTTGACCAGTTCCGCGATCCGCTGTCGCCGTTGAAATTCGTCATTGTGACGAGCAAACTGCTAACCGGCTTTGATGCGCCGATTCTGCAATGTATGTATCTGGACAAGCCGATGAAGGACCACACGTTGCTGCAAGCTATCTGCCGTACGAACCGAAAATATGATTCGCGTAAGCAATTTGGCTTGGTAGTAGATTTCGTGGGTGTATTCGATAATGTGGCGAAGTCGCTGAACTTCGACGAGAAGTCCGTCAAGACCGTTATCCGCAACATACAGGAGATAAAGAACCTCATTCCAAAGTTCATGCAGGAGTGTCTGGATTTCTTCCCGGACGTAGATAGACAGGTCGGTGGCTTTGAGGGCTTGGCGGCAGCACAACAATGTTTGTACACCGCTGACCTGCGCGACCGTTTTGCGCAGCACTATATGCGTTTGCACAAGGCATGGGAAGCTGTTAGCCCGGATGAGTGCCTGCGTGAGTTCCAAAGCGATTATATCTGGCTTGGGCAAGTATATGAGAGTATCAAGCCGATCGGCACAGAAGGTTCGCTGATTTGGAAAGTGCTTGGTCCGAAGACTATCGAACTGATTCACCAGAACGTACAGACGATTGACATCGGTGAGAACCTGGAGGAACTGGTTCTCAACTCGGAAGTTATCAACAGCGTGCTCGACGTAGCCAAGGCAGGTGGTGAGGTGATAAAGATTGAGAAGATGCTGGAACTGCGTCTGGGCAAACACAAAGGCGACCCGACATTCCAACGCTTCTCCGACAAACTGCGTGCGCTCAAAGACAGGATGCACGACAACCTGATTACCAGCATCGAGTTTTTGAAGGAACTGCTCCAGATGGCGAAGGAAGTGCTGGAAGAGGAGAAGAAGCAGAATCAGCCAGTGGACAAGCGACAGAAAGCGAAAGCAGCGCTGACCGAGTTGTTTGAGAGTATCCGCTCCAAGGACACACCGATTGCTGTAGAAGCCGTGGTGAACGATATTGATACGCAGGTGGTTGCCATCGTGCGTAAGTTCACCGACACTTTTGCCACTCTCGCCGGACAGAACGAGGTGAAACGCCAACTGCGCTCCATCCTCTGGATCAAGTACAAAATCAAAGACAATGAGGTCTTTGAGAAAGCATACAAATATATAGAGATGTATTATTAAGGCATGAACAGACTTGTTCTTATAGGAAACGGTTTCGACTTAGCGCATGGGCTTCCCACGCGCTATTCGGATTTTATCAATTGGTATAAGGTCCATAGAATTGTAGAGTTAGGGAAAGAACACTCTAATGTATCAAAGGATCCGCTGCTCACAATTGAATTAAAACAACGCCAAGCATTAAGTATCTATGTCTCAAATCTTTTCTGGGAAAATCAAAATGTTACACACTTAGAGATTTTTGATTACATAGTACAGAATACTCTTGATTTTGATGTTAAATTTTCTCCGTTCTTTGAGCGAATTAATAAAAGCATAGAGACAAAACGATGGGTAGATATTGAGGAAGAATACTACAAATTGCTAAGAGAGTATGCTCTGGAATATGAGGTTAATGACGAAGCCAGACAACAATACTTGGAATCTCTGAATGAACAGATGGATTTCTTAAAAGAATCGCTCGTTCAATATATCAAGGAAGTTACCACAAAGCAACCAGAAATAAAAGCAAGTATTGAGAAGGCTATCTATGCTCAATTCGAGCCTGAGGATATATCTATTGAAGGAGAGGAAAAATTAGAAGAGCATAAAAAGTTTCTGGAAGATCCCCGAAATGAGTCGTTAATAGACGATAAGATTGTTAGATACGGACTTCGTGAATCTGATACTCGGAATTGGGTTCAATGGTATAGAGAAGCAAAAGACAAAACATCCGTCTTATATCCGCCTGTTTTCTTGCTACCGGATGATATTATGCTCCTGAATTTCAATTATACACCCACTGCTGAAATATACGCCAAAAGATATGATAGTTTCGCGGATAACCATATTCATGGAGATATAAGTTATCCATCGAGTGTTATATTTGGCTATGGAGATGAGATAGATGAAAATTTTAAGCGACTTAAGGAGTTAAACGAAAATGAGTGCTTAAGAAATGTCAAGTCTATCCGCTATCAAGAAGCTCCGAATTATCGTGCCGTATTGCGTTTTATAGAATCGGCTCCATTTCAAGTTTTAGTAATGGGGCATTCATGCGGCAATTCAGACAGAACGTTGCTTAATACGATATTTGAGCATAAAAATTGCATCTCCATCAAACCATATTATTACCAAAAGGAAGATGGAACCGATAATTATATTGAGATGGTACAAAACATCAGCCGTAATTTCACAGATATGAAACTGATGCGTGACCGTGTAGTTAATAAGACTCAATGTGAGCCATTAGTAAAAATTTGAGGAAAAAAGTAATTTTTTTTGCAATTTTCTTGAGCTTCGGACTTCAAGAGTCATAGCATAGGTATTATCTTTGCAACCGATTTTGAAGTCATCATAAATGCATATAGGAAATAAATGCTATGCAAATAGGGTATGTTACATTTAATACAGAGGAGCGTCAACGTGTGATGAAAGTGCTGCAGATGGTACGCGACCAGACCGCCATTGATGAGTTAGGATTAGGTCGTATCCGTGATGCATTTGCCAATGAGATGTTCCCAGGTATGTCCACGTTGCAACGCAGGGCAAAGTATTTTGCTGTGTTGCCCTCGCTATATTATGAAGCAGCGAAGTTGCGATACCGCAGTCGCGAGGAGGTGCATCGTCAGATTATCCATTGGGAGATACGTCTGACGGATATGCTTTACAAGGGTGCAAGTTCGCAGGAGGACCGCAACGGCATCACCGGCAGCAGTATGTTGGACGCCGCCAAGAAGGACGAGACGAAGTTCGTTCGTTATGACCCGACATACATCTATCAGACAGGGTTACGGACGTATAACATGATTCGCAGTAATGCCAATTTGGAGGCACTTATCTATGAGCGTTCGCGTCAATTAGACAACATGCCGAAGCGGATGACCGATTTGGAGAACGGAGCTGATGCGGATGAGCAGAGCGGATTGAATCAATTGTTTGCCACATGCGGCGAGCACTATGATTTTGACCGTGGTGAGATGCTGCAAACAAACCTCACTGTCCGTGAAGCACAGTTCATTAAGCGTCATATAGAGATGTCACCTGCAAGCAAAGATTCGCTGTTAGCTTATCTGCTGCGTGAAGGCACACAGGTTGCGCCCTTCTATCCGGAATTAGCCTCGCTATGGCATGAGTTGCCGATGCAATTCCAAGAGCAATACCGTATGGCACTTCATTTCTCTTATTGGGCATATTATATGCACTTGCGTTACCGCTATCTGTTTGCTAAGGGCAATGAAGACAGCGAGCGTGCAGCACGATATGAGGAGATGATGCAAGCCTGTCTGGATAAGCATCCGGAGATACGCGATGCAAATACGATGGGTCTCGTGCTGACGCATGTATGGACGCGCATGAACGAAGAGAGCGTGCATAATTTCTGCCGCAAAGCCGCGCTCCATCTAGAGAAGAACACCCCTGCCGAACTCGCAAAACTCGACCAACTCATCAGGCAGCGTGAACGGCAGATCAAAGGTAACCGGAATAAGATAGACAACCCCAAGTTCAAGGCATACGAGATGTCTGACCCGCGCGTGATGACATTCCGTTGGGATGAGATTGTATATCGAGTAATCACTGAAATTCGCGAAGCACTATGTCACAACGAGGAGATACATTAAAAGACCTGCTGTATAGCGATTTGTTGCAACCCTCGCCAGGCTATGAGGTGCGGTTCGCAGTGGGCGTAACCTATTCGCTCAGTTTTGAGGGGTTGCTATCGGTTCCGATGGCGTTCGGAATGTTAGGCGAGTTTGATGCCACTATCCGTCAGTCGCCAGCCTATTTATTGGAGTCCATCCGTCGGGGCAGCGATCGGTTTATATTATTCTGCAACAAAGGTGGAATCCAAGTACCGCAGAACAGTCAGACGATTTATTCGCTCTTTGAGAGCAGTATTCAAGAAGTGGTGGATACGAGCCGCATGACCGCCAACTTCCACCCGAAGATGTGGTTTATCCGTGAGGTGAATGATAAGGATGAGGAACAGATTAGGTTGCTTATTCTGAGCCGGAATCTGACGTATAGCGACGATATAGATGTCATCGTGAGTATGCGCGGACGATTATTACCGGAAGGCAGACGAAGCAAGAATGCCAAACGGCACGAGCCGCTGCAATGGTTTCTGAATAATCTTGCTGAACAAATGCCGTCTGGCGAGAAGAAACAGCAAGTGCTCCAGATGGCTGACGATATGCTGCGTGTCGAGCGGTTTGATGTGGATGCACCTTTTATGGAAGACGGGTATGATTTCTTTCCTGTCTGGTTTGGTCATCAAGCCCCAGATACTCCCTCTCTGAAAGAATGTCTTGCCCAATCGGAGCGACTGATGATTGTTTCGCCTTTTGTGGACGAGAAGATGTTGAGCGAGTTGACCAAAAGACGGGTAAAGGACAGTTACAAGGTGCTTGTGACACGTCGAGAGAATATCAGCCAGGATGTGTTAGATTGTTTTGACGAGGTTTATGCTGTGAATGAGACGATGCTGGAAAACAGCGTTTCGCCGGTTAACCTGCACGCGAAGATGTATCTGGCACAATGCTGGTCAGGCGAACGCAGAGGGCACTTCCTCTATTTGGGTTCGGCTAACGCGACGAATAACGCTTTTCATCGAAACACGGAGATGACCGTTGGTTTTCAGTTCCGCCAAGCGCAAGAGCGTTTCGAGCGGATGAAGAACGAGATTATAGATGAGGATAGCCACCGCTATATCCGAATCGAGGAACCGACCGCCATTGACTCAACCGAGCAGCGACAGAAGGAACAAGATATGGAACACGCGCTCAAATGGGCGATGCGTGCTATCAAGAGTGCTACTATCACAGAGGGAAAGAATGAGGAGTTGTATAACATCCGTTTGCAGACTACGCAGAAATACGTGCAGCAGGCTAAGCGCGAGTTGAAGCGCGAACTGACGGATTTTGATATTACTATCCGCCCTTTGCAATGTGAGCAGCCGCAGGTGGCTTGGAACAATGAAATGCAGATGAATGACATTTACAAACTGCATTTGTCTGAGTTCTATGTGTTTGAGATACATGAGGGCGATATGAGCAAACGCGCATTGTGCAAAGTGCCCACATACGGTATGCCTGCTATGCGCGATAACTGGATCTATCAGAGCGTGGTTAATACACGTGAGAAATTCATGAATTACGTATCGCTGATGCTATCGGACGATCCCATTGAGTTGTTATCTGCTCAAGAGTTCAATGCAATAGAAAACGGCAGTTCTTCTTCCAACGCACAGCAGCAGAGTTACCCGCAGATATACGAGCAACTGCTGCGTGTTGCATATTCTTCCCCGCGTATGTTGCGAGACGTGAACGAGCTGGTTGACCGGCTTGGAAATGAGGTTGTACCAAAGGACTTTGCAGATATGTTGCAGAATTTTACGAATATCATCAAACAACTGGAGCGGCTATGTTAAAGGATTTTCAGCGCGAGACAGCCAAGCGCATTATAGAGATCTTCAGAGGCGACGGCAGTCGTGACCAAGAGCAGAAGCGTGTCTTGCTCTCCGACGAGGTGGGTTTGGGTAAGACCATTATGGCACGTGCGGTCGTTAATGAAGTGAGGAAATTACGGAAGGATGCGCAGGATGATGACTACCGTATTGTGTATGTATGCAGCAACCAAAATATTATCCGGCAGAATATCTATAAACTGGTAGATAAATCGGATGACGTACTGCGCATTTCCGATAGCCGTTTGTCGATGCAACATCTGGTGTTGGAAGAAAGGATGGCAAAACTCAAAGCTACAGAAGAATACCAAAACGGCGAGATGAGGACGCTTCTCGTTCCTATCACACCAGCCACATCCTTCTCGGTGCAAGGCGGAAGCGGAAGTAAGAATGAACGTGCGCTCATGTATGCGCATGTGCGACGGATGGAAGTGCTTGTGCCGTATGAGAAGGAATTACGGCGCATGTTCCAACTCCAGAACTACGTATCTGATAAATCGTGGAAGAATGATGTGGAATGGTATGAAAAACGAGTGATGGATGCCGGTGAGGAGTATATTCAAAGGATGCAGGAGAGCTTGGCTGATAAAGTGCCGCAGGTCATCATAGATGGGTTGATTCGCATGGCATCGGAGGACGGTTGGAGCAATACGGAGATGATTCGTGTCATCAACCGTTTGCGTACAATTTTTGCCGAGATTAGTCTGGATGCTTTGGAACCGGATTTGGTTATTATGGACGAGTTCCAGCGTTTTAGCAATCTGATTAGTTCCGACTTGGCTACTGAAGAAACAATGATAGCACACCGGTTCTTCTTTGACTCAAAGATACCATACATCTTGCTTTTGTCAGCCACACCGTACAAGCCCTATACAACATTAGAGGAAATCAACGAACAGAACTGCGACGAGCAATACGAGGACTTCATGAAACTGATGCGATTCTTGAATAACGGAAAGCCGAAGTTCAATACCGTTTGGGAAGATTATTCCCGCAGTTTGGCCCACATGGAGTCCGAAGGATTGGACGTGTTAGTAGCCAAGAAGAAAGCGGCGGAGGAAAAGATGTACGAAGTCATGTGCAGGACAGAACGCTTGAACGAGGGTCTGATTCAGTCGGTATTGGGAAAAGAAGCTGTTCCTATTTCGGAGGGGGATATTCTATCTTATTGCCAGATGCAACATTTGTTGGACGAAGCCGGAGATGAATTAGGAGAGCGACCGGGCAACCTATCTATTGAGTATGTCAAGTCTTCTCCGTATCTGCTTTCGTTCATGCAACACTACAAGGAGAAGAAGTTCATAGAGAAAGCCTATGACCCAACGCAACGCAAACACGCGCCGAAGCCACCGATTGTAAATGCCAATTCCCAACGGCTACTGCTGAAAGGGCATCATGTCTATACGTACAAGCCTATAGCCCCTAATAATGCACGTCTGGACTATCTATCCAAAGAATTATTCAGCAAGCAATCGGAACTGTTGCTATGGGTTCCTGCCAGCCATCCTTACTACAGTGTACCGGCATCGAATGTGTTCGCCAAGAACAAAGACTTCTCAAAGGTGTTGGTTTTCTCCAGTTGGGAGATGGTACCTCGTATGTTGGCCGTTATGCTGAGTTACGAGAGCGAGCAAAAGAACATCAGCGAAGTTTTTCCGGGGACGAGTTATAAAGCCAAACAAGGTGCTCAACGTCTGACGGATGTGGTCAACAAGAAAGACAAACACCAGTTGGACCAGACGCTTCTTATGTACCCGAGCAGTTATCTGAAAAACCTATACAACCCGCAAGCGTTGTTTGAGGAAGGCATCCGCGATCTGGCTTCGTTACAGAAACGTATTGAGGAGCAGATTAAGACTGATGTTCAGGGGCTCGATATAGATGAGAATGCGCCGACAGGAAGTGCAGGTGTGCTCCGTATTATCAAAGCTCTGGAGGGCGAGGAAGTGAGCGAGATTCCGGCAATCACTCCGCGTGTTATTCGTGTATTAGCACACATGGCGATTGCTTCACCGGCTGTTTGTTTATACCGCATATTTGATGATGAAGAAAAAGCCAATGTGGTTGCAAAAGACTTCGTTTCACTCTTCAATATCCGTGAGAGTGCAGCTATCGTTGACCGATGCAGCCGTTTGGAAGACGTGAACTATTACGAGCGTGTGCTGGAATACTGCGTGATGGGTAATTTGCAATCTGTGCTGAATGAGTTTGCCCATACGATAGAGGAGAACACGCATCATGAGGAGTATGCCAAACGTGTGTCCGAAGCGATGATGCAATCGTTTGTAGGTGTTTCGACGGTAGATATAGATACGACAGAATCGTTTTGTAAGCCCAAAGTGGAGAAGAATCAGGAGAAGATGGCGATGCACCGATTCTATGCCTATGACTATGCCAACGGCAAGGTGCAATCAAGCGACCAGAGTATTCAACACAACATGAGTTTGCAGCAGGCGTTCAATTCCCCTTTCAGACCGTTTGTATTAGCGACTACTTCAGTGGGTCAAGAAGGATTAGACTTCCATCGCTACAGCCGCAAGATCATGCACTGGAACCTGCCGAGTAATCCTGTGGATATGGAGCAACGAGAAGGGCGTATCAACCGCTATAAATGCTTGGCTATACGTAGAAATATTGCACACTTGTTCCCCGAGCAGTTTACATGGCATGACATGTTTGAGCAAGCGAAAGAGGAGTGGAAGCAATACGGCTATTCTGAAATGGTTCCGTTCTGGTGTCTGCCTCGCGAGGTGGTAGCTGCGCATAAGACGGACGGGGTTCTGGAATGGATAGAACGTATCGTGCCTATGTACCCGATGAGCCTTGACCAAGGACGTTACCAGCACTTGATAGATATTCTCTCGATGTATCGTCTGACAATGGGTCAACCACGTCAGGAGGAATTATTGGAATTGCTCAAAGGCAAGATCACGCCAGAAGATATACATAAATTACTAATCGACTTAAGTCCATACAATAAAAACAATGGCAGCACAAGTTAAACTCTTTCATCGTTTGTTTTGGCTCTTAGACACCATCTATTCCGCCAAACAGATTTCTCTCCCACAGATTGATAAACGCTGGGAGCAGTCACACTACAACGAGAAACACGAACGTGAGTACGGCAAACGCAATCTCCACCGCCACCGTGAGGACATAGCCGAGTTGTTCGGCATAGAGATTGTGTGCGACCGGTCAACCAACCTCTATTCTATCGGTGAACGCGGTGACATTGATAGGGATAGTCTTCGTGCATGGCTCGTGGATACCTTTGCCGTGAGTAACATGGTAAACCTTGCCGGTGACATGAAAGACCGTATTATTTTCGAAGAAACATCGGATGGCTCACGTTATCTCTCTACCATCGTCAGTGCCATGAAAGAGCAGAGACTACTCTATGCTACCTATCAAGGCTATAAACGCAGCGAGCCTCACTCGTTTCTATTAGCCCCATATTGCCTGAAGGTATGCCGACGGCGTTGGTATGTGGTAGGCAAACCCGATGATCATCCAGAGGAGAAAGACCCGCGCGTTTACGCTCTCGACCGAATGAAAGATTTGGTGATGGTGGATAAGTCATATGAGATGCCGAAAGATTTCAAAGCTAAAGCGTTCTTTAAGAACCAATATGGTGTGGATAGAACGATTACGGAAGCAGAAAAGATAGTGGTTCGCCTCACAAATTACGATGCGAATTTTATGCGTTCGCTACCTATTCACCATAGTCAAACCGAACTGAAAGAGGAAGGTGGTTTCACGTATTTCAGTTTCTATGTAGCTCCTACGTATGACTTCATACAAGAGTTGCGAAAGTTCGGTTCAACGCTGGAAGTGTTGGAGCCTGCATCCCTGCGCAAAAAGTTCCAGGAGGAAGCCAAAAACATGCATAAAATGTATTGTTAAACAAAAAATGCAGATTTTTTGCATTTTTCTTGCGCTTCGGACTTCAAGTGTCACATAGTATGTATTATCTTTGCAGCGAATTTAGGAAATCAAGATGTTAAACTGCAAAAAATACTACTATGGAACTGAAGAAAAACAAAGCAGAGTTCTTGAACTGCAACTTGGCCGGATTCGGTCACACAGAGGGTTATTTGGTATTGGACGAGATGCGTCCGGGTGACAAGCTGTACATGGTTCGTGAAGATGAGAACAAGCATGATTTGGATGCCATTGCGTTGTTCTATGTTCCGAAGAATGAGTTGCCGAAAGACACACAGTTATTTAGTCTCTCGTTAGGAAAGCCCAAGAAAGCGAACGCACAAGAGCGAACAGTAGAAGCGTTGCATGTTGGTTACATCCCCAGTCGTGACAACACGCAACTGGCACTGATGATGGACTATGGTCACAAAGACATTTTCGAATGTGTCATCACATACGTTGACAAAGAGGCTCACCCGAACCAGCAAGTGCAAATACGGGTAAACTTGTTAGAGAAGAAATAATAAATTGAGACTATCATGAAAACAGTTATTTTGAAATGGAACCCCGCGTTCTCTTCGTACAACATGCATCACTATCTCTCCGATTTGATTGATATGGTCACTGAGTATGAACCGGACTATAATTGGTCCGTATGGGACTGGAGCCAGATTCACAAAGGAGATAGATTCTACTGGGTAAAGGTCGGCATGTACGGTCAAACTGGCATTGTCGCGTCCGGAAAAATCACTTCGGAGCCATATAAAGATGAAGACTGGTCTGGCAGAGGACGGGAGACATATTATGTTGACTTCCTACCTGATGTAGCCATCAATCCTGATGCGTTACCAATCCTCACATGCGAGGAACTAACGAAAGCAATTCCTGACTTTGAGTGGGATAAAGGACATTCCGGATTGGTGCTTACGGAAGAGCAAGCAGAGAAGGTGGATCAATTATGGTCTAAATTCTTGAAAAAGAACGAAGCAGTTTTCTCTGATGCTTTGAAGAAAGATAATTTGGTAGATTTGATATACATGGAGCAGGCCTGACAGTCCCTGTTGAGACTCCCTCTTGGCCTGCCAAAGGGCAGGCAAGGAATGCCGTGTAGTGCATAAACCTTCGTCTGCCCCGTTTTATTTTAAAGGATCTTAAATAATAATTATCATGAGTTATTGTGCTAATATTCGTACCCTTACGAAAATAGAACCTCAATCATTATTCAAGGCTCTCGCCGATGCAGGCGAACAAATAGTTGTTACATCATCCGAGTTCCCTTGTTTGCACTTCGGTACGTTCAAGTACGCTCTCCGCGGTGTGGAAGTAAACCAAGAGGAAAATGGTTATGAAGTGCGGGCATTTTCCATGAGTTCTATGGCGGACTACCAGTTATTTCCAAAAGTTGTATGTGCTATTCAGGAGCTAACCGGTGGTGATGTTTATGATGAAGATAGCGATAAACCTTTGAAATACCCAAAGAAACGCTTCGGATTAAAATGGCGTCGAGAGCAAACAGAAGGTTCATGGAATATCACGTGCGCACTCATAAAAAATTCTGATGAGCCTATCATCATGAATGGTTTGTTTGCGCCATTTATTATTGGTAAAGGTCTCTTGAATGCATACTCCATTGATTTAGACAACCCGACCGGAGGTGAAGACTATAAGCGTTTGGGTTATTTTCTCTTTAGCAATCAGTGGGCTGTCAAAGATATGACATCTACTGCCTCGCAACTGGCAATTTCTAACCCAAAGAATAAAAAGCAAAAACTTAGCCTCTCCATGATTTCGTTAAAGAATGGCAAAGTATGTGACTTTGAATACGTATCATACGCCGACTTAATATGCATTATGAATCAGGATAATAATGATATGGCTTTGGCTCGGTTTAAGTACCTCGCTCATATCTTACCATTAGACAAATTTCGGCATATTGACGAGTGGCAGTATGTTCTTAAAGAACCACTGACGAAAGAGGACTTCGATGATATGCTTGCGGACACAAAAGTTTATCAAGAAGACGACTTCTTTGCTGAATCATCATGGAGCGGTGTTTGCTTTAAAGGCGATGTGCAATATCTTTCTGAATCAGGTCATCAACTCGCTATTCCTTCTGAGTTTAAAAAAACTAAAGAAAATGCCCAGATAGAAGGACAAAAGGCACCCGAATATATAATATGGTCAAATGACTTTGCTCTATTTTTTGATGTGCACCCTTGTCTGTTAAATGAAACTATTGCTGACAAAGAATCATCCATCCGCGATTTCCGAGAGCAAACAAGTGATAAATATGGCTTAATTGAGATAGAAGAAGGTCACACGAAAGCAGGTAACCATTTCTGCTACAACCTCATGAAGGCTCATGAGGAAAATGGCGTTATATATCAGCTTACCATGTTAGTGCAGGCTGATAGTGATGTGATGGTTATAGCATGTGCCGGCATCGAAGAAGGCGTAACTGGTCAACGAGAGGCAATAGTATTTGAATTAGAGCGGCGAAAAAATAACGTTCGTTTTGAGGATGACAGCATAGTTGGATGGAATAAGGATCCATATGATGAGAACATCAAAACAGGATTCCTAATGAATCTAGCAGAGCAAGCCGAATACGACTCTATGTTCCCGTCGCACCCATTATCTCAACTCCGGGAACTTGTACGATTTATTGTAGAGAAGAATTGATTTATGGCAGAGCATGACGATTATATGGAAGGGATAAAGAGGTATTTCCTTGTTATACGGGAGTTACACGAAATGGGTTATGAACTCATTCGTGTCTGCCCAAGCGTTTCGCCAAACGGCATGGCTTGGCGGTGCGCTACTACTGTAAAGAAATACACCCTTAAGGCTTGTGGTGCTATCTATCGTGGACCGGAGCACACGGCAGCCAACACCCATAGCGGTCATTTCAACTGGGAGGGATGGCAGGGCAAAACGCCCCACGAGATAGCTTTGCAGTTTATCGAGCATTATCCCCATATCGCAAAATGGGGCAAGGGCAAAGACCCGGAATACAAAGAATGGTTCAAGAAAGCAAATGACCTCGCCCAACGCGGGTATATATTCTTTGCGTTTGGCGATATGTGTTCGTGTTTCCATAACGATTATAAGATGTTACTCAATTCCGAACCTCCAACCGGAGAGTATTTAGAATTCCCGCCTGCGGGAGAAATAGAGAATAAAGTATGTTAGGAGCAATTATAGGCGATGTCGTAGGTAGTATCTACGAGTTCAACAACATCCACACAAAGGATTTTCCGTTGTTCAGTCCGGCAAGCACTTTTACGGACGATAGTATTATGAGTATGGCGGTGGCGGAGTGGCTTCTGACCGATGAACACCACACACATTCTTCCCTCATCGAGATCATGAGTGATTATTACCATCAGTTCCCAGACCCCATGGGTGGTTACGGAAACCGTTTTGCCCACTGGCTGGCTGCACCCTCCGCACTCAAGAAGCCCTACAACTCCTTTGGTAATGGTTCTGCAATGCGAGCCTCTGCCTGTGGATGGGTAGCGCCCACCTGCCAAGAAGCCATGCGCCTCGCTAAAATTTCAGCCGAGATAACACACAACCATCCCGAAGGCATCAAAGGAGCCCAAGCGGTTGCTGCAGGCGTGTGGATGATGCGCCACGGAGCACTAAAATGTGATGTCGCGGACTTCCTGACACAAAAACTCGGCTACACCTTCGACGAAGATCTTGCTTCGCTCCGTAGCACCTATTCTTTTGATGAAACCTGCCAAGGCACCATCCCTGCTGCCTTCACCGCCTTTGGCGAGTCCGCTTCGTTCGAAGATGCCATTCGCAATGCCATCTCTATCGGTGGCGACAGCGACACCGTTGCTTGCATCACCGGTGCTTTTGCCGAAGCTTTCTATAAGGTCATCCCTGCTGATATCATCCATGAGATGTACAAACGTCTGCCTTCCGAATGGTGGCATATCATCTGGCGCATCAAAGCTTTTGAGAACCACCATGTCTCGCCCGACAATATCGACTTCCTAAAATCGGAACAGATATTTGTCTTCGGCAGCAACAAGGAAGGCCAACACTACGGAGGCGCAGCAGCCTACGCACACAAGTATTTCCATGCAGAATGGGGCGTTGGTGAAGGCATCACCGGCTTGTGCTACGCCCTGCCGACCATGGATGGAATAGTAGAACTAGATAAAGCCGTTGGTCGCTTCACAGAACATGCCTTAGCTGATCCCGACCATAACTATCTCGTCACCGCCGTAGGCTGTGGTATCGCTGGCTACACACCCAACGAAATCGCGCCGATGTTCATGGAAGCCGCCTCCCTCCCCAACGTCTATCTCCCGCAATGCTTCTGGGACGTATTGGATAAGTTTATTAAAGTAGTATAAGTAAGAAATACAGACTTATTTGAGTACCACTCAACCTATATTGATTGAGAGGTGGTTTTGCATTTGATCATATTATTTTGCAATGATTCGATTGTTCATTCATATTTTTCTTGCATATTTCAGATTTTTTTTGTACCTTTGCGCAAATTTTGCGCAATGAAGACAGAAATGAAGAACTATCTCGAACTTAAAATACCCGTTCAGCGGAATGCACAGTGGTATAGAGAACTATGTGATGCTATGCAGGAAGAACGCATTCCTGTGCGTTGGCAGAATGGTTTCTATCATATTACCGTGGCTTTCTTACATAATGATAATCACGTTATGGAGCTGCGAGATGCATTTTCACAAATCCTTTCTGGAAGGCAGGCGCCGTCGATAACTCTCGACAAGCTGGAAGCATTTGCGACCCAGAGCGGGAAAGAGATTGTCATCAACCTCGCACCATCACATCCTTCTGATGAATTATTGGCTCTTATCGACGCTATTCGGACGGTTGCCATCAGTAGTGGTTCACAAATAAGTAAGGACTTCTTTATCCACATCACGCTTGGTAGAATTGACGCACAGGATGCTACATTAGACGAGGTAAAAGACGTTATTTCAGCTATCGATTTCGAGCCGTTCACAGTCTCAATCCAGGAAACTGAATACCGTTATTTTCGTGGCGCGACTATAAATCGATGGACGTTACCATCGAATTAATATATTGATTTATCATGGATAGACGAACTTATCTCATATCGGTTTTTGAAGATACGTTAGCGCGTATCAAGGGTAGTGCGGAGCTGACGCACGCAGAGAAGCAGTCCATAGCAGCACAGACATTCATTCCCGAAAACGAACCGCTGAGTATTCCTGTTCCAAGGTCCGCTGGTGACGCGAAAGTGATAGTTACCCAAAACCGTTCATTCGAAGCGGCAGCAAAATACAAAGATCAGAATGTGTGCGTGCTGAACTTCGCTTCGGCGACTAATCCCGGCGGAGGCGTGACGCATGGTTCGTCTGCGCAAGAGGAATGTCTATGCCGTTGCTCCACCTTATACAACTGCCTGAACACGCGCGCCATGTGGGATGGGTTCTACACGCCGCATCGTCGTTCCGGCAATCCGTTGCATAACGATGATATCATCTTCACGCCCGACGTGCAAGTGCTCAAAGACGATGACTATCGGCCGTTGGTCGATCCGTTCATGGTGGATGTTATCACTTGTGCGGCACCGAACCTCTGTGAGCAACCGGCTAATCCCTATAATCCGGGCGATGGCGATGCCAAACGTATCAGCAAGGACGAGTTGTACCAACTGCACAAACAACGTGCACGTCGTATCTTAACGGTGGCTGCACAGAACGAAGCGGATGTGCTGATATTAGGTGCGTTTGGTTGCGGAGCCTTCCAGAACGACCCGCAAGTGGTGGCACGAGCCTACAACGATGTGCTGGCAGAGTTCAGCCATCATTTCCGAACGATTGAGTTTGCGGTCTATTGCCGTCCGAACGACGACAGCAACTACCACGCATTTAAAGAGATAATAAAAGTATGACAGACTATAAACTAACAGACGACGGGCTATATGCCTATCGTTGGCCACGAGCAAGTGTGACGGCAGATGCTGTACTATTTGCAGAGAAAGAGGGTCAGATGTACGTGCTACTCATCCAACGCGGCAACGAACCGTACAAGGGCTATTGGGCATTCCCCGGTGGTTTCCTCAACATGGATGAGACGGTTGCACATTGTGCCGAGCGCGAACTGGAGGAAGAGACCGGCATTGTGTTGACCGGCATGCAGTTGGTGGGTATCTATTCCGACGTGGAGCGTGATCCGCGCGGGCGCGTCATCACGGCAGCTTATGCCGCCATGACAACTATGCCGGAAGCGACCGCCGCAGACGATGCCGCTGCAGCCAAATGGTGGCCGCTGAATGAGTTACCGCCTTTGGCTTTCGACCATGATAAGATATTGGCAGATGCGAAAAAAGTAATGAATATTAAAGATTAAAGTTATGATAGTTACTACCACACCCACTATTGAGGGTCACACCATTAAGGAGTACAAAGGTCGAAGGACGCGAGACAGCGCAGAGAGAAATGCGCGAGCGCGCCGAGAAATTAGGCGCCAATGCCATCGTGGGCGTTAGCTTCGGCTACGAGACGATGGGACAAGCCAACAGTATGATTATGATTTCCATCAGCGGCACAGCCGTTGTGATTGACTAATGACATACGACGAGTACATAGCACAACAGCAACAGGCAATCGACGAGGAGCAGCAGGAGGATAGCTGTTTCCTTGAATACCAGCCCGAAGGGCAATTTGTAAGAGGGCATTGAGATATGGACTATTTACCGCAAAATCCAGCGATACTCGTGTCAAGCGTGAACATGCTCCTGCGAGATGAAGAATTCGACTCGCTCGAAGCGCTTTGCTATGCGTTCAATCAAGAGCCGGAGCAGATAAGGAGTTACCTGTTCGCCAATGGCTTCGTTTGGAGCGAAGACCAGCAAAAGTTCCGACCAATTGGCTACGACACTAGAACTTAAATAGAGATTTGATATGATAGACCAGATTATTGATTTTAACAAGACATTCGTGGCGCAGAAGGGCTATGAGAAGTATGTGACCGACAAGTATCCCGACAAGAAATTAGCGGTTCTGACGTGCATGGATACGCGTCTGACCGAACTACTCCCTGCGGCGCTCGGACTCAAGAACGGCGATGCCAAAATCATCAAAAACGCCGGCGGACTGATCATTACGCCCTTTGATTCGGCAATGCGCAGTCTCATTGTGGCCATCTACGAATTAGGCGTGGAGGAAATCATGGTAGTAGCACACAGCCAATGTGGAGCGTGTCACATGAGTTACAGTCATTTCCACCACGTTATGAAAGCGCGCGGCATAAAAGACGAGACACTCGATACCATCCGCGAATGCGGCATTGACCTCAACCACTGGCTCGAAGGCTTCCCAGACCCATCCGCTCATTCCCAAGGATATCACCGTCCGCGGCTTTATTATCGACTCCGTTACCGGTGCATTGGAAGAGATTAACTAATGGCTCAGAAGATACAGAAAACGAATGTGTGCCGGTTGCTGGACGCATCAGGGATTGCGTACGAGCTAATCGAATACAAGGTGGATGAGTCTGACTTGAGTGCTACGCATGTGGCTCAGCAGTTAGGCGAAGATGCGGATGCCGTGTTCAAGACCATCGTACTGGAGGGCGACAAGGTTAAGCATTTTGTCTGTGTCGTGCCGGGTGCATGTGAGGTAGACTTGAAGAAAGCGGCTCCCGTCGTACATTGACGAGACTTGTCTGCTGCACGAGAAGATCTATGTCTCTGCCGGACAGCGCGGCATGCAACTCCGCCTCGCTCCGCAAGACCTGATAAACTATGTACCATTAGAAGTAAGTGATTTGATATAGTATGCATCGTACCATCCGACTTGCGACATATGACGACATTCCTGCTATTATGCCGGTAATAGATGCGGCACGGGAGATGATGCACGCTTCGGGTAACGTGAACCAATGGATAAACGGTTATCCGTCGGAGCAGGTTATCCAAGCAGACATCGCTCGCGACGCTGGCTTTGTGGTCACAGATGACGAGCGGATTGTGGCATACTTCGCCTTCCTGCCTGCACCGGAACCGACATACGAGAAAATCTACGATGGCGCATGGCTGAACGACGAACCGTACTATGTTATCCACCGTTTGGCGAGTTGGCCGGACGTGCATGGGATATGGGATTGCGTGCTCAAGTGGGCTTTTGAACGGACACATACGCTTCGCGTAGATACCCATCGAGACAA
>CACYZT010000024.1 GCA_902778935.1 uncultured Bacteroidales bacterium
GCATCTGATGATTTGCCTTCTTTGACTTGTGCTGTCATCGGATAATGTCCTGTCATTGGATGTTCAACTAATCGGTTTATATTGGGAGTAACCTCTTGTCCATCGACTTGTAATCCAATGGTCCAATCTTCTAAACTCTCGAAAAGAATTATTAGTATGTTTCCCTGCTCCGGTACACTATCAGGCTTTTGAATAAAATTGGTAAGTTCCTCATTTTTGATAGGTTCAACGATTCCTTCTCTATTCGTAACTAAATTAATTGCCTCGTTGACAAAATGAGTAATGGCACCAAATGTGTGAAAATACCAAACTCGCCCCATACTTACATCAGTATAATAAGAACTGAAAGGAGATATGGGCAGATCAGCTTTTTTGTGAATAAGTGTTTGAGGAAGACAACAAACGATAAATGCGATGAAGGCAATAGTTATTCGTTTCCATAACGGTAAAAAGAAACCTCGCTTAAAGGTTTCAGAGAGTATTATCCATAATAACGTAACACAAGGGAAAAACAAGTCTCCCCATCGCAAGAATGGTAGAATAGAACTCCATATTCCGTCCAGGTTGCTAGCATTTAGCATACACCATCTATTGAGCACATCTCCGTAGCTTCGGAAATACATCAGATTTCCTATGAACCATATATTTAGAAGTATTGCTACTACATAAGTCCACCTTCTTTTGTTCGTAAATAGCAATGGAGACCAGAAAACTAGAGCTGCAGCCAAATAGTTGCTCCATAATCGAATAATAAATGGACTTGTATCAAAAACGATTAAGCCCATCATCCAATTAGTGACGATGGTTTGGATGAGAGTGAGTGTGACTAAAATGGAGTTTTTTGCCTATGGCCTCGGAAGAGAAGCGGTCGGCGTTTTTAGGGGGAGTATTTTGTGGGGAATTCCACAAGATAGTTTCTATGAACTCAGCAAAGCGGTTGGGCTTGTTTTGTGCTATTTCTTGCGGCACTATGAGGTCTGCTAACTCTTCGGCAATGCCGACTGGTGTAGAAAGAATAGGAACGCCGGCTACGGCTGCCTCGGCGAGAACCACTCCGTACGTTTCATATCGGCTGGAAAGAACAAACGCGTCCGATTGATGCATCCAATTTGCCACCTCTCTCGGTGTCAGTTCTCCCGTCCAAACTAACAAACCGTCAGGAAATTCCAAACTCTCTGCATAGGCGCGGACTTCTTGATAGTCGATGCCTGTGCCGACTAAAACCAGTTGCCAGTCCTGACGCTTTTCGGATAGAGCTTTTGCGGCTCGCAAAAGGCCTTTTACATTCTTAGCACTCTCGTCAAAACAAGAGATATGCAAGAGTGTTTTGGGTTCAGACCTTTGTTTTTCTGTCTTTGGCCGGTCAAAGAAGAAATCATCGACCACATTATTAATCCTTTCCCATTGCTTGTTGCGTATTCCGCATTCCTGCATTGCTTCTGCATGGCGCTGGCTGACTGTCATGAGCGTTTCTGCATGTTTAGCGATAAGACGGTATAGCCATTTCTGAATAAACGAGAGCCGTTTATATTGCCCGTTTTCAGGTAAATAGCCGCTCCAATGCTCGATGATGACATACGGAATATGATATCGGCGTTTGAGGTAGAGAGCGAGGAGTCCTTGCTTCTGGATAACATTAAGTTGTACTACATCGGGCATCCATCCTTCGCGTTGCAAGGCGCGCCACGCGCGCCAAATGCCGCTCCATGTTGTCGCATCTATGACACGCACATCCACTCCCTGCGCATGAACCGCCTCTACATGCTTTTGCACGAAGAGACCGGCCATTGCGTCCTTTTCGGACGGGTACCACGGAGTGAGGAACAAGACGTTCATTAGTGCATGCTGAGTTCGCGGAGTTTTTGGAACCAGATGGCGAGACGGAAGAAAGGTTTGTAGTATTTCTCTACGGAATAATACTTCGTGGGTGTGCTGCCAAACTGCGAATAGTGTTTGGCTGTGCCTCTATCCATCGAGCCTTCGAAATCAAAATGCACTTTTTTCTCTCGTGCGAGTTTCATCGCTTCGAGTGCAAGAAGTGCTCCTGCGCCGGAATCGCTGAAAGCGGGGTCGTAGCAAGGGATGAGATAATAGAGATAGTGCTTGTCCCAAACGAGGAAAGCTGCGGCATAAGGTTTGCCGTCCGCGTTGGTGATACGGATGATTTGGCATTGACCCTGTCGTTGCGCTTTACGCTCGAGTACGAGCAGGAACTCCCGGCTGTAACTGATTTTGCGATTACGTGAAGCGAGGCAATGCACGTGGAAGCGATAGAAGTCCTCTATGTCCATCGACCGATCGACGCTGAGGCTCAGCGCTTTCTGCAGTTGCCGTTTCTTATTCTTACTAAAAGAAGTGATGAGCGCGTCAAGGTCGCTCAAGTCATCCACGCGGTACGTTACTCGCTCTTTGGTTTTGAAACCCAAAGCGTGCATGGCATCGACGCATAAACTGCCGGGCAAGTACTGCTGGTAGTAATACGCCAGGTCCATTTTGTCCATTTGTTCCTTGAGCTGCCGGCACACTTCGGCGGTTTTCCATTTGTCGCCCGTCACTTCCGGAGCGACCCAAATACCACCGATTTGCGTTTGCTGGGGCATAATAATATATTTGTACCACGCGCGCTTGCGCAGGAGATACGGCATGGCGCCTAAGATCTCTCCGTTTTCATCCTCCACCAACAGCACATCCCACTGTTTGCCGGCACAGACGGCATCCATCCACCAGGGTTGCATGAAAACAGGGACAAACTCAAGTTCCGCTGTCCACTTCGAATATCGCTCTTTGTTGGTCATCAAAATATATCGTTGAAATCAGTCTCTTGTGTCGGTTGTGCCGAAGCTTCTTCGCTCTCGCTTGCTACCTGCAAGCCATCGGGACGTCTGTACTGCTCAGGGCGGTAGAGGATTTGAATGTTCTCAGCGATTACTTCTGTTTTGCGTCGAATCTGTCCGTCTTTCTCCCAACTGCGGGTTTTGAGTTTTCCCTCGACATACACTTTCATGCTTTTGCGGAGGTTCTGCTGTGCCCATTCGGCGAGATTGCGCCAAAGAACGACGCTGTGCCATTCGGTGACGTCCGGAACCTGTGTGCCATTTTGCATGGTATAGCCACGTTCAGTAGTTGCCAAATTAAATGTTGCAATCGCTACGCCTCTGTCCAAGTAACGTACTTCGGGGTCTGCGCCTACGTTACCTACTAAAATTACTTTGTTTACACTTGCCATGATAATACTGTTAATTTGTGTTTTTGCTAAATCGGGTGCAAAGTTACAACAAATTTTGCATATATGCAAGAGAAAGCGCATTTTTTTGTAAGACCGCTGCGCTGACGGACTTATTTATTGGCGTAAGAGGGCACGAAAAGTATATATATACTATGTATATATATAGAAAAGGAGGGCAAAAAGTGGCTGATTTGGGGCGAAAAAGAGGCTTGATAGCGGCTTGATGTAGGCTGAATAACCCGTGAATCACGCGACAATCACCCGTGAATCACCCGTGAATCACCCGTGTTTGGGTCGAGGAAATGGCGGTAATGGTTAATGGTTAAAAAGGTAAATAAACAAAGATAAACACTGCTGAATTATTTTAGTACTACGTACAACGAGGCTTATTTAGCTACTATGGTCTCACAAGTGAACTTGCAGCCCATAGTATCCAAACAACCCTCATCTCAATAGAGATTAAAATAATTCAGCAGCCATAAACATAAATAAAATTCGCAGCATCTACAAATTAATTATATGAGATAGAGAAAATTTTATTTTATTTGGCAAAATAATTGCCTGAATACTTGCATATATGCAAAATTTGTTGTATCTTTGCAGCGAATTTTGGATGAAGACCAATACACTACATATTATGAAACGCACAATGATTTGGATGGCGGCGTTGCTGCTATTCAGCCCTGCAGCATTGGCGCAGGAAGAAAGCGGCGGACAATATGTCCGTTGTGTGGCATTTTATAACCTTGAGAATCTGTTTGATACGATTCACGACGAGGGCAAGAACGACTATGAGTATCTGCCGGACGGAGGTATGAAATGGACCGCGTACAAGTATGAGAACAAAGTGAAGAATATGGCTTATGCCGTTTCCCAACTCGGCACGGATTACGATCCTCGCGGCGCGGCTTGTATCGGCGTAGCCGAGGTGGAGAATATCGGTTGTTTGGAAGACCTGTGTGCGGAAGCCAACAGCAAATACGGTCGTCGTTTGAAGCCTATTCTGATAGAAGGTCCGGACCGTCGTGGTGTGGATGTGGGCTTTCTGTATGACACGGTAATGTTCCGTCCGAGCCGTGTGAAAGGGCATGAGTTGAAGGCCCATTATGCGGACGGCGGCGAGATAAAGACGCGTTTGCAGTTGCTTGTGACGGGTTATATGATGGGCGATGGTCGTCCGGAGAAGATTCATATTATCGTTAACCACTGGCCGAGTCGTTACGGCGGCGAACTCTCTTCCCGCCCGGGCCGTGACACAGCGGCTATGCTGGTTAAGTCGATATGCGATTCCATTTATCTGAAGGAACCCCGTGCGAAAATCGTTATTATGGGCGACTTGAATGACGATCCGTACAACCACAGTTGCAAAGATGTGCTGCAAGCGCGCAAGCATCGTGAGGAGGTGGAGCCGAAGGGTTATTTCAACACCATGTGGCAGATGTTGGACCGCGGCATCGGTTCGCTGGCATACAACGGGAGTTGGAACCTGTTTGACCAGATTATCATCAGCGAGCCGCTGTTGAACAGCAAGTTAGAGTCGGGTAACTGGACGTACTGGAAGGCGCAGATTTTCAACAAGCCGTTCCTGACGGTGCAAGAGGGTAAGGACAAAGGGACGCCGTTACGTACGACGAAAGGCGGTGTGTGGCAGAACGGTTACGGAGACCACTATCCGACGATGATTTATCTGATTAGGAAGAAGTAGGAAGCAGAGTATAAAGAAGAAAGATATGACACTACAATTAAGACGAAATACAGCTCCGATACGGATGCGGAACTACGGAAGGATAGTGCAGGATATGATTGCTTACGCTTGCACGCTACCGGAAGGCAAAGAACGCGAGTCACTCGAGATTTATATTGCGCAAAGTATGCGTCAACGTAATCTGCTGTGGAACCGCGACCAAGAGTCGGGAATCATGCGTGTTCGCGAAGACATCCTTCGTTTGTCGGAAGGTAAACTGACGTGCGACTCGGCTGCATTTCAACAACTCATCGCGCAAAACAACGCCCAGCAGGGCAAGAAAAAGAAAAAATAACATAGCTAAAGGCTAAAAAAAATTATGGAAGAGACAAACCAGTTTAAAGTCTTCGCTGGTTCCAAAGGCGAAGCCTTGGCGCAGCGCATCTGCGACGAGTTAGGTTGCCGACTTGGCAAAGTGCATGTGGACCGTTTCTCGGACGGCGAGTTCGCACCGTATTTTGAGGAGTCGGTTCGAGGACAATCAGTCTATCTGGTTCAATCGACGTGTCCGACGAGCGACAATCTGATGGAATTGTTGCTGATGATCGATGCCGCCAAGCGAGCGAGTGCCTACAAAGTGATAGCCGTAATCCCGTATTTCGGCTGGGCTCGTCAAGACCGCAAAGACAAACCGCGTGTGTCGATAGGCGCCAAACTGGTAGCGAACATGCTTCAAGCAGCCGGTGCAGACCGTATTATTACCGTCGATTTGCACGCCGAGCAGATACAGGGTTTCTTCGATATTCCCGTTGACCATATCTACGGCTCGAATGTGCTGGCTCCGTATATCGCAAGTCTCAACCTTAAGAAACTGATTATCGCTTCGCCGGATGTGGGTGGTTCGAAACGCGCATCTAATTTTGCGAAGAAACTGCACACGCTGATCGACCGCGACGTGCCGATGGTTATTTGCTACAAATACCGTCCGGAGTTCAATCAGGTGTCGGAGTTGAAAGTGTTAGGAGATGTGTATGGCAAGGATGTTGTCATCTTTGATGACATCGCCGACACGGCAGGTACTCTGTGCAAGGCGGCAGAGATTATGCGTGAAGGCGGCGCCAAGTCCGTTCGTGCGGTCGTGACGCACGGATTGCTGAGCGGTCCTGCATGCCAGCGTATCGAGGAGTCTTCGATAGAGGAGTTGACGTGTACGGACTCTATTCCGGTTGATACGAGTCGCTGCTCGAAGCTGCATGTCGAGAGCCTGGCTTTGCCTATCGCTTGCACTATCCGCGCCATCCAGCAGCATCAGTCCGTCAGCGAGGCCAATAGCCGTTAAAACCAATTTGACATGTCGTTATATCGTTCAACCGTTATACCGTTTTTATTGTGCGCTCTTTTGTTCGTTTCTTGCGGCAAGAAAGCGCCCGTTGTGAACCGTCCTGCGTTCAGTTCCGACTCGGCGTACGCGTATATCGAGCGCCAGATGGCGTTTGGTCCGCGCGTGCCGAATAGTGCTTCTCACACCCGTTGCGCCGTGTGGTTGATAGACCAGTTGCGTGCTTTCGGTGCCGAAGTGGAGTTGCAGAAAGGTTTTATGCCCGATTTTCGCGGGAACAATCAGCAGATTTATAATATCATCGGCCATTTTGGTGACGCATCGGGCGCGCGTCCGCGTATTTTATTAGGTGCTCATTACGACACCCGTCCGTGGTGTGACGAAGAGGCCGATTACGAGGACCGCTATTACAATGTGCCGGGTGCGAATGACGGTGCTTCGGGCGTAGGTGTGCTGCTGGAAGTGGCGCGTCAGTTGGGATTGCGCGACACATTGCTGACGCCTGTGGATATCATCTTCTTTGATGTGGAAGATATGGGTACTCCGCATTTCTATACGGGCGAAGAACGTGAGGATACATGGTGTCTGGGTTCGCAGCTCTGGGCAACCAATTATGCGCAGAAAGGTGCTGAAGTTCCTTATCAGTTCGGTGTTGTGCTGGATATGGTGGGTGCTCCCGATGCAGTTTTCCCGCTGGAGATGTATTCGACGAATTATGCCGGCAACTACCAGCAGCAGATTTGGCGTTCGGCAGAGCAGTTGGGCTACGGAGCGCTGTTCACCTACCAACAGTCGTATCCGATTACCGATGACCATTATTACATCAATTATATCGCGGGTATCCCTTGCGTCGATGTGATTCACTATGACATCCGTAACGCGACGGGTTTTGCGTCCTGGTGGCACACGCGTAACGATGACATGAGCAACATCTCCAAATCGACGCTTCAGGCGGTAGGAGAAGTGGTAATGAGCCAGATTAATTAAAGGCGAAAGGATGAAGGAATTATTGCGCATAGAAAATCTGCACGCTTCGATAGGCGGCAAGGAGATATTGAAAGGTGTGAACCTCGTGGTTAATGAAGGCGAGGTACACGCAATCATGGGCCCGAACGGAGCCGGTAAGTCCACGCTGAGTGCGGTTCTAACGGGCAATCCTGCCTACGAAGTGACGGGCGGCGAGGTGTATCTGCGCGGCGAGAACCTGCTGGCTATGGAGCCGGAAGTGCGCGCACGCGCGGGTGTGTTCCTTAGTTTTCAATATCCGGTCGAGATTCCGGGCGTGAGTATGACGAATTTCATGCGCACGGCTATGAACGAGAAACGTGCGTACGAGGGCAAAGAACCGCTGTCGCCGAAAGAGTTTTTAGCTTTGATGCGAGAGAAAAAACGCTTGTTGGAATTGCCTGACAAACTGAATAACCGCTCTGTGAACGAAGGTTTCTCCGGCGGCGAGAAGAAGAAAAACGAGATTTTCCAGATGGCGATGTTAGAGCCGTGTCTGTCTATTCTGGATGAGACGGACAGCGGTTTGGATATTGACGCTCTGCGTATTGTCGCCGAAGGTGTGAACCGACTGAAGACTCCTCAGAACGCATCGATAGTGATTACGCACTACCAGCGTTTGCTCGATTATATCGTGCCGGATTTTGTGCATGTGCTGGCAGACGGAAAGATAGTCAAGACAGGCGACAAGACACTCGCGCTTGAGCTCGAAGAGAAGGGATATGAAGGTATTGCGTAAAGGCGAAATATTCGAAAAAGTCTTTCTCAACGAACCATCGGTGGACCTGCATATCGTGCAGGAGGCGGGTTCGCGCGTGAAGATTCATTTGCTGAACATGTCAGCCGATACATCGACAGACCGACATACCGATGTATCCAATACTATTGTTGTTGAGCAACAAGGCGAAGGTTGCGTGACGGAGATTTACGGTCTGGCGTACCTGCGGGGCGAAGAACGAGTGACGACGGAGACGCATGTTAAGCACGCTGTGGGCGGCGGAACATCGAACCAGTTGATTAAGTTTGTGCTGGCTGATGAGGCTCGCGGTCATTTCATCGGCGATCTGAAGATTGCTCAAGACGCGCAGAAGACTGAGGCACATCAGACGAACAGGAATCTGCTGCTGTCTGAGACGGCGGAGATGCGCACACAGCCGCAGTTGGAGATTTATGCGGATGATGTGAAAGCGACTCACGGCGCAAGTACCGGACAGTTAGACGAGTCGGCACTTTTCTACATGCAGCAACGAGGTATCGGCAAAGAAAAAGCGCGTCAACTGCTCGTTAACGCGTTTATGAAAGAGGTGGTAGAATCAATTTCAGACAAAAAAGTAAAATCGGACGTTTTGTCGTTCTTCGAAGAGGAGGTCTTTTAGTCTTTACTGAACGCGATTGATGGCGTAGTCGAGTAGGGCTATCAGACTTGTTTTTTCAGGACTGTCACGGAATACACTCAAGGCTTCCGTGGCTTGTTTTTTATGGGTTAGCATCTGTTGCACGGCGTATTCGTCCCCTTTGAAACGCAGTACAAAAGCTTTGATTTCCTGCAAGGCTTTTTCGGTTTCGATGCTCTCGCTGTGTGCAGCGAGGAGTTCTCCGAGTTCGCGGATATGTTCCGCTTCGCTTTGCGGTGCCCGGCGGAGCGCTTCTATCAAGGGAAGCGTCACTTTGCCGTCGCGCAAGTCGCTCAGGGTCGGTTTGCCGATTTCCTCGAGGTCGCTGTAATCGAAGATGTCATCTTTGATTTGGAAGCACAGTCCGAGTAACCGTCCGTATTCGCGTAACGCGGCACGCTGGCGTTGTGTGCAACCGGCACTCTCTGCGCCGGCTTCGGCACAGGCCTGGAACAGTTGTGCGGTTTTTTGCTCGATGACTTGATAATACCGCTCTTCGTCAATCCACATCGATTGTCCGACGTGAAGCTGAACCATCTCACCGCTGCTGAGGCTCTTACCGAGGTTGGAGACGATTTCGAGGATGCGGATGTTGCGCACTTCCGCTACGAGACCGATGACTTTCGCCAGCATGTAATCGCCGATGAGTACCGCTACTTTGTTTGTCCATTTGGTGTGGACGGAGGCTATTCCCCGTCGCGTGTCGGAATTGTCCACGACATCGTCGTGAATAAGACTCGCCGTGTGGAGCAGCTCCAAAGCGACGGCGGATTTCAGCGTTTTGTCCGTGACGGGATTGCAAATCTGTGCGGAGAGCATGACCAGCAGCGGTCTCAGCTGTTTGCCGCGACGCGAACCGACATACGACAGCACTTCCTGCTGCAGTTTGTTGTCAGCCCGAAGCGAGTTCTCCATCAGCCGTTCGTATTGTTTCCAAGCGGGTTCAATGGGTTGCCGTATTTCTGTTATCGTAGCCATAGTGTTCAAAATCGAGCACAAAGTTACTGCTTTTTTTTGAAATACACAAAAAAAACGTACAATGTAGAATAATTATGTCAATTTTTCTACATAAGTTAGCAAAAAAAGTAGTACCTTTGCACCGTGATAATACGCGCTTGCGCGTGTAACCACGAAAAACGCACTAACAATTTAACTCATAAATAATATGAAAGCTTTCATGGACAAAGATTTCCTGTTGCAAACTGAGACCGCACAGGAGTTGTATCACAATCACGCGGCTAAAATGCCGATTATCGATTATCACTGCCACCTTATTCCGCAGATGGTTGCCGAGAACAAACGTTTCGAATCCATCGCACAGATCTGGCTTATGGGCGACCACTACAAATGGCGTGCTATGCGTTCGAACGGTGTGGATGAGAAGTATTGCACAGGCAAGGACACGACCGACTGGGAGAAATTCGAGAAATGGGCAGAGACCGTTCCTTATACTTTCCGCAACCCGCTCTACCATTGGACCCATTTGGAGCTCAAGACCGCTTTCGGTATTGAGGAACGTCTGAACCCCGAGACCGCACGTGCGATTTACGACAAGTGCAACGACCTGATTGCCAATGACCCGAAGTTCTGTCCGCGCGGCCTGATGAAGCACTACCATGTAGAGCTTGTTTGTACGACCGATGATCCGGCTGACAGCCTGGAGTGGCACAAGATGGTGAAGGAAGACCCGACCGCAGAAGTACGTATGTTGCCGACTTGGCGTCCGGACGCAGGTATGAACATCGAAGCCGCTACTTGGAAAGCATACATCGAGAAACTGGCTAAGGTGGCCGGCGTAGAGATTCGTAATTTCGCAGACATGGTAGATGCCCTCCAGAAGCGTCATGACTTCTTTGAGTCGATGGGTTGCCGTCTCTCCGACCACGGAATCGAGGAGTTCTACGATGAGCCATATACAGACGCAGATATCAACGCCATCTTCGAGAAAGCCCTCGCAGGCAAGGCACTCTCCGCTTACGAGATCCGTCAGTACAAGCACGCTTATCTCCACGCGCAGGCTGAGATGGACTACGCTTCGGGTTGGACCCAGCAGTACCACTACGGTGCGATCCGTAACAACAACTCGAAGATGTTCGCGCAACTCGGCGCAGACACCGGTTTCGACTCCATCGGTGAGTTTACGACTGCAAAAGCGATGAGTCATTTCCTCGATGAGATGAACAGCGAAGGCCATCTGGCAAAAACCATCCTTTATAACCTCAACCCGTGTGCAAACGAGGTAATTGCTACGATGCTTGGTAACTTCCAGGACGGTTCCGTTCCGGGTAAGATTCAGTTCGGTTCGGGCTGGTGGTTCCTTGATCAGAAAGATGGCATGGAGAAGCAGATGATGGCTTTGAGTAACCTCGGTCTTCTCTCTCGCATGGTCGGCATGTTGACCGACAGCCGTTCGTTCCTGAGCTATCCGCGTCACGAGTATTTCCGTCGCACGCTCTGCAACGTCCTCGGCAATGATATCGAGAACGGCATGATCCCGTACACCGGCTACGAGAAAGCCCGCGTTCAACAGATGGTAGAAGACATCTGCTACAACAACGCCAAAAACTACTTCAAGTTCTAATCCCTTTCACATCCGCTTGCCTCTAGTAGTGGAGGTAAGCGGATATGATTAACGTGTAGATTTTGCACGTTATGTAAAGGAAATCTCGGTTGTCGCATATTTTGCGACTACCAAGAAGAACAAATTCTTGCCGTGTGCAAATTTTGCACTACCCAAGAAAATAGTAAGAAAAGAACCAGTTGGTTCCATATTGGAACATACTGCAACAGATTGCCGAGAGCCGCACGGAAGAAAAAGACACCATGGTCAAAGTGGTAGTGAATTTGATAAATCAGAAGAACTGATTCTACCGACCGATGACCGACCGAAGACCGAGAGATGACCGAGAGAAGAAAACAAAAAAATAATCCCTCCGTGGCTTTGTAATAACAATAAGAAAACTGAATAAACTCGCCCACAATACCTTGCTTTGCTTCAAGGAGATTAGGAAGAACGAGAGGAAAGGGAGAAGAATTATTTGAGATACGCAAATGTACAATTTAGACGAATTAGTAGATTACCTATATTCATCCTAAAATAATTTTGTTATGAAAAAGATAGGATTAATATTTGCTTTATTATGTGTAAGTGTATTTTCTTCTCTCGCAATTGAAATCGAGATAGAAGACTACATAAAAGCACCGGTCAAAGGAAATGCAAAAATAGTAACGGTAACAGACCCGAGTATGGGCTATTATCGTGGACCTAAAGGGGCAAAATATATCATGCACTATAATCAAAAGGGACAACTTATGGATTACGCATGGATTATTGGAGATAGTATTGCCGAAGGGAAAAGGTATCAGTATGGAGAGAACATGTATTGGATATATGGTTACGATAAGAACGGACGTATTGAGGGCATATTGACAAGAGTACAATTGGATTCTTTGGGAAGAAAAATTAATTCTTACACTGTTAATAAGACCTATTATATGGCGGATTCTATTGTGTATAACCAGCAAGGGCAAAAGATAGAGGAATACACGATACCTACAGCTCAAGATGCCATGGTATTAAAGTATGTATATACATATGATTCAATCGGTCGCCTTTCTACTGTTAAAAATGTTAAAAAATGGGAAGGATATAAGGTGGTTTATGGCAAAGGAGGGAATTATACCGAATATCACTATAAAGAGTATAATTACAACGGAAAACGAAAAAAGTATGAGAATAAATTTTATTATAAAGACGGAAATCTGGTTAAAATAGTAAGTGATGGCGTAGAACTTCGTTTTTCCAAATTTGATGAACAAGGGAATTGGCAAAAAGCAGTTATGAGCATGGATTATTTTACAAGAATACTCACAAGAACAATTGAATATTATTAGATTAAAAATTCAATTTTCAAAAAGCTTGCATTTAATGTGATAGATTAGGACATTATTATGACTTATATATAGAGGGGGTATATTAAATTGAAAATTGAAAGATTTAAGTGGCGCGAGAGTGGCTTGAGAGAGGCTGATTGACCGCTAAGTTATCGTGAATAGTTATCGTCTCGTATCCGTCTCGTACGTCTCTCGTAAGTCGGTAGTAGAGAAAAAGAGTAATAAAAGAAAATTTAATAAAGCATATTATGGCTGATAACAAATCAAATATGCAGATTGCAGTTCAATACCAACTGCCGGAGAAGTGGAATGAGGAAACGGCATTCTCATTCGAACATCTGTCTGACCTTGTGGAGCAGGTACATACTTCTGCATATTCGGCATCAGTTAAAGCCATCAATCGCTTTGCAACGGTTCGTAACTATGTTATCGGCTATTATGTTGTTGAATACGAACAACATGGAAGTGACCGCGCCAAGTATGGAGACAAACTACTGAAACGGCTTGCAGAGAAAGTGAACAAACGCGGTATAAACGAGACATTACTAAAAATATCACGTGCCTTTTATCTCAATTATCCTCAGGTAAAAACGTATCTGGAGGGAAAAAGTGCGACGCTGTCGCACCAATTGAACAAAAAAAGTGCGATGCCGTCGCACCAATTGGAAAAAACTAAGACAGAGTCGGAGAAATCTACAGAAATACTCCCCACGCTATCGGGAAAATTCGTTACACCTGCTGACGAACTTATTTCTCGCTTGTCATTTTCACATATACGTGAAATAATGACGGTTGATGATCCGCTTGCACGGTTCTTCTACGAAACGGAGTGTATCAAATGTTGCTGGAGCGTGAAAGAGTTGCGCCGACAAATAGCAACTAATCTATACTTCCGTGCAGGAGTCAGCAAGAAACCGGAATTGTTGCTACAACGGACTGAGACCAATGCCGCACCGGTCTTAACAATCAAAGACCCCTTCTCCTTTGAGTTCTTGGATTTGCGACCGGAAGCATTCACGGAGAATGATTTGGAGAATGCACTTATCACCCACCTACAGGAGTTCCTGCTGGAAATGGGAAAGGGGTTCTGTTTCGAGGCGCGTCAAAAGCGAATGATAATTGATGATGAGTACTATTTTGCAGACCTGGTGTTCTATCATCGCGTTCTGCATTGCAGCGTAATCATAGAACTGAAAGATGATGAATTCAAACATGCTGATTTGAGTCAGTTGAATGCGTACGTGTCTTATTATAAGGAGAACGAAATGAATGAAGGCGACAATCCGCCAATAGGCATTCTTCTGTGCACGCGCAAAGGGGAGAAAATGGTGGAATATGCCCTTGCCGGCATGGATAATAACTTATTCGTTTCCACATATATGCTTTCCCTGCCGGACAAGAAGACATTACAGGATTTCTTGTTACGGGAAACACAAACCAAATAAAGACAACAACAAACTATTTACACTATGATGAAAAAGGTGTTTTTACTGGCATTGGTGGCAACGATGATTGCTGCGTGCCAACAGAATCCGGCAAGTTCGCTGCCAGACAAACCTCAGAAAATTGATTATCCGGTAGAGGTACAAGAAGCTGTGAGCAATGATTTTACATTGCTAAAAGCCGGCATTTTAAAAAACCAAGCTGAGAATGCAACGCTGCTGACAGCCAATGGCTTTACTCTCGTTGATAACACATATGTCAAAACGAGGGATAGTATTACGATAGAGGCTATGATGACATTGGGCAACTGCTACATGACAGCTCATACTAAAGATTTCAACAAAGCAAAGTCGATTTTCAGTCAATGGATGAAGGAGATACAGCAATCAGCGTCTTATACCAATTTGGTAAGGTCTTCCTGTCACCTTTGCGTGGGAGGGGAAGGCAACAGGCGTCACGTGTTTAATAATCCGAACGACCTCCTCGCTGCCCTTGACACTCTCTCCTGCTCTTTGGAGAATATGAGTGCTTCATTTGAGGGTAACGACATTTTCGCCAACCAGTACAGTCTAATAATGTTTCCTGATTTAGGTGGGGTGTACCTGCAAATCATCAACCAGCGTGCAGAGCAGCCCTCGGACACTTTCACAGAGAGTGATCTGCAGGAGGCCGACTTGCACAAGCATATTCTGATTTGCAAGGTGGATTATCTGACCTTCCGTTACGAAGGCTTCTACGCGCTGAAGGTGAGTGGTAAGCAGGAGACAGGTAAGGAGATTCCTTTCGTGGCAGAATATGAGGCACCCAATGATTTTGGAAATATCAAACTATTCTATGGTTCTAAAAACAACCTGCTGCTTGATGGTGCAATCATCTGGAACGGTTGCGGTAAGTTGGCCTTCCCTGAGCAGTTCCGTGCGGGGCTTCCTACCGATGCAGGCATCGCTTATCCTGGAACGGAACGCGTCGCTATGATTACTGAAAACGGACAATATAGCCCTATTTTGAACGAACGCGAAATAAAGTATATCTGGGAGAGTGTATCCAAACAGAAAGAGTTCCAATACTACTTTACAAACAGCACAAAAAAACTGGCGATATTTTTGTACACGCCGAGTGTGGGACTCATGAATCCTGCTGATGCCGATTACCTCATCTTTACAGAACAATAACCAAACAAAGCAAAACAACAAATACAACATATTAACCAATTAAATTTCATTTAACCTATGGCTAAAATTATTACATTGGGCGAGATTATGCTTCGCCTGAGTCCTGAAGGACAAGACCGTTTTGTACAATCTGATCACTTCCGTATCATCCCCGGTGGAGGTGAGGCTAACGTAGCTATTTCGTGCGCTAACTATGGACACGAGGCTTATCTGGTAACCAAACTGCCGAAACATGAGATCGGTCAGATTGCTGTTAACTCGCTGCGTCGTTATGGCGTGAAGGACGATTATATCGTTCGTGGCGGCGACCGCGTGGGTCTGTATTACTGCGAGACAGGTGCTTCGATGCGTCCGTCGAAGGTTATCTACGATCGTGCTCACAGCGCTATCGCTGAGGCTGATCCGAAGGATTTTGACTTCGACAAGATCATGGAAGGTGCAGCATGGTTCCACTGGAGCGGTATCACTCCGGCTATCTCGGACAAGGCTGCTGAGATCACGAAACTCGCTTGCGAGGCTGCAAAGCGTCATGGCGTAACCGTTTCGGTTGACCTGAACTTCCGTAAGAAACTGTGGACCAGCGAGAAAGCTATCTCGATCATGCGTCCGTTGATGAAGTA
>CACYZT010000025.1 GCA_902778935.1 uncultured Bacteroidales bacterium
GTTGATGGTCATTTCCATGTCGGTGACGATACGCATCTCATAATTGATGGTATATTTCTCGCCGCACGCACTCAGATCATCATCGATGATGGAGCATCCAATGAAGAGAACGAAAATAGATAATATGCACGCCAGTCGTTTCAATTACGCAATAATCAATAATGAATTACTCAAAATCGATTTCATAAACAGTACCAGCCTGCCAGCTCAGATCTACAGCAAAACCAATCTCCAACTGCGGAGTACGGAGGTCAGGAATGGTATTGTAAGCCTTCTTGAGGTCTTTCAGGTTCAATTTAGCCGTAGTGGTGAAGTCCTGCTTGAATACCTTACCACCCATTGCAGCAACTGCACCTGCATAATCGTGCTTAAGCTCAGCAACTACATAGAACTTACCGTTCTTCGGCACGAGCTGACCGTTGTATCCATAGAAATCACGAGCGGTATTTTTCATCTCGATAGCGATACGGACATCCTGGTCTTTTACAGACTCAAGAAGGAGTGTATGGTTCATAGCCGAATAGCCAGTAGTAGCTATCATATCAGCAGGAGTTTCTGCTGCCTTAGAAGCCATTACATTATCGTAAATGGTATAGCCACCTGCAGCAGCCGGTCTGAAATCATAGCCTACATGGTTCTGACCACCGATGAGCACTGCCGTTACAGGGAAACCGGCGGAGCAATCAACAATAGAGTCAGCAGCCGTACTGTTATCGTGAAGATTATTAGCAGCCAACTTAACCTGTACATCCAAGCGAGCAACAGCATACTGAACCGTATCAACGATAGCCACCGAACGGGTCAGGGTATTAACAGCTGCCGGAGCACCAAGATCGGTATAATCTTTAAGAATATCTTTCCAATAATTGGTGGCATTATACGAATCCTTCATCGACTTGTTAGCCGTTACGATGGTAGAGTTAGCCATGTACCACAACTGAGCCGGATATACGAAACTGGTAGGCTCTGCTTTACCCGTATAATTACCTGCAATAAATGCAGTGCTATCGCCGTTAATTTTAGTCATCACGCAACCGTCAGGAATTCCAAAAGATCCAGGGAAATTAGCATACTCACCGGTCAGTTTGATAGTATCATTGACAAGCGATGTCCAACTCGGAGCAAGAATCTCTGTAATAATAGCAGCAGCCAGCGGAGAGGAGCTCTGACGCGGTTTGAGCGAGTTGTACAAATCAGTCCATACACGCGAAATCTCGAAGCTCGAAAGAGCGGTCATCGAGACATAGGTCTCAAACATAGCCTTAAATGCAGCAGAGTCAGGACCATACTGCTTCCATGTTTTCCCCTTACCATCGTTTACGTTTGCCACATTGGAAAGTTGCAGCATCAACTGGTCTCTTCTCGTGTCGTAATTTGCCGGATACGGGTACATAATCGTATCCAAATGGAACTGGAAGTTTGCCGGATTGTTGTTTGCCGTATCGAAAGGAACAAGCGAACCAACAACATTCTTGTCTCCGGTTGCAGCCGATTTAGCATAGAAGAGGAACGAACCGGTCGTCAAAGGAACTGCTACACCAGAATATAACTTTGCCTTGGAGTTTTTGCCCTCAATGTTGGCTTTTGCCAAATCCTCTGTCAAATGGATGTTTGCGCCCAGACGTGCTTCTGTACCAATAATCGAATCCTGACCTGCAAACGGAACCAGATAAATACCGGTAATACCCTGGAAGTTAGTAAGACCATTGGTTTGAACAGTAGAAGCAGGCATCTTGTTAGGACCAACTGCCTGAGAAGGGAAAGAGATAGCAAACTCAGTCTTTACAACGTCGCCGTCGTTCAGATTCGGATTGCCACCCGGTTCATCGCTCTTACATGAATTGAGAGCGATCATGCTTGTGAGTAAGGCTGCACAAGCCATAAAAGTAATCTTTTTCATAACTTTAATTGGTTTTAAATTTTGGAGCTTCGCGTCGTCGAGCTGCGTTGCGAGCTTACACTCGACTCACGAACCCTCCGTGTTTGTTAATAAATGTTGTTAATTGTTAATTTGTTTTGTTGTTACTATTATTTTCTATCTTTGTTCTGCCAGTCCCACATCGGTCTTGCAGTATGTCCGTCTTCGTAAGCAAGCTTCCAAGCCGTTCAATCATCCTAACCTACATCTCTACGAGATAACAACCACTGTCGGCAATAAACATAAATAAATTATAATGCTTCGCATTGACCGCTTACGCTGTAGGACCGTTGCACTGTAAGACCGGCTTCGCCTGTAGGATTATAAATTTTATCTTTGTTTATTTACAAAATTATTTCTTTATTTATTTTCGTAATATATCGTGATGCAGCCGAGGTTACGCAGGATCTTCTTCAGCCGGTCGCGCATATAGCGGTACGTGCCGCCGTTGCGATAACTCTTAATCATCTTCTCGCGCTCATCGTAACTCGGCTCATCATCGACCTTATCCAACTGGTAGCGCAACTCTGCCCAACTCTCGCCGCCGTTGCAAACCGCGAACACATCGTCCGGCAGCGCGTACACGCTCTGGATATATTCCTTTATTGTCTCTGCGCGCGTACCCGCCAACTGCTCGTTATAACCCTGACGGCCGTCAAACGAAGCGAAACCGACAACCTGAATACGCGTGATACGCAGCGTGCTGTCTGCCAGCGCCTCGCCGAGGATAACCATGATACTATCCATGAGCTTGTCGTTCTCGATGAAATTGCGGTCCATCTTCGTCACATTGACATCGAAATAAAGGAACACGTTTCTCGAATCCGCACTCAGCGCCATCGACGGGTTGTACGGCTCATACTCATCTTCGCTACGCAGCAGACGGTTACGCAGACGCGACATCTGGTCGTTCTTCACCTCTACCGCCGGAACAACAGGCACCACCGGTGCTACCGGCACCACTGCCTCCGGCACAATCGCCACTACCGGCTCCACCGGCTCTATCCGCTCAACCGGTTCTTGAACTTCTTGAACCTCTTGAACCTCTGAAACCTCTTGAACTTCTTGAACTTCTTGAGCTTCTTCCAGCTTCTCGCAGTCGCAGCGGCGAGCCAAACTCTCTTTGTTGCCGCCCAGCACTACCGACAGGTTGATTCCTACTTTCGGCAGCACTAACCATCTGCCGCCCTGATAGCGAAATGCCAACCGCCGCTCACACCGCCCATCACGGCATCACCCTGATAACGGCTGTCCTTCACCTGATTATATATCCAGCCTATCGGATACGAACCGCCAGCCACATTATAGTGAGCGTATGCCGCATTGAACGAGATAAAGCCCTTGTTGAACGCACCGCAGAACCAGTAACGCGGAGCTACCGTCACAGACAAGTGACGCCATTTGGGGAACTTCTCATCGCTCAGCGGGAACGGATTGAAACCCGCACCCATCTCCAGCGTCCAGCGTCTCGCCAGACGAACCTCCAGATACAGGTTCGGCGTAGCAGCAGCATCATAGAGCAGATTGTTCTTGATAGCCACTACCTCGTATGCCTCCTTCGTCTCGCTCTTTACATTATCGCCCGCGCTCTCGCTCGCATACGCTACATGCGCGTATGTAAAAAAAGCAACAAGCAGGAGCATCGATTTTGCTCCCCAAGCGAAGACATATTTACCTATGTTTTTGTTCATACGCATAGCCTGTACCTTAAATTTGGCTGCAAAAGTACTGCTTTTCGTTCAAATATGCAATACCTAAATGCAAAAATTTACGCAAAGTCGAGAAAAAAAGTCATTTTTTTACGCAAAGTCGATTTTTGTTGTCAATTTTTACACCTTAGCCCTAAAAAAGTCAATTTTTACACATTGCGTAAAAAAGGATAGAACTCTTAATACGCAATATAAATCATTAATAATTTTAATAAAAACATTAAATATCCGTAATACAACAAAAAGTGCGGAGCCAGGTTTTCACTTAGCACCACACAAAAGTCCAATCTTTTGTACCATATTGCGGATTATTCATCACGTTTCCTCTCTTCTTTTAGCCCGCTCTAACGCATATACACACATGCGGACGCTCAAAAATCACGCAAAAGTACTAAAAATATGTTAGTTATGCAAATATTCTACCTATATTTCGTAAAAAAAGTTCTTTCTGCAAACTCGATTTTGCAATTCGATTTCCTATTCTTAAGCATTGCATTGACCGGCTACGCCTGACAGAACACAGACCACTACGTTGACAGACCACTGCGTTGACAGACCACTGCGTTGACAGACTGGATTAGATAAACAATGCACTCAAAGATACATAGCGGGTGAATAAGTCTGTCAGTCCGTAGGACGGTCTGTCAGTGAAACGGTCTAACAGTGTAAACGGTCTAACAGCCCGTAGGGCGGTCAGTGCGAAGCACTATAGTAAGTTCCCAACGACCGCCTTTGTCAGGACCGATGTGATGGATAAGATGCGACATCTTCTGTATATCCCTGCGAATTGTCATCACCGAAACTCCCAAAGATTGAGCCATCATGGTAGTGGTAATAAAGGGATGACGAGCAACCATCTTGATAATCCGAGACTGTCTATCGGTTAGTTTTTCTGTAACATTTTCTGTAACATTAGCGGATTTTTCTATAACATTTTCTGTAACATCACCCCCATCCGCTTTGGGTTGCTCCGCATATTCCGCAGGCGGATTGATGAGTAAATAACGGCTTTTCAACTCCAAATGCTCGTCTAATAGCAGGTTACGAAAAAAACGCTCCAAAATATGTCGGTAACTCTTTCAATCCAGATAGCGCTTGCGGAGGGTTTGGAGGTCGTCATGGCTAAGGCAGAGGATCTCGTGCAGATAGCGGATCATACCGCCGTACTCGCGGTCGATGAGGTCGAGTGTGGAGATGAAGTTCGGCGTAGAGACACCCATGAACGCCTGGATGACGCGCATCTCCGCTTCGCCGCCGCCGCGGGCAATAACATCGTTGTTGAGTTTCGTCACTATCGGACGGTACGACTCATTACTCAGGTCGAAATCCGCTATCACCCGTTCGCGCTCTACGCCCAGAGCGAACATCAGGAACGCAGCACCCCACCCCGTGCGGTCCTTACCCTGCGCACAATGCCACAGGATACCGCCGTCCTCCGGCGCCTCGATGATAAGCCGCAGGAAAGCCGCATACTGCAGCTGGCTGAACTCACTCTGTATCAGAGACGGATACATATTCGCCGCCATGGTCTGCACCTCCGGATAGAACGAATAGTTGACGATATGGCGGTCCAGCTCCAGAAACGCCTCATCGGGTATCGGTTTACCGGTCTGCTGCTCCGCACGCATGTCGATAGTAGGCAGCAGATGATGCTGCACACCCTCTATCTCGCGGTCCGGCACGGCCTGGAACTCACCCATCGAGCGGAAATCAAAGATACGGCAGAGGTTGAACTCGTCCTTGAGACGCGCCACATCGCTGTCAGACGCGTCATGCAGGTGCGCCGTACGAAGCAAGCGATGCGGACGTATCGCATGCCCTCCTGCGCCGATGATGCCTCCCAAATCCCGCGCATTGTCTATTTTATCGAAACTTATATTCATATAGTAGATTGTTCACTTTGTTCACGGACAGACCGCTTCGCTGACGGACCGTTGCACTGACAGACCGCTTCGCTGATAGACCTATTCACTATCTATGCATCTTTTTCTATTCTTTTATCTAATCCAGTCTGTCAGGCGTAGCCGTTCTGTCAACGTAGTGGTCTGTATTCTATCAGTCCGCAGGACGGTCAATTATTTCTTAAATACTTCATCAATGAGGCGGAGGAATTCGCGGTAGGCGAAGGTGTCGCTCAGTTCGCTCAGCGAGGCTGCCAGACCGCGGTAATGCCACTCGTGCGAAGCTTTGTCCGTCACATGGAAAATCGACCAGAGGGCATCGCCTTTTACCTGATAATCGCGCCATATAGCGCGCATGTTGCTTAACTTATCGCCCATCGCCACTATCTTCGCATCATGCGAGGCAGCCGCCAGACGGTCGATAGCCGCCTGCTTGCGGTCATGCCAACTGTCCTCTTCACTCACACCCTCCGTGAACTGGTCACTCTCCGAATGAACGAGCTCCGCGATGCGGTCGCCGAACTGCGCCCGTATCTGCTCCACCGTCACATCCGTATCTTCGATGGTATCATGCAGCGCAGCCGCAGCCAGCAGTTCCTGGTCGGTCGTCATCGTTGCTACTATCTCCACCGCCTCCAGCGGATGGATGATATAAGGAAATCCTTTGCCGCGGCGCTCGGTGTTATGGTGCGCCTTGACCGCGAACACAATCGCGCGGTCCATCAACTCCGTATCAAGATATTTATTTGCCAAAACAATTATAATTTAATAAATCGTGCCTTCGAGCATAGCGCGGAACTGGGGCATGGGGCAGTGGGTGTCGCGCTCGACCATCAGCGTCTTGAGGCCCGCGAAAATCTTCACCTGCTTCATCACTTCGTCCATATCGGCGTCGGGACCGAAATACTCTTTGGCAAAGCCATCCCAGAAACGCGCAGCCGTAGCATTGGACATGTGGTTTACCTCCATCGTCCAGCTCTCGTCATTGAGGCAGGCGCAGAGATAGACCATACCGACATCGAACATCGGATTGCCGTAGCAGAAATCACCCAGGTCAATGAAATACGGCGTACGCACTCCGTCTTTCTCCATGAAGATACCGTTACCGAACTGCAGGTCGCCATGCAGCGCCGTATCCGTATCCGGCACAGCCGCTATATAATCGTGGATCTTCTGTTTCTGCTCGGGTGTGAAGTCCGGATTGTCCGCCAGCATCTTGTAATAGCGCTGCTTGCAGGACTCGAACTGGGTGATATCAACATGGACAGAATGCAGTTTCTTCGACAGACGCGCGAACTCAGCTCCGTACTCCTCTGCGCGTTCGGGTTCATCGCCGCAGGCACGCGAATAGGAGCGTTTGCCTATCAAGCGGCGAAAACGGATACCTACCCGCTCTCCGTCCGTTACGAGGTCACCGGGTTCCGGCGTAGGGATACCCAGCGCATAGACCTTTTTCGCCAACTCCAACTCCAAAGCCGCCGCCTCGTAGTTACGGAAGTACAGCTTCATCATGATAGACGGGTCTGTCTTATGGTTAAAACTTGCACCGTTGGCTCCTTCACCCGTGCGTACATAGTCATTCAGATTGATTTTAATGGGGGTCATAATTGTAAGCTTTTTGCTTGTTCATAGGTTAATTCAGCGATGGCTTCGTTCTGCGAGTTAACGCCGTTGACGACATTGAAGAACCGCACGAGGCCTAATTTACCGCCACCGGTGGAGAGGATACATACGATACATATATTCTGTATGCCCACCGCCGAAGAGATGATGTCGAGGTCGGTGTTGCCCAACTGATAGCGCGCCAGACGGTACGCATTGTCCTCGTACTGCTTCTTGAGCCGGTGTACATCGCCCAGCGTCTTGCATCCCAGGGCGCGGAACACACGCAGGTACTCATCAAGCGGCACCTCCTGTATCTCCGCCTGATTGATAGCCGCGATACGCTTGTTGAGCGAATCGAACGGACGCGCCTGCAGATAGCTGTTGAACGTATCGCCATCGAGCTGGACATCATCAAGTTTACCGCTCTGCACGAGTTGCTGCACGCGACGACGATAGTCCGTTATCTCCGTACGGATACGGCTGAACTCATCGTCCGCCAACTCCAACAGACCCGACATACGGTTGATACGGCGGATATACTCCCGCGGTATCTCCACGCCGGTCTTATAACCGATATCATGGTTGATGGACGCCCAGGCATGCTGGAGGGTGGTACGCAGCTGGAGTTCGAACCGTATCCGGTTCAGTTCCGGACAGTACGGATCATCCACCATCTTCTTGGGCAAACGGCAGATATAGTGGAGCGAGTTATAGCCGAAGCTGTCAATCTGGTGCAGCGCACGCTTGTCAATTGAGTTCTCCCAATCGACATCGAACATCTGCTCCGCTATTGCGGCGATACGATCCACATCATCGGTGTAGAACGTGATGATACGCGCTCCGAGGATATCCGTGATATCGCTCAGACTCTGGTATTTGTTGCCCTTCAGCGCCAACTTACCCTCCAGCGACTCACGCGTCTTGATACGCGTACTGACCGCCGTCACGATAATACCGTTGCGCTCCAGCGCCTGCTCCAGCGTCTGCTGGACGACCGTCTCCAGACGCTGATACACCGGCAGCTGCGCATCGTACTCCTCGAGCAGCATCTCTGCATGTAAATCCAACATGGTAATTTAGTATTTAAGACCGTTGCACTGACGGACCGCTTCGCTGACAGACCGTTTCACTGACAGACCGCTTCGCTGATAGACCTATTCACTATCTATGCATCTTGTCATATTCATTATATCTAATCCAGTCTGTCAGGCGTAGCCGTTCTGTCAACGCAGTGGTCTGTGCTCTGTCAGTCCGTAGGACGGTCTGTTATTACTGAATGTCGAAGAGGCTGACGAAGCCGGTCATCATGAATACCTGACGGATCTCGTCGTTGATATTACGCACAATGACTTTGCATCCATGGGGCGCAGCCTCCTTGCGGATACTGAGGAAGATACGCAGACCCGAAGAAGAGATATACTCCAATTCGGCGCACTCCAAGATAATCTCTTTGTTCTCTACCTCCATCAGAGGCTTCACATCCTCAGCGGTCTGAACGGCTGACGGGGTGTCTAACCGGCCGATAAACTTGGCAATAACCTGATTGCCGTTGTGTACAATTTCTGTTTTCATATTTTCTTATATAGCGTCAATATATTCTTTCCATCCACGCGCTCGTACTGCATATCGTCCATAATCTGGCGCACAAGGAATATACCCAGTCCGCCTATCGGGCGCTCCTCTGCCGAGAGCGTGGTGTCTGCTTCTTTCTGTTTGGTGGGGTCGAACGGGATACCGTTGTCCGTGAGGGTGAACACGAGACGGTCGGTACGGTTAAACTCCAAAAAGACCTGTCCGTGGTTGTTCGGATACGCATAGAGCATCACATTGCTCACGGCTTCCTCCAGCGCCAGGTTAATCGGCATTTTCAGTTCCGCCGGTATATCCAGTCCTTCGAGCCACTCAGCGAGCGTCGGTATCTGCTCGATATCATTGCGCATGACGAGCGCCGGTATCTGATAGCGGATAGCGAGCATCGTGAGGTCATCGCTCTGCTCGGCGCCGTTGACAAACGTCTCCACGCCCGCCTTCATCGTCTCCACCAGATGGCGCGGACTGTATCCGTTCGCCATCAGTCCGTTCGCCGCTGCGTCAGTCAGCATCTTGAGCATACGCTGGTCGCCGAACTGCTCATGCATGCTGTTCTCCGCCTCCGTCAATCCGTCGGTATAGAGGAACAGCATATCGCCGTAATGCAACTGGACATGCTGCGACTTGAATGTACAATCGGGCTCGATACCCAGCGGCAGATTAGGCAGCACTTCCAGCATACGCCATGCGCCATGCGTCAGGATGACCGGCGCATTATGACCGGCATTGCAGTAATCGAGCTGACCCGTCTCGCAATCCAGCACACCGAGGAACAGCGTGAGGAACATCATCTGCGTATTCTGCTCCGCAAAATCGCGGTTCATCTGCGTCAAGATATGGTCCGGACGCTCCTCACGCGACGATACGCTGCGGAACAGCGATCGCGTCATCGCCATCACCAGCGCAGCCGGCACGCCTTTGCCGCTGACATCGCCGACGCAGAAGAAGAGCTTGTTATGCCGCACATAGAAATCATACAGGTCACCGCCTATCTCCTTCGCCGGATCGACCATACCGTACAGATTGAGGTCCGAGCGGTCCACGAACGGCGGGAATATCTTCGGCAGCATAGCCGTCTGGATAGCGCTGGCAATCATCAGTTCGCTCTCCATGCGCTGGTTCTTCTGGGTAGAAGCAATCAGTTTCTTTGCCGTATTGGTAGCATGGATAATGATAAAGGCCAGAATCACCATACCGAGCAGCATCAGCAGCGAGATAAACAGACTGGTGCGGCGCAGGTCCGCGAACAGCACATCATCGGGAATGATAATCTCCAAGTGCCAGCCCGTAGCGTCTATCTCCTTACGGAATATATAGTACTTGCGCCCCGGAACCGTATCGGCAACCGGCACGATAGCCATGCCGTCGTGCGAATGAATCGAATAATAACTATCGGGATAAATCTGGAGATACTCCGACACATGCTGCAGATAATCGAGCGACAAATCGATACACACCACCGCCACCACATTATGGTTCTTGTCATACACAGGGTGCGAACAACTGACGACATAGGTCTTCGAGCCCTGGTCATCCAGATAGGGTTCGCTCCACCAGCAGCTGTCGTGCGTCAGACCGCACTGGTACCACTCCATCTGCGTGTAGTCATGCTCCGCGCTGCCAATCTGGCGAGTGAAGATGCTGTCCTCGCTGATGCGGCTGCTGCATACCTCGTAATACGTACCTTTCTTCGGATAATAACCCGGTACGAACGCCACCGCCAGACTGGTGTTCTCCCGAATCGTTTGCACCACCAGGCGCGTAGCCGGACCGACGGCATCGGGATTATCCAGACTCTTCTTCACCAGCAGAGCCAGCGTCTTCGCCGCTGTCTCTAACTCCACCGCATGGTTCTCAATCTCCAACTCCGCCTTGCGCAACTCGCACGTGGCGCGCTCCATGGATTCCTGCTTGATAGCAGCCCTACTGGCGAAATACTGCACGCACGCCGTACCCTCCAGCACAACCGCCGCTACCACCATAATCCATATACCCGAACGATTTTTCTTACCTGCCATTTGTATCTCTGTATTGAATTTTGGCTGCAAAGGTACGAAAAAAAAATGACATACGCAAGAGCGTATGCCACTTTTTGCCATTTTTCGCGCATTATTTGCCGTTTACACGGATTATATCACGCAGGTCGGTGGTGTAGAGGGGCGATTTGTGCTCCGTTTTATAGACCGGTTCGGCGGTGGTATTCCGTATCTGCGAACCGAGGATGATGGAGCGCTTGCCGTGACGGTCGTCGATATGGTCAAGCGCGCGTTGCAGCCGCTGGTCTTTGCTCCGGTCTTTGGCATCAAACAGGTCCTGGACTACCGCATTCTCGGGAATGATTTTCATCAGCACCACGCCCGCTTTCTTGTACAGCACATTCGGCCGGTAAGCCCTCCGTAGCGCCGCCAGCGCATACGAAATCAGTTCCTGATTATTCGAACTCGCTACCGGCAAGGTCACCAGTTCACTCAGATAATGCTGTTCGATATCCGTGCGGTAAGACGAGGTCTGGGCATAGACATATACCTGCTGCGCCACCGATTTCTGCGTTCGGAGCTGCCGCGCACAGTGGGCACAGAAATTGGCTATCTGCTCCTCCAGTAAGGTCAAATCAGAGATGGCGGTGAGGAAGGTGCGCGAAGTGGTAACGGTCTGTTTCATAGGCAGTTCCGTAATGTCTATCACGTCCTGACCGCGTAACTCCTGCCATGTCAGCAAACCGGGCTTGTGAAGCAGGTTCCGGGCAAAAGCGGCGGACTTGTCCGCGAACTGCAGGGCGGTTGTGATACCTGCGTTCTCCAGTTTGGCTTTCGCCCTGCGCCCGATGCCCCATACATCGCCTATCTCAAAGGTGGACAAGGCTTTTTGCCGCTGTTCCTCCGTGCGTATCTCGCAAACACCGTGGTAACCGGCGTATTTCTTGGCGTACTTGCTCGCCACTTTCGCCAGCGTCTTACTGCTCGCGATACCAATGGAGACGGGTATGCCTACGCCCCGGCGGATATAGCGTACCAACTCCTCACAGTAGGCTTTCTGCTGCGCCACGGGCACATGGTCGATATTGATAAAACACTCGTCTATCGAGTATTGCTCAAAGCGCGAGGTGTGCTTGCGGAGGATGGACATCACGCGGTCGGATAGATCGCCGTAGAGCGAGAAATTAGACGAAAAACAGACCACTCCTTCCTTCTCCACGAGCGCCTTGATCTGGTAGAGCGGAACGCCCATCTTGATACCCAGCGCTTTTGCTTCATTGGACCGCGAAACGACGCAGCCGTCGTTGCCCGACAGCACCACCACCGGTTTTCCCTCAAGATCAGGACGGAACACGCGTTCGCACGAGACGAAGAAATTATTGCAATCGGCAAGGGCGTACATGGATACACAAGGGGTTAAGAGCGAGTCTTATGGATAGCGAAGGTAATCACACCCCATACCTGAAAATTACTCTCCGCCGTCACCTGTATCGGCTGAAAATCCGGATTGTGCGGAACGAGCCATGCGCATGTGCCGGAGGCATCGAGGCGAAACTCCTTGATGGTATATTCGCCATCGATGTACGCTACGATATAATCGCCGTTCTTGGGCTCCAGACTGCGGTCCACGACCACGATGTCGCCGTCCAGGATACCGGCATCGCGCATCGAGTCGCCCTCGACATGCGCATAAAAAGTCGTTTCCGGATGAGGCGTCATCTCTCGCGCGAGGTTGATGCGGTCCCCGCTATAATCCGCTGCCGGGGATGGAAAACCCGCGTGTATCGACTCGGCGAACTCCAACGCCAACTCACTCTGCTCCGATTCGGTAATATCAATTAGTTTGGACATAATTATACAATTTGGCTGCAAAGGTACTACAAATTTTGCATATATGCAAGAAAAACAGAAAAATCGCCCGAATGAGCGATTTTTCCTTGTCCTACAGGCCGCAGGCCGGTCTTACAGTGTAGCGGTCCTACAGCGAAGCGGTCTTACAGCCCGTAGGGCGGTCAATGGCGCCAGCCTCCGGGGCCACCAATAGGTGGCGCGCGTATATATATTGAAATAGGTATCATTCTATATCAATCTCAAATGCTTTACAGATGTATTTGACGGCAGCCGGTGGCAGCGCCTTGGCCTTAGGTGTAACGCCCAAGGCATGCAGTTTGCGTTGATGTCCGAGCTCTTGAAGCCAACGATAAAGCGTTCGACGGTTTACACCTGCATGTTCTGCCAACTCCGAATAGGACATAGCTTTGTATTTTGTCATATATGCTTGTTTTTTTGTGTCGGCAATTAGCCGACGTAATTCGAAGAAGAATAATTACCGTCAACTAGACGGCGTAATACAAAGAAGAGACGCAACGGAGGGGGACGGGGATGGGATGGAGAGAAAAGGCACATAAAGGAAACCCCGCTACACTCACGTGCAACGGGGTCAAACTAATACCATGAAAAAACGGTAAGGCTTAGGTTATTTCAGTTTCAGTGTTTTGAGAATAATCGGTTCCATGATGTCATATCCGGCATCGTTCGGATGCACTTCATCGCCGCTCAGTCCGGACCGTAGTCCTCCGTCAGAATCAACCATGGCTGAGTAGTAGTCCACATAAGGAATATTATGCGTATGTGCATAGTTTCGGATAAGCGTATTGAGTTCGCGTATCTGTTCGGGGGCATCGGAAACGTAGGGGTTCCATCGGAAAGACCTCGCAGGAAGGACGGAACAGAGGACGGGTCGGATATGATGTTTTTTTGCCAGTTCGCACATCGAGATGATATTACCCATGATATGTTCAATAGAAATCGTTCCGTTGTTCTGGGCAATGTCGTTGATGCCGCAGAGAATGACGACCGTCTTCGGACGGAGGTCGATGACATCCTGCCGGAATCGGACGAGCATTTCAGCAGAGGTCTGCCCGCTTATACCGCGTCCGAGGAAACCGTGTGACAGGAAGAAGCTTGGTCGCATCTTATACCAGTTTTGAGTGATGCTATTGCCATAAAAAATAACAGACACTTTTGATTTCCGAGCCTTCAATTCGTCATTAGTCCGGGCATACCTATTGAATTTTGCCCAGTCACGTTGTCTTTTCTGTTGAGAAGCAAGCGTCTCAGAAGGTCGTCCTGTGACAAAGGCAGTAATCGCCTGATCAATGCGGTCACGGTCGGGGAACTGGCGGGAGAAGCCCCAGCCGTGCTTGCCATACGGCACGATGAGCAGGGACGAGGGTACGTTATGGGCGGTGAGGGCTTCGTAGAAGCGGATGGAATTGGTTATGGGGACAGTAGGATCATCCTGACATCCGACGATAAGACAGGGAGGCGTAGCAGATGTAACTTGCTTGTCGCAAGACCAGTAGATGCGCTGTTCCTCGGTCGGGTTGTCACCGAGGAGTTGGCGGCATGAACCACGGTGGGTGAGCGTGGAGTCCATGGAGATGACGGGATAGACGAGGACACCGTAGTCGGGTCGTGTGATTGAGTCGGTATAATGCGTCAACAGGGATGCAGCGAGGTGTCCGCCTGCGGAGAAGCCCATAACACCGACAGCCGCATCGGGCGTATGCCAGACGGCGGCACTATCACGCAGGATATGCATAGCTTGCAATGCATCGTGAAGGGGGATGTTCTCATGCCCATTGGGAAGACGGTACTTGAGAACTGCCACGATATAACCGCGCGGGACAAAGAAATCCGCCACTTTGATGCCTTCATTGCCAGATGAAACGAAAGAATATCCACCTCCTGGAATGGAGAGGATGATTCCTTTGGGGGCAATGTCGGGGCGGTATATATCCAAGCGCGGTTCGGCTATTTGATAAATCTTAGTCTCGTTTTTAACATACTCATCCGCGGCGGTATAACCATTCGAATCAGGAGCACCGTTCGGATAGAGAAGAATGGTACGCGCAGGAGTGCCGGCAAAGAGGTTCATGGATAGCAGCAATGCTGCAGAGCAAAACAGATGTTTCATAAACAATGGTTATTTGACTATATAGAGTTTGTTTTTTTCACGCCATAATCACAAAGAATTTATTACTGTTTTACAATCAAAATACTCAACTCATAGAGCAGATAGACAGGAAGGGAAACCAGCAGGAGCGTAAAAGGATCGCCTGTAGGCGTGATGACGGCTGCCAGTATAAGTATCGCGACAAAGACATATTTTCTGTACTGTTTGAGATGCGATTTGCGTAATATACCCAATTCAGACAGCAGCCATGTGACAACAGGTATCTCGAACAGGAGTCCCATCATAACAGATAGGATCAGCAACATGGACATGTACGATTGAAGGCTGATGTTGTTTACCACTACGGTACTAATCTGATAGTCGCTCAAGAATCGGAAGGAGAACGGGAAGATAACGAACCAGTTCAGCGCCAATCCTGCCGCAAAGAGTAGATATGCGCCAGCGATAAACAGTATTGTTGAGCATTTGCTATTATTTTCCAGCGCCGGTGCTATGAATGCGAAAAGCCATGTTATCACCAACGGCAGAGCAATCACAAAACCGATGCAGAGCGACACCTGCACATGCGTCAAGAACTGCGCAGTTACATCCAGATTAACGAGAGTATGTCCTGAACCGAGTGGTGCAAATAGGAACGTAAAAAGCGGTTCTTTGAGCGCAAAGGCTGCTATAGACGCCAATAACCATGCACATACCGATTTAATCAGTACGCCACGCAGTTCTTCCAAATGCTCCCAGAAAGTCATTTTTTTTCTTCCTTCTCATCCTTTACTTCGGTCTCTTCCTTCTCCGTTTTTCCTTCCACACCGTCTTTGAACGAACGGACGCCCTTACCGATACCCTTCATGAGTTCAGGGATTTTCTTACCGCCAAAAATGAGTAAGATAACCAATGCAATTAAAATAATTTCCCATGTACCTAACATAATGATTTACTATTTTTACGATTCAACAAAAATATCCTATTGTTTATTTCGGCATGCTTTATGCCATACGATGCATACGAGAAGCACGGAAAGAGCAGCTGCTACAATCCAAAATATAAGTGCCGGAGTAAAATCGTACGCATATTGTTCCACCCCGCCGACTACGGCAGTAACCGACTTATGTGTGTCTATGAGGAGACCGGAGGCTATGTCTTGCAGTCCGGCAGCAGCATAGGAAGCAACACCGACGACCCCAAGAGCGGCACCAGACGCTTCGCGTGGTACGATATCCACCGCCATTAGTCCGCCAAGGAAACAGATGAGCACACCGATGGCGATACCGAAGAGTACCATGGCAAGTATGTTCACCCATCCGGCATCTCCGCCAAAGGCAAAGAGGATGAGGGACAGCACTTCGAGGATACCGGCTGCGACGGCAGGGATGTAACGATTGCCCTTGAAGGCAACATCCGAGAGCCATCCGGAGAAGACGGTTCCGATGATACCGAGCAGGGCATTGATGGATATGATCTGGGTGGCATTGGCGAGGGTGAAGCCTTTGGTCTCTTGCAGGAAGAGGACTCCCCATCCGTTGACGGCATACCGTGACACGTACATAAAAGCGGACGCGAAAGCGAGTACCCAGACATAGGGGTTACGAAGGACGGCTTTCTGCGAGAAGCCGATGGAATGGTCTTTTTTCTGCTCGGGTTGTTCCTCGCCAGCCATGACGGCAACGGAGGGCATTCCTTCAGCCTCGGGTGAGTCATGGAGGAGGAAGACGATGAGCAGGAAGCCGATGATACCGGCGATGGCTGCACCGATGAAACCGAACTGCCAGCCGAGGACGGATACGAGTCCGCCGACGAGGAGGAAAGAGAAGAACTCCCCGAGGTTGTGGGAGAGCGACCAGAATCCGTAGAACGTGCCTCGACGTGAGAGAGGATACCAGCGCGAGAGGGCTACGACGCAAGGAGGTGCGCCCATAGATTGTGTCCAACCATTGATTCCCCAGAGGATAGCGAAGATGGTATATAACGCACCTTGGGAAACTGCCATTTGGGAAGCAGTGATGATACCGAGCAGTCCGACGACGATGTTCGCGACGGTGGAGATGAGCAGACCGGTAGCCATGAAGCGGCGTATGTTCGAATGGTCGGCAAGGAAGCCGTTGACGAACTTACCGATAGCATAGGTAAAGAGGAGCGCGGAGGAGATGACACCGAGTTGTTTGGCATCAAGTACTCCGGCATCCATGATGGGTTTCTTGACTACGTTAAGGGATGTCCGGCATACGTAGTACATGCTGTAACCGAGTGTGACGGCAAAGAAGGAAGCCCATTGCATTCGTTTGAAACGGGCGTTGCGTTGCTGTTCCGATTCGTTACGTAACGGAGCAGCAGGTGATTTGGAGAAGAAACTCATCTTTTATGCTTCGATTGAAGATAGTTAATCAGATATTCGGGACGGTCGGTCTGGATGATACGAAAACCGAGCGAGTCGATGAGATAACCGTAATGGGCATCGGGGTCTTGACCCATAACAGAGCCTTCCCCTTTGCCATCTTCGAAGCCTCGCGGACATACCCGTCATCGGTTCGCCAGCATAGTTCGAAAGCACAGGGGTTACTTGCGAGGTGAGCGGAGAAGGTTTCCACAGAAGCAGAATCATTCATATCCACGATAGGCATATAGATAACTTCATCGAGATATTGTCCATATAGAGCGCGTACTTCGTCCGCCGGTTTGCGTCCCTTCATGATAATTTGGCGTGTGGTGCCTGTTTCCTGAAGTAGAGGGACAACCAAATCAAAATACCGGTCTGCTTTATCAAGATTGATAAGTACACGTCCCTTACATAGGAGCAATACTTCGCGCAAGGTAGGTATCTCATGCCGCGTACGGATGTTGACCCCGTTCTTCAGGCGGAACGTACGGATGCTGTCGAGGGTCATCTCAGCGACAAGTCCTTTCCCTGTTGTTGGCTGTCTGCCGTACACTGTAGGTCGAGTTCCACGATGTCCACACCCATATTGATTGCGGATTCGATAGCCGGCATCGAGTTCTCGGGCCATCCACGCCAATCGGCGCGATGGGAGGCGACCAATACCCGTTGGCAATCAGGATTGAGCAAATCTGCACGAATCTGTTCGCTACGGGGAGCATCATCTGATGCGGAGCAAGCCGCAAAGAGAAGTACCAAAAAGAAAAAACAAGTATGCTTCATACGGATTATAATTTGACGATTTTATTTTTCAGTCGGGCCTCTTCGGCGCGGAAACCCATGACATGGCTTTCGACGGACACATCAATGGTAGAGGACAGGTATTTCTCATCCTGATTAGCCACAGCGAGTACAAAATCTTTAACGATACCCCAGTCGCCTCCTGCATGTCCTTCATAGCCGGGCAGTTTGCTGATGTCTTCATCCCAGACATACTGTTTGCCTGTAAGGAAATCCGTAAGCGTGAAGGTTTTCATATCCCCTACGATATCGCCTTTCGTACCCATGATACGCGTTTTCCGTCCGCCATAGGAAGTGAGTGCCTCTACTTGGAGTGATGCTGTGGAAGGAATTGTTCCATCGGGTCCGTCAAACTCGAGATTGCATACATAATGGTCGCACTGGTCGTTTTGACAACGGAAGACGCAGCGGCCATAATCGGTGGTACGCAGATAGTCTGTTATCTTGGCATCTTTAGCGAGCCTGTCTTTAGGCAGCGCGTCAAAGACATACAAATACCGATGTTCACGTAAATAAATCTTCAAGGCGGAGAAGGGACATTGCTTCTCTACTGCGCAGTCGAAGCATCGGTCGGCGGCGCCTTGCGGTTCGTTCTTACGTACAAAGAAAGACAGGTCTCCGAAAGCAGACACGCGCCTGCATGGTTTGCCAAGCAGCCATCGGACAATATCCAAGTCATGGCATGATTTGGCAATGATGATAGGCGTTGTTTCTTTGGCGGAATGCCAATTGCCTCGCACATAGGAGTGCGCCATATGATGGAATCGGATAGGTTCGAGATGCTGTATGCTGACTATATCCCCAATTCTTCCCTCGTCAATCACTCGTTTGAGTGCCCGGAAATACGGGGCATACCGCAACACATGACAAACGCCGACAAGGCGACCGTACTTACGTGCCTGACGGAGGATGTCGGTACATTCCTTGGCAGTTTGCGCAATCGGTTTTTCCAATAGCACATCATAGCCGGCAGCCAAGGCCCGCATACAAGGATGATAATGCACATTATCGGGCGTAGCGATTATAACCGTGTCCGCAAACTTAGGCACACGGAATACCTCGGACCAGTCACCGAACTGATAGTCGGAAGGGATACCATATTCTTTCGCCATCTGCTCGCGTCGAACAGCATTGATATCCGCCACTCCCACTATTTGCAGAGATGCGGGATATTGCTTGCTATACGAAGCGTAAACAGAGCCCCGTGAACCCGCACCGATAACAATCGCCGTGACAGGCCGCAGCACCTTTGCTTCCTGATCAGGCAAACCAAACGAGAGCCGCTCTGCATTCTTAGGAAGATTTGCCTTGGCAGTGTCCGCTTCCGCAGCATGCAAAAGGGACGATCATATGTTTATCATTTATTTGATTACGATATCATGATATCCCTGCCGCCGTATTGTAAGTGACTTCCACTCTTTGGGTAGCACCGGACGGTAAGCCTGTTTGAGTCCCTTATCGGTGATATCGAGTCCTGCGAAACCGAAGAGAAGAGCTTGGAGTGTTCCTCCTGCTCCGGTAATGAAATAGGGATTCGTACCGCCATTAAATTCAGCCACTACACGGAAAGGCTGGTTGAGATTCGGAAGATAGGAGTCTCGCCACCAATAGAGAGCCTTATCAGCCATCCCGAGTCGGGCATACAATGTAGCATATATAGATTTCGTCATTGCGGGTGTGCGTTTCTCGGGAACGGTTGAGATATAATACTCCAGATTACGCTGAATAGCCTGTTTATCCGTGAGTACATGTAGTGGATAAGCCAGGAGAACTACATCCGCTTGCTTGGTAGGAGCTCCGTCGTAGGAATCATGCTCGACCACAACGCCATCGTTCCCATAGGTCAGGTGCAGTTTTGAAGCGACCTGTTCCCAATCGGGAGAGGGCTTCAATCGCAGCACCTTAGCAGCTCTTGACGCATTCTGCAGGGCGGTTTTGGCAACGCCTATGGTATAGGCATTGTTATTTACCTGCTTACCTCCATAGGGATTTTGATTCCATTCATCAGCCCCGATGACGTTGATAATATCGCCATTGGGTTCAACCCGACTACTCCAATAATCGGCAGCCTGACATATAAGGGGATAACCGACCGAAGCGAGCCATTGTTTATCGCGCGTGACACAATAGTATTGCCAACACGCACAAGCTATATCAGCCGTAATATGGTTTTCTAATTCGGAATAGAGATTTGGCAAGGGCGTTTCATCGAATCCCGTTTCACCACTTTCCCAGGGGAACATCACTCCCTTATATCCATGCATATATGCATTATATCGCGCCGCATTCATGCGGTTATACCGATATTGCAGCATCTGTCTAGCCATCTGTGGCTGCATCAAAAGCAAGACAGGAAACATCCACGTCTCCGAATCCCAAAAGACATGCCCCTTGTACCCCAATCCGGATAGCCCCATCGGAGAACAAGAAGAAGGTTGGTCCGTACGATAGAATGCGTAGTGGTGATAGAGCATAGAGCGGATATCGTGTTGGGCCTGCGAATCGCCCTCAATGATGATATCCGATAGCCACAAATCCGCCCATGCATCATTATGTCTCTGCCAGAGGCGATTGTATCCCTCTGTCATTTGATATAGCGTAAGACGCTCTGCTTGATTACGGGCTTGAGGTACCACATTGGATGCAAGGATGTTGCCCACGAGGCAAAAATGGAGCGTATCGCCTTCATTGAGATGGCAGGAAAAAGACATGCTATTGTTGCGGGCTGCGGAATCCTCTGCATAAACAGGTATATAGGGTGTGCCCTGCTCTATATCATCCGGAAAGAGGAAGGCCGTAGTCGCAGCAAGGTCATATTGTCCTGAGGGAGACTTTGCTGTTGTGGAGAGCAGGTAATAGGTAGGATGGGTCTTGACAAAACTATTTGCTTTGTTTTTGCAGCGCGATAGACAGGAGTGCGGTTCAGGCAGGTTGTCCGGCACACGATGGCGGTTGGTGACCTTGAGGTCGATATCCGTGAGCGCAACGAGATGTATATCGGAGAGAAAGCTATAAGGCATATGCCTCAGAGCTACGATGGTGTAAGTCGTTTGGAGTTGATCAGCATACGTAAAAGACCCTGAAAATGCAGCATTATGGAAGTTTAGTCGCTGTGAATAGTTCACGACCGCTTCGGGTTGTATATCCATTCCGTTTACTTGGAGGAGGATATCCAGCGGATTGATATTGGGAAAGAAGTTGTTGACTCTGCCCGAACCGTATATGTCGTACAGTTCTCCGACGACTACTTTGTCCACTTGGAGGGGATGGCGACTGCTGACAAGTCCTATCTGTCCATTGGCAGAGGTGATACCGTAGTAATCCCCTTGCAGGGGTTGGTCTGTACGGATGCTCCATGGGTCTTGCGACCACGCAAGAAGCGGATATAGAATAAGCGATAATACAAGAATAATCCGTGCCATAAAAAAGTTGTATTGCAATGTTTCTATTGTTTTATAATATTACACTTCAACAGCCAATACAAATAATATTCCTATCAAATTGAGACGTTTCATCACTTCAATATTTGAGTTATTTTAACTTGTTTAAAGCTATCTATATTACTCAATGCCAATTCCATTGTGTTGCTTAATGGGATAATCCATTGGATAATATCGTTGGGTTCAAGATATGTATATTGAAAAGTCCTTGATATATTTGATATACGAACATAAGGACCTCCGGTCATGTTATTCTCTATGTAGTCGTAAAAACATTCAGCCTCATTAAAAGATAGTAAAGAGTCTTTATTATTAGTAACGATGAATACTCCGAGTTGGTATTCTTTATTTACGTCATAGCATCCTATAATGCCAACCGCATGCCCCGTACAATTATTGATATCATTTACCGAATAATTTATTTCGTTGCTTTGAGAGCATGCGATTGCCAATACGGTAAAAACAACTAAGAAAATTTTCTTTTTCATAGTTCATTAATTATTTTCATCGGTTCAAATATTTCATTATTTTCTTCCCGTTTATGATATATATTCCTTGCGGGAGAGCATTGATATCCTTACCCATATACTGCCCTGTGATAGAATATATATGTCCATCAAACGGAATATCATGGACGGTATGGTTGTCGATATCTTGGCTATTGTCATACTCCACTGCTCCGATGCATGATTGTACAGCACGTTGGTGATTCAGTTGGTCGCGAGTCACAGACCCACTAATAGCGCCATCTCCATTGAGATCATAGGTAAAGGCTGACTCGCAAAGGCGTTGCGTCGTAGGGAGGCACATGATGTTATATGAAGCAAGCGTCTTTTGGTAGATAGGATATGCTCCATTGGCTTTCGTTTGCGGTATGTACTTATTCCCATTAAGCGTACCACCAAAGATATTGACTATATCCTGTTCCCATCCGGCAATGTCAGCGGAAGAGGAATAAAGGTTATACGTGTCTCTCCAGAGATTAACATCTGTAGCATTTGTATAGAGGTCAGCCCAGATGGGGGCATTTTCAGCTACAGTCTGCTCGTTGGCAAGCAGGAGGTTGTCCATCAGGCACATCTTAGCCTTGAAAACCGCGACCGCTGCTCCGCCAAAGTTCTCTTCCGTTCCTGCAAAGGCGATATGATTGCCCATAAAAGTGCATAATCCTATATTGAGAGGAACGGTAGAAGCCGTCATATCCGCCCATAGAGCAGCGCCTCCGTATTTCTTGGTAGCGGATGCAATTCCTTTTTTTGCACTGATGGTATTGTCCAGAAAAGAACAGTTGAGCAGATGTGCTCCTGTAGGGGCTTTCGCAGGGGCTATATCCAGCGCACCATGCGTAGCGGAGGTGTTGGAGACAAAGGAACAGCGCTGCACATCCAGCACGTTGAATGCCAGCGCTTCAATCGCTGCACCTGCGGCTGATGCTGTATTAGACAGAAAACGCGAGTTGTGGATGAGTGCTTTATCGCGCACCTGAAACCAGAGGGCACCTCCGTTAGTAGCCGTATTGCCGGAGAACAGACAGTCTTCGATATAAAGGCTATCGCCTTTGTGTACTACTGCACCTCCGGAAGAAGCGGTATTGGAAAAGAACCGGCAGTCTATGAGCCGGAGATTCGGACCATATGAATACACGGCAGCGCCTCCCCCCACCGTGGAGACATTGCCTCCCTGTATGCAAATATGATTCAACTCCAGATTATAGTAATGAGGGATGTTTATCACCGGTTCTGTCAGCGCGCTGGCGACAAGCGTACTGACGCCTGTTTGTGATGAGAAATCCGCATTCCATCCCCCCATCAATACCATGGAACATGCAGGAGCGATGGGAGAAGTCAGATTATAGTTGCCGGCTGCAAGCATGATGGTATCCTCCATCGTAACATCGGCGAGAGCCGTCTGCAAAGAAACCACATCCGTAGCATAGAATCGGGTGGCATGCGCCGTTGAACCGAGACGGAAACGACCTAACACAGGATAGTGGTCAGACGGATTGACTGTTCGCCCTGCCTCGGGGTAATACTGGGTGATTATATGCCGCGAGAGCGGCTCCATATGGTCATAAAAGATATAGTCAAACTCATTACCGGAAGACGAACTCGTAGCCGGAGTCCATTCGGTAGTGGTAGCCGTTATCTGCGGTCCGTCTGCCGGCAGACACCGGTTGACCGGAGCCGTAAGAGCCAAGTCATACAGATGGGAGGCATAGCCTCGATAGGCTTCTTCGTGGGTAGAACGAACCATATTGAAATCCCCCACGAGTATCACCGGTGTCTGCCCTGCGAGTTGACGGATGCGGTTACCTACCAGCTTGGCGCCTTCAATACCGGACATCGTTTCCCCATAGTTTTGGTGCGTGCAGGCGAAATAGAAATCCTGCTGCGAGGCATTATCCCGCAGATGAACCCAGATGCACGTACGGGCATGTGACCCTTCCCATCCGATTCCCGGTGTTTCGGGATGCTCATTGATATAGAACCGTCCCTTGTCAATAAGCGTGTATTTGGATGTCTTATAAAAGATGGAGTTGTACGAATAATTGCTATTCGTCCGCTCAACGGAATAGTCGGCATAGCCGGCCAGCATATCGCGGAGGTCCTGCAACTGAGATTTGCCGGTAGTAGCATCCTTATTGTTGCCCGTCACCTCCTCCATGCCTACGACATCGAAATCATAGTCCTTGATTATTTGCACCACGTATTGCCGGCGGTTTGCCCAAAGCCGCTGCCCCGTATCTCCATTGGAAGCATTGACAAAGCGAATATTATAATTGGCAAAACGGTGTATCCCCACCTCCTCCGCCATTGTTTGTAAAGCAGGACAAACGATAAGAACGGATAATAAGATAATAGATTTGAGATTGCGCATGTCTGATTTATATTATAGCATTGATAGAATTCATTGTCCACCATGATTCCGGAGCAGCCAGCCGGTTCTTCTCCACATCGTCAATATAGATTACTTCATCCCCAGCCGGAATATATTTCTCTATTTCGGCATACATTGCCGGTTCGGGCTTGAAAAGATGCAGCTTGTACGAGAGGAAGACTCGGTTGAAATAGTCATTAAGCGTATAACCATCGGAGCAAAACATAGGCATGATGTACTCCTCCCAGTGCATGGGGTTGGTATTGGAGAGCATGAAAACGGTGTTCCCTTCATTCCGCAAGTTTCTGAGTAACGATTTTACTTTTTCTGAGACGGGTGCCAATTCGGAGAACCAAACCTGCCGTATCTGCTCATCTGTAACCTCGGGACGGCAAAGGGCATGCAAATGGCGCAAGACTTCTTCTGTGCCGATCGTCCCCATTTCATAATCATGGAGGAAGGAGTCGCCTCCTCCCCCCAACAGCTCGTCGGGCGAAACGCCCAACTTGCTGTCAGGGAGCAGGAGTGCCGAGAAACGCTTAAGAAACCCTTTCACGTCTATTTCCACGAGCACTCCGCCCATATCAAATACGAACGTCATGATTACAATTCCTGACCAAGCGTATTATAGGTCTTGCTGCCACGAAGAATAACCACCTGACCATCGCGGATGGTTTTTGTGCATTTTACAGCACTACCTATATTCTCCACGCCTTCCGTCGGGTCAACCCAGACAGGCTCCACGCCATTCGGATCATAGGAACCGGCGACGGTGGTGGCAGCACGGGTATAACCACGTTGGTCTTTATCCAGATCCATCACTTTCGCCATGTCGTCAACAGGCCATGCCGCAATAGCGGTTTTGAGAGCCGCCATATCAATCGGGGCTACATCAGCCAGCGGAGCGACAACATCACATACGCCACCTTGGTTGGCAATAGCATTGGTGCCAAAGATGCTCTCAATCGTATTCACCGTTTCCAGCGAGGTCGGGATATTGTCGGAGGCAATGAAACCGCTGTTCTCGACAGTACTATTATTCATCACCGTACCGATTACATTGTAACCCGCACTATATGCAGCAGTGCTGGCAGCCTGAATGAAAACCACTGCA
>CACYZT010000026.1 GCA_902778935.1 uncultured Bacteroidales bacterium
GCGTGGCATAATCAGAGACAACGTCTTTGATATTCACCTGCAATCGGACTAATTCTATTGTGCGATTTGATAGCATATTAGTTTAGGATTTTTAGAGGGCAATAGAAAGTTGGAACGCGTCCAACTCTCTACACGGATTAAGAATTAAGGTGTTGCTTTGCATAGTACTTTTCTACGAAGCGCTGCTGAGCGCGATCCTCGTTGCGATAGTGGTTCAGGATTTGGTTGATAACCTCGTCCTCTAACTTGGTTACATTCGCATGCTCGCATTTGTAATAAAAGGTGGAATTGCTCCATCCAGTACGCTGCATGACTACACGTTTGAACTGGCGTCTCCGACTGCCGGTCAATTGAAGATAATAACGTTTAAAGGTTTTCATATAGGTTGGTTTTTAGTTTATTTGGCTTAAAAATGCTAATTTTATACAAAATTTGCGTATTATATTTGCGTATTTGCAATTTTTGTTGTACTTTTGTGGTGCAAAATTAGTGCTTTTTGGTGACATACCCAACGAATTTAGCATTAAATGCGTATTATTATAGCATTTTAGTAATTATAATACGCAGAAGCGCACTATAATTACTTTTTGAATAAAAACTATGTACGACGGAGATGCAATCAGGCTTTTATTAGCCAAACAGAAGAAGTCACAGCGAGACTTATCTATGGCTGTGACCGGTAAACCCAATAGTAGTTTACACAACCTATACAAGAATCCGACGGCTTCCACTCTGGAGAAGATTGCGGATTTCTTCAACGTAACTATCGATTCACTGTTTGTGCGTACGCGTCAGCCGATTGACTACGAGACGGAGAAAGACATGGAGAATGGTTATTTGAAGAAGTTGATCCAATATCAAGAGACCACCATCAGCGCGGCGCACATGTTAGATCAAGCCAATGACTATATGCTGGAGCAACTGAAGCATCGTGTGGCTGAACTGGAGAGCCGGTTGAAATACATCCAGAATCATCCGGAGGCTATTGGTGAGTTAGAGCCGCTACCGGAGTTCAATTTGATTGTTCCCTATGCACAAGGTGTAGGGGAAACGCAAGTATATACCAACCTTACCGAGAAACAGAAACGCGAGACAAAGGCACGTGCCAAGATTCATAAGAAGTATCAGAAGAAAATTCTTGAACCAAAGATCAAGAAGGATTTAGAGGATGCAGGGCAATAAGATCTGCCATCAACTATCGCTCTTCAGACAATGCCAATGACAATTTTTGCGTATTTACGCACTTTTTGTCAGTAGATTTCTAATGGACTATTTGTGTAATATTAAGGAGCGCGCAGCGCGTATATGCGTACGTGCGAGGATTTTGAGAATCTGGAAAATAGCTATTTATGCCATTAGGACGCTTTGATGTCTCAAAGGGAGTGGAAAAGTACACAATTATTAACAAAATCGTGCTAAAATCGCATTTTTTTGCCGAAAAATTTGCACAATTCAAAAAAAAGCAGTACCTTTGCACTCGCTTTCGGATGGAAAGGGAATTGACCCAAAATCTGCCCAAACCGTCCTAACGCAAAACGCTTTTTGAAATTGCTAACTAACTGATTGATAGTCAGGGAGGAAAATAGGATTTAGACTCGGCTTTTTCGCGAGTTCGAGTCTCGTCCGCACCGCAAAAACGCAATTTCTCATTTGAGAGGTTGCGTTTTTGCGTGTGATGGTCTGTGTATTGACAACCGTATTTTTGCAATTATATGAGCATTCTTGTTTGGCTGCGGTACTCGGCGTAACCCGGTTTGTTGGCGAGCTGGCGTTTCTCCATCAGCGGAATACTGATGCCCACAAAAAGTGCCGTCATCGCGATCGCTCCGCAGATATACCAATCAATGCCATGCACAGCCGCATACATAATCCAAATGCCCCACCAGAACTGAATCTCACCGAAATAATTCGGATGACGACCGTGTTTCCAGAGGCCGACATTGCAGTATTGACCCGGATGAGCCGCACGGAAATCATGTATCTGTTTGTCCGCTATCAACTGGATAGTAGCCGATGCGATGCACACAATAAAACCGAAGATAAGAACGCTTATGCTGACAGCGGACAGACCGGCTTCGCCTGACAGACCGCTTGGGCTGACAGACTCAAACAGTTTGAGCCCCGGAAGCATAGCTGCAAACACTACCAACGTAGGCATCATATTTAGGCCGAACAGATTGATACTCTGGAAGATAAGCGGATGTAAACTCCTGTATTTGGTGTACCGCCAATCTTCATGTCCGATGCCCTTGAAGGTAATCACCCAGTTACGTGTCAGACGCCAACCCCAGTACCAGCTCGCGATAAGCAGCAGCAGTACCGGAAGCGACCAAACACCCGTGTAAAAAGACCATAACAGAAACGCTACCGGAGGGAACACACTCCAATACGGGTCATACACGGATACGTTCTCGTACAGCAACCCGAAGGCCCACACCACTATCGTTGCTAACACATCCGCTAACAGCAAGGCCCAAACAGGCTCCATCGCTTGTGCGGTTAACCATCGGAACAAGAACCAACCGGCTATGCCGGCAAACAGGTATATGGCGCATATCAACGCCACGCTACACCATTTGGAGTAATCTCTTTTCATAATTATATGTTTTTTATGTTTAATTCCTTCGGACGGTCGATGATGTGTTCGATGCCGGCAGCGAGGAGTTGTTCTTTCGGCACAAAACCCCATGAGCAGGCTACAAACGGTACGTTTGCGTTCTTCGCCGTATCGCGGTCCACGAGGCTGTCGCCGATGTACAAAACCTGCGTTTGGTTGCAATGAGCGCGTATGTCATACACAATCTGCGGATTAGGCTTGCGCTCGATACCTTCGCGTTCGCCTAAAATAACATCAAAAACAGCAGGGAAGAAATGCGTTACGATTTTCTCCGTTGCCGCCTGGTATTTATTGCTCGCGACGGCAAGCTGATGTCCTTCCGCTTTTAACGCTTTCAGCAAGTCCACAATCCCTTCGTACGGACGCGTATAATCGCAGTTGTGCGCGTCATAATAAGGTACGAAAAAGGCCCGCACACGCAGTATATTCTCCTCCGTCCGCTCCGACTCCGGTAACGCACGGCGAATGAGATTGTTAATCCCGTTTCCCACCATCCGCGGATATTCGCCTATCGGATGAGTCGGATAACCGGTCTTGCCCAATGCATAATTGCACGCATAACCCAAATCGTCTATCGTGTTGAGCAACGTGCCGTCCAAATCAAAGATTATAACCATTGTTCGTTTCAATTTTGCTGCAAAGGTACAAAAAAAAATGGAAAAAACGAAAAAAAAGTGATTTTTTTGCATTTTTTGGACTAAAATCTTGTGTAATTGAAAAAAAAAGTGTAATTTTGCAGCGTGAATTGAAAGAGGGGACCCCGAAAGGAGTTCCCTCGCGCGTTAAGATTATGGAAAAAACACAACTCCAAAACTGGATTGAAGAGTACCTCCAAGGTACCGATTATGAGTTAATCACGCTGAGCATTTCCGCGGCCAACGATATTCTCGTAGAGGTGGACCGCCTTGCCGGCGTAGATGTGGATTTTTGCGCGGACCTCAACCGCTTTCTCGTGGAGAAGATAGAGGCCAACGCCAATGCCAATGCCGACTACTCCCTTGAAGTGGGAAGCGTCAGCCTTACAGACCCGTTCAAGACGAAGATGCAGTTTGAGAAAAATCTCGGGCATGACGTTGAGGTGTTGGTGGAAGGCAAGAAATATCGCGGTCAGCTCGTTTCCGTCGATGAAGATACCTTCTGTGTCGATGTAGAGGAGAAAGTGGCGGTCGAAGGCAAGAAACGCAAAGAGACGCAAATCGTTACCCATACTTGGCGCTACGACGAACCGAAGTACGTCAAATATGACCTTCGGTTTTAATTAAAAATTACGAATTAAGAATTAAAAATATATATATCAAAAATGGCAAGTGCAAAACAAGAATCAATCAACTTGATTGACATTTTCTCGGAATTCAAAGATTTCAAACGTATTGACAAACAGACGCTTATCACCGTGCTGGAGGAGTCGTTCAAGAGCGTAATCCTCAAGATGTACGGTCCGGCGGCTAACTATGTGGTCATCGTCAACCCTGACAAAGGTGACCTGGAGATTTATCGTAACCGTCTGGTGATGGAGGACGGCGATGTGGCTAATCCCGACACCCAGATTGCACTCAGCGATGCGCTCAAGCTCGACGATGAGGCGGAGATTGGCGAAGAGGTAACGGACAAAGTAGAGCTGTCTTCGTTCGGACGCCGAATGATCCTAAACCTCCGTCAGACGCTCGCTTCGAAAATCCTTGAGCTGCAGAAGGAGAGCCTCTATCTCAGATACCGCGACATGGTGGGACAGATCGTTTCCGGCGAACTCTATCAGGTATGGAAGAAAGAGATGCTGCTCCTCGATGAGGAGGGTAACGAACTCTATCTGCCCAAGCAGAACCAAATCCCGACCGATTACTACCGCAAGGGCGATATCGTTCGCGCCGTAGTTATCCAGGTGGAGAACAAGAACCAAACGCCGAAAATCATCCTCTCCCGTACCGCACCGCTCTTCCTGCAGCGTCTCTTCGAGCAGGAAGTGCCGGAGGTGAAGGAAGGTCTGATTGCGATTAAGAATATCGCCCGTATCCCGGGTGAGCGCGCTAAAGTAGCGGTAGAGACCTTCGACGACCGTATCGACCCGGTTGGCGCTTGTGTGGGTGTCAAAGGAGCACGTATCCATGGTATCGTACGCGAGTTGAGAAATGAGAATATCGATGTCATCAGCTTTACCACCAATACCAATCTGTATATCCAGCGTGCGCTTGCGCCGGCTAAGATATCGAGCATGGAGATTGACGAGGAGAACAAGACTGCAAAAGTATATCTCCAGCCGGAGGAAGTAAGTCTCGCTATCGGTAAAGGCGGTTATAACGTCAAACTGGCGTCGATGCTTACGGGCTATCAGATTGATGTATATCGTGAGATTAACGAGGAAGACCTCGATGATATCTATCTGGACGAGTTCAATGACGAAATCGACCAGTGGGTTATCGATGCCTTCAAGGCTATCGGCCTCGATACGGCGAAAGAGGTATTGGGTACCAGCAAGGAAGACTTGCTCAAGCGTACCGACCTGGAGGAGGAGACTATCGATGAAGTGCTCCGTATCCTCGCCGCAGAATTTGAAAATGATTAACCTTAATCCCTCGCACGGCGCGAGAATAAACAACGCCGTTAGCGTATGGCGATTAAATTGATAAAAGCATGTAAAGAATTGAATATAGGTATGGCTACTCTTACCGCGTGGTGCGAGAAGAACGGTCATCCTATTGAGTCGGATCCCAACGTGCGAATCGATGACGACCTGTACCTGCTCATCGCCAAGGAGTTTAACAAGGACATGGCCGTTAAGATAGAAGCTGACCGTCAGGCCGCTGAACGTGCCGCACGTGAGGAAGCGGAGAAAGCAGCGAAAGCAGAAGCCGAAGCCGCTGCCGCGGCAGCCAAAGCCGAAGAGGAAGCCAAGGCAAAAGCCAAGGCCGAAGAGGAAGCTGCTGCCAAAGCGAAAGCAGAAGCCGAAGCCGCTGCCAAAGCCAAGGCTGAAGAGGAAGCCAACGCCAAGGCTAAAGCCAAAGCCGAAGAGGAAGCCAAGGCCAAAGCCAAAGCCGAAGAGGAAGCTGCTGCCAAAGCGAAAGCCGAAGAAGAAGCCAAAGCCAAAGCTGCAAAGCCCGAAATCTTCACGCTCGGCAAACCGCAGTTGAAGAATGCTCCCAAGGTGCTTGGAAAGATTGACCTCGACTCTATCGATACCTCTACGCGTCCGGCGAAAAAGACCAAGGAGCAGAAGCGCAAAGAGCGCGAGGAGCGTCAGGCTGCACAGCAGGCGCAACACGAGCAGGCTGCACAAGCGGCTGCCGAACGACGTAAACGCGAGCGTATCAAGGGCGCTAAAGTGGACCCGAACGACAAACGAAATCAGGTAGGCAAGAAAAATAAGTCTTCCAAACCACGTGAGGCTACGCAGGAAGAGGTAGATAAAGCGCTGAAGGAGACGCTCAACCGTCTCCAGCAGAAGCAGAACAAGAGTAATACTTCCAAATACAAACGCGAGCGCCGCGAGCAGGAGCGTGAGAAGCATGAACTCGAGATTATGGAGGCACAGGAGCAATCCAAAGTGCTCAAACTCACCGAGTTCGTGACCGCTAACGACCTGGCTGTGATGATGAATGTGCCGGTGAACAAGATTATCGGTACCTGTATGTCGCTCGGCCTGTTCGTATCCATCAACCAGCGTCTCGACGCAGAGACCATCAACCTCGTGGCGGAGGAGTTCGGCTTCACCACCGAGTATGTCGCTGCCCATGTGGTAGAGGAGATTAACGCGGACGAGGTGATTAACGACGAAGATGTAGAGCCGCGCTGCCCGATCATCACCGTCATGGGTCATGTGGACCACGGTAAGACATCCTTGCTCGACCATATCCGTAACGCGAACGTTATTGCCGGAGAGGCGGGTGGTATCACCCAGCACATCGGTGCTTATAACGTCAAGCTCAAGAACGGTCAGCACATCACTTTCCTCGATACCCCTGGTCACGCCGCCTTTACCGCCATGCGTGCCCGTGGAGCCAAAGTAACGGATATCGCGATTATCATCATCGCAGCGGACGATGCCGTCATGCCGCAGACCATTGAGGCTATCAACCACGCTCAGGCTGCCGGCGTACCGATGGTCTTCGCTATCAACAAAGTGGATAAACCCGGTGCTAACCCCGATAAGATTCGCGAGCAGCTATCGAACATGAATATCCTCGTAGAGGATTGGGGCGGTAAATACCAATGTCAGGAGATTTCTGCCAAGAAAGGTGACGGCGTCTATGAGTTGCTGGAGAAAGTGCTGCTCGAGGCGGAGATGCTGGACCTCAAGGCGAACCCCAAACGTCGTGCCAAAGGTTCGGTCATCGAGTCTTCGCTCGATAAGGGCCGCGGCTATGTGGCTACGCTTCTCGTGCAGGACGGTACGCTCCACATGGGCGATATCGTGCTTGCCGGTACGTTCCACGGACGTATCAAAGCGATGTTCAACGAGCGCGGACAGAAGATTACCGAAGTGCGTCCGGGTGAACCGTGTTCTATCCTCGGTCTCAACGGCGCACCGCAAGCCGGAGATGAGTTCAACGTACTGCCGACGGAGCAGGAGGCGCGCGACATTGCCAACAAACGCGAGCAACTCCAGCGCGAGCAATCGATTCGTACGAAGAAGCACGTCGGACTCGAGGAAATCGGTCGTCGTCTGGCTATCGGAGACTTCAAGGAACTCAATATCATCGTCAAAGCCGATGTGGACGGTTCCGTAGAGGCTATCAAGGACTCCTTGCTCAAGCTCTCGACGGAGAATATCCAAGTTAATGTCATCCACGGAGCTGTGGGGGCTATCAGCGACAGCGATGTCATGCTCGCTGCGGCTTCGGATGCTATCATCGTCGGCTTTAACGTCCGTCCTACCGGTACGGCACGGAAGATGGCGGAGACCGAAGAGGTCGATATCCGTATCTATTCTATCATCTATGATGCTATCAATGAGGTCAAGGCGGCTATGGAAGGTCTCCTTGCGCCGGAGGTGAAAGAGGAAATCACAGCTACGCTCGAAGTGCTCCAGACCTTCCATATCTCGAAGGTCGGTACCATCGCCGGTTGTATTGTCCGCGAGGGTAAGATTAAGCGCGGCAACAAAGTGCGCGTCATCCGTGACGGTATTGTCATCAAGACCGCCGAACTCGCTTCCCTCAAGCATGTCAAGGATGATATCAAGGAAGCCGGTGTGAACACCGAGTGCGGCTTGAGCCTCAAGGCGTACGACGACCTCCAGGCCGGCGATATCCTCGAGTCGTTCGAAGAAATAGAAGTAGCAAAAACACTTTGAGAATAGAAAAATTGAAAGTTATGAAGAATAGCATTTTTCGTCTTTTGTCTTTTGTCCTTATTCTTGTGTCCATGACAAGTTGCTGGACGCGTATATGGACCGTTGCGCCAACGACGGAAACGGTGGTGCCGGTTAAGACGGTCTATACCACCCAGGTCACCACGCCTACGCCCAAAGTGACGACCACCACCACGGTGACGGTCACCTCGTTTAACAGCGATATCTCGTTCTATCTGGACCTCACCGCTGTGGCTGCGGCGTTCGCTGAGGCTCGCTCGGTGCAGGAGTTCGAGCAGTTACTCAATTCGCCGAGGTATATGATTAACAATCTGGACCTCAATCATGACGGATGGATTGATTATCTGCGTGTTATTGAGACCTATCAGGGTTATTACCATGCCCTGCTCGTTCAGGCTTGTCTCGCTCCTGCGGTCTTCCAGGATGTGGCTACGGTCATCGCGGAGCGTCGTGCGAATACGCTGACGGTCGAGGTGATAGGTAATCGCTATCTCTATGGTCCTAATTATATCGTGCGTCCGACTTTCGTGAAGCGTCCGCCGATGTGGGATTACTATGGTCGTCCGACCTATAGTCCGTGGGTTTCGCCGTATTACTATGACTATTATCCCTCGTACTACACGCGTCCGAAACCGATTTATCTGTCGCACTATCAGGCGTATGTGACGACCTATATCACCAATCATCATTACTGCCACCATTGCGATTATCCTTCGCAGCCTTTCTATAACGGCTATGCCCAGATGACGCAGGCGCACGTACGGAATGATTATGAACGGGCGCATCCGAGCGACTCGTTTGAGCAGCGTGTGACGAATAACCTGACGCCGAACGGTTCGGGCGTTCGTGTGCGCAATGCCGGTGAACTCCGTACGGAGACGCAGCGCCAGTCCAAGGCGCCTGAATCGACCGCTTCAAGCTCTTCTTCGCGTCAATCGGCTTCATCGGGCAGTACCTCTGCCGGTTCCGGTGTTTCGACGCGCCAGTCGGGTTCGACGAGCAGCAGCACGTCGAGCTCTTCATCTTCGCAGCAGCGCCAGCCGGCTTCCACGCAGACCCAGCAGCGCCAGCCGGCTTCGACGACCGTGGAGACGCGTGTCAACAAGAGCGGTACAACGCGTACGACGATTAAGACCACCGATGCGAACGGTCGTACCACCACTGTCAAACGTGAAGCAGCACCTGCTCGTAGCCAGAGTACCTCTTCTTCCCGTTCGTCAAGCAACACACGCAGCTCATCAAGCAGCACTCGCAGTTCATCGGGCAGCCAAACCACTACTTCCGGTAGTGGCACCCGTACGCGCCGATAACCGACCTACATCGGTCATCCGTCCGTCTGTTTGAACTCAGTCGGGGTCTGGCCCGTATTGGTCTTAAAGCATTTGGAGAAATAATTGGGGTCGCTAAAGCCGCAGGCATAGGCGACCTCTTTTGTTGCCATATCGGTGTTGCGCAGCAACTGGCATGCATGTTTGATGCGCGCTGCTTGCACGAAGTCTTTGGCGGATAGGTTGAATAGCTCGTGCATCTTACGGTTTAGCGTAGAGCGGCTTAGGTTAACTTCTTTGGCCAAGTCGTCTATACTCATCTCGCTGTTGGCTATATTCGCTTCCATGAATACATGTAATGTGTTGAGGAAACGCTCGTTCTCGCTCGTATAGCCGGGGGCCAATATCTCCGGTACGGAGGGAGTGAGGCGTTCCTGCAGTTCGAGATATGCAGCCAGCGTCTCTGCGCGTTTCTTGCGTTCGTAGCGGGCGTGCAGCAGGGCTGTCGTGACCAGCAGGATAACCAACATCAGGATGCCTGCCGACAGTGTCTTGCCCAATGTGCTCTCCAGAAAGGTAGGTTGTACCGTGATACGAATACGGCGGGTGTTGTTTTGCCAGTGCCCATAGGCATTTGTCGATTGTATCTCAAATACATACTCGCCCGGGTGCATATCTTGCATGATTATCTCATTGACGGCGGTGGCCATGCTCCATGGCTCTGCCTCTTGGTCTGCGTCGTATAGACGAGTCTTATAGTGTATCTCGCCGTTATTGCGGTAGTCCATAGCAGCGAAGGTCATCACCAGGTTGCGCTCCGTCGGGCTGAGAATAATATGGTCGGTGCGGTCCACGGCAAAATCCTCTTTGCCTTCCCGCCGGATGCTGCTTAGTGCGATGCGGACAGGGGTCTTATCGGCCGTCATCTCCGCCTTGCGTAGCACCATTACGCCACTTGTCGGACCAATCAGCACCAGGCTGTCATTTAGCGCGATAGGCGGCACTTCTCCCAATACCAGCCTGCGGTTCTCGTTGCCGCCGAAAAAACTTCTGCCGTAGTTCGTCAGCGCGCCTGTGGAGGTGTTGAGCAGTGTGAAAGAACTGATGCATTGTACTAACAGCTCGTCTTTCGACCATGGCGTCAGTTCAAAAACCACATCGCTCTCCATGCCGTTCTGTGCTGTCAGATGGTCAAACTGCCAGGTCTCGTCATGTATGTCATTGACCAGTATATTCAGCCCTCCGCCTTCCGTTCCGGCATATAACCGGCCGTTGAAAAAGCTCAGGCACATGATGGCATTGCTGCTGAGCGATGCCGGGTTGCCTGCCTGACGCTGATGAAGACGTACTTGCTCGCCCTGTACGGTCAGGATGCCGTTGGTCGTGGCGGCTAACAGCGTGCCGTCGTCCAGGAATAGCAAACGGCGTACCATCATTCCTTCCGTGCCGGGCACGAGAGTAAACCGCCGCTCGCCTTGTTCACGCCATAGACCGAAACCGAAGGTCGCCACCCATAGCCGGCCGTCTTTGTCCTCTTGGATGTCATAAGCATTGCGCAGGTCCGTATATTCCACCCATCGTCCGTTCTTTCGCTCTATAGCATAGCCGGGTTTGCAGCCTAACAGCACGGCTCCGTCCGCGCTCTCGTGCATGCAATAGACCATATGTCCGAAACTCGTCGGTCGTGCCTGCAGACGACCTTGTGCATCCATGTATCCGCGTAAATGCAGAGCGCTGTCGTAGATCATCACTTGCTTGAGATCACGTACAGCAAGCCATATATCTCCATTGCGCATACGAGACATACTGCGTACCTCATGTGGATTGAGAGATGTGCCGCGCGACGGAACGGGCGTCACGAGGTAAATGCCATGGTCGTCATAGAGCCATTTATTGCCTTGCCGGTCGGTATATTCCTCCCATATATTGCTCAACTGCACCGACCCGTAGTGCTTGGTCTTGGCGCCGGACGGACGGTCGAAATCGGGGTTGAACCGCTGTTTGAGTTGCTCATACGCCTCGCGTTCCGTTTCTGCCGGCAGGGTGTCGAACCGGCATATACGGGTGTCGAATAGATAGACATGTCCTTCGATGAGGCATTGCAGGTTGTTGTCCTCCGTCAATCGGATACGCCTGATACGGTCGTTAGGCAGACAGAGCGATGAATAGCCATCGGGCTTGAAGCACACAAACCGGTTGCCGTCAAAGCGATTCAGTCCATTCCACGTCGCTACCCATATCATGCCCGTCGTGTCCTGCAATATCTGCGATATATGCCAGTGGCTCAGGCCGTCATGGTCGTCATAGAAACGCACCGTATAGTCCGTCGCACGCGCAGGCACGCCGATTATAAAGAGGAGTATGAAAATCAGTATGACAGAAAGTCGGTGTCTCATGGGCTTTTTCAAATTCGCTGCAAAGGTAGTAATTTTTTGTCAAATACGCAAATATTTTGTCATTTTTTCATTTTTACCCTCCTTTGACGAGTTTTTCCAGCGATAATTAAATAATTTGTAGTACTTTTGCAGCGTTTTTTGAACAACACTAATTTTTTTCATAATATTAAACAATAACATGAAACGTATCTTTTTATCTCTTTTGGCAGCAGCGCTGCTTCTGCCGAGCCATTCAGCCGTCAAGGTGCACACGATTGGTGACAGCACCATGGCGGAGTATGACGAATCCACCACCGACAAACGAGGGTGGGGTATGTATCTCGGTTCGTTCTTCGATCCGGCGTATGTCACAGTGAATAATCGCGGTAAGTCCGGCGCTGACACCCGTGGCTTCTATACCGGCGCAGCCTATTGGGCATCCGTCAAGAGCCAGATGAACCAAGGCGACTACCTCATCATCCAGTTCGCGCACAATGACGAGGGAACGGTAACCTATGGTATGGACAATTTGGAGTATGCAGCTTATTGCGCCGAGCATAGCCTTCCTGCTCCTTCTGATGCACGCGGCACGAACCCGCAGACCACGTATCGCGACTACCTGCGCCTGTTCATTGATGAAGCGCGTGAATTGGGCGTGACGCCTATCTTGGCAGGTCCGATATGCCGTGCTTATTTCCAAGGCAATGACATCAAGCGAAACGGCAAGCATGACCTCGGTGACAAGTTCTCGAAGTTAGAGAACGGCGTTCTTTATGAGAACCAGAGCCTGCCTGCCGGTGACTCGACGATGAGTTACGTGAAGGCTATGAAGGTGGTAGCAGCGGAGAAGAACGTGCCGTTCATTGACCTGACCGATGCGACACGCGAGCTCTATCTATCCTATGGCGAGTCGCAGTGCTTGAGCCTGCTCTTCTGCGCGGGTGACAAAACGCATACCAATGCTATGGGCGGTAACCTCGTAGCACGCGCTGCAGCACGGCTGCTCAAGAACGCAGGCATCCTCGCGGACCATATCAATATCCCGACGGACATCACCGCTAACCCTGCTGCCATCAATATCGGCGAGACCTATACCGGTGTTGCGCAGAATAAGGAGTTCCTGCTCACCGGCTATGACCTTGAGCCGGAAGCCGGTACGGTGAACCTGAGTGCTTCGGCGAACCTCCAAATATCGCTTGACAAAGAGAATTATGCTTCCACAGCGCAGGTTGCTTATGAAGGCGGCTCGCTGTTCCAGCGTGTGTATGTACGCGCTAACTACGCTACAGGCGGACTTCATTATGACACCGTTTATGCCACTTCCGGCGCCCATGTCGTAGCCGTCCCGGTTAGTGCCATGGCTATCACGCTCGATGGAGGTGCTGCTGTCAGTGCTTTCTGGGCTATTGGTGCCAAACCGGTTCCCGACCCCGTAGTGGAAGGACCGATTAGCGCTGAGTTTACCATGAGCCAGATGGCATGTATCGACTATAATGCTTCCAAGAACTACTTCGTCGATGGTGACTCCACCACTATCGTGCTCGCGCGATTCCATAACTCTTCCGACGGCAGCGCACGTACGCCCTGGCCCGCAGGCGAGATTGACGAGAATGCAAGCCGCTATCTCGATTTCGCTATCACCGCACCGGCTACGATGGATGTGCGCATCACACGTATTGCTATGGAGATTGCTGCGGACGGTACATCGACTATGTGCTACCACCTCAACACCGGTTTCGGCGATGGTTTTACCGATGTCAGGACCATTGCGGAGAAACGCAACATGACTTCCCGCGTGATTGAGCACGTGGACCTGACGCCGACGCTCACTGTGCCTGCCGGCGAGACGCTCCATGTACGCATCCTGCCTTGGCATGATTTCGGCGAGCAGAAGGACAGCAAGTATATCGGCCTGCGCAATGTCAGCATAGAGGGCATGGCTTTTGAGCCCGGCCCCGGTCCCGAAGGTGTTGAGCAAACATTCTTCGAATCTTCAAATCCTCAAATCCGCAAATTTATCAAGGATGGCATCCTCCTCATCGAGAAGAATGGCAAACTCTACACCGCCCAAGGCGTAGAAGTAGAATAACGCCCAACGCAGTCCTTCGGGGCTGCGTTGGTTTATGCCCTTTTGCCAACCCTTTTGTCGAACGCGAGGAATGCGTCGCGATGAATCAAATGGCGGAGGAGATATGTTTTTGTGCAAATACACAACAAAAACGCATAAAAAATACATATTTCCTTGCATAATTCAATAATTTGTAGTATCTTTGCTCTGAAATTCTATAAAATATCTATGCGGCACCAATTATTCACACGGTTATTTTTCTGTACATGCTTGGTAATGAACATTCTGTCATCGTGCAACTACGAAAGGGATCGAGAATCTCAATTATTATATGAGTTGGA
>CACYZT010000027.1 GCA_902778935.1 uncultured Bacteroidales bacterium
CCGGCGCGCGATAGACGCTGACTGTGGTATAGCCGTAGGAGTCAGGCACGATGTTGAAGCTTATCTTACGCGATACCGACTCGCTTCCGCTGTGGTCAGTCAACGGTATATCCGTGTCGATGTTGAATACCGGTGCCACCTCGGTTTTCCATTGTGCACCGACTGCTACACCGTTGATATCGATAATAGCGCCATTATCCCCTGCCTTCATACGGTCGTTCAGAAGATTGATAATGGCTTTTCCTACCGGCATTGAGCCGACCAATTCAATACCGGATGAGACTTGTTTGAACAACGTACCGAAATCCGGTGTACCGTACGACATATTTCCACCTATCGACCAGTCTGCTGAGTAGCTCTCGCTATAGTCATGGTTGGTACCGCCGCTTACGCTAAACGTACCTACATGCTTGCCGGACTGACGTGCTACCACTTTCTCCCGTTCGTTGGTCGCCAGGATGCTTACCCATTTGACAATGACATTATTGATAGCTTTCACTTTGTCTACTTCCACGAAGTCCGGTACATTCGTCGGTTTGATCACTTTGTAGGTCGTTGTGTCCAGACCTATCTTCGATTCGTCGGTAGCTATATTCCAATATACTGCCGCCTTGCGTGCATTTGCTATCTCTTGCGCCGCCGCAGAGTCTGCCGCATTGACGAGCAACGCGTTACGCTGGGCAACCAGATTCGGAAGGATCTTGTTGGCGATATGTCCCTGCGTATAGGCGAAATCCGTTCCTACGCGGCTACCGAGCACCGTCTCGTCCGCCGTTCGAGCAGACGCTATCTCCTTGATATAGCCCGCATCGATAGCCGGCTTACGCAGCTGATAGGTGGTATCATCGATGATGCGCACGGCGCGTATCGTACCGTAGAGCACTTCCGTAGCATGACCTACGAACACATCCGCATCCGCGCCCACAAACGACGGGGACGAACCGGTAGAGATCTTCTCGCTGTTGCTATAGGTATAGGAGTAGGACGAGTTGTACTTGATCGAAGCTACCAGCGGCAACGTGAATGCGTTGGTCTTGCCGGCCGAAACGCTCACGCCGCTATACGACACCGTGCTCACCACTCCGACGGACTGGTTGTACGCCGTATAGCTGGCGCCTTTCTCCAGTGAGCAGCTACTTCCGCTTCCCGGCGGGTCGCGCAGCACATCCAACACCTTGATGTCAGCTGTGACAGCGCGGATATCGCCGTTCTCGACATAGTTACCCGTCACAAATCCGCGTATCGCCCTATAGTCGATCGAACCGCCTTCGCGCTCTATAGACAAGTCGAGCGTACGGAGCGCGTCCGTGCCGGTAGCCAGCAGGCTGAGGTTATCTACCTCTACCTGTATGTTCGCCTCACCGGCTTCGTTGAGCGGATAGATTGCCGTTGCGGTGTTCTCGCCCGATTTGAAGCCGTTGTAGATTTTCAGTTGGCCGCCGTTCAGACGAACGCGGTCGGTACTGGAGGTGGGATCGTTGTTGTAATTGTAATCCTCATAGACCGAGACGCGGAACTGATAGGTGCGTCCTTGCTGGAACACAGGATAGTCAAGCAGGTATTCCACTGCGCCCGTGCTGTCTATCGTATAGATGTCCACACTCTTGCTGAGGTTCAGCAGGTTGGATACCGGCAGCGTCTTCTCGCCGTAGCCGTCCTGCGGCATGCCCGCTTGGTACTGTACTACGCCTACCTGCATCGGACTGCGGTAGATACAGTCATACACGGCGTTGTAGGTAGCATGCAAATCGCCGCTGTCGGAACGCAGCGTCTGCAGCGGAGCGTTAATCAGGTCAAGGGTCGGAGCACCTGCTGCGATATTGAGCAGCGTCGCATAACCATTGGCTGTCGCTTGTACCACTTTGTACTTAACCGGGAACAAGTCCGTCGCATACTCACCGGTCTTGCTATCCGGGCGGATGATGATGCGCTTGAGCTCGTATATGGTCTGCGTGTTATCCACTGCAAAATGGAGAGAATCTTGCGTCAGGTCGTCGGGGTTATGCACCACATGAGCGGTATTGTCACCCTCGAGCATCAGCACCAGTTGGAGGTCATCACCGAGGTTATTCTTACCCAACCCCAAAGCAGGCGGCAGTTTCTGCTGGTCGATACCGCCGGCTACACGTCCGACGAGACGTACCTTCGTCTGGTCATACAGCCGAACGCCGTCAAGCGGTTTGACAAGCGAGAACGTCGTATCGCCCTCCGTCACGAAGAGCCATCCGTCGTTCTTGAACGTATGTCCGGCTTTCGCTACCTGCAGACGGCAAGGCATCGATTTCGGTACCGTCAGTTCGAACGAACCGTCTATGCCGGTGAGATAGGCTTTTCCGTTGCGGCGGATCGTATCGCCGTTCAGCAGGAAATACGCGTCGGCTACCGGTATCGTACTCATGTCATAGAGCACGCGTCCCGTGAGGCGGACGCAATTGGTATTCACAAAGGTCACCCCGCTCGCGATGCAGTTCTTGCTGTCCAGCGCCACGGATGCTACGCCCGAAGAGGTGTTGTTATAGCTGAATATACCGTACTGCGAGGTAGGCGTTATCGTATAGATTGCTCCGGTAGTCACATCATACGGCAGGCTGTCAAAGACGAACGCACCGCTGGCGCCCGTGACCATGCTGCGCGTGAGACCGTTGCCGCTCAGGCTGACCGTCACACCGGCCATGCCCGAGTTGTCGGTCTGCGTGACTACACCGCGTATCTCGCCGAACTCGGTACGCCATCCTATCGCCGTAGCATTGTTGTCGGTTCGCCGGCCGTTGCACTCATAGCGCGCTACGATCGTATATTCATAGTGCTGACCCGGCACGGCGGTTTGGTCAAACCATGTAACCTCTGCGCCTCGATAAATCGTATCCGGCGTACTGCTGCTGCCTTGCGGGATACGAAGCAATATAAACTCATCCACAGAAGGCGCGGAAGCCGTCCAACGCAACTGCACGCCGCGTTTGTTCTCTCCGTCCGTCAGTCCCTGCGAAGCGGTAAAGGAAGTGATCGTCGCTGCCTCATCGAAATAAAGCGACGGTCCGTTGATGGCTACCGGCGCCGTGGAATTCGGGTTCTGGAATCGCAACTCGGCGTCCGACGGATCAATTTGTGCGGTGTAGGTATAGTGCGTACATGCCATGTTCGCCACATCCGTGATGTGCGCCGTCCAGCTGCCGTCTTCATTGCGGCGGATGCTGTCCTGCGGAACGATGAACTCTATCTCGCTTCCCGACTCTACAGATGTGCGCCTCAACACCACCTTCGCGCCGCGGTCCCATGTACAGCGGCCATAGGCCGTCGTGCGGTACTTCTCCGTCAGTTTCTCGAACATCATCTGTTTCACCGTATCCTTCACCTCGGGTAAATTCCGCATGGCCCTCATATACCCATCCGCCACTGTAACGATCTCGGCTATCAAGGATGAACGTATATAGACCGCCGTCCATCTCAACCATCTTCTGCTCAGTCAGTCTGATAATTTCCAAGACAAAATCATTGCCGCATCCGTTAAACAAGTAGGTATTGTACCATCTACCTTTTATTTCAATCCGTAAGGACCCGGAACGACAGTACGGCAGCTTGATGGTTTGCATGCCTTCATTCCACACATTAACTTCGTGTCGGTCGTCGACTTGGAACTTGATGTAGCTAACTGCCTCATGGAATGCCGGTTGAACATTTATATTGAGCGTAATCGAATCGATCGGCATCTTATTCTCCACGAACTCAGGAGTAAGCTCGCAGTCTGCGGGTACAATAGGCGCATCCGTTATCTGAGCATTGTCAATTTTGATATTGAAATGTACCTTACGGTTGTTCTCGAAATCAGGGTCAAGCGTGTAGTTCGGCTGCGCGAGTGCCAACGGCGCAAGATAGCTGTGCTGCTGCAATGTCGTCTTCTGGGCGAAAGGATGATTCCAGTCCCATGCCGAGGCGGAAGCACGACGTACGCGGTAGTAAATAGGCTGCGCCGGTTGAGTCTTCGTCTTCGCTACCAATTGCAGATTCATCGAATAGAGCGGTTCGCCTTCTTCAGACTTGAGCACATAGTTTTTATAGTCTATATTGTAGTATCGTTGGAGTGAGTCTTCTGTCACAGCCGTTCCTGCCGGTACGGTCGTCTCGTCTACGTAGGTGTATGTACTGCTATCCGGAGTCATGGGCAGCAATTGAATCGTTTGCGCATCCGAATAGTCTTCTTTCTGCGCACGTTGTATCTCAAAATAGTCGGTACTCATCAGATCCTCCGCCTGCGGATTGCGTATCGTCCAGCTCAGCGTCTTGGCGCCCGTGTAACTGCCCTGCGCATCCTTGCCCTCTTTCACCGCGAAATCATAGATACGGTGATAGGCAGGGATATCGATGGCGTTTGTCGAACGCTCCACCGTAGTCGATACATCCGAGTTGGGCTGCACCGTAAAGGTCGCCTTGAAGTTGCGCTGGATAGTGTCGGCGGTAGGTACGATGATCGAACCCGCACGGTTGTTCACCGTCACGCTCTGCGAATTAAACGATGTGGTATACGACTTCGGGGTCTGATATACCACGTATGGAATCGCCGCCTTGCCTTCGCGTACCGGATTGCCTTCTTCGTCCATGAAATACAGGTAGGGCGACTGCAACTCCGGCGCTATCAAATCGTCCGCTCCGTCCAACCTATCCGGGAAACAATACCATATATTCATTTCCTGTAATTCCGATTTATCATTCGCATCATATTTGTAGATCAATCCGTCTACGCCGGCATAGAAAGTCGTAGTCGTCAGGTCTTGGGGCACATACCAGTCAAATTCGAGGAAGACGACGCGTTGGTAACTGCCGTCCATCGATTTCTGCGCCGAGAGTTCAACTCTCTGATAGTCTGTACCCGGATCTATCTGCTTCGTGCCGCCGTCCGATGTCTTGGTCACTTTCACGGTTCCCTTGCTCACTCTGATCTCCGCCGTACTATTCTTATCGGGGTCAGAGGTGTTCTGCGTGTCCGTACTGCGGATATATATAAAATGGGTTACGCCTGACGTCGGGATCTTGTTGTATGTACCCGAGTACCAGAGCGAAGTTCCGTAGCCCAGACGATAGTTGTTCACGCGGCCATACGCCCAGATAGGAATCTTGAAGTGCACTACGCCGTTGCCTTTGGGCGTGACGCTGTAGTTCTGGGTTTCTTCCAGGAAACTGTTCGTAGCGAAAGCGCTTCCTACGAAAATAACGAGCAGTCCTATGATGACTGTCAAACGGTTAAAAATGTGTTTCATATAAATTTTTATTTATTCGCTTGAACTATAATAGCAAGCATACGAAGTAACCAGCCTCGTATGCCTAATGGAACCTTGGCTTGGATTTATTCGTGGCAGTTTTCCTTGCTTAGGAAGGTCTGCTCGCGATGAATCTTGTTGGCTCCGGCTTGGTGCATGAGTTCCAACTGAGCATCTGCCTCTACGCCTGTGCCGTAGAAATACATAATCTGCTGCTGTCCGCTTGGGAAGGTAGCAACCAGTTTCCAACACTGTGCCTTATTGGGGTCGCAAGACACAAAACCTGCTGCCAATGCCAATACGCAAACAGCAGCTACTGTCATAATAATCTTTTTCATTTTGTTTAATCGGTTATTCTGTTGCATTTCAAAATTCCTACAAAATTACAAAAATGCCCGCATGTACACAATATACGCAGGTATAAATTTACGCAAAGAGACAAAAATGCGTGCATTTTTTACAAATTGCGACATTTGGCCATCCATTCGGACGGACTGCTACCCGTTTCGCGGGTGAAAGTGCGATAGAAGACCTTACGGTCGGAGAAACCGCTTTGTTGCGCAATGTCTTGCACTTTCATATCCGGCTGCTCGGTCATCAATCGTTTCGCCTCCTCGATACGGTAGCGGGTAACGAACCGGTAGAAACTACAGCCGTATTCAGTGTTGATGAGCTGGCTCAGATACGTGCGATTAATCGGCAACACACGCTGCAAATCGATGAGACGCAAATCCGGATTCAGGTAGGGTTTCTCCTGCTCCATCCATGATTCCAATGCTTCGCGGTACGGCGCAAAAGGCTGCTCGGTCTGCAGCGGTTCAGCATCCGTCTCGTCTGAACCTACGGAACGGGTAGAGGCATTGCTGCGCGCCTCAATCCATGGGTCGGGACGGAAGAGAATTTCCACAGTACTATAGCCGAACAAGAACAATAGCAGCCATTGTTGGGTAAACGCACGGGCAGGGTTGTCGGTGAAATACATATAGAGAAACGACAAACCGATGACCAGCAAGATGAGCAGGTAACGCACTATCCATTGTATGTCCACACGCTCCATAGAGGAGAAGTTCTCCTCACACCATATTCTATACGTGTGCAGGTGCGTGAGGACGAGAATGAACAACACCACCGGATAGAGGGCAACTATCGGACTTAAATCAACGGGCAACACATAGTCCAGCGCGACCAGCGCACACATCGGCAGGAGTTGCTGCAATGTCCGTCGCCAGTTCAACCAACCCGGACGAAGCACTTCCGTCGGATAGATAAGCAGCAACCATCCCAACAGATTGGCTACCAGCAGTTCAAACGCCGTCATCGCACCGGCTCCGATGTTCAGCAACGGCACCTCTACAAAATAGGTCTGCCATAAGAAGAAAGCATCCGCTATGCCCCATGACAGAAGCGCTATTCCCCATGCTTTACGAATGCGCATCCCTTCCGAATGAACGAACATCAAAATGGCTCCAAAGAGACAAACAGTACAAGTGCAGGCGTTCTGTATCGCCGTGATTGGTCCGTCGAATAAATCAACCGGTATGAACCGTGCCAACCAATGACTAAGCGCCGCACACGCCGAAAGGACTAGGAAAAACAGCACCTCCGACTTATAATCGAGCCATATATTGCGAATGTTGTGTGTCATCAGTTTTGCCTCAAATCGGCGACAAAGGTACAAAAAAAATCGCACATACGCAAGAGAACGGGCAAAAAAAAATCGCCCCGAAGAGCGATTTTTCTACATTAGCCTTGGCGTTGGCCTTGGCTGTTTCAGAGCGGATTAGAGTTCGTCCTCGCCGTTAAGGGCGGCCTCGGCGGCCTCGCGGGCTGCCTGGATAGCAGCGTACTCCTCCTGGTTATGTACGGAGATCTTAGCGAACTCACGCAAGCCCGTACCGGCCGGGATGAGGTTACCGCAGATAACGTTCTCTTTCATGCCCTCGAGGTAATCCACTTTACCGCGGATAGCGGCTTCGTTGAGCACCTTGGTTGTCTCCTGGAAGGAAGCAGCGGACATGAAGGACTTGGTACCGAGTGCAGCACGGGTGATACCCATAAGTATCTGCTTAGCGGTAGCGCACTCTGCATCACGCACCTTAACGAGTTTCTTATCGCGACGACGGAGGCTCGAGTTCTCATCATGCAGACGGCGTGCGGTAACGATCTGTCCCTCATGGAGCGACTCGGAGTCACCGGCATCGGTAACAACCTTGCGGCCCCAGATACGGTCGTTCTCCTCGAGGAAGTCGAGTTTGTCAACGACATCGCCTTCCAGGTAACGGGTGTCACCCGGCTCGAGAATCTCAACCTTACGCATCATCTGGCGAACGATGATCTCGAAGTGCTTATCGTTGATTTCCACACCCTGCATACGGTACACAGCCTGTGCCTCATTGACGATATAGTTTTGTACGGCGGTCGGGCCCTGGATAGCCAGGATATCTTCCGGCGTGATAGAACCATCGGAGAGAGCAACACCGGCACGAACGAAGTCACCTTCCTGTACCAGAATCTGCTTGGTCAGCGGGATGAGATAAGCCTTCTGCTCGCCGAGCTTGGAGGTGATGAACAACTCACGGTTACCACGTTTGATCTTACCGAAGGATACCTCGCCGTCAATCTCAGCCACAACAGCCGGGTTGGACGGGTTACGAGCCTCAAAGAGCTCTGTGATACGCGGCAGACCGGAGGTAATATCACCGCCACGGTTGGTAACGCGCGCCATAGAGAAGAGGACATCGCCGACCTTCACCTCAGCACCGTCCGTCAGGTTCAGACTTGCCTTCACAGGCAGGTTGTACGAGCGGAGGATATTACCATCCTTATCAACGATATGTGCCTGCGGCATCTTGGTCTTATCCTTGGTCTCGGTGATGGATACCTCACGCTTACCGGTCTGTTCATCGACTTCTGTCAAGCATGTAACACCTTCGATAACGTCTTCGTAGCGGACTTTACCGTCCTGCTCGATGAGCAACGGCGTCTTATAGGAATCCCACTCGCAGACACGTGTACCCTTGGTGTATTTTTCACCCGGCGTGATGAAGAGCTTGGAAGCATACGGAATATCGAAGGTAGCGACCACAACGCCCGTCTTCTCGTCCTTGAGGGAGAGTGTGTTCTTACGGCTGACGATGATGGTCTCACCGGCAGCGGTAGTAATGGTACGGAGGTCTTCTATCTCCACGAAACCGTCACGCGGCAAATCGTAGGTGCTCTGTGCAGCCGAACCACCGGCAAGACCTCCCGAGTGGAAGGTACGGAGGGTCAGCTGAGTACCCGGTTCACCGATGGCCTGTGCAGCGATGACGCCAACAGCCTCACCTTTCTGCACCATCTTACGGGATGCCAGGTTACGTCCGTAGCACTTGGCGCAGACGCCATGCTTGGACTCGCAGGTGAGCACGGAGCGGATAACAACCTCTTCGATACCCGCAGCCTCGATAGCCTCACATTGCGGTTCACGGATCTCTTCGCCGGCAGCGACGATGAGGTTACCTTCGTTATCATGGATATCGTGTACAGAGACACGTCCGAGGATACGCTGGCTGAGGGAAGCAACAACACGGTCGCCATCCTTGACAGCACGGGTAGCCAGACCACGGAGAGTACCGCAGTCTTCCTCATTGATGATGACATCATGCGATACATCGACGAGACGACGAGTCAGATAACCGGCATCGGCTGTCTTCAACGCAGTATCGGCAAGACCCTTACGGGCACCGTGGGTAGAGATGAAGTACTCGAGCACGGACATACCCTCTTTGAAGTTCGCGAGGACAGGGTTCTCGATATCGGTACGGGTATCGGTCGCTCCGGCTTTCAACGGCTTCGCCATAATACCACGGATACCGGCCAACTGCTTGATCTGGTCGGCATTACCACGGGCACCGGAATCCATCATCATATATACGGAGTTGAAACCTTCGTCCGCCTCTTCCATATGCTTCATGACGATTTTCTTGAGCTGCTCATCGATCTCTTTCCAGGTATCGACGGTCTTACGGTAACGCTCATCATCGGTGATAAGACCAAGGCTGTAGTTCGCATAGAGCTCATCAACAGTCGCATTACCTTTATCCACGAAGTCCTTACGCTCCTCAGGGATAATAATATCGTTGAGGTTGAAGCTCAGACCGCCCTTGAAAGCACGGTAGTAACCGAGGTCCTTGATGTCATCGAGGAACTTAGCTGCGCGAGCCACACCACAGGTCTTGATGACCTGCGAGATGATGGACTTGACGGAACCTTTCTTCATCAGCACATTTTGGAAACCGAGTTCCTCCGGCATGTACTGGTTGACAATGACACGACCCGGAGTCGTCTCGATGAGTTCACCGTTGATACGAACTTTAACCTTCGCGTGTATGTCCGCACGTCCTTCGTTGAGAGCGATGATAGCCTCCTCCTCGGAATAGAAGACGAGACCTTCTCCCTTCGCGCCCGAGCGCTCCTTGGTAATATAATACAGACCGAGAATCATATCCTGCGACGGCACGGTAATCGGGTTACCGTTAGCGGGGTCGAGGATGTTGTGGGAACCGAGCATGAGAAGCTGCGCCTCGAGGATAGCCTCGTTGGACAGCGGCAAGTGAACCGCCATCTGGTCGCCATCGAAGTCGGCGTTGAAGCCGGCACAGGACAGCGGGTGCAACTGAATAGCCTTACCCTCGATCATCTTCGGCTGGAAAGCGAGGATACCGTGACGGTGAAGTGTCGGTGCACGGTTGAGCAGGACAGGGTGTCCTTCCATGACGTGCTCGAGAATCTCATAGATAACCGGCTCACGACGGTCGATGATCTTCTTCGCCGACTTAACAGTCTTAACGGTACCGCGCTCGATGAGCTTACGGATGATGAACGGCTTGTAGAGCTCGGCAGCCATCTCTTTAGGCAGACCGCACTCGTGCATCTTGAGTTCCGGACCTACAACGATAACGGAACGCGCAGAGTAGTCCACACGTTTACCGAGCAGGTTCTGACGGAAACGTCCCTGTTTACCCTTGAGGGAGTCAGAGAGCGATTTGAGCGGACGGTTGGCATCCGACTTCATCGCCGTGGTCTTACGGCTGTTATCGAAGAGGGAGTCCACAGCCTCCTGGAGCATACGCTTCTCGTTACGGAGGATGACATCCGGTGCTTTAATCTCCACAAGGCGTTTGAGACGGTTGTTACGGATGATAACACGACGATAGAGGTCGTTGAGGTCAGACGTAGCAAAACGTCCTCCGTCCAGCGGAACGAGCGGACGGAGCTCCGGCGGAGTAACAGGGATAGCCTGCAGAATCATCCATTCAGGACGGTTCTTGCCCTTGGATGCACGGAAAGCCTCTACGACCTGCAGACGCTTCAATGCCTCCTGACGACGCTGTACGGACGAAGACTTATCCGCCGTAGCACGGAGGTCGTACGAGAGCTGGTCGAGGTCCGTTGCGCAGAGGAGATCATAGACAGCCTCAGCGCCCATCTTGATGATGACCTTGTTCGGATCGCTATCATCGAGCAGGTCGTTGCCCTCCGGAATGATATCCATCACTTGCTGGTACTGGTCTTCGTCGAGAAGCATCTTCGTCTCGATAGGAATACGGTTCTTATCGGTTGCGTGCTTCTCGCCAATCTCCTGGCCTTCGAGAGCACCGGCACGAACGACGAGGTATTTCTCGTAGTAGATGACGGTCTCGAGTTTCTTGGTCGGGATACCGAGCAGAGCAGCCATCTTAGACGGCAGCGAACGCAGATACCAGATATGCGCAACGGGAACGACGAGTTTGATGTGTCCCATACGCTCACGGCGTACTTTTTTCTCCGTTACCTCTACGCCGCAACGCTCGCAGACGATACCTTTATAACGAATACGTTTGTATTTACCACAGTGGCACTCGTAATCTTTGGTAGGACCGAAGATACGCTCACAGAACAAACCGTCACGTTCAGGTTTGTAGGTACGATAGTTAATCGTTTCCGGTTTGAGCACCTCACCCGAGGAGATCTGCATAATCTCGTCCGGGGAAGCGAGTCCAATAGAAATCTTGGTGAAACCGGTTTTCTTATTTTCTTGTTTAAAAGCCATACTTGTCCTCCATTATTCCATGTTGATACTAAGTGCAAGACCTTGCAGTTCGTGCAAGAGTACGTTAAGCGACTCGGGCAGACCCGGTGTCGGGAAGCTCTCTCCTTTGACAATCGCTTCGTAGGTACGTGCACGACCGGTGATATCATCAGACTTGATGGTAAGAATCTCTTGGAGCACATGAGCGGCACCGTGTGCCTCGAGTGCCCAAACCTCCATCTCTCCGAAACGCTGACCACCGAACTGTGCCTTACCTCCGAGCGGTTGCTGGGTGATGAGGCTGTACGGGCCAATCGAACGAGCGTGCATCTTATCGTCAACCATGTGACCGAGCTTCATGAAGTAGGTCACACCGACGGTAGCCATCTGGTCAAACGGTTCACCCGTCTCACCATCGTAGAGCTGGGTCTTACCGCCACGCGGCAGACCTGCCTTGTCGGTCCATTCGTCCAGCTGCTCCATGGTACAACCATCGAAGATAGGCGTCGAGAACTTGACACCCAACTCCTGACCGGCCCAACCGAGCACAGCCTCGAAGATCTGACCGATGTTCATACGGGAAGGCACACCCATCGGGTTGAGGACGATATCTACCGGCGTACCATCGGCAAGGAAAGGCATGTCTTCCACACGCACAATCTTCGAGACGATACCCTTGTTACCGTGACGACCCGCCATCTTATCACCTACGCGGATCTTACGACGCTTAGCGATATAAACCTTCGCCATCTGGATGATGCCATTCGGCAGTTCGTCACCGATGGTGAGATTGAATTTCTCACGCTTGAGAACAGCGTCCATCTCCTTATATTTCGCGATGTAATTGAGCACGCACTGCGCTACGAGTTCGTTCTTATGTGCATCAGCTGTCCAGCCCTCGAGCAGAACAGAGAAATAGTCGATTTCGTTGAGGCGCTCCTTGGTGAAGTGCTGGCCTTTGCTAATCAGCTCGGTGCCAAGAATATCCTTCACCGACACAGCCTGACGGCCGTTGAGGATGGTATAGAGCTTGTCAATGAGAATCTCACGCAAGGTCTCTGCTTTCTCGCGGAACATGAGGTCCATCTTCTGCAGCGTCTCTTTATCCTCCTGCTTCTGCTTGCGGTCTTTGGTAACACGCGCATAGAGTTTCTTGTCGATGATAACACCATCGAGCGACGGACTGGCCTTGAGGGATGCATCCTTCACATCTCCGGCTTTGTCACCGAAGATAGCCTTGAGCAGTTTCTCCTCCGGGCTCGGGTCAGTTTCTCCCTTCGGCGTAATCTTACCGATAAGGATGTCACCCGGTTGGATGTACGCACCGATACGAATGATACCATTCTCATCGAGGTCCTTGGTCGTCTCTTCCGATACATTCGGGATGTCGGCGGTGAACTCCTCCATACCGCGCTTGGTGTCACGCACTTCGAGCAACTGCTCAACGACATGCACAGAGGTGTACATATCCTCGCGGACGATACGCTCGGAGAGAACGATAGCATCCTCGTAGTTATAACCCTTCCAAGGAATATACGCAACCTTGAGGTTCTTACCCAGCGCGAGTTCACCGGCCTGCGTAGCATAACCTTCGGTCAGGATTTGTCCCTTCTCAACCTTGTCTCCCTTGCGAACAAGCGGATGAAGGTCGATGGTCGTATTCTGGTTCGTTTTCTCGAACTTCGGCATTTTGTATTCCTTCTCTGCGGGTTCAAAGGAGATAATCTCCTCTTCCTCAGAGCGGTCATACTGAATGCGGATATAGTCTGCGTCCACATAGGTCACGGTTCCGTTGCCTTCTGCAACAATCTGCGTGCGGCTGTCGGTAACGAGCTGCTCCTCGATGCCGGTACCTACGATAGGTGACTCAGAGGTAATCAAAGGAACGGCCTGACGCATCATGTTCGAACCCATGAGGGCACGGTGAGCATCATCGTGTTCAAGGAACGGAATGAGTGCAGCAGCCACGGAAGCAATCTGACACGGAGCAACGTCCATGAGATTGACCTCACCCGGAGCTACAACTGGGAATTCGGCACCCAGACGGGTCTTGACTTTCTTACGGATGAAATGACCATCCGGCGTCAACGGCGCGTTACCCTGTGCAACAACTTGGTTCTCCTCGTCCTCCGCAGACATATAAACAACATGGTCGTTATCAAGGTCAACCACACTGTCATGAACCTGACGATACGGGGTCTCGATGAAACCGAGGTCGTTGATTTTCGCATAGATACAGAGCGAAGAGATAAGACCGATGTTCGGTCCTTCCGGTGTCTCGATAGGACAGAGACGGCCGTAATGGGTGTAGTGTACGTCTCGAACCTCGAATCCGGCTCGGTCACGACTCAGACCACCGGGACCAAGAGCCGACATACGGCGCTTGTGGGTAATCTCAGCCAACGGGTTCTGCTGATCCATAAACTGGCTCAGCGCGTTGGTACCGAAATAGGAGTTGATGATCGACGAGATAGACTTCGCATTGATAAGGTCGGTCGGAGTGAAGACTTCGTTGTCGCGAACGTTCATACGCTCACGTACGGTACGAGCCATACGAGCCAGACCGATACCAAACTGGTTGAACAACTGCTCGCCTACGGTACGAACACGACGGTTGGACAAGTGGTCGATATCATCCACCTCGGCATTGCTGTTAATGAGCATGACGAGATACTTGATAATCTCAATCATATCCTCCTTGGTCAGGACACGAGTGTCCTCCGGAATAGACATGTTGAGCTTACGGTTGATACGATAACGTCCTACCTCGCCGAGGTCATAACGCTTTTGTGAGAAGAACAGGTTCTGTATCATCTCTCGTGCCGTGGCATCATCTGCCGGCTCGGCGTTACGCAACTGGCGGTAGATATAGAGGACAGCCTCTTTCTCCGTCTTTGCCGGGTCTTTCTGCAGGGTGTTGAAGATGATGGAGAAGTCGTTCTCACGTTCTTGGTCTTTATGCAGCAGCACGGACTTGGAGCCGGACTCAAGGATGATGTTAATCACATCCGGAGTGATCTCCGTCTCACGCTCTACCACAATCTGGTTACGCTCGATAGACGAAACCTCACCGGTATCTTCATCGACGAAATCCTCAATGGTCGGTTTCATAACGTAACCCGCCAGTTTACGGCCCATACAAGCCTCGAGCGCCTCACGGTTCACCTTTACCTCTTCTGCCAAATCGAAGCAGTTAAGGATGTCCTTGTCGGACTCAAAACCGATAGCACGTAACAAGGTCGTTACAGGCAGTTTCTTCTTACGGTCGATGTAAGCATACATGACCTTGTTGATGTCGGTTGCGAACTCAATCCACGAACCGCGGAACGGGATGATACGCGCCGAATAGAGCTTGGTTCCGTTGGAGTGCATCGAAGTGCCAAAGAACACACCCGGCGAACGGTGCAACTGACTTACCACAACGCGCTCTGCACCATTGATAACAAAGGTGCCCTTCGGCGTCATGTACGGAATAGTACCGAGGTACACATCGGAAACGACAGTGTCGAAATCCTCATGGTCAGGGTCCTCACAGCTCAGACGCAACTTAGCCTTCAAAGGCACGGAATAGGTCAGACCGCGTTTGATGCACTCCTCAATCGAGTAACGGGGACGGTCCACCGAATAATCCAAGAAAGCCAGCGTGAAACTGTTGCGGGTATCCTGAATGGGGAAGTTCTCCGAGAATACCTTAAAGAGTCCCTCTTTACGACGCTGTTCAGGTGTCGAATCCATCTGAACGAAATCGGCGAAGGACTTCAATTGAATTTCAAGAAAGTCAGGATAAGGCATATGCTTCTGCATACGGCTGAAATTGACTCTCTGCTGTTTTTTACTTGTAGCCATTATTTTAGATGGTTGAAATTGGTTTAACAGAACTAAACTGTTGGTAATGAATAATTTAATTCTAAATCGTTGGTGTTTCTTTTTATATTATTTTAATCTTCACCCTATAATAATTACCAAATATTTCAGTTATTTAATCATTCTGTCCTATTGAGCAGAAAAGGTTTAGACCCCCATTTGCATAGGGATCTAAACCTATTCCACCCGATTAGAGTGGTTGGTTAGGCGGGTATTACTTCAGCTCTACCTCAGCGCCTACCTCTTCGAGAGCTTTCTTCAAAGCCTCTGCGGTTGCTTTGTCAACGCCTTCCTTAACGGTTGAAGGAGCTGCGTCTACGATGTCCTTAGCCTCTTTCAGGCCGAGACCGGTTTGCTCTTTAACAGCCTTTACAACCTGGAGCTTGTTAGCACCTGCGCTCTTGAGAACTACGTCGAACGAGGTCTTCTCCTCTGCTGCCTCAGCAGCTGCACCACCTGCAGCAGGACCAGCAGCAACTGCTACAGCTGCAGCAGCCGGCTCAATTCCGTACTCCTCTTTGAGGATAGTAGCGAGTTCATTTACTTCCTTAACGGTAAGGTTAACTAATGTTTCAGCAATAACTTTAAGATCTGCCATTGTCTTATAAATTTTAAATGTTGGAGTACGCCGTGAATAGTATTTTGTCCGCTCTGGAGTGCAGAAACGACATTCTTCGCAGGCGATTGGAGCAAAGCAACCAATTCGGCGATGAGTTCGTTCTTCGACTTGATAGCGCACAGGAACTCGAGGTTCTGCTTGCCTACGTAAACGGTTTCCTCTACGTATGCAGCTTTGAGTTGCGGCTTAGCCTCACCGGTCTTGTCGCCTTTGGTAAACTCCTTGATGAGTTTAGCCGGCACATTACCTGTGTTGCTGAGCATGAGAGCGGTGTTACCCTTGAGTGCGTCAAAAATAGTTGCATCCACACCTTTTTTCTCAAGTGCTTTCTGGAGCAACGTATTTTTAGCAACCAAGAGTTTGATGTCCTGTTTGAAGCAAGCGCGGCGCAGTTCACTGGTCTTCGCAGCATCCAAACCCTCGATGTTTACGAGATAGAAGTGCGAATACTCAGCCAGCTGTGAGCCAAGGGCTTCAATGACGAGATTTTTATCTTCCTTTTTCATACTTGTCTGTTAGTTTTTAGAGATTAAAGCGATTTGGTATCGATCTTAATACCCTGACTCATAGTGCTGGAAAGATAAACGCTCTTGATGTACTCACCTTTCGACACAGCCGGTTTCAAGTGCTTGATAGTCTCAATGAACGCGAGTGCATTCTCTGCGATTTTCTCAGCGCTGAAGCTAACTTTACCGATGGAAGTGTGTACAATACCGAACTTGTCAACTTTGAAGTCAATCTTACCACCTTTAACCTCTTTAACAGCTTTCGCTACATCCATGGTAACGGTACCGCTTTTGGGGTTCGGCATAAGTCCACGGGGACCTAACACACGACCGAGGGCACCGATTTTACCCATGATCTGAGGTTGGGTGATGATGACGTCAATGTCTGTCCATCCACCTTTGATCTTTTCAATATACTCATCCAGACCTACATAGTCAGCTCCTGCTTCTTTAGCAGCAGCTTCCTGGTCCGGCATACAGAGTGCGAGAACGCGAACCACTTTACCTGTTCCGTTAGGGAGCGCAACGACGCCGCGAACCATTTGGTTAGCCTTACGCGGGTCAACGCCCAGACGTACGTCGATATCTACACTTGCGTCGAATTTGGTGGTAGTGATCTCTTTAACGAGAGCAGCTGCCTCCTCGACGGTGTAGAGCTTGCCTGCTTCAATCTTCTCAGCAGCAAGTTTCTGTTTTTTTGTCAGTTTTGCCATAATTGTTGATGTTGATTGAAGAGTTTTACTTTACTACGATACCCATACTGCGTGCAGTACCTTTGACCATTTTGAGTGCGGATTCAACGGTGAAGCAGTTGAGGTCCACCATTTTATCCTGAGCGATTTGACGAGCCTGGTCCTCGGTGATGGTTGCCACCTTGTTACGGTTCGGCTGGTCGCTACCGCCTTTCACCTTAGCTGCCTCGAGGAGCTGGATAGCTACAGGAGGAGTCTTAACGATGAAGTCAAACGACTTGTCCGCATAAACGGTAATGATAACAGGCAGCACTTTACCTGCCTTGTCTTGCGTTCTGGCGTTGAACTGTTTGCAGAACTCCATGATGTTCACACCCTTTGAACCCAGAGCCGGGCCTACCGGAGGTGCAGGGTTGGCAGCGCCACCCTTGATTTGGAGTTTGATAAAACCAGCAATTTCTTTAGCCATAGTTTTACGTTGATAATAGTTTTTGGCCTGCAAACGGGCTTTCATCTTTCGACTAATGACCCTCGGCCGGTTAATAATGATTTTAAACTACCGAGTAGTACGTACGACCTGTAACGGAGTCTCCTACTCTTTTTCTACCTGGTTGTAGCCCAGCTCCAGAGGAGTCTGGCGATCAAAGATCGTGACAACCACTTTGAGTTTGTGCTTCTCGGGGCTGACCTCCTGTACGACTCCTTTGAAGCCGTTGAACGGACCATCCACCACCTTAACGCTCTCGCCGACAAGGAATTCGATTTCACTTGCAGCGCGAACCTCCGACTCGCTTGCCAGACCAACGAGTTTGTTGACCTCGGCCTGCGAAACGGGTTCCGGTTTAACGGTGGTCTTACCGCCACTGAGGAAGCCAAGCACATTCGGGATATTACGCAAGAGCGGGAAGCTCTCGTCGCAGAGGTAGCACTCAACGAGCAGATAGCCGGGGAGGAGATTACGCTCCTTCTCAGTACGTTTGCCGTTCTTGAGAGTTACCACTTTCTCCCGAGGGATAAGCACTTGCGACACATACTCACGGAAGAGGGACGAAGAGACGAGTGCATTGTTGATGTACTCCTCTACTTTGTTCTCTTTGCCGCTGATAGCACGCAACACATACCATTGTTTCTTGTTTTCTGCCATCTCAAATTTTCAATTTTCGATTTTCAATTTTCAATTTGAATGGTTTAGAACAAACCATACACAAAGGTCATGATAGACTCAAAGCACCAGTCCATAAACCATACAATCAGCGCTAGTATAATGGAAGCAATCAATACTATCACTGAGCTCTGTGCCAATTCCTTACGGGTTGGCCAGCTAACTTTGTGGACCATTTCGTTGTACGATTCCTTTACGTTTTCTACAAAAGCCATATTAGTAGAATTTTATTATTTGTTTCTTTTTCACTTAATTCCGTAGCACAATTCGGCTCTAACTGGTGTTAAAGTCGAATCGGAAGCTATGTCTTTATGTTCACTTGGCGTAACAATTCCAAGTTTAGCACGGAAGGCAGGAATCGAACCCACATTAACGGTTTTGGAGACCGCTCTCCTACCATTGGAGGACTTCCGTAAAGCGCCCGGGCTCGAAGCCCGAGCGGTTTACCGAATAGACTAGTTTAGTCGATCAGTTTGGTAATCTGGCCGGAACCTACGGTACGACCACCCTCACGGATAGCGAAACGCAGACCCTCAGAGCAAGCTACCGGGTAGATCAGCTTAACGGTGATCTCCAGGTTGTCGCCCGGCATTACCATCTCAGTTCCTTCCGGCAGAGTGATCTCACCGGTAACGTCCATTGTACGGATGTAGAACTGCGGACGATAGTGGTTGTGGAACGGAGTGTGACGGCCACCTTCCTCTTTCTTCAAGATATAAACGGAAGCCTTGAACTCACTG
>CACYZT010000028.1 GCA_902778935.1 uncultured Bacteroidales bacterium
GTGACGAACTGCTGGGTGGAGGGGTTCTTGATGAGGTCGCCTTCTTTCCACGGTTCGTTCGCCGTCAGCATATTACGAATTATACCTGTGGTTTCATTGAGGTTCAGATTGAACGATATCCAGTTCCAACCGGAATAGATGTCGATATTCTGTGTCTCACTACCACCGGTGGTGAAGAGTACCTGTGCTTCGTTTCCGCAACCATGGACATCACCTGCACGGAACTGTACATCCCGATCGACAATCAGGTTATATGTACGCCCGGTGGATGCCTGCCATAGGATGAAATTCACCGTCTTACCCGTCATCGCTTCGTTACCGAAGATCGTGAGATAGACATTGGAGGTATTAGCGGTGTTATCGTAGTCCACGTTGGCTTTGCCGATACACTCGTTGCGATAAATCGCATAGATGATATCGTTCTCGTCGGAGTCGTAGATATTGTTTATCTTCACCTGACCGCAAATGGACATGTTCAGCGGGTATTTGGATTCGTCCACATCGATGTATGGCGGGAAGGCTTCTACCATGTATTCGATTTGCAGCGGTTCCGCCAAACCATCTTCGTCCACGACGTAGATAAGGTCGCCATACGTACCTACCGGCATAGGCTGCTTATATACCAGTTTGATAGACAACTCGCCTAATGGCTCTATCGTACCGTAAGTTTGATCCACAGTAAGCCAGTCGGGCAACGACTCAATCTTATACGTATGGCGCTTACCGCTCTTGTTGATGATCTGTGTGACGGTGTAGTTATTCGAATCTTCCATGCCGTATCGACCCCATATAGTCAGTTGTTTGTCTGCCCATTTGAGACTGTTATGATCCACAAAAGCGGTCCAAGTGATAGGCGAACGCATCGGGTTGCCGTTGAGGTCCTCCACATCGCGCACAGTGACATAGATAGACTGCTTGTTAATCTCGCGGTCAAGCATATTGAGGTTAATCATCAGTTCATCGCCGTTGAACGACCAGTCGAAGTTCAGTTTGGTCAATGCCCCGTGACTGGTGACAGGTGCGTTCTGCGTCTTATCTGCCAGTGCCGTGATGTCGCCATCTACGAGTGGCAGTATTTTGTCTATCACCTTGCCGGTAGCCGGATCTTTGAACTGACGACGGTCGTTGATAGAGAAGCGTTGTTCGAGTTTGCCGTTGGGGTTGAGGAACTGCTCTTCGAACGGCAGGTAAGCGATCAGACCCATCTCGTCTCCCACGAGAGCGATGTTGTCATACGCCTCCACAAGCGATTTCGGCAGTGCTTGCTCGAACACAGCGAACTCATCGATGTTACCGGCGAAGTTACCTCCCAAGTACATATCGCCTTGCGCACCGGCTGCAACGGTTGCGGGGAAAGTCTGAATCAGACTGCCGTCCACAAACAGGGCGGCGTTGTTATACGTGCGGTTGATAGACAGCACGACATGATGCCATTCGCCGTCGGCATAGTTGACAGAACCGATCCAGGTGAGCGAGTCGGAGCACAGTACAATGTTACCGTTCTCCAGCGCGATGAGCGCGCCGTGTTTATCGTCCGTACGTCCGGCACTGAAGAGGTTCGCACGCTCGGCAGCATTGTCCGTGGTACGGAACCAGAACATAAGGGTAGCATCATACACTTTGGAGCGTCCGAAGAGGTTGCCTATCAACTCGACACGCTGCTCTTTAGCCAGTTGAACCGAGAAGCCTTGCAGTTTATTCCATGTGCAACCGTGCAACGAGAGCGTAGCACCGTGTGCATGGTCTTTCACCAATTCACCCTTACCTTCGCTCATGCGATAGTAAGCCAATAACTCTTGTTCGTATCCCGTCAGGTAATGGTCATAAGTGGCGGCTATCTCTTCGAGCGTCAATGCCTTGGTCCATACGCGTGCCTCCAGCATCTGACCCGCATAGCCCTGACCGAAGATGAGCGGTGCAGAGAGGGAGTATTCGATGTTTTTCGAAGGCAGTGCTGACGGTTCGGTCATATCTACCGTACCTACATAGAAGCTGAAACCATTCTCTTTGGAATAGGTGACAGCCACACGCGTGAAGGCCAACATCGGGTCTGCCAACTTTTTAGAGTAGTACGTCGTGAGGTCACCTATCCGCGCATAGAGGCGGTTATCAGCGGTCTTTCCGAAGATCAATCCTTTGCCTTTGTCACCGTGGGTGAAGAATACTTCATCATTGTACGGAGACGTCGGCTTCACCATCATCTCCACCGTGAAGGATTTGTCGGTCAGACTACGCTCCACGGAGGAGGCGGCATACGAATCAGCCGTTCCTCTGAACAGGATTGCCGTCGAGGCGGAGATACCGGTATGGTTGGTGATGCCGAGGAGTTGGAAGTTATTATCCTCATCGAGGTAATTACCGGCTATCGGTTCATTGAACCGCAGCAACAGATGGTCGCCTATACCGAGGATGGCATTCGCCGGTTCGGGATCGCCGAACACACGCGGAGGACGGGTGTCTTTCGTTCCACGGATAACAGGCGAAGCCTTCGTTACAAATCCCGAACCGTAGCGGCAGAAGCAGACGGCGCGCAGTTCATATTGCTGCTCCATCGGGTCCCGCTCACCGTAGAAACGGACCTGCGGAATACGTCCGTTCTCAATCATCGCTTTATTGCCTGTAGCGAGTGCATAGAGGCTGTCGCTGGCGTAGAACGAACATTGGTTCACCCATTTCTCCTCGCTCTCCGTGGAGAGTTTATATTGGAACTCGATATGGTCGAAGTTCTTATGATGGATATTGAATCCGCCGATGTCCACCGGCAGGTAGTATCCGATAGAATCGTGCGGCGAGAGGGTATTCATCACCCAGTTCTGACGCGGCATCTCGATGCTGACCGGACTGGATTCCGGCATGAAGTGCGCCGAGAACTGCAGCATCGCATAGGTCTTCGGGCAGTCGGCAAGTCTGAAATAGAGGGTCAGGTTGTCGTAGTCATCCACTTCGCCTCGTTCCACCTCCAGCACTTGCGTGATGGATTGTCCCGGCGTGAGGAAATAGTCGAGTCCTTGCACGAGCGGCGCACCGTTGATATAGACCTTCGCGCCGTGAGGGTTGCTGTCACCCGTGAGGGAGAGCGAGAAGGTCGTTCCGGTGTTCGCCAGACCGTATTGCACTTGTCCTTCGTTCTTGAGTTCGATATGGAAGACGGCGCGCTGATCCGCCGGCACACTGCTTACCTCATGGCGGTCGATGCTCAGTTCAGGCAGAGCCAAAGCCATCGTCCCGTTATTGATGACCGTACCTTTGTTGTAGAACTGCGTCTTCTCCTCTTTTTCGTGTACGCAATAGGTAGCGCCCGCTTGCGTGAAGAAGACGTACGAACCGTAAAGTATATCGTCGTTGTTGGACTCGCCCACTTTGCTGACGATAGTACCGGTCGTGGCCTTCCACAGGCTATCCACCTCTGCCCGATAGACCGAAACGGTGATATCGCCCTGCGCATCCGGCACGATGGTGAAACCGCAGGATTTCTTGACGGTCTTTTCATTCGACGTACGCGCATCGGAATTGAAATCCAGCACGGGATCGAAACTCATCGTCCATTTGGACGCGTTCGTCACCGTACCTAACTGCGACTGTGTCTTATGGCCGCTTCCGTTCGGGTTCTTCTCGTCCTTGAACATGGCCGAGATAGCATCCGTGATGGTGGTTCCGAAGCGTTTCTTACTATCACTACCCCAGAAGGCGCTGAAGTTTTTGATAGCATCCTTGAGAAGATTTTGGGCATTGGAGGTAGCAGCCGAAGCGGCGTCCTTACCGATTAATCCCATTCCTTGCGGCAGTTCGTTGTAGTTGGCAGTAGCCGAATAACTGTCGGAGTGCGAGAGGGTTGTTCCGGCATTGACGGAATAGGTACCTACATGTTGACCGGACTGACGCGCCGCTACTTTCTCCGCCTCGTTATAGATAAGGATAGTACACCATTTCTGGATGATATTATCGATTGCAGCCACGCGGTTCGGATAGGCCTTCGTGCTATTAGTCGGCAATATCATCCGATACGAGTCTTTCGCCAGCGTGTCATGCAGACTGACGCTCGTCAACGAATCGATATACCAATATACGACGTCATCCGATGCATTCGCAGCCGCTTGCGCGGAAGCCGAGTCCGGGAAGATTGTTAGCAGGTTCTGACGCTGCATCGCCAGCTGCGGGAGCACGCTCTCCATAATATAATACTGCGAATAGGCGAAGCTATTCGTGATACCGGAACCCATGACGACCTTTTCACCCGTCACGAGGTAATACGGCTTGTTGTCTGCGCCGGTACCGCTGGCGAGCACATGCATCGTGCCTGCCTGAATAGCCGGCTGACGCGCCTGGAAGATGGTATCATTGATGACGGCGATAGACTTCGCTTTACCGGTCAATTGACTGTTCATCACGCCGACGAACACATCCGCATTCGAACCTACGCCGGCTTTGGCATGGCTGGACGATGTGGAGATTTTATCGGTGGTGGTGAAGGTATAAGAATATTTATAGCCCCATGCCCATTCGTGCGTGATAGGAATAGTGAAGGACAACTGCTTGCTGGACGTATAATTGCTACCGATATACGAACCGGCACCGGACGGCGCTGTGACAATACCGATATCATTCGATATGTTCAGTCCGTATTTCGGAGTAAGGTTGATACCGCCTTTCCAGTCATAACTCTCGGTATAGCCGTAGTTATACGTGGTACCGTTCTCCACCCATGCGGAGCTACCGTTTCCTCCCGGGTCACGGATGATGTCGAGCAGCGTAATATCCGCATCGGCAGTGGTCAGTTCGTTCGCCTGAATGACATCTCCTATCACAAAGGCTTGGAAGGCGTCTGTCTCCACCGTGTTGCCTTCTTGCTCCAGGGCGATGCTGACCGTACTGAGTGCATCTTCACCGTAGGTCTGGGTCTGGATATGATCTACCAACAGCCATACATTGCTGTTTTTACCCAAGCGGTCGAGCTCGTACGGCAGTTGCTCCGTAGCGCTATGCATACCGTTATGGACGATTACCTTGCCTCCTCGTTGCGGAACACGGTCCAGTTTGGCTGTCTCGTCATTGTTGTAATAATAATCTTCGAATGCCTCCGCTTCAAACTGATAGCGGCGGTTGTACTGGAAGAGCGGGTGACCCAAGGTATAAGTGACGGTGCCGTCACTGTTTTTGGTGTACAGTTGTACTTTCTCTTTCCGGGACAGGTCGAATCCGCTGACCGAGATAGAGGGTTCGCCGTATCCGTCTTGCTCCATACCATATAGGAGTTGCTTGAGATGCACTTTGACAGGCGAACGGTAGATGCGGTCATACACGGCATTGTATATCGCGCTATCCTGATTATAATAGTTCTTCGTCACATCCAGCGGCGCATTCGTCAGGTCGATGACCTCACTGCCCTGCCCTGCGGCAAAAAGCGTAGCGTAACCTTTGGCGGTAGCCTGTACCACTTTGTACTTGACAGGGAATAAATCCACGGCATACTCTCCCGTCTTCGGATCCGGCTGAATCGTGATACGCTTCTTCTCAAAGAGCGTATTGGTGACAACCGCAGATTTGTCCCCCTTGACGGATGCATACTGAACGCGTTGTTGTACGGTGTCGCGCGTCTGGTCATTGGGGTCATGCACTATCTGCGCGATGTTATCACCCTCCAGCTGGAGCACCAGTTGCAGGTCATCACCTAAGTTGTTCGTTCCCAAACCGAAGGCTTCGGGCAGGTCGCGCTGGTCGATACCACCGGCTACGCGACCGACAAGGCGCACTGTGGTCATATCGTAGAACCGCACACCGTCTTCCGGAGCATCCAGCGTGAAGGTATCCTTACCCTGCTCTAAACGCAAGATACCGTCGCCCTCGAAGGTATGACCGTGTTTGACGATACGCAAGACATACGGTTGACGTTTGGACAGCGTCAATTCGAAATTACCATCCGTGCCGGTCTTCACCGGTGCTCCGTTGCGACGAACGGTGTCGCCGTTGAGCGTGAACATAGCTCCGGCTACCGGAATGGTCGAGTACTTATACAATGCCCGTCCCGTCAGACGCACAGTAGAAGTGTTCGCAAAATTGAGGCCTTCCACCACCGCATTATCCGTCGATAGGCCGATAGAAGCCGTCGGAGCTGTGGTATTATTGAAACTGAACACCGCATACGAATGCGTCGGGATAATCGAATAATTAGAGCCTGTGGCTATATTGTATGTCAAGCTGTCGAATTTAAAGGTGCCGGTAGGATCGGTGACGCACTGTAAACCAGTAACCGGTAACCCATCACCCGTAATTGTTACGGTAACGCCTGCCATACCACTGTTATCCGGCATCAGGACACTACCGCTAATCTCACCGTACGGACTACGCCAACCTACCGCCTCGGCACTGTTGCGTGAAGACTTGCCGTTGCAGTCATATACCGCCGTGATCGAATAAGTATATCGTTGGTTCGGCACAGCTGTCTCGTCAAAGAAATTATTGTCCAAACCGATGTAAATCGTGTCCGGCGCTGCATCACTATTCTTCGCTACACGGCGCAGCACATATTGATCTACCGCCGTAGAGGACGCCATCCACTCCAGCTTGACTCCGCGTTTATGATGTCCCACAGCATCTCCCTCACTCGCCGTAAAGGAGGTGATGGTAGCCGCTTCGTCGAAATAGAGACTCGGACCACTTATGGCCTTTGGCTGCAACTGTGTGGAGTCTTGTACATGCAGGTCGGACTTGGACTGGTCAATACGCACGGAATACGAATAATGCGTGCAGGCTTTGTCCGCCACATCAGAATAGGTCGCTATCCATGAACCGTCATCCTGACGCTTGATACTATCTTGCGGAATGATAAACTCCGAAAACTCTCCGGTCTCTTGGATCGTTCGCCGGAGGATGAGACGTGCGGTTCGATCCCACATACAACGACCGTAGCCTTTCGCATATTCGGTTTGCAACTTTTTGAACAAACTGTCTTTGATAACCGGCTCGTATACACTAAAGTCAGGCGAGGAAGGACCATCAAACCCGATGTCGATAAAATCTTCCGCCATCAAGTATGTGGACTTACACTTGATGGTACTATTTCCCCACACCGTGAACTCATATGACTTATGCGAACTGCGTACACCTTTATCCACATTCACCTGTACCATACCTCCCATCGGGATGTCATACGTACCGGCGTCCATACGTTGCCAGTCTCGGATGACACTCTTCTCCGCATTCAGCACGCGGAACGTCAAATAGTCTTTGGGATTGACCGTATAATAGGCATATTTCTCATAGGCGATAGTAAAGGAGGTGGTTCCTTCCGTATAAGCGCTGTTGATAGTATAATTCAGCGAGCAGTCTTCCTTACTCAGCGGGAGCACTTGAATCTCGGAGTTGTCAATCTTGAATTGAAAATGCACCTTATGGTTCTTCTCCCACTCCGCATCCTTGATATAGTTCTCTTGCTGATTCGCCAGAGGCGCCAGGAAGTTATGCTTGTAGAGCGTCACCTGTCGCGAGAAACCGTCCACCCATCCCCATACAGAAGAGGTCGCACGGCGGATACGGTAATAAACAGGCACAGCTGCCATATGGCCTTTGTTGCACGTGAGCGTAGCCGACACATCAAGGAGCAACGTGCCGTTATCATCATAGATATAGTAATGTTTTAGGGTTGTTTTCCATTGTGCATCCACCGTATCGGTCCGAACCGCCGCATTGCCGGTCCATATCTCACGGCTGTTGTCCTGGAAGGTATAATAACCGATAGAATCGCGCATCATCCGCTGGATACCTAACTGTTGGGCGTCCGAGAAATCCTCCTTCAACGCGCGCTGGATCTCGAAATAATCCCCATCAACCAGGTCCACCAGCCGAGGGTTCTTAATCGTCCAATGCAGCACATTGTTACCCGTGTAGGTACCGGTAGCATCCTTCTCCTCCTCCGCTTCGAAATTATAGATACGGTGGTAAGGCGGGATATCCACCTTGGTGGTCATCTGCGTACTCATCACCTCCTGAGGTGTCTTCATTCGGTATATCTGGAAGGTGGCATAGAAATTCTCCTGCACCGTATCGGTCGTTGGCACAAAGATATTACCCGATCGGTCCGCGGCTTGAAACTCCGTTGCATCCAACGAGGTATGATAACTCTTCGGGTCATAGAACACCATATACGGCACCGCCGCGTTACCGTATCCCGTCACGCCGGCATTGTTGACCGTATAGAAATACGGGTCGTACAACTGCGCCTGAATCATATTGCTATTTCCTTTGATATCAGTAGCCAGGATCCAGCTCTTCGTGTAGTTGATATTACCCGTCATACGCTTACTGATCTTCACCTCCGTACCGATGTTGAAGGTCTCTCCGTCCAGCGCCTCCTGCGGATACCAGTCTATCTCCACCCAAGTCACATTGTCCTTGTCGTTGTCCGGCTCCGCCACTTTCTTCACGTCGTACGCGTGCTCCTGATTGTCATTCGGCACCACCTTGCGTTGGCCGTCGTGGATGTTCGTGATCTCCACGATACCTCTGCCGCTGTAGGCTCTCACCCACGCGCGACCGTACGCTTTGTTGTCGTCCGCACTCGGGCCGTCGCTGGCGCGTTCGCTACTATAGGAGAAAATCTTGTACTCCGAGCCGTTCAGCTTGTAGTACACATACGACTCGCCCTGGTCGTTGGTGGATACATAGTAGTCGTATGCACCACGCGAGTAAATAGGTAACTTGAAATGCACTTTGTTCGCTCCGGCTGTATACGCCGAGTAGTGCTTTTCTAACTCCAAAAAATCATTTGCCTCGGCTCTGTTCACACCAATGAACAAGGAGCACAAAAGAAGGATAAGTAAAAACAGTTTGTTTCTCATATTTTGGTTGTGTTTTTAAATGATTTTAATTGTTAATAATGTGATTTGTTGTTTGATTTATTTGTCTTGTTTCTTAGTTCTTGCGAATCGGGGCATTGGGAGCGATTTGTAAGTCCTCTTGGTCATCGAGCGGAATCCACCACATCTCCTTATACTTATACCCCTCATGTGTGCGGTTGAGGAAATGAAGCATCCAGTCCATCCGCATAAAACTGCGCTCCAGCCAAAAGAACTCTCTCCATTGCTCCGTATTGAGGTGAACAATATCAAACGTCGGCGTCTTCGCCTCATGATACCTAAATCGTACTGCTAATACCATAATCTTTTACTCCATATTCAAAATCGGCTGCAAAATTACTGCTTTTTTAGCACATACGCAAATTTTAAAAGCAAAAAATGTTATCAATTTTCGCCTTTTTGCTACCAAAATGTGTGAAAAAATTTGCATATATCAGAAAAAAGCAGTATCTTTGCACAAAATTTCAGAAAAGTTATGGAAAATTATTCAACCTTGCGTTCTCTTGAGAACAGAGAAAATGTAGAATCAAACGGTATTATCCTTTGCATGAAACAAGAGGGAATAGCTGTTCCGCCGGGTATAGATATGATGTATCCCTATATTATCTTATCGCTGAATCTATCCGGCACGTCGCATTGCTTGTATGACATGAAGGATATACGAGCCCAAAAGAATGACTTGACCTTCTTTCTGCCCGGACACATCATCCGTCATCTGGAGCCTAGTGAGGATTATACGCAAGCATGGTTGCTCTTTGATCCCAGTAAATTCAAGGATTCGGAGTTGAAATTCAACCCCAGTGACATGGAGTTACTTTCCCAAAGTCCGATATGTCATTTGACAGACGAGC
>CACYZT010000029.1 GCA_902778935.1 uncultured Bacteroidales bacterium
ACAAATCAAGAATTGAAAAATAACTATGAATAGATCGGATTTTCCCATATTACAAGAGACCGTTCACGGACGACCGTTAGTCTATCTCGATAATGCGGCTACAAGCCAGAAGCCGCAGGCGGTGATAGATGCCATCGCCGAGGCGTATTCCCATTGGAACAGCAATATCCACCGCGGGGTGCATCACCTGAGCCAAGTGGCAACGATGAAACATGAGGACGCACGCAAAGCCGTGGCAGATTTCATCGGGGCGAAGAGCAGCGACGAGATTATCTTCACCAAGGGCACGACGGACAGTATCAACGCGTTGGCATTCGCCCTTGGGGAGAAGCCCACCCCTACCCCCTCCCTAAAAGGAGGGGAACGTAGAGCGTGGGTTGAAGAGGGTGACGAGATTATCGTCTCAGCCGTGGAACACCATTCCAACATTGTGCCGTGGCAAATGCTCTGTGAGCGCAAGAAAGCGGTACTGCGGCATATTCCCTTGCTGCCCGACTTATCGCTCGATATGGAGGCTTTTAAGGCCCTTCTCTCCGACAAGACCAAGCTGGTCAGCGTGGCGCATGTGAGCAATGTGTTAGGTACCGTCCAACCGATAGAGGACATCATCCGTTTGGCGCACGAGAAAGGTATTCCCGTTTGCATCGACGGCGCTCAGAGCGTCCCGCACATGCGAGTGGATGTACAGGCGCTGGACTGCGATTTCATGGCTTTCTCCGGACATAAGATGTACGCGCCGACAGGCATCGGTGTGCTGTACGGCAAACGCGAGTGGCTCGACCGACTGCCGCCACACGAGGGTGGGGGAGAGATGATCAACCGTGTCCGCTGGGAAGGGACAACCTACAACGAACTGCCCTATAAGTTCGAAGCCGGAACGCCCAATTATGTGGGCTCGTATGCGCTGCATAAAGCGATAGAGTACATGCAGTCGGTTGGTCTGGACACCATCGAGCAGCACGAACGCGAACTGACCCGTTACTGCGAAGCGCAGCTCAAGCAGATTGACGGCGTGCGTATCTATGCCGAAGGCAGACCGAAAGCGGGTGTGCTCAGTTTCAATCTCTTTAACGACGGACAGATCATCCATCCTCTCGATATCGGTACGCTGCTCGACCAGCAGGGTGTTGCTGTGCGAACCGGGCACCACTGCGCCCAACCGCTCATCGAGGAGATGGGCGTACCCGGCACCGTGCGCGTCTCCTTCGGACTATACAATGACCAAAACGATGTCGATGCCTTCATCGCCGCACTCAAAAAAGCACAATCGATGCTGATATAGACCGCTACGCTCAAAGACAAAAGACTAATATTACTCCTTTGTTTACTCGTTGGTTCGCTGGCAGCGTCCGCCGATTCGCTGGTGGTCGTTAGTTATAACACGGAGAACCTCTTCTATCCCGAGCGGGACAGCCTGACCGACGACAAGGAATGGACGCCGGACGGCGAGCGGCACTGGTCGTTCACCCGGTATTACCGCAAGGAGGAGAACCTCGCCCGCCTGCTGACGACGATAGGCGAGTGGGATGGGGTGGACATCGTCGGTCTGCAGGAGGTGGAGAACGCGATGGTGGTCAAGCGGCTGTGTTATACCTTACGACGAGGCGAATATGACTACGTCCATTACGACAGTCCCGACCGACGGGGAATAGACGTGGCGCTGGTCTATAAGAAAGCACGCATCGACACGCTCCGTACGCGGGCTATAGAGGTGACGGGTGAAGGGACAGATGGCGAACGGTTAGTGACGCGCGATATACTGTATGTCTGTGCTATGGTGGACCGAAGGGATACCATGCACTTTTTTGTTTGCCATCTGCCCAGCCGGCGGGGTGGAGCGGCAGAGAGCGAATGGAAAAGGGACCAAGCCAAACGCGTGCTGCAGAGTGCCATAGAAAGCATCCTCACCACGGACAAAAATGCGCAAATCATCGTCATGGGTGATATGAACGGTGCCCCGAAAGACGACCTCAAAGGTGTAACGAATAGAATGGCGAACGGCGAACGGCTAAAGACGAGTGTTGCCGGCACGCATAAGTATCATGGGCGCTGGACGTACCTTGACCGGTTCTACCTCTCGCCGGCATTGGACAGCCTGTCGCAGACCTCCGTCTTTGCACCCGACTGGCTACTTGAGCCGGACGAGAAGTATATGGGGCTCCAACCTAAAAGGACGTACGATGGCTTTCACTATCGGAACGGCTATTCGGACCACCTACCCATTGTTCTAAGAATTGCGACAGACACTGCCTCCACATCCGCCAGTTATGAGAGCCGTTGAGCACGATGAACCGGTGCGGCTGACCTGCTTTGTTCAGACGGCGGTTGAACCGCTCGCCGTTATGAAAAAACATATCCTTCTTCCCTGCGAAAAGAATCACTTCCTGCGTTGTGTCACGCGGTAACTGCTCTTTGCGCAGCACGGGTGAGAACAGGCCGACATGCCGAATACGGTCGGGTCGTTTGTTGGCTACATTGGCGGACATACGCGCCCCGTCGCTCAAACCGGCTATGGCACAATCGGACGAGACGGCGTAGGTCGTGTCCACCATATCTATCAGATCGCTTATCGCGCACTCGATATCATGCTCGCGGCTCAACTTGCCGTAGTGGAAGATGCACCGCCATAGGTTACCGTGGTGGTCAGGACGCTCTTTGTACGGCCATTTGTTGCAGTCCGGCATCACTAATAGCACGGGTTGGCAACGCCCTTCCGCTATCTGTCTCTCCAGTGTATCGATGGCAAAACCCATGTCTTGCCACGAACCCTCGTAGCCGTTGATGCCATGGATGAGATAGAGTACCGGATAACGCTGACCCGACGACGCACGGCATGCCGACGGCACATAGATATCCACACGGCGGTAGATATGCTCCGAATGGCTCCACCACTGCGTATGAATGATGTCAGGCGGTGCGGCGCTGGTAGGGTCGGCTGACCGTACGCTGCTCAGCGGGAGCAGACTGAGGATAAGAAAGAGGACGCGTCTCATTGTTCTTCGCTTCTATCGCTTTTTGGAACATCTCTATCAGCTCTTTCGCGCACTTGCCTATGTCGTATTTCTTCATCGATTCGGCGTAGCGGAAACCCATTGCCCAGCGTTTCTGCGGATGGTCGAACCAGTAGTCGATACGTGCTGCCAGCGCTTGCGCGTCGCCTTCGGGGAAAGTACTATTCTCGTCCAGCGCATAGGTGGCAGTACCTGAGTAGCGCGCGGTGGCTATCACCGGCACTACCGCCTGCTGCAATGCTTCCGTGATACTCATCCCTTCCACTTCTACGTACGCGCAGTGGACAGCTAAGTCGGCGTGTGCGGCAAGCTCGCGTAACTCGTCTCGGTTGTAGAATCCTACCACCGGCTTGTAGTCCACCACGCCGTCTGCATACAGCTGCTCCGCCATACGCGTGTATTCGGCTAACTTCGGACCGCGGCCTGCAATGTGCAGACGGATACGCTTGGCGTAACGGCTCAGACGGATTGCCTTGTATAGCGTCGGCTGGTCTTTCTCGATAGCCGTACGACCGATATAGATGAGATCTAACGGACGGTTCTCGTCCAGATAGTCCGCCGGAGGCGTGAGCGGACGCAGACACTTGTCCGGGATGACACCGTTGGACAGCGTGAAACACTCCGCTTTCACATGATGGCGCAGCAAACGCTCACGTACGTTCTCCGTCGGGCATTGGAGAAACTGATACTTATCGTAGAAAACGCGGCACCAGTACCGGTATAGGATCTGGCATGCCAAATAACCCATGCGGCGGCCGAAGATGTTGAATATGATGTTCTCCGGATGCACATGATAGGTGCCGGTCACGGGTTTGCCAAGCTTACGAGCCTGGTTCATCGCCGCGTGATGGATGAAAAAGGTCTCTTCCAGATGAATCACATCCGCCCATCGAACGGCTTCTTCTATCTTCGGCCCATGCCAGTCGGCGTAGTGATAACCGAAGGAATCGAGCATAGGCTGCATAAGAGGGAAGTGGAAATTATCCATCCGGTACTCGGGTTGTTCACCATCCGGCTCGTCTATGTTCGGACCGGATAACACACGCACGTCTTGACCGGCTGCACGCAGTGCTTGCACGGTGCGCCGTGCGGACTCGTCAAGACCGTTGCCTTTACTGAAATAACTGTTTACTACAAATAGAATTTTCATACTAATACCTGTTTTTTTATTTTTATTAATTAGTATCCCCTAATCCCGCTGCAAAATTACTGCTTTTGCGTGACTTGGACAAATCGTTAATAGTAATCGTAAATAAAAACCTAAAATCCGTCGATAAATATAACCTATCGTAACATTTATCTTAATATCCGTACTTATCGCCCTTGAGCCGTTCAACTTATAGATATAAGACTTCTTCATTTTTTTTGCCAAAAAAATGCAAAATGTACTTTACAAATTTGCATATATCAAAAAAAAGCAGTACCTTTGCAGCGCAAAGGTTAAAACAAAAACACGTATGAAACAATTTCTTACTACAACATTGGTACTGCTGGTGGCGGTAGCGATGCAGGCACAAGTGACGTTTACGGCTGCCGACTGGGCTCAGGCACAAAGCCTTAGTGACGGCGCGACCGTAACGAGTTATAGTTCGGGCAATGTGACCGTGAGTTTTGATCAAGGCACGAGCAGCAATTCAGTTGTATGGAATGCTACGCAGAGTGCTATTGTGACCCGCGCCAACAACACGATGACCGTGAGTGTGCCGGACAACTATGCGATTACCTCTGCTTCCTTTACCATGAAGCAGACCAGCCATGCGAGCAATCTCGATAACTCGACATGGAATGTCAACGGGAAATCACAAAGCAGCAATGTGGTTTCATGGACCGGCTCTACATCCTCGATCGAAGTGACGTTAGGCGGCACAGCGCTGTTTGAGTCGTTCTCGTTCCAAGTGGAAGAAAAAGAGATTCCATACGAGGAGGACACCACGACGTACAACGACACGACGGTCATCACGGCGCAAGAGATTGTCGATGAGTATTTTCTAAGTGTCGGCGACAGAGTAGATGCATTCACTATATCCAAAGGCGGAAAAAGACTCTCCGCGACAAAAAACTACTGGGGTATTGAGATTAAAAACAAGTGCCTATGGGAAACCTGTCTTGTTACGCGCCTCAATACCAACGATACCATCACTATTACCGCGCCGTACCACATTAAAAAAGTGTTTATTCGCAATGCTATGGCGGACGAAGGGCAAGGCGAGAATTTCGTTTGGTATGGCAATACAACGCGTGCGACAATCATCTTGGATCGGATTATCGAGACAGATAAATATATCATCATCTGCGATAGTACCGACACTGCTCCTTATACTGTGAATTTTTACGGCATGGATGGTCAGATAGCCAAGTCCGAACAAGTACCTATCGGCGGCAGTGCAACAGCACCGGTTATCACGCACGAATGTTTTGCCGGTTGGGATAAGGATTTCAGCGAGATCCATAGCGACCTCGATATCTATCCTATCTACAGCGTGACGGAAATCACCTCGCAGGAATGGATCCAAAATGCACCCAATAGTCTGATTTATACGAAAGACAATTATACCGTAACGACCTTCTATAACACCCGCACGGAACCGAATTTCTATGGCGGCTATATATGCTTCACGCCGGGAGAAGGCTTTACCGCGAGCAGTAATAGCGCTTTCAGCCGGCTTATCTTTACCTGCAAGGACGAAGCAAACGCGCAGCGTCTGGCCGAATCGACCTGCTCTACCGGTACGATGACGCAAAAGGGCGTTGAGGTTCATTGGTCGGGCAAAACCTCGAGCCTTACCATTACCCGTCCGAGTAACTTGCAGGATAACTTCGATATCGCATCTTTTGGTTTTGTTTGCGAGTACTACGAGCAAGTGCCTTGTACCGTAATCTTCGTCAACGAGGCAGGTCAGGAGATCGACCGCCAAGTAGTGATGGCGGGTGAGAGTGTCACGCCTCCGGCCGGACCGGCTTCGGCGGTTGAATGTAAGCAGTTTGCCGGATGGGACACCAACCTGAATAAAATCACGGAGGATGTAACCATTCATCCGTTGTATGAGACGAGTAAAGCATTTTCGCTGACAGCGTACGAATGGAACCAACAGCAGGCAATCGGTTCAAACCAAGATATAGAACTAACACTGAACGGGACTACGATACGTATTCCTTCGGCCAGTTATTATGGAAATACCGATGAGCCTGAGCGCAGTTATATCAGTTTGCCGCGAAGGAATAATATGTTTATTTTGTCCGAGACTTTCCTGCGTAATTTTACGTTTGTTTGTCTTAGCGAAAGCGAAGCCACCCATCTGGCAGGAGCGACATACTCCTCCGGAACGGCTACTCGTGAAGGTATCTATGTTCACTGGACTGGCAAAACAGACAGTCTGCGTATCTCTTGGAGTACAAATAACACAGCCAATATAATAGGTTTTGAGATGCTATGCGAGCCGGTAACCAACCACACGGTTATATTCCTCGACCGGAATGGCGCAGAGTTCGACCGTCAGCTGGTGCCGGACGGCGGTAAAGCTACTGCTCCGGCTACTAATCCTGAACCGGAAAACGATTGCTACACGTTCACGGGTTGGGACAAGCCTTTTACCAAGGTGATCGCTGACTTGACCATATCGCCTGTCTTTGAGCATATAGAAGACTGCGTGCCGGAAGGTTATGCACAGGTTACCTTTACCGACCTGTATGGCAATGTGCTGGAAAAGCAGCTTGTGCAGATAGGTGGTACGGCTGTTGCGCCAACGCCGCCGACTATTGCGTTCTATCAGTTCATAGGCTGGAGTGCGCCGCTGACGAATATCCAAGTCTCGCAGACCATCCAAGCTCAGTATGAGTTTACCTTCGACCCCAACGACCCGAATATACTCTCCGTAGCGGAAGCAAAAGCCCTGCTCGCAGAGACCGGGGACGAGAAAACAGACTCGAAAAACCGAAGAAGCGATTTGATTGTTGTCAGAGGTATCGTCACCCGCGGACCGGAGAACATCAACAATGGCAAGCTTTCCTTCAAAATAGACGATGTGGGCTATGAGCGGGACGAAAACCTGCAAGTGTCCGAACTGCTGAATCTCGGAAATACGCCTTTCATTAGCAAAAAACAAATCATAACGCTCGATACCGTCTATATCGTGGGTTATGTGGCTAAATCAGTATGGGGTGAAATCAACTTCGTGGATGGCTACTTGGCGTATATTCTTCGCGCTACGTACTCGGAAGGTGCTATCTTCCTTGATATACCAGATGCAGCAACGATGTATGATTTCTCCGGTAACGGACTCAAGCAGATAATCCATGTCGAATCCCACATAACCTATGAAGGTGACAACTATTATAGCGGTCGTCAGGATACCCATTTATCGTTATGGGAGACAGGCGATATATCGGCTTCTTTCGGCGGCTTGGATAGCATCGGCGGCGTAACTATCTTTAATACAAGAGAACGTCGATTCTCCACCGCTCCGATCTTTGTTCAGGATATGAACCATAACGGTAAGCCCGATGTATCAACATCCGATATAGTGATGCTTAGTGGCGCGAATAACTATTCGCTGTTAGACTCTTCGCTCGCGGTAACGAATATGGATATCAACCGCGACGGACGGATGGATTATATACGGCTTGACCAGAGCCGTTATATGGCTAACCAACAGACTGCTTACTACGGAGCTGTTGGCTACCAGCTGCCGGATTGTTCATTCCAAGAGCAGCGGATGCAAGTGTTCACATGGGATGAGTTCGTAGCGCAGATGACGCCGGAAGAATACGACCAATATCAAAACCCGCAGGACTACTCGCTCGGCGAAGTATCGCGTTATACTTATGCCCCGGTCTTGAGCGGCGCTTCATTGGCGCGCTCTCCGCGTCGCGCTCCTGAAGGACCGAACAAAGCGCCTGGCATGGGTTCCATGATACCTGCGCCGACCAAAATGATAGACCTCAACAAGGACGGACTCATGGATCTCATAGACGAGAAATCCGGTGTTATCTATACCAATATGGATAACGGCAAATGGGTGTGGACATCAACCAATGGGGCGGTTATTCCTGCCGACCTCAATAACGATGGTATTACCGATTTCATCTTCCCTGGAGAGAAACTATATACCGTTATCTATAATAAGAACACCAACCAGCTTGTTCAGACCTTACTCTATCAGAATGCCGCTTCGGACAGAACAACGCCACCGGCTATGCTTATACCTGTTTCTTTAAGAACAATGGTAACGGTGCCTTCATTCAGCAGCCGGAGCAGGACTATGGCGCTAACTCCTTGGCGTTCGTGGGTTTGCAGGATTTGAATGGAGATGGAATCTATGACCTCTTAGCGTATAGAGCTTCAACGGATAATCAATATGACCTCGTTTGGCTCCAAGGACAAAACGGTATGAGTTTCAATACCTCGCCCTTCCTGCTGGCTTCCAATGTTATCCGGCGTGAGAGCTATTGGGATAGCTCGCGACAGCCGTTCACCGATTATCCTGTGAGCGCCGAAGACCTCGATAACGATGGTAAATTGGAGATCTGGATCTCGGGTCGCAACGAAGGTGTGACCGAGTTCTATCCGCTGCCGGATAATATGACCGTTACGGCTAATACCCGTCCTTCGGCTCCGGCAGCTCCGACACTCAGCTATACCAATGGTTCGCTGACCATCACATGGGGCAACGGTTCGGATGACAAGACAGCAGTCGCTGACCTTACCTATGCCCTTCGTATCGGTACGACCGCCGGCGGCAATGAGATACTCGCTGCCCATGCCAATGCGGATGGAACGCGTCGTAATTTCCTGGACGGCAATATGGGCAAGGAGCATGCTTATACCATTGACCTCACTTCCTATACTCCGGCTACCATCTACGTAGCTGTGCAGGCTATCGATGCGCAGCACGCCGGTTCGGTATGGAGTCAGGAAGCGACAGTGGTACATGACCTTGTGCCAACCGCCTTCGCCCTTGACCGTAGCACGATCAATTTCAACGAGACAGCCGTGCTGACCTTTACCGCCTTACCGGAGGGCTATACCCACGCTTGGACGGTACAAGACGGCTCGTACGTACAGAGTCCCGAGTCGGCTACCAAACTCATCCTCTCCTTCACTTCCGGAGGCGAGAAGACCATCACCCATACCGTGACGACGCCGAACGGCGGTACGCTGACGGCAAGCGCAACGATCCAGGTGATGCCTGCAGGAGTGGGAGAACCGATATTGTTCGTCAATCAGTGGGGTAGCAGCGATCTTCCCGTGTACTTCTCTATGCCGATGGCGGACTATAACTTCGACAGGCGCTTGGATGGAATAAAGAGTAGCAACTCATCCGTCATGACGGTGATGGATGGTATCAATACCGACCAGATGTATAATCAAGCTCCCGGCTTGTGGAATACCAATATACCTTACGGTTCCATCAAATGGTATGACTACAACCGCGACGGTGCATTAGACTTGATTACCTCCTCGAGTAGTGACTATGGCGTTCTCTATCATGACGCAACCCTGCCGACCCTCACTGCTCGCCAGACGGACAATAATCTGCTCTATTTCTTCGATTTCCACCAATCAGAGCAGGGCACTTCGTATGAAGGTAAGCCTTTCGGACACGATATGACCCACAATGGCCTGCACGATATGTGGATGGGTGTTTGGGCTAACTCCTCTAACCATTACGAACTCATATATCTGCTGTATGCGGACTTTGACCATGACGGCTTTACCGACATAGCAGCTTATCCTCGTCATGATGACGGTACGTATGATAATAAACTCAACGTGTTCTATAACCGCGGTAACGCACATTTTGAGCAGCACGATATGCCGTTCCCTCAGAGTCTGACTTACTCCGAATGGGGGTATTACATGGCGCTCGAAGACCTCAACGGCGACTCCTACTTGGATCTCATCGTTCGTGATGGTCATCAATTCTTAACCGTATTGTGGAATAACGCCAACCAGTCGTTCTCTGCTCCGCTGGCACTGCCGAACACCGATAAGTTGTCTTACGCCAATTCCAAGATAGGCGTACTCACGGATTTGGATAATAACGGTTACACCGATATTATTGCTTCGATTGAGAACCCGATATATGGAGAAGACCACAGGGGCGTTTATGTATGGTACATGGGCGCAGAAGGCCTGCTTATGCACGGATTCCTCCTGCCGGATGTGCAATACAGCTATGATATAAGTATGGTCAATATCGCGGCAGGAGACCGTCGTCTCTTGGTGAGCAACGCGCTCTATCCGATCGTAGCGCAAGCGGACGCTCGTCCTGCAGCACCGACGAATATCCAAGCTTCGATGACCAACGAAGGACTGCTCATCACATGGGATGCAGCGGTTGATGACCATACACCGGCTACCCTGATGCGGTATAACCTCGCCGTCAAGCAGCAAGGCGCAGCTACCTATCTCATCAGCCCGCAGAACGGACTTAATGCGAATGCAGCGTTCCTTCCGGATTATGACTACATAGAGGGTACTTCCTATCTCATTCCGACA
>CACYZT010000030.1 GCA_902778935.1 uncultured Bacteroidales bacterium
TGCAGACCGGGTTTGAGAACTTCCTTGACGGTGAAAGTAACCGTCTTCTCATCCTCTGCTTCGAGTGTACCTTGTGCGGGCGAGACAGAGAGCCAAGTAGGCAGGTGGTCAATCGTATATTGACGCGTCATACCGGTTTGGTTCATTATAGTGGTCGTGTTACGCGCTACGGAAGACTGTTCATAGTCGGTCACGATCTGCAATGAGCGCCCGCCCCATACAATGCTGTTGAGGTTAGCATAGACGGTCTGCATGACAGGCGACGGCAAGCGGTTGCCGTTGAGGTCTTCGACGTCACGTACGGTGAGGTACATCGTGCGTTTGTTGATCTCGCGCGGCTGCGCCTTGATATTGATGAGCAGTTCGGATGTACTTTGCTCACCACATTGCCGTTGGCATCGCGGAAGACGCGCTGGTTATCGGGGCTGAAGACTTGCTCCATCACGCCCGACGAATTGCGCTTGACGCACGAGAAAGTGAGGAGGTTGATCAGACCCATTTCATCGCCGTTAGGAGTTTGCTTGCCGAACTCGGCGATGAGTTCCGCGGGCAGGGCCTGCTCGAAGAGACACACATCGTCGATGTTTCCTTCCAGACCGTCCGCGAGCCATACAGACGTGCCGGAGAGCGCGCCGAGGCCTATCGTCGGGAAGTTGAACTTCAGTTGACCGTCGATATAGAGCGAGCCGGCGTTATAGGTCTTGCTGACGACGAGCACGCAGTGGTGCCAGTTGCCGTCGGTCAGGTCGGCAGAAGCGAAGGCATCCACGTCGTCGGCCGTAAAGCGGATAGACCCGTCGCTGAACGCGAGCTGCATGGTGACAGAGTCACCCATTGCGGTGCCGAAGAGCGAGACCTCATCGTACGAAGAGTTATCGCTCCGGAACCAGCACATGAAGGTGTAGTCCTCAGCTTCAGTGCGCGAGAAGAGGGTCGGCTGCAAGCGTACTTTGTTGCCGTCGGTAGCGAGTGAGATACCCTGCGGGTTGGTCCACGAGAGTCCGTTTGCCTTGAGCGTCGCTCCGGAGGCGAGGTCGTCCAGTTCCGTTCCTTTGCTCTCGGTCATCGGATAGTACGCCATCAAGCCGTGCTCAAAGCCGGTGAGTCGGCGCAGGTGGGTATTGGCTATCTCGGCGGGGCTGAGCGCCTTGGTCCATACGCGCACCTCCATCATGTTGCCGTGGAAGGGATTCTCGCCGTGCAGGCCAGCACCGAGCCGCAGCGGCGCCGCCTCGTCCTGCAGCACCCATCCGATGAAGTCATTGTCGGTGATATCCTTCGTGCCGGCATAGAAACGGATGGAGTTATCGAACAGCCCGTAGGCCATGATTACCCGCGTGAAGTCGGTGGAGGACAGTTCGTCCATCGGCAGGGAGAGGTACTCTTTGTGCTCACCTTCGGACTCGGTAGAGAGTTTGAGACGGTTGTCCGCCGTGAGGCTGAAGGTGAAGGAATAATTGTCGTCGCCGTGCGAGAAGAGGATCATCTCGCGTCCTTTCTCGGCGGGCTTGATAAGCATGTCGAGCGTGAGGTCGGTGATGGCCAGTTCGCGCGAAGCGAGGCTGGCGGCATAGTGGTTCTCTTTGCCATCGAAATAGAGCGAGGTGGTCTGGGTGATGCCGGTGGCATTGGTCACACCGAGCACCTGGAAGTTATTATCCTCGTCGAGCCAGTTACCTGCAATCGGTTCACTGAAGCGCAACTTGATATCTCCGTCGAGCGTGAGGATGCCGTTGGCGGGTAGCGGCTTGCCGAAGAGCACCGGCGGGCGGGTATCTTTGACACCACTGATGACGGGCGATTCCTTGGTGACGAAGCCCGATCCGTAGCGGCAGAAAGATACAGCGCGCAGGTCGTAGTTGAGTTCTTTCGGATCTCGCTCGCCGTAGAAGCGGAACGGCGTGATACGTCCGTTCTCGATCATGGCTTTGTTACCCGTAGCCCGGTTATATAGGCTGTCGTCCGCGAAGAAGGAGCACTGGGTTACCCAGGCGTCGTTGTTCTCCGTGGAGAGTTTGTACTGGAACTCGATATGGTCGAAGTTCTTATGGTGAATATCGAAGCCATCAATAGTGACGGGCAGGTAATAGCCTATCGAGTCGCGCGCCGAGAGGGTGTTCATCACCCATTTGTCCCTCGGGAACGCTATCTGCACGGGCGAAGACTCCGGCAGGTAATGCACGGAGAACTTGAGCGAGCTATAGACCTTCGGACATTCATCGAGAGAGAGTTGGAGCTCCATATCGGTATAGTCATCGGCCTGTCCGCGATAGACCTCCATGGTCTTGACGACAGGCGATCCGGGAACGATATAAAGCGGGTATCCGGCAGCGATAGGCACACCGTCGATGAACACTTTCGCGCCATCGGGGTTACCTCCTGCAAGCGAGAGATGCATATACTCACCGCCTTGGAAGGGGGTCTGCAGATCGGCGTTATTCATGAGCGTAAGACGGAAGACTGCGGGTTTGTCAGATGCTACATTGGTCTGCTCATAGGTATTGGTAGATATCTCCGGTTTGGCAGCATAGAGGGTACCGTTACCGAGGACAGCCGTACCGGCGTTGTACAAACGCGTACGCTCCTCGCCCTCGTGCGGACAATAGGAAGTACCGGCTTCGGTGAAGAAGACATAACTACCATAGACGATGGAGTCATTCTCCATTTCGGTTTGCTCACGCGCGACTTTCGACTGCTCATCGAAGACTTTATCTATGCTCGCACGATAGACCGACACCGCGATGTCTCCGTGCGGATCGGGAGAGAGGGTAAAGCCCACTTTGCGGCTACAGGAGATTTCCTTCGAGCGGAACTCATCGTTGGTAAAGGAGAGGATCGGTTCGAAGACCAGCTTCCACTGCGCATTAGCGGTTTTTCCGGTCAGGTCCTCGGGTTTTTTAGTCACTTTATCGTCTAATTTGAACTGATCGGAGAATTTGGAGAACTGATTCTTGATCACATCCTTGACGGACTCGCCAATAACGCCTCCGGAACTCTCCAAGAAATCCACTAAATTACGCAGGTTGCTATCCGTAAGACGCTCCACCAAGGTCGTACCGGACTGCGAAAGATTATACAAGAACAAGCCCTCCTGCGGCATATGGGTATAGGATCCGCCGTAGGAATACGAATCATTACGGGTGTAGGAATTACCTCCGCCGACGGAGAAAGTGCCGTACTTCTGACCCGACATACGCGCCATAACTTTCTCTTTCTCATTAAAGAAGAGGATATTAAGCCAATTCATGATGCGGGTATTCAGGGACGCTACCTCATCGAGGAAGGCTTTCGAAGAGTACTTCGGCACAAACATCTCGTAAGCAGTGGTGCGGATAGTATCGGCATCGATAATCTTTTCCTCTTTGCCTTTATACCAATAGACCGGTTCATTCCGCTCATTAGCAGCCGTCTGTGCCGCCTCCTTACTCGGGAAGTTCTCCAGCAAGTCCAGACGCCTTTTCGCCAAGGTAGGAATGACGGATTGGATGATGTATTTCTGCGAATAAACGAAGGTATTGTCCATAGTCGAACCCAAGACTGTCTTCTCTCCCGTGACGAGATAGAAAGCATGTCCATCGGCATCCGTACCCTGCGCAAGGAGTTTGATGGCACCGCCCTGATAAGCAGTCTGACGAGCTTGCCAAAGGCTATCGGAGATGACCGAAACGGACTTGGCAAGACCGGTGATGACACTACGGGTAGCACCCAAGAAGACATCCGCGTTAGCGCCTACGTTCGTATAAGAGGAACTGGTAGCAATACGGGTGGAGGTAGTATATTCATAGCTGTACTTATTGGTCCAATCCCACTCCCATGTGAAAGGCAGGGAGAGGGTGAGCGAACGGTTGGTCTCGAAGACCGAACCGGCATAGGTACCAGCTCCTGCAGGAGCGGATACCACACCTATACTCTGGGAGACTCCTTCACCCCATTTAGCACCAATCTCGGCACCAAACTCCCAATGGTAATGGGTACTATAACCGAACTTATAGGTACTACCTGCTTCGAGCCATGAGGAACTGCCCATACCTCCGGGATCACGGATGACATCCAGCAGTTTGATATCGGCAGCCGATGAGGTAAGCGAATTACTCTGCACCACATCACCGCTGACGAAAGCGCGGAAGAGATCGGTCTCCACGGTGTTTCCCTCCGTCTGCAAAGCAGCGCTGACTGTACGAAGAGCATCCAAACCGGAGTTGGAGAAGTCGATATTATCGCTCTTGAGCAGGATGGTATTGTTCCTGCCATTGTTGTCGAGGACGTAAGTCAGGCTCTCCGTTGTGGAATGGAGTCCGTTTCGGATAACCACCGAACCACTACGAAGAGGCACACGGTCGATGCGATTGGTCTGCCGGTCGTTGTTATAGCAATACTCCTCGAAAGCCGAGATCATAAACTGGTATTGCCGGTTATACAGGAAGACCGGATAACCCAAGGTATAATCGACCTCACCGTTGTTCGAGGTATAGAACGACAGGTCGTATGTCCTACCGTCTATATCCGTAAATACACCCGTTTGCTCTCCATATCCGGCTTTCTCCATACCATAGAGGAGCTGGGTCATCTTGATCTGAACGGGGTTATGGTAGATACGGTCATAGACGGCATTGTACTGAACGGTAGTACCATTGAGCGAGTCGGTCATCAGCGTCAAGGGTGCGTTCGTTAGATCGAAGGTCTCGCTTCCGGTTCCGTTTGCAAAAAGCGTAGCGTAGCCTTTGGCAGTAGCCTGCACCACTTTGTACTTGACGGGGAAGAGGTCTGCCGCATATTCACCCGTCGTAACATCCGGACGGAGGATGATGCGTTTCTGCTCGAAGAGGATGTCCGTACCGTTGACGGAGCGGTGCAGCGTATCATGCGTCAGGTCATCGGGGTCATGGACGATATGGGCGGTGTTATCGCCTTCGAGCATGAGTACGAGCTGGAGGTCATCACCGAGGTTGTTCTTTCCCAAACCCAAACCATGGGGCAGATCCCGCTGATCATTACCACCGGCTACACGACCGACGAGGCGCACCTTCGTATCATCGTAGAAACGTACCCCATCCAGCGCCTTGACCAGCGAGAAAGTGGTGTCTGTATCCGTTACCATCAACCATCCCCCGTTTTTGAACGTATGCCCTTTTTTCGCTACTTGCAAGCGGCAAGGCATGGATTTCGGTACAATCAGCTCGAAGGTACCATCCGCGCCGGTACGATAGACCTTATTGCCGCGCAGGATAGTGTCGCCGTTGAGCACAAAGCATGCCTCCGCCACTGGGATAGTAGAGAAATCATATAACACACGTCCCGAGAGACGGACAGTACTCGTATTGACGAAATTGACCTCTTCGGCGATAGCATGCGCGGCATCCAGCGCGATAGTAGCCACGCCGGAAGAGGTGTTGTTATAACTGAAGGTACCATACTGCGAAGTAGGCATGATGGTATAGACCGTACCCGAAGAGAGGTCATACGCCAGGCTGTCGAAGAGGAAAGCACCCGTAGCACCGGTAGTGACGGTCTTGAGGGTCTGACCATCTACGGAGAGACTCACCTGCACCCCGGCCATACCGGCGTTATCAGGCATCTGTATCGTACCGCCGATCTGTCCGAATGGTGAACGGTAGCCATCAGCGGTCTTGGAGTTAGTCGTGGCGTTTCCATTACAGGTATAAAGCGCCGAAACGGTATATTCATACTGTCTGCCGGGTACGGCTGTCTCGTCGAAGAAATGGTTGTCCTCACCGATGTAGATCACTTCGGGTGCGTCCGAACTGTTCTTCGGCACGCGGCGTAGCACAAACGAATCGACTGCCAATGAGCTAACCTCCCACCGGAGTTGTACGCCGGACTTGTATCTGCCCCGCGCATCGCCCTGCGAAGCGGAGAAAGAGGTAATCCATGCAGCCTGTTCTATATAGAATTTCTGACCCGAAATAGTCTTCGGCAACAAATAGACCGAATCCACCACACGGAGCGTCGCGTGGGACTGATCAACGAGCACCTGATACGTATAATGGGTACAAGGAGCATCGGCGATGTCGGTCATATGTGCCCGCCAACTACCGTCTGCCTGCCGCACAATACTATCCTGAGGAACAATCAGGTCGATGCTTTGTCCCGTCTCGACCATCGTACGACGCAGAATCAGTTGCGCCGTTTTATCCCATGTACAACGCCCGTAGTTGCCGTTCAAGGCGCTTAGTTTGACATATAACTGCTGTTTGAGTTGTTTTTCCCTGAGCGCAAGCACACTGTCCATCGCAGGAGAAGTCGTAGGAGTTCTGTAACCGGAACGCGTATCGATCTCTATCCCTTCGGGATTAGAAGAACCCTGTGCAGGGCGGTAAGAAAAGAGGAAGGTCTCATACCGGTCTTCCTTGTAAGGGTAGATATAGGTCGAGGAAAAACGGTGCGTCCCATAGGAATAGGAAGGCTGAATAGAAGCATTATCCTCGCTGATAAGCCGCTCAACCGTGCCGTAAAGCGGTACACGGAACTTCGTTTTGCCGAAACCTGCTTTCTTGCCCGGACGGGGACCATACAGCTCTTTTCCGTCACGGGTAACGGCATAGATATACACATCCAGACCATGCTTGCGACGGTTGCCTTTGTCATCCACGAACTCCTCCGGGAGATCGACAATATAATTGACAAAACCATCATCTACATGGTTACTCTTGCATCTGTACGTCAACTCGCAGTCATCAATAGACAAAGGACGAGGACCGATCTCTATATTATCCAGCTCAATCGTGAAATGGAGCTTCTTATTTTTCCCAAAGTCCGGGTCAAGCTTATAATCCGGCTGTTTCTGCTTGAGAGGCGCCAGATAAGTGCTCTTGTTGAGTTCGTACGACTTGGCGAAATCATGTTCCCATTCCCAGATAGCGGACGACGTACGCCGGATGCGGTAATAGACCGGAGCAGAGGGTTTGACTACCGTCTTGGCGGTAAGCGTCACGTCCAGATGCGCCATAAACACATTATCGTCACTGATGAGCTCATAACCTTGGTACGTATAAGACAGTTTGGTATCTATCGTATCGGTACGCAGCTCCGTGCCGTTCCACGCGGTACGGTTGTCGTCCACATATCGATAGATACTGTCGGTGGTCGTCATCGGTTCAAGACGGACAGTCTGTGCATCCGAGAAATCGCTTTGGAAAGCACGCTGCAACTCAAAATAATCCCCCGGAATAAGATCCTTGGCTTCGGGGCTTTTCACCTTCCAAGTCAGGATATTAGCACCCGTGAAACTGCCATGCTCATCCTGCTCGGCTGTACCCTGGAAATCATAAATACGGTGGTAAGCGGGCACATTGACTGCTTTCGACCGGATCAACTCAACATCGCTCGTCTCCTCGTTTCGATAGACCTTAAAGGTCGCATCAAAAGCGTAGTACCCCGTGTCGGAAGTAGGCACATACATCGTACCGCTGTTCTCCTGGATTTGCACCGTTTCACTGGAAAGCGGATGGGTATAGGATATCGGTTTGGCCTGCGAATAATAGGGGACTGCCGCCAATCCGCGACCGGTAACACCCGCCTCATTGACCATATACAGATAGGGCGTATAGAGCTGCGGAGCTGCCGTGTTGTCGCCACCGGTGAAGGTGGTGGGGAAAGTGAAGAGCGGATTGTAGTCCGCACTTGAGGCACTCTTGGTACGAATATCGGTTTGAATAGAGATCGTGAATTTCTTATTATTGAGCTCAACAGGCGGATACCAATCGAACTCCAGGATCGTCACGCGCTTGCAGTCGTCATCCGCCACCTGCTTGAGGTCGATCATAGTATAACCATCGGTACGGTCGATCTGCAAACGATTACCGTTGTACTCGTTGGTAACTACAATCACGCCGCCTTTGGACTCAGAACTATTGGCTTTCTTATACATCTTAACGGACGCATTACCACGGTCATTGTCCTGACGGTTGACGCCATACGCAGGACCGCCCACGTACATAAACGGCTCCACAGACTGTCCTTTGACTTGCCAACGGATCGTCGTGAAGGCGGAGTCCA
>CACYZT010000031.1 GCA_902778935.1 uncultured Bacteroidales bacterium
CGTAGATACTATCCGTCCGTATGTGGATGAATTTATCGAATACGCCAAACAACATCCGGAACTGCTCTTCCGCGTAACGCGCATCGGTTGTGGTATAGCCGGTTTTACGAACGAAGAGATAGCTCCGCTTTTCAAAGCTGCCGTAGCGATGGAGAATGTCTCGCTGCCGAATGGCTGGAGGGAGATTAATGAATAACTTTGTTATGACTTACGACGAATACATAGCGCAACAACAGCAAGCGATAGACGAGGAACAGCAGGACGATAGCTGTTTCTTGGAGTACCAGCCCGAAGGGCAGTTTGTCCGTGGACATTAAAAGAAAATGATTATGAAAAAGACCATTCAAAACATAGCCGGCTATATGCTTGGCGGAGTGATGTTCGTTGTGTTGTTGCCAACGATTATGTGGCTGGCATCAGGAATGCCGGCATTGGAACATATCGGCGCGTTGCGCGCATCCCTGACAGGGTTGTTGATGCTTGGCGGACTAACGCTTAGCGTGTGGTCTATTGTCTATATGAAGCTTCGCGGCAAAGGCAATCCAATGGACGCTTTCGGACATGAAGTAGCTCCGCGCACGCAACATTTGATGACCGATGGACCTTATCGCATCAACCGCAATCCGATGCTGACCGGGACGCTTGTCTATCTCGCGTCATTTATCGTCTGGCTATGGACGTGGCAGGCTCTGTTGGTGTGGTGTTTTTTCCTTGCGATCATGTTCGTGCAAGTACTGACCGAGGAGAAACGTCTCCGTCAGGATTTTGGCGAAGAATACGAGTCTTATTGCCGTTGCACAGGGCGGTTCTTACCATGGACATGTAAAAAATGAACTTTCAGATTTTTGGTAAAGATAAGGCTCCGACATTACTGCTCATTCCCGGTTTGGGCGTGTCATACGAGATATTCCTTCCGCTCATTCGTTTGGTGGAAGAGCGGTTTCGAATCATAGCCGTGGAGGTGGACGGTTTTACGCTTGGCAAGCACACATGTTTCACCTCTGTGGACGACCAGACTTCGCAAGTGATTGCCTATGTGCAAGCGCATTTCGACGGACATTTAGATTGTGCCTATGGTCTGTCGCTTGGCGGTAAAATCCTTTCGCGTATCTTGGAGCGCAACGTATTGACCATTGACCATGCTATCCTTGACGCGGCTCCTTTGCTGCCCTTGCCCAATTGGCTTGTCAATCCTTTGCGACACTATCAGGCAATCAACGTGTGGACATGCTACCATTGGACGGGATTTTGGAAAGCAGTCTTCCGCAGTCACTATTTCGATGTGCTCCTCGACGAGTGCAAGAAGACTTGGCCGTGGGGTGGAAGACAAGCCGTCTTAGATGGCTACAAGTCCGTTTATACCAATATGTTGGAATCCATCTCCGGCAATGACATTCATTTTTGGTATGGCACGAAAGAAGCGTTTGTCGCCAAACCGCAAGCGAAACATCTCCTTTCGCTTTACCCCAAGGCACATGTCGAGATTTTCAAAGGCATGAACCACGGTCAACTCCTTATTGACCATCCTGAAGAAATAGTCCAACGAATCATTCAAATAACACAATGCAACGAGTCTGTGATTATATAGCCAAATGGATGGGTGTGATAGTGCTGCTGGTAGCCGCACTAAGTCTTATTGTGCCCTCTTCGTTCGCGTGGATAGGCACGTGGGTTATCAACCCAATGCTGGGCATAATCATGTTCGGCATGGGATTGACGCTTTCGGCGAATGACCTCAAAATAGTGCTGAGTCGTCCCAAAGATATCCTCATCGGCTGCCTTACGCAGTTCACCGTCATGCCGCTGTTGGCATGGGGTCTGACCAAGGTTTTCTCGTTGCCGCAAGAACTGGCGATAGGCGTCATTTTGGTCGGTTGTTGTCCCGGCGGAACGGCATCGAATGTGATTACCTATCTTGCCAAAGGCGACCTGGCTCTTTCTGTGGGCATGACGGCAGCTTCTACTTTGCTTGCGCCGATAGTGACGCCGCTTCTCGTATGGCTGTTGGCGGGCACGATGGTCGATGTGCATACCACGGGGATGTTAATGAGTATCGTCTATATCGTTATTCTTCCTATTGTCTGCGGACTGCTATGTCAGCGTTTCATACCTAAAATCACGCAAAGCGTCACGCCTTATCTGCCGGCGTTCTCGTCCCTCGCTGTGGCACTTACTGTCGGCATTGTGGTGTCGCATAACGCCGACCGGCTTCTGACCGCAGGGTTGCTCGTCGTGCTGGTAGTGATGCTTCATAACCTTTTCGGACTCGGCATCGGCTATCTGGTCGGTCGCCTGTTGCGTCTGCAACGCTCGAAAAGCATAGCGCTCAGTATAGAAGTCGGCATGCAGAACTCCGGTTTGGCGACCTCGCTGGCGGTGATGCATTTTGCCGCTTTCCCTTTAGCCACCATTCCCGGCGCAGTATTCAGCGTCTGGCATAACATCAGCGGCGCCATCATAGCCCGTATTTATTCACGAAACAGCAAATAGGACGCTAAAATAATAAAAGATATTAGTAAGAATTCATAAAAGAACTGATTTGAACACTATGAATACCTATTATTTCAGAAAACAGATTCACCGGTTGCCTGGCAAAGTGATTCACACGATTCCGCTGCCGGAACCGGAAGTGACAGAAGGACCGGCTTCAAGAGCACAGATCGGCGAACTATGCCATAAAGCAGGATACAAGCATGTGCTGTTGGTTACGGACCGTACGCTGAGCGGTTTGGGATACGCGAAAGCGATTACCGATTCGCTGGAAGCGGCTCACATAGGCTACTCCGTCTATGATGATATCCATACGGAACCGAACATAGCCATCATTGAGGCGGGGCGCCAACTGGCGATAGAGAACTATGTGGAGTGCATCATCGCCCTTGGTGGCGGAAGTGTGATGGACAGTTGCAAGATGATTGCCGCGGGCGTGAAGATGCCACATCTGCCTGTGAAAGCCCTGCTGCTGAAGTTCCTGCCGGTTCCGGGAAGCACTATGCCAATTATCATGGTTCCTTCGACAGCCGGAACAGGCGCCGAACTGACCGTTGGAGCCGTGGTGACAAACGACCAGGGAGCGAAGAGTTCCACCGTGCTCATCGGACTCAATGTGACACACGTGATTCACGACAGCGAACTGACCATCCATGCCCCGCAGTCTGTTACAGCCGCTTGCGGCATGGACGCGTTGAGTCATTGTATTGAGGGAGCTATCAGCGATACCGATGTGGACGAAGAAGATATGCAGATGTCGCTGGAGGGCATCAAACTGATATTGGCGAATCTGCCGGTTGTGCTTCGTGAGCCGGAGAACAACGAGGCGCGTCTGGCGATGTGCCGCGCGGCTATGTACGGCGGTAACGCCATCAACACGCAGTTAGCCGGTTATGTCCACGCGTTTGCACACAGCATAGGTGCCAAATACCACATGCCGCACGGCCAGGCTATCTCGCTCACGCTGATGCCGGTACTCGAGTTCCAGAAAGAGGCGTGCCGGGAGCGATACGAACAGATTGCGCAGTACTGCGGCGTGCCGGATTTCCTGCAAGCCGTTCGCGAACTGATGCACACCTGCTCAATGGACCAACTGTCATCGCCTGTGCGCACGTGTGACCATGAGCAACTCATTCCTATGATTGCCGCCGATTCCATCAATTATTCGGCTCCTGTGACGCTTAGCGAAGAGGATATCCGTACGGTTTTGCAGACCGTGAGTGCGCCTGTTCCGGCTTTCGGACAGGAGGCTTCGGACGAAGAGCGCATCCAGCAGATTGTGGCGGCACAACGCCGTTTCTTCCGCACAGGCGAGACCTTGCCTGTTAAATGGCGCATACAGCAACTCAAACGCCTCAAAGCGGCGGTAATTGCCCATGCGGATGAGTTCACAGCGGCACTCGCGGAAGACTTAGGCCGTAGCGAAGTAGAAGCGTACCTCTGCGATGTCGGACCGATTATCGTGGAGATTAACGAGATGATTAGCGGTCTGCGCCGTTGGTCACGCCCCGAATGGCACTTCAGTGGGTTGATGTGCTTCCCGAGTCTCGTAACCAAGGTCTATAAGATGCCTTATGGTGTCTCGCTGGTCATTAGTCCGTTCAATTTTCCGATTTTGCTCACTATCGGCGTGGTAGCAGCGGCGATGTGCGGCGGTAACACGGTGGTCGTCAAGTCCAGTTCCAAGTCTGCCGCTTGCACAGCGGTACTCAAAAGGTTCTTCGCGGAGGTGTTCCCGCCGGAGTACATAACGCTCATCGATGGTGGTCATGACGTGGCGGATATCTGTCTGGCACAACGCTTCGACAAGATTTTCTACACCGGCTCTCCGGCTGTGGGTAAACATGTGCTGGCTGAGGCTGCGAAGAACCTCACGCCGGTTGCGTTGGAGTTAGGCGGCGAGACGGGTAACTGGTGTGTCGTTAGAGCCGATGCCGACCTCAAAGACGCAGCCCGTAAGATAGCGTTCTTCAAACTGACCAACGCCGGACAGATATGTATCAATATCAACCAGATAGCCGTTGCCGAAGAGGTGGCGGAGGCATTCATGGCGGAACTTAAAAAGGCCTTTATTGCCCAAATAGGCGAACACGCGGAGACGAACCCCGAATATCCGAAATTGATTACCGATGCGGCGTACAACAAATGCGCCAAACTGGCGGACGAATACCGCGAACGTATCGTGTTCGGCGGAGTGGGGGATTCGGCGACGCGCAAGTATGCCCTGACGATGATTTACCCGGTCGATATCAACGAACATATCGTACAGCACGAACTGTTCTGTCCGTTGCTGCCCATCGTGCCGTTCAAGGACGCAGAAGTGGACACTCTGATGGATGTGATAGCCGACCGCGAACATCCGTTAGCCATGTACCTGTTCACGAAGAATATGCGTTGGGCGAACCGCGTCATGCAGACACAGCAGTTCGGAGGCGGTTGCATCAACGAGGTATGCATTCATATGATGGTCAAAGGTGTGCCGTTCAACGGAACCGGCCATTCCGGCATGGGCGCATACCACGGCGAATGGGGTTTCCGCGAGTTCACACACCCGCAGACCGTGCTCAAAGGCAGTACGCATTTCAACCTTCCGCTCCGCGAACATCCGTATTCCGGCGAAGCAGGCAGGAAGAAAATGTCCCTTTTGCGGCTGTTCGAACGTTGAATACAAGTCGGTATTCCTGCGGGGATGTGGACAATTTGGCACAAAAGTGGACAAATTGTCACAAAAATGGACAAAATGGCAGAGAAAGGCGTGCTGGCATGTTTATTGCAGGTTGTAGGGTGTAAACGCAAGTACGCGAACTACGCTAACAACGCAAAACGTAATCTACGCTTCGAAATGTTTAACTTAATTTAGGAGGATTGATTATGAAACCTGCAATGTATCGTAGAAACAGTTGGCTGCCGACAAACGGATGGTTCCCGACCGTATTTGATGAGTTTTTGAACAATGACATGCTGAACACAGCAAGCAATGTAGCACCTTCGGTTAACGTCAAGGAGAACGAGCACTGCTATGAAGTTGAGTTGGCTGCTCCTGGTGTTAAGAAAGAGTACTGTCGAGTTCACGTCGATGAAGACCACAACCTGTGCGTTGCCATCGAGAACAAGTTCGAACACAAGGAGGAAGACAAACATTCGCACTATCTGAGACGCGAGTTTGCTTACACGAACTTCGAACAGAAGTACACGCTGCCGGACAATGTGGATGAGTCGAAGATTAGCGCTAAGGTCGAAGATGGTATCTTGACCATTGAACTGCCGAAGATCAAACGCGAAGAAGGCAAGACCGGACGCCAAATCGCCATCTCATAACAAGGCATGTTTTGCGAAAACTGAGCACTCCAAGAGCGAGTGCTCTTTTTTTATGCCCAAAATTTGCATGTATCAAAAAAAAGAAGTACCTTTGCACCCGATATTACTCTTGGAAACGATGATTCTTTATTTTTCAGGAACAGGAAACAGCCTTGCCGTTGCGCGACAACTGGCAGAGCGTCTGAACGAACGACTGATGCTGCTGACCGAAGCCGTTCAGCAGGACTTGACAAGCGAAAAACGTATCGGTATAGTCTTTCCGACATACGACTTTAATCTGCCGCCTGCTATGCGCGGAATGGTATCGCGATTGCGTATCAGTCCGCAGGCGTATGTCTTTACGGTCGTTACCTGCGGCAGTATGGCGGGTAACTGCATCTGGGTGTTGAGACGCCTGTTGCGCGAGAAAGGTATCGAACTGGCGTATAGCCATAAGGTGAGTGTACCGGATAATAGCGCGCTTGCGTTCGGGCGTAATCCCAATAAGCAGCTGGGTAAGTTCGAGCGTGTGCCGGCTCGAATGGAGCAAATCATCCGTGAACTGCAGGAGAAGAGCCACACGCTGCACTATAGTTGGTTCAGCCTCATCTCGTGGCTCCTCGGTCGTCCGGCGGTGGAGAGAGGTATGATTCATTTCCTCGGTCCGAAAGTGAACCCAGACAAGTGTATCGGTTGTAACAACTGCGTACGCGTTTGCCCGATGGAGAACATACACTTAGTCGAAAGTATCAAGACCAAAGACCGTCCTTCGGACTCAAAGAACGGTCAGGTCGCTTTCATTGGCGACCGATGTACCGTGTGCTTCGCATGCGTTCATGCTTGTCCTCAGCAGGCCATCAGCACGAACGGACGAGAAGCTCTCAAAGAGCGCCAATACCGCAATCCGCAAATCAAACTCAAAGACCTGTTGCTGAGATAGCCCCAAGGATTCTGTTGCTCAAATAATCGTGCCCTTGTGGCTAAGAACCAGGACTCGAAAATTGCGTAGCAATAATCGACAGAGCGCAGCGGCGGAGAACCTGGGGGCGAGTCGGTATGAGAACAAGAAAGAGACCCATAAGGTCTCTTCTATGTTGCTCAACCAGGACTCGAACCCAGACAGACAGAACCAGAATCTGTAGTGCTACACCATTGAGCAGCTTTTTTCAAAAGCGGGTGCAAAGGTACTACATTTTTATGACATGTGCAAATATTTTATCAATAATTTTGCAAAAAAATGCAAATAAGCACCTTTAGTGTGCAAAAAAAGTCTCTATCCGCATCGAAAAACACACGGATAGAGACTAAAATGATTAAGCTATAAGGCTTATTTGCCGCGCTCGAGGAGCAAGGTACGCGTCGGTTGGTCGCATACTTCGCTCGGACCATAATACTGAATCGGGCCCGGGTAGATGTAGCTGGTGTTAGCGTCTGCCCATTTCTCACGATGGTCTTGGAGATACTTGAACGGCGCACCGTTGAGGTCCACGAGAGCTTTCTGGATAACCGGTTTCATCTTACCGTTACGTTTCTCCATATTCATCATCATAGTGATAGGCACACCACCTGCAATCCACTCTGCAGCCGGTTTGGTGAGGTTACGCACGAGCGACATGTATCCGGTTTTGCCGGCTGCGATGAGGTGCGTTGCGTTCACACCGATGGAATAGCAGTAGTCGGAGTCGAAGTTAGACGGCATTGCGCAACGTCCTTCGTAACCGAAGAAATGGTTGAGGGCGGAGAATTTACCTTTGTACTCGCCGTTAGCTTTGAGTTGCGCAAGACGTTTGCTGACCATCTCGATAAGCAGTTTCTCGGTCTCAATCTGCGAAACCATAACGTTTCCGTGCGGGTCGCGGTCGAGCGTGAGCTGGCGTGCGATACCCTTCGGTAACGAGCGATAGAGTTCGCACGAAGCCGGTGTGAGCATGCTCTTGACGTACTCACGTTTGGCATCATCGCCTTCCAGAGCGGTGAACTCCTCGTTGTTAGCGAGCATATCATTGAGTTCCTGAATCAGCACGCGCATAGCCGGGATGAACTCAATCAGACCTTCCGGAATGAGAATCGTACCGAAGTTGAGTCCTGCGTTCGCACGGGCAACGATAACTTTGACGATATCCTCCACGATGTCATTGAGCGTCATCTTCTTTGCCTCCACTTCCTCGGAGATGAGGCAGATGTTCGGTTGACTCTGGAGTGCGCACTCGAGTGCGATATGGCTGGCACTACGGCCCATGAGGCGGATGAAATGCCAGTATTTTTTTGCAGAGTTAGCATCGCGCTGGATATTACCGATGAGCTCGGCGTAAGTCTTGCAAGCGGTATCGAAACCGAAAGAGGTCTCAATCATCTCGTTCTTAAGGTCGCCGTCGATGGTCTTCGGGCAACCGATAACCTGGATACCGCATTTCTTCTGGAGATAGTACTCGGCGAGGACGCAGGCATTGGTGTTCGAGTCGTCACCGCCGATGATGACGATGGCCTTGATACCCAGTTGTTTGCATATCTCGATACCATTGTCAAACTGCCAAGTCTCTTCCAGTTTGGTACGCCCGGAACCGATGATGTCGAATCCGCCGGTGTTGCGGTACTCATCGATGATAGCGCCGGTTAATTCTTGGTACTTGCCGTCAATCAGACCGGAAGGACCGCCAAGGAAACCGTATAGTTTGTTCTTCGGATTGAGTGCTTTGAGTCCGTCGTACAGACCGGAAATGACGTTGTGTCCACCGGGAGCTTGACCGCCGGAGAGGATAACGCCGACGTTCATCGGTTCGCTCTCGTTCTTACCAAAGGTCGGTTCTATGGTAATAAGAGGCAGACCATAGGTGTTCGGGAACAGAGCCTTGATTTCCTCTTGGTCGGCTACGGATTGTGTCTTCTCGCCTTCTACGAGACGAACGGCACCTTGCAATGCTACCGGCATCTTCGGCTTATAGCCTTGACGCGCAATTTGTAAAGGAGATTTTTGCATAATGATATATTTTAGTTGTTTAACGATTGACTTATTTAACGCTTTTGTCGCTCTCGATGAGGGCGAGAAGCTGTTCTACGGCTTCCTCCTGTGGGATGTTTTTGAGGACACATTCCTTGCCGCGATAGAGAGAGATGCGGTCGCGTCCTGCTCCCACGTAGCCGTAGTCGGCGTCTGCCATCTCACCCGGTCCATTGACGATGCAGCCCATGACGGCTATTTTGAGGCCCGTCAGATGTGCCGTAGCTTGTTTGACTTCCGCCACGGTTTTCTGGAGGTCGAACATCGTTCGTCCGCAACCCGGGCAGGAGATATACTCCGTTTTATATATACGCACGCGCGCGGCTTGGAGGATGTCCTTGCTCAGGAAATTCAGTTTTGTCTCGGAGAAATTGGGATTGACCAGCGTTAGTTCGGTAGCTTTGTAATCCCATAGCAGTCGTCCGCATTCTGCAGCTGCCTGCAGGCAGAATAGTTCCCAGTCGCTCTCATAACTCGAATAGCGCACTTCTGCGTTTCCGCCTATGTTATCCAGCACTTCGGCTATGATGCTACCGTCGTAACGCGGGCTGTCCTCATCAGCGAAATAATTGACCAGATCGCGTGCTACCGGAATCTCGTTCTCGGGAGCTTCACTCAGGCTGACACGGATGGTGTCTCCAATACCGTCAGCGAGGAGTGCACCTATTCCGACAGCGGACTTGATACGTCCGTCTTCTCCTTCGCCGGCTTCGGTAACACCGAGGTGGAGCGGGAAAGCCATGTGCTCGTGCTTCATCGTCTTGACGAGTAGTCGTACGGTATCGACCATGACACGGGTGTTGGAGGCTTTGACGGAGATGACGATATTCTCAAACTTGTGTGCCACGGCGATGCGGAGAAACTCCATGACGGAGGCTACCATGCCCTGCGGCGTGTCGCCGTATTTATCCATCATTCGCTCAGATAGCGAGCCGTGGTTGACGCCGATGCGGATAGCTGTTCCGTGCTCGCGGCATATGCCCAACAGACGGACAAAACGCTCTTCGAGTTTGGAGGCATCCTTGCTGTAATTGCCGGGATTGATACGCACGGCTTCCACCACTTGTGCAGCGGCATCGGCTACATCCGCCTGAAAATGTACATCCGCTACAAGCGGAACTGCCGTCAGCACTTGGGCATGAATCTCTTTGAGCGACTCGACTTCACGAATACCTTGCGTGGTGAAACGGAGTAACTCTGTTCCGGCTTCTATACAACGGCGTGCTTGTTCAACCGAGGCATCTATATCGTTGGTGTTCGTGTTCGCCATCGTCTGAATGCGGATGGGGTAGTCGGAACCCAAAAAGATGTTGCCGATGGGTATGTTTATGGTCTTTCGACGGTTATATTTTAAGTTTATTTGCATATATAGTGGGTAAAAATGCCCTAAATGTCGTTTTTTTACTAAAAAAATTCAAAAATATTTGGTCAATTCAAAAAAATGTAGTACCTTTGCACCCGCTTTTCGAAAGAAGAGCCGGGAAATAATCGTTCGAGGCTTTCGAGCCGAGATAAGAATCAGTAGCTCAGCAGGTAGAGCACATCCCTTTTAAGGATGGGGTCCTGGGTTCGAGCCCCAGCTGGTTCACAGAGAGGAGAGTTTCGACTCTCTTTTTTGTTTCCCTTTTTCATTCTTTCAAATAGCGCGTTACAATTTTGCATGCAAAATTACTACAAAAAATCCAAATGTGCAAGATTTTTTCCAAAATAATCGTTTGAACGTAGTAAAAAAAGAAATAAAATTCATTTTATTTTGCTATTTGCAGGATTTTACTGCTTTTTCTGGCACGGAGTTTGTAACAGAGTACTTGCAACTAAAATTATTCGGAACTATGAAAAAGATATTTAGATTTTTAGGCATCGTGCTGCTCATTGCAGCCGTCAGCGCCGCAACAACTTTCGCCGTGCTGAAATACGGCAATCTGCAATCTTCAAATCTTCAAATTCTCAAATCCTCAAATGATTCCCTCGGAGTCCCTGCGGCATATAGCCGCTTCGCGTCTCTGCCGCAGGCAGGAGAGACGGATTTTACACAGGCTGCCGAGCTGTCCGTCAATGCGGTAGTCCACGTCAAGACGACCTACCGCAATCAGGTTTCGTCCCAGCAGATGGACCTCTTTGAGTTCTTCTTCGGCCGTCCGGGACAGCAACGTGAGATGCCAGCGCAGCAGGCGTCCGGTTCGGGTGTCATCATCTCCGAGGACGGTTATATCGTCACCAACAACCATGTCATCGACCGCGCGGACCAGATTCAGGTTGTGCTCAATGACAAACGCGAATACACGGCTACGCTGGTCGGCACTGACCCGAACACCGACATCGCGCTCCTGAAAATCGAAGAGACAGGACTGCCGGTCATCCTGATGGGCAACTCCGATGACCTGCGCGTCGGCGAATGGGTGCTCGCAGTCGGCAATCCGTTCAACCTGACTTCGACCGTCACGGCGGGTATCGTGTCCGCCAAGGCGCGTAACATCAACATCCTCAACGCTGAGATGAAGATTGAGTCGTTCATTCAGACCGACGCAGCCGTCAATCCCGGCAACTCCGGCGGCGCGCTGGTTAACACGCGCGGCGAACTGGTAGGAATCAACACCGCCATCGCTTCGCAGACAGGTTCGTATTCTGGCTACAGTTTTGCGGTGCCAACCAGTATTGTACAGAAAGTGGTGAGCGACATCCGCCAGTATGGTGTCGTACAGCGTGCTATCCTCGGCGTGCAGATGCGCGAGATCACTTCCGAACTGAAGAAAGAGAAAAACCTGACGACCCTCCAAGGGGCGTACGTGGAACGTGTTGTGCCGGACGGTGCAGCAGAGAAAGCAGGCATCAAGAGCGGCGATGTAATCACGCGTGTTGACGATGCGGCTGTCAAGACCGGCACAGACCTGCAGGAACATATCGGGCGTCACCGTCCGGGCGATGTAGTGAGTGTGACGCTGCTCCGCGACGGCAAGACCATGATTGTTCAGGCAACGCTCACCAACCGCGATGGCGGTACGGGAGTCATCTCAGCCGAAGACAAAGCGTCCGTCTTAGGTGCTACGTTCTCCGAACTGACCGACGCGCAGAAAGAGCGGCTGGGTATCAACTACGGCTTGCAGATCAAGTCCCTCAAGGCTGGCAAACTGAAGAGTGCCGGTGTACCCTCGGACTTCATCATCCTCAAGGTCAACAACCGCTCCGTGCGCACCGAGGAAGACCTTGACGACATCGTCCGTCGTGCCAACTCCGCCTCCGAGCACGACCGCGTCCTATTTATCACAGGTTGTACGCCACAAGGCCGCATCCGTTACTATGCCGTCAATCTGGCAGAATAAAAATTACCGATAGTTAATATTTAGAATGATAAAGGGGGCAAAAATGTAATGAACCCCAAAAGTTGAACAAAAAACTTTTGGGGTTTGTTATATGTATAAAAAACATTCAGTTGAAGAACGGCTACAAGCCGTACAAAAATTCCGTTATGAGCAAGAGGGTATCGCCGGACTGCAAAAAAGACCTATGAAACGTGCAAATTATGAAGAAAAATGCAAAATAGTTTGTGAGTTTGCAGAAAAAGGTGTATCTTTGCACCGAGTTTGCGCAAAGTATAATGTTTCTCAAACAGCAGTATTCCGTTGGACACAGATTTATAGACGATGCGGATACGAGGCTTTGCGCGACATTAAACCGCAAGGAAAAGGTCGTAAAGGTATGGGACGTCCGAAGAAGAAGGAACCGCAGACAGAGTTAGAGCGCCTGCGCTATGAGAACGAATATTTGCGTGCAGAGGTCGCATTGCTAAAAAAAGTGAGGGCTTTAATGGAAGAAAAGGAGAAGCGTCTACACGAGATTGGGCGCAAGCCATCCAAACATTAAAGCCCGAACATAGCCTTGGTTTACTCCTTGAAATCAAGGGGATGGCTCGTACTACGTATTATTATAATATCCGTCCGAGAGAGGATAAATATGCGCAAATACGCAAAGATATAATACGTATATTTAATAAGAATAAGGGGCGTTACGGATACCGGCGGGTATACCAGCAATTACGCGCAGAAGGTAAGGATATCAATCACAAGACAGTAGCAAAACTGATGGTAGAA
>CACYZT010000032.1:0-2145 GCA_902778935.1 uncultured Bacteroidales bacterium
CTTTCGACAACGCAGAATATGGTCAAGCGTACATGTCCGATGCGAGTTTCAACGCCCACATCAAGGTCTATTACAACTTGCTTCTGACCGGCACACCCAACTCTATGAAGCGGTTCTTCAAGGATCTCGAAAATGGTCTTGCCACACGTGTATGTTTCGCTCAATTGCCCGACACCTCTTTCTCGGAAATCCCCGTGTTCGCTCCCTATACCGAATCCGAGCGCGCCGAGATCATCCGTTGGGCTCGCCAACTGGACGCAGAGCAAGGAACACTCGTTTGTCCCCAACTCAACACCGTCATCTCCGATTGGCTGGAGAAGAAACGCCAACAAGCCATCGACGCCGATTCTCATTCCATGGATACGCTTCGCCGTCGTGCCGGTGTCATCGGTTTCCGTGCAGGAATGTTGTGCTATCTCCTTGAAAACCGCAAGTTCACCAAGACCGTCTCATCCTTTGCCGAATGGGTTGCCGAGTATGTCTTCCGCAATCAGATGGAACTCTGGGGTGAACAGATGGAGCAAGAACTGACCGGTGCCTTGGACATCATCTCCGGCGAACGCGGTTCAGCCTCGTCACTCCTCGCACTCCTTCCGCAGGAGTTCGCCACCGCCGATCTCATCAAGCTCCGTGCCCGCAAAGGTCAATCGGTCACGCCAACCAGTATCAACTCGCTTCTCTGTCGCTGGCGCAAACTCAACCGCATCGACAAAACCGCCGATGGTCACTGGAAACGCCTGCAATAGATAAAAGAACACAAAATTGCATAAATTGCAGAATTGCACAAAATTTTGTGTTCATCCTCTCCACCCATAGCGCAAACCAATAATATGTTTGCGCTATGGAGAGCGGAGGCAGGAGTTACCCCGTCGATTTAGCAGAGCGGTATCGAAATTGTAATCTCCTTGCCGAACGCGAGCAGAATTGCACATCCGTGCAGCTTGATTATCGCTTTATGGTCGCTAATTTGCGGCCGTTTGCTTTAATTATGCAAAATAATTTGCATATGTCAAAAAAAAGCAGTACCTTTGCACGCAAATTTTGCGTGCGGTACTAAAATATATGAATAACGAGAACCAAAATATCGAGTACAAAGAGTCTTGGCGTGATGAGTATGTCAAATGGCTATGCGGCTTTGCCAATGCACAAGGCGGCAAACTCTATATCGGTGTGAACGACAAAGGCGAGGTATGCGATATATATCGGTGTGAACGACAAAGGCGAGGTATGCGATATAGAAAACGCTCACAAACTGTCTGAAGATATACCGAACAAAGTAGTTTCTTTCCTTGGTATCGTGGCTGACGTGAATGTCCTAAGCAAAGAAGGCAAGGACTATATTGAGATAGCCGTTTCTCCCAGCAACGTACCCATTAGCTACAAAGGCAAATACTACGTACGTTCCGGTAGTACCTTGCAGGAGTTGAATGGAGTCGCGTTGCAAAATTTTATCCTTAAGAAAATGGGGCGCTCGTGGGACGAGGTGATTAATGATCGTGCTTCGCTCAAGGATATTGACCGCGAGGCTATTGATTATTTTATCGATAAAGGAATTGAAGCCGAGCGTGTTCCGGATGATCTCCGCAAAGCATCGACAGAAGAAGTACTAACGAGCCTTGGTTTGGTGGACGAGAGTGGTGGGTTGACTAATGCAGCCGTCCTGCTATTTGGAAAAAAACCTCAACAATATTATCCGAGTGCTGTGTTCAAAATAGGTCGTTTCGGTATCGACGAAGCCGACCTGATGTTCCAAGATGTCATCGAAGGGAATCTCATCCAAATGGCCGACCGCATAATGGATGCGCTTAAAGCCAAGTACCTGATTTCGCCGGTTCGTTTTGAAGGACTACAGCGATACGAAAAACTTGAAATGCCCAAGGAGGCATTACGAGAGATTCTTTATAATGCTATCGCGCATAAGGATTATACAGGTCCGGACATCCAGATGCATATCTATGATGACAGTATTGAAATTTGGAACGATGGAGAGTTGCCGGACGGATACAACCAAGAAACTCTGTTCGCGCGGCATGCATCCAGACCACGCAACCCAAAGATTGCGAATGTCTTCTTCAAAGCCGGTTTCATTGATACGTGGGGTCGAGGTTACCAAAAGATACGCAGCGGCTTTGAGGAGGCAGGTAT
>CACYZT010000032.1:2178-7456 GCA_902778935.1 uncultured Bacteroidales bacterium
GTTCCTCGCACAATATGGCGCGATCTTGCTGACTTGCAAAAGAAGGGTGTTTTAATTCGCGAGGGCAACACCAGTGCCGGGCATTGGGTAATAATTGAACAGTCACAAAAGAGGTTCACATAGGAGTGAAAATGTTCACATAGAAAGTTCATATAAGGGCGAAAAAGGTTCACATAAGAACTCGGAAAGTTCACGTAAGGAACAGCCGAAAGGTTCATATAGGCAATAGCCCTTCGGGGCTGACGGGGTATTAGCTCATCTGGCTAGAGCGCGACACTGGCAGTGTCGAGGTGAGCGGTTCGAGTCCGCTATACTCCACGAATGATATTAAATTGATACTATGGCTACATCAACGCAACAAAAACAAGAGTTATTCAAGTCTATTTGGGCGATTGCGAATGAGTTACGCGGATCGGTAGATGGATGGGACTTCAAGCAATACGTGCTTGGAATGCTGTTCTATCGGTATATATCCGAGAACATCACCAACTATATCAATGCGCTCCAGCACAAGAATGGAGATCAAAGTTTCGACTATGCGGCATTTGATGATGCGCAAGCAGAGACTGCCCGCGCAATGATTGTAGAGGAGAAAGGTTTCTTTATCCTTCCGTCTCAACTCTTCTGCAATGTGCGCAAACGCGCTGCGAAAGATGAGAACCTGAATATGACGCTTGCGGCTGCGTTCAAGTCTATCGAGGCTTCGGCTATCGGAACAGACAGCGAGGATGATATGAAGGGTTTGTTTGATGACCTTGATGTCAACTCTTCCAAACTCGGTTCGTCGGTTGCCAAACGTAATGAGCGGTTGGTGAAGATCTTGGATGCCGTGGGAGACATGAACCTTGGTGGTCCGCAGGATAATAAGATTGATGCTTTCGGCGATGCGTATGAGTTCCTGATGAAGATGTACGCAGGCAATGCAGGCAAGAGCGGTGGTGAGTATTTCACTCCGCAGGAAGTAAGCGAACTGCTGGCGCGTATCGCTACGTATGGCAAACAGAAAGTGCGTAAGGTCTATGACCCGGCTTGCGGTAGTGGTTCGCTGCTGATGCAGGTGGCAAAAGTCATCGGCAAAGAGAACGTGCAGCAAGGTTTCTATGGTCAGGAGATCAACCAGACCACCTATAACCTCTGCCGAATAAACATGTTTCTGCACGACATCAACTTCAACCATTTCGATATAGCTCTGGGCGATACGTTGTTAGACCCCAAGCACTGGGATGACGAACCGTTTGATGCGATTGTCTCCAATCCGCCGTACTCGATCAAATGGAAAGGTGACGAAGATCCTGTGCTGATCAACGATGAGCGTTTTGCGCCAGCCGGAGTGCTTGCACCTAAGAGCAAGGCGGACTTGGCTTTCACGATGCACATGCTCAGCTGGCTCTCTGCTGACGGAGCAGCGGCTATCGTTGAGTTCCCCGGTGTGCTCTACCGTGGCGGAGCGGAACAGAAGATACGCCAGTACTTGGTGGATAACGACTATGTGGATGCAGTCATCCAACTGCCGCAGAACTTGTTCTTTGGTGTGTCTATCGCTACCTGTATCATCGTCATCCGCAAGAACAAACGCGATAACAAAGTGCTCTTTATTGACGCGTCGAATGAGTTTGTACACGAGGGCAATAAGAACAAACTCTCGGAGGAGAATATCCGACATATCTTGGAGCTTTATACCAACCGTGAGGATGTAGCGCATCAAGCCGCTCTTGTGCCGCAACGCACGATTGCGGATAACGGTTTCAACCTCTCTGTAAACTCGTACGTAGAGCAAGAGGACACGCGCGAGGTGATCGACATCCATGCCCTCAATGCCGAACTGAAGCAGATAGTAGCTCGCGAGAACGAACTCCGCGCTCAGATTGACGAACTGATTGCCAACCTCTAAATGCTACCGCTATGACACATATAGAACAAATGATACAGGACATGTGTCCGAATGGCGTGGAGTTTAAGACACTGGGAGAGGTTTGTGAGATGAAGCGTGGCTCTACTATTACTGCCAATCAAGCAGAAGATGGAGATATTCCGGTTATAGCTGGAGGGCAAAAGCCCGCATATTTCCACAATCAAAGTAATAGAGAAGGCAAAAATATCACAGTTGCAGGTTCGGGCGCTTATGCAGGCTATGTCGCATATTGGGAGCAACCGATATTTGTGTCTGATGCCTTTACTGTTGCACCCAAAGAAGCCTTTCTTGATATTAAGTTTGTGTATTACTTTTTGACGAATATACAAGATAAGATATATCACACAAAAAAAGGAAGCGGAGTCCCTCATGTACATCCATCATCTATAGCAGATTTTGAAATCCCCCTTCCACCTCTTGAAATTCAAAAAAAAATCGTCGAGTGCCTCGATAAATTCTCGGCACTCGCAGCGGAGCTGCAAGCGGAGCTGCAAGCGGAGCTGCAACTGCGTCGTAAGCAGTATGAGTACTATCGTACCCAACTACTTACGCCACACTCGGATTGCAATTCTGCTGACAATACCGATGATTGCAATTGGGAATGGAAAACACTGGGAGAGATTGGAGAGATGATTAAAGGATCCGGAATACAAAAGAGCGATTTTGTAGAAGAAGGAAAGCCTTGTATCCACTATGGTCAAGTACATACCTTTTATGGAACGTTCGCCTATAAAAACAAATCGTATATTTCCGAAGAATTATATGCTAAATGCAAGAAAGCACATACAGGCGATCTTGTTATAGCGACGACAAGTGAGGATGTTGAGGCTTGTTGTAAAGCTACTGCATGGCTTGGAGATGAGGATGTTGCTGTAAGCGGTGATGCACATATCTATCGTCATACACAAAATCCAAAGTACATGGCATATCTTTTTCAGACAGAAATGTTTGCACAACAAAAGCGCAGATGTGCTACCGGAGCTAAAGTAACCCGTGTACATGGTGATGATATGCTCAAGTTCCGTTTCCCCCTTCCCTCTCTTGCAGAGCAAGAGCGAATAGTATCTATCTTGGATAAGTTCGAAGCCCTGACGACCAGCCTTTCCGATGGTATCCCTGCGGAGCAAGCAGCACAGCAGAAACGATATGAGTATTACCGCGACCTATTACTAACCTTTGACCGCAAAGCCGTATGAAACTGATTGCCGAAAATACTGAATCGACGGTTGTTCTGCGCTACGAGCATAAACAATCGCAACGCATCGCCTATCAGAGCGAAGCGCAGTTGGAGGACGCGCTCATTGAGCAGTTGCAGGCGCAAGGATATGAGTATCTCGATATTCATACCGAGGAGGAACTGATAGCCAATCTCCGCAAGCAGCTGGAGAAACTCAATCATATCGAGTTTACCGACAATGAGTGGAAGGGTTTCTTCCGTACAAAGCTCGCGAACACAGGAGCCTCTATAGCCGACAAAGCCGAACTGCTGCAAGACGACCGTACTGCCCAACTGCAATACATCAAAGAGGACAACTCCGGTTTTCAGAACGTCAAACTGATAGACAAAGCGCATATCTTCGAGAACAGCCTGCAAGTCATTCATCAGTACACGCCGACAGAAGGCAAACACCGCACAAGGTATGACGTGACGATTCTCGTTAATGGTCTGCCGATGGTACATATCGAACTCAAACGTAGAGGTGTGGCGGTTCGGGAAGCTTTCAATCAGATCAAGCGATACAGCAATGATTCGTTTTGGGCGGACAGTGGGTTGTTTGAATACATCCAATTGTTCGTTATCTCCAATGGATCGGACACTAAGTATTACTCCAACACGACCCGTAACAAAGCGCAGATAGAGAACCGCAAACGGACGAACAAGACCGGCGAGGAGCAGATCAAGAAATCCACCAAACGCTGCGACTCGTTTGAGTTCACTTCCTATTGGGCAGATGGCGAGAATAATGTCATTCGGGATTTGGATGATTTTACGGCTACTTTCTTTGCCAAACATACGATTCTCAATATCCTCACGCGGTATTGTGTCTTCACGGCAGACCGCGAACTGATGGTTATGCGTCCGTATCAGATTGCAGCAACCGAAGCCATCATTCAGAAGATACGCATCTCTTCCAACCAACGTGTGTTGGGTACGATCGATGCAGGCGGATATATATGGCACACGACAGGTAGCGGAAAGACGCTCACGTCCTTCAAGACCGCGCAACTATGCACGCAGTTGGATTATGTGGACAAAGTGCTGTTTGTGGTGGATCGTAAAGACCTCGACTATCAGACCGTTCGCGAATATGAGAAGTTCAAGAAAGGTTGCGTCTCGTCCAATAAATCCACAGCGGTTCTGACCAAGCAGATGGGCAACGACAACGACCGTATCATCATCACCACCATTCAGAAACTCAACTCCTTCTGTAAGAAAGAGAAAGAGCATTCGGTCTATGGCAGGCATGTGGTGATCATCTTTGATGAGTGCCACCGTTCGCAGTTCGGCGAGATGCACAATCAGATCGTTAAACGCTTCAAACGCTATCATATCTTCGGTTTTACCGGCACGCCTATCTTCCCGGACAATGCGTCGAACAAACTCTTTACGACGGAGAAGATCTTCGGTCAACGGCTGCATACTTATACCGTCATTTCGGCGATAGCGGATAATAACGTGCTGCCGTTCCGCGTGGAGTATATCAAGACCGTGGATAGCAAGTCCGGCATTGCGGACCAGAAAGTCTCTGCGATAGATATAGAGAAAGCGCTGCTTGACCCGAAACGTATCACGAATATCACGGAGTATATCTTGGCGCACTACGACCAAAAGACCTTCCGCAACCATGTCTATACGCTCAAAGACAAACGTGTGAGCGGTTTTAACTCGATCCTTGCTACGGCTTCTATTGAGGCGGCAAGGCTCTATTACGCGGAGTTCAAACGTCAGCAAGCTGCGTTGCCCGAGGAAGAGCGGCTGAAGATAGCGTTGATCTACAGTTACGGCGTGAATGATGATGACCCGGAGGCGAATGGATTGCTGTTGGAGGAAGACAGCGAGGGTACATCGCAACTTGACCAGACCGACCGAGATTTTCTGGATAATGCAATAGCGGACTACAATGCGATGTTCGCCTGCAATTTCGATACGGGAGACCAGTTTGCCAATTACTACAAAGATGTGTCCGAACGCATGAAGAAACGTGAGTTGGATATGCTCATTGTGGTGAATATGTTCCTTACCGGCTTTGATGCGACCACGCTCAACACCCTTTGGGTGGATAAGAACCTGCGTCAGCACGGACTGATGCAAGCATACAGCCGAACCAACCGCATCCTCAACACCATCAAGCAGTTTGGTATGAT
>CACYZT010000033.1 GCA_902778935.1 uncultured Bacteroidales bacterium
CATTGGTACTATCGCCGTTGCAAAAACGGTCCACCAGCACAAAATAGACGGTCGCTTTGTTCCAAGCGAAACCATCTTCTTCTGCCTTCTTTCCGCATGACGCGAACATCGTCGCAGCCAATGCCAGGATGATTAGTTTTTTCATAACAATTAATGTTTAGTTGATCGTCTCGAATGATCCTCCGGCTTCAAAACCATATAGTTTAGCGGTCAATTCTTTCTCTCTCCGGTAGGTATCGTTAAGGCTTTTGAGCGCCTTAATTCTATCCTCCAAAAGATGGATCTGTTCGTCCTTCAATCGGAGCAGTTCATCTACATTATCCAGTTGCTCCAATTTCTCCGGTGACGGTGCCGCTTGTTTGGTCAGCAGCTCATTGATGTCCGGAAGCTCTTCCGTGGGAGTGAAGAATGCGTCAGCGGACACTTCCAAGAACTGCGCCATCTTCTCTAATACGTTTACTCCGGGATTCACTCCCTCGTTACATAGAGGGGTCAATGAGCGGCGTGGATCGCCAAAGAGGTAATTACTCAATTGCGTGCCCTTTAAGCCCTTGGCTGCGAGCAACGCTTTGACAACTTTTCCGTTGTACATAGCCTATACTTTTTTCAATTTATTATCATTTACAAGGTACTTTCGCGTACAAAATTGCATTTTCGCAATTAAAATTACACATTTTTTGCAAAATTATGCGTAATTATTTGTACATATCAATTTTTTATTGTACCTTTGCAGCCGCAAAATTACTACTTTTTTTTGATATGTGCAAGAAAAAAGTGATTTTTTTGATTTTTTTTAGTAAAAATAAGTGTTTATGAGTAAAAAAAATGTCAATCTCCGTCATTTTGTCGAGTGGTCGAAGCAAATTAAGCGGTTTGGTGAGGACGTTGAGTTTACCGGAGTCTTCTTCAAACACGGTCAACCGCTGTTTGTACAGCGCATGGTTGGGCAAGTAGCAATGGATTTTAGTTCTACTCTTCCCGATGGTGTTATCTTAACCTCACGTACCAAGCAGTTCGCTTCATGGAACGCCGAGGGTCATTGTTACATCAAGAAAACGCGCTGTAAGATTTACGATGTCTTTGAGGACTGATTGCCATGGAAACACCTACATTTATTTTCGCGGAAGCAATTCCGCGGCTTAATATGCACCTCCAATCTATAGGATGGGATAATCTGGTGCAGATAAACTTCGATTGTAGGGACGCCTTTCAGAAAGAAGGCTATGTGCCCATGTCTGAGTTATTGGCTTTCATTACCGATCATCGTATCGGTACGGAAGAAGGCTATCCGGAGCAGACTCCTCTCACTGTCTCATTCTCTATCGTAAATCAGAAGATCAGCGCCATGTATAGCCTTGAACCCAATCAGCTACGCAAGCTCGCAGATCGTCTCGCGAGCGCGCGTATATGCGGGGGTGCGTTTCCTATAAAGATATACGGTGTACCCGGTAGCCGTTCTATGTTCCAATGATTCCTCAGCACGAAATAGAAGAAGTCCTCTCCCGCGTGGACATGGCCGAGGTAGCCTCTGACTTTCTTACGCTCAAGAAGTCCGGCTCCGGCTACATGTGCAACTGTCCTTTCCACCAAGAGAAAACACCTTCCTTTCATATCTACCCCGCCCGGAACATCTACAAGTGCTTCGGATGCGGTAAAGGTGGCGGTGTTGTCTCGTTCCTAAAGGAAAAGGAAGGCATGTCCTTCATGGAGGCTATCCAATACCTTGCGAATAAGTATCATGTCACGCTCCATGATCAAGCCGTCGAGGAAACAGATGAGCAGCGCCGCAAGCGCTTATATAGAGAATCCGTCCAGAACCAGTATGAAATCGTTCAGAAATTCTACGAAGAGAACATCCGCAATGCCGATAAAGAGGCAGTTGCCGCATATCAGTATGCGAAGGATAGATGGAGCGATGATTTTGTTGCGAATGAGGGCATTGGCTACGCCTATTCCTCAAACGGCCCTTCGCTATACGAATATGCGAAGTCGCATAGTTTGTCTATAGAAATACTCAAGGAACTCCATCTGCTCGCCCAGAGCGAAGACGGACGAATCTACGATTTCTTCCGTGGCCGGATCATGATTCCGATACGTGACCGTTCCAAGCACGTCATCGGCTACACTTCCCGCGTTATTCCTGGAGTAACCGACAAAACCACGAAGAAGGGCAACACCCCGCCAAAGTACATCAACTCCACCAACAGCGAAGTCTATTCCAAAGAGAATACGCTTTTCGGTATCGATCAGGCTTGGATTGCCGCTGCATCCCAAGGCCGGTGTTACTGTGTCGAGGGTGCTCCCGACGCGCTCCGGCTGCACATCCTCGGCTTCAAGAACGCTGTCGCTTGTCTTGGCTCGGATTGGACCGATCACCAGTTAGCCCTTCTCCGGAAGCGCTGTGATACGCTATGCTTCATTCCGGATTCCGACCCACCCAAAGCCGGAGAGCAATTCGGTGTCGGCATTAACAAGGTCATCAAAGCCGGAACTAAGGCTTTTCAGATTAAGTTCAAGGTCTTTATCAAGGAGATTGGCACAGGCGACAAAGGCGATAAACGGGATGCCGACAGTTTCTTCAAAACCAAGTCAATGTTCGACCAGGTGCAGGAGGAGGATTTCATCCTCTGGTATGCACGTAAGTTATTCCCGCCGGAGAGCAAGAATAACGATAAAGCCAATGAGGATAAAGCCCTTAATTCAGTGGCTATCATCTCTGATATCCTTTCCTATCTGGAGGAAGGCTTCGAGTTAAACCACTATATCGATCAACTCAATAAGATACACCCTCCCAAGTTGGTCTGGCAAAGTGCTATTAAGGAAGCACGTGTCAGACGTGCGGAGGAACAAATGAAGCAGAACCTGTCCAAGGAACTGGATCTGCTCAAAGAACTCGGCTTCGGTATCGAGTTCCATAGCTACTATTCGCTCAACCAACAGGGAGGGCGTTATATATGGTCTAACTTTACCATGAAGCCGCTCTATCATATCAAGGACACGCAGTCAGCGATTCGTCTCTATGAGATGACAAACAAAGACGGTCATCAGGAAACAGTCGAACTTCGGCAGGAAGATCTTATTTCCCTCGCCCGCTTTCGACAAAAGGTGGAATCGCTGGGCAACTATATATGGTTAGCCAAAGAGGAACAACTACAGAAGCTGAAGCAGTACCTCTACAAGGCTACCAAATCTGCTGAACTCATCACCCAACTCGGTTGGCAACGCGACGGCTTCTTCGCCTTTGGCAATGGTATATATTATAATGGCCAATGGTTAGCGGTGAATGAGTTCGGCATTGTTGCCATCCAACACCCCAACAGTAATCCGGATCAGGAGCCTATCGAATCCAACTACTATCTTCCGGCATTCTCCAAACTCTACAAAGATACCAAGTTCTATGAGTTTGAACGCAGCTTCGTTCACAAGGCGTACGGCAGCGTCACCCTCAAAGGTTTTTCTTCCATGCTTGTAGAGGTTTTCGGGGATAATGCGAAGATTGGTTTGTGTTATCTTCTCGCCTCCTTGTTCCGTGATATAATCGTAGATTATACGAAGTGGTTCCCACTACTTAATTTGTTCGGTCCACCACACTCCGGAAAGTCCGAGTTAGGTCACAGTCTGATGTCGTTCTTCATCATCGAGAACAACCCGCCGAATATAGAGAACTCTACCGTGGCGGCGCTGTCGGATGCCGTTGCACAGACCTCCAACGCGCTTGTTCATCTCGACGAGTACAAGGACAGTATAGATATAACTAAACGCGAGTTCCTGAAAGGCTTGTGGGATGGCACCGGACGAAACCGTATGAATATGGATAAGGATAAGAAGCGCGAGATAACCAAGGTTGATACCGGCGTCATCATTTCCGGTCAGGAGATGGCGGTATCGGATATCGCGCTCTTTACCCGTTTCGTGTTCTTGAGTTTCGATCTGCATACGCCTACCTCGGAGCAGACAGCCCGCTTTGAGCGCATGACGGAAGTCCGTAAGCTCGGATGTTCGCATCTTACACTGCAGATACTCAACAACCGATCCTATTTCGAGCAGAACTTCCATACGGCTTATATCTCCACGCTGGAAGATATACAAACTGCCCTCAAAGGCGAGCCGGTCGAGATACGTATTCTCAAGAACTGGGTAGTGCCATTGGCTGCCTTCCAGACTCTTCGTAACCAACTCGAACTGCCCTTTACCTATGAAGATCTTAAAACCATCGCCATCAAAGGTATCAAGATACAGAGCGAGAAATGTAAAACGAACCAGGATGTCGGAGTTTGGTGGAATATCGTTAACTTCTTGGCTTCGCAGGGTAAGATATACGAGCGTTGTCATTACCGCATCGATTCGGTGCAGGAACTGACAACCGACGAGAGCAAGATGGTCTATCAGCAAGCCAAGACTATCCTTCAGATACGAGTTAAAACTATCTTTGAACTCTATCTGGAGCACGCCAAGAAAACGGGTCAGAAGGTGCTTCCCAAGGCTTCGCTCGATTACTATCTGGAGCATAGTCCCGAGCTGATTGGTCATAAGCACTCTGTCCGGTTTGATGACATCAAAGATGGCATCGTACAGTATGAGGAAGATGAGAAAGGTCAGCGAACCAATCGCAAGAAGTCGTTTACCGACCAGGTGCTTGTTTTCGATTACCTCGAAATCTGCAAGCGCTACGGTATAACCCTCGAATAGCCGTACACACGTACCCTATTATAATAACAATTAAATCATTGCAATTATGAACGAAGAACAAAATGCTATCCCGCAGTCTGAGCAACTGCAAATCGTCAAAGTAGCTACCCCGGAACACACCGGATTGATTAGCGAGTTTCATGTAATCATAACCGACGCATCCGTGCCCGGCATGACGGTCTCCGCATCCTGTCACGCCCAGAACATTGCCGTTGAAGAGGCCCATGATGTGCTCTGGCATCTCTCACGGTTGATCCAAGTAAAGGATTAGCCGTACCCCGCCTAAACCTTAACTTTTCTTCAATTTATTATCATCCCGGACGTACTGCGCTGTGAAGCGCGGTGCGTCTTTCTTTTTTGCCACTCTTCGCACTATTATATATATTTTTCTTTCTACAATAGAAACAATTGCTACAACCTTGATTTTTCTGGGTTTGTGTTGTGTAAATCGCTCCACATTTCTTCCACATTTTTCCACAACTCCTATTAACTGTACACCCTTTTTCCTGCAACGATTTCAAGTGAGGTGTTCAACCAAGCCACGTGAGCCCCAATAAAGCCCGCTGAAAGTCTGTCAAGGAAGCCTTGTATCTGCTACAGCAGTTGAAGCACTCAAGCGTACAACCGGAGTACCGAGCAAACTCCATGCCCCGCCACTCCAGCAGCTGCCATTTGCCGCATTGTCACTTCGAGCCTAACCATTTCTTGGCTTTCATGTCCTGCCCCTTGAATTACATATTGCCTTGGAGATTTATGTCGTTCCTTTTAGCAATGCAAAGGTAGTTGGTTCTTTCCGTATGGCAAGGCTAAACATG
>CACYZT010000034.1 GCA_902778935.1 uncultured Bacteroidales bacterium
TACGCTCTATACCCTTGTCACGCAGGTAGTGGATAAAAAAGGCAGAGTGCTCGATCAGAAGCAAACCAAAGTCGGCTTCCGCTATTACCGATTTGATCCGGATACGATTCCTGTGGTGCATGATAGTACAGAGGCTCGCTTATCCGCCATTCTGTTGGATGGAGAACCTTTAGAGTTCTTCAACAAGGATAGCTTCTCCTATGTCGTTCCGTTGCCCTATACTGCCACCTATGAACCCGTATTAACGGCTATCTGCTTGGATACGGTGGCACGCTATGTAGTGAACGGCAATAGCATCATTTCCACTTCAGCGGATGGCCAACATCAGCAGACTTACACGCTCGCGTTCGAGGTGCTGCCTAAGATGGACCTCTTCCTCGCTATCGGTCAGAGTAATATGGCGGGTCGTGCACCGTATGACGATGTGGCAGAGCCCTTGGAGGATGTGTATCTGCTCACGCCGAATGGCTCTATGGAAATAGCCTCCAACCCGTTGAACAAGTATTCCAATGTCCGCAAGGATATTTCCGTACAGGGGCAAGGGCCGCATTATCAGTTCGCTCGTACCATGCGTGATAGTCTGCCTGACCGTACCGTAGGAATGGTGGTTAATGCACAAGGAGGCACGAGTATCTCCATCTGGTACAAGCCGGGTACGACTAACTACGACTTAACAATCGCGCGCGCCAAGAAAGCGCAGAAATGGGGTGAGTACAAAGGCATCATCTGGCATCAAGGCGAGAGCGATGTCACGGATGGACTATCCAATAATTATGCCACCTATAAATCCCGTCTGCAAACGATGGTCAGCAGTCTCCGTACGGACTTAGGATGCGATTCACTATGGTTCATAGTAGGCGAACTCAGTCAGAAGGATACCCATCAGACCTTCAACGAGGTGGTAATCCAACAGATAGTTTCCTATATATCTTATGCGGATTTTGTGGTCAGTACAGGAACCTCACTATTGAGCGACAACACGCACTTCGATGAACCAAGTGTACAATTGATGGGACAGCGCTATGCGGAAAAGATATTGGAACATGTCTATCCCACCAATAAAACAACAGCGCTGGGTGAACAGCAATGCCTGCCTAAAGCAGAGAAGATTCTCAGCAACGGGCAAATGTATATTGTTATTAACAATCAAAAATTTTCATTATTAGGACAAACTATTTATTAACCCTTTAAAAATACAATCTTATGAAAAAATTATTCCTTTTTGCAGCCCTTATGACGGCTGCCGTAATGAGTGCCAAAGATGTGGAAATTTTCCATGCTTCATTTACCGCAGCTAGCCAAACTTCGATGGCAGGATACACCTATGGTTCGCCTGAGGTTTTATGGACCAATACAAAGTACAACTACGGAGAAGCCTCAGACTGCACAGATCCAGTAATACAAGCAGAATTGAATGTGCCCGGAAGAAAAGAAGCAAATTCTAAAGGAAGAAATATCCTGACGGCTCCAATGACCGGATTTGACTCTCCTTGGACAAGTAAACTAAATGAATCGGAAGTAGATTCGCTTGTATGGATGTTTAATATGCGGTATAACTATGATTATACAGCCGGTTTTGACAATCAGCAACGTGGAATTGCTACCGTACTATGTATGGATAACGCAGATATGATGACTGCCAACGGATATGCCATTGTGAATAATGCTTCTTGCTACTACAAATTTATACGTTTTGATGGTGGTTTGAGCGCAAATGACAAAGTAATAGTTTTGGCATCTACGGAAAAAATGACAAAGAATGACGGTACAGGTACCAGCAATAAACGCTATCTTACTTTCCGCATTGTGTATGTGCCTGCAACTGACACTTGGAAGATGTACTATTTTGCGAACACTTCGAATGCTTATGTAACTCCGGATAATGTCGCCTCATGGACATTGGCGGGCACAGTAGTGGACGCTACCCATACCAGTAAAGAGATGACTCATTTCGGTTTTATGAACAATTATGTGCAAGGAGCTTCTTTTGATGCTACATTGTCTGTAAAGAATTTGAAAATTATGGCGTATGGTGTACCGGAAACCCCTACCGGAATCGATGAACTCAACACGCGTGCACAAAGCCGTAAGGTATGGCGCGACGGTCAGTTGATTATCCTTCGCGATGGTGTGGAGTATAATGTGCTTGGTCAATCCATCCACTAAAACCAATTTAGTATGAAACGAAACTTTTTACTGGACCTTCTCATAGGTCTATCTATGGCGGTCTTTGCAGATAAAACTGCTGTACCTGCAGCTATTTATCTGCAGAACCTGCCGGGTGAACGCGTCGGAGAATGGACAGACCAGCAGATTATTGCTGATTTGCAAGCGCAGGGTATGATAGTCATTACCCATGACTGTAGCAGTTATCCGACCACTTCGCCGGAACTGGAAACGGCGATTCTCGAATGGCATCGGACGCTCGCCGGTCATCTGACGGACTACGATACAGATACCACCACGATTGAGTCAAGATCGATGTACTTCATTCCGGAGGGCTATACCTATCGTAAAGTGGCGGTGTGGAACTTTGTAGATCATGGCGCAGATGGCTCGTTAGAGTATATCATGCGCAAGTACAACCAGTATGTGGTGCCCAACTTAGGCAGAGACTCTGCCTTCGTTTACACCGATATGCTGACCCGTACTGGCGAACAGATTGATTACAACCTGTATATGGATATTATTTATCCCACAGGGAATGCCTCGAAGCAGGTGCCGCTGTTGATTAATCACTCCAGTAGCGATTACCGTCAGAATCAGACACGTCCGGAAGCAGCAAAGAATACCGTTTATCGCACCATCTTCCAATTAGGATGCCTTACCACCGGCTATGCCTTTGCCAATATGGACCATTGCTATAACCCGGTTGCAAGGGATGTGGTGTATAAATACTTCGATGATGGCTATACGCTCGATGATTGGGACGGACTGGCATATAATACGGCCGGTATCCGCTACCTCCGCAGTCACATGGCTCAATATAACCTGAGCGGCAAAATCGGATGTATGGGTATCAGCAAGGCGGCGTATGCTCCCGTTCGCTTGGCAAACAGGATGAATGCTACGCAAGGAGAGCATTTCAACTTCAACGGCCAGCCCAATACCCATGAGCAGCCATGGCCCGGAGTGCCTTCTACCATTGATGTGGCGTATGCGGCAGCGGGGAATGGTACGGTGCGTATCCCGCAATATGTGGATGAAAATACGGTTCCAATGATCACTTCTGCGGGCAAAAGCGACCAATATGGTCACTGGAATAAATATCCGGCGGTCGTGAGCCATATGAATCAGATTGATCATAATTACCTGAGTTTCTGGATGGAGGATATGGGGCATGACTACCCTTGTCTTGGTACAGACCTGTGCACCGGCGAGAGTCGTTATGTGCTGTTCAAACGTTTCTTCGACCGCTATCTCAAGCCTACGGAAGTGGACACCACGGCGATTTTGTATATCCTGCCCAAAGAGAACGCTGCCGAAGTAAACACCCGTGGAGAAAGCCGTGTACTCGCCTCCGATGGCGTATTGCCGGAGAATATGCTGGGCATACCCGCCTATGAGCCGGTTACGGTCCGCTATCTCTATCAGGTGGATACCACCAATATTGCGCAGAAGATACAGGTGCTCGATGCCAATGATCAGCCTATCGCCGGCAAATGGACCATCCATATGCAGGGCACGTGCTTGCGCTTTATGCCTGACAGCGCTCTCCGGCAAGGTCAGACCTATCGCATTCTGGCTGGAAGTACCACACGTGCCTTTACTATAACGGAGAAAGCGGAGGAGGACAAAGATGTGAAGTCCACATCCTTTGATGTACTGGAGGATGCATACACGAAAGTGGCAAAAGAGACCACAGTGCGCGGCGCAGAGAATGTTCTTAAAGTACGTTATAGCTCATATGGCGACTGGAAATTCTATTCCTATTTGAAATTCGCCCCTGAATGGGGCTCCATCGATGTGTCGCAAATCAAACGTGCATACATCCGCTTGGCTTCTGCTTCTTCGCCAAGTGCTACGGTGGTTGTCAATATATATACCGCCGATAATGCTTGGAGCGAGACGACCTTGGTGAGCACCAATCGTCCTACCGTCGCATCTCAATCCTGCGGCCAATACACTTATTCCGGTGCAACCACGTGGAATGAGTTGGAAGTAACAGGAGCAGTCCGTACGGCTATCAACAATGGACAGGACACCCTTTCCTTTGCGCTTATCGCGGCATATGATAATACCGAATATGCTAACTTCGTAAGCAAGGAAGGTGCAGCCGGCCTGCATCCTCAATTGGTCGTGGAGGAGTTCTTGCCCGACTCCCCTTCGGCTTTGATAAATCCGGAGAAAGAAAAAGGAAGAGTAACAAAACGCTTGGAAAATGGACAGATTTGGATTGAGAGGGATGGTGCTTTATATACTATCCTTGGTGTGCGCCTGTAGTGCGCATGCTCAATTGCCGTCACCTATCGGTTTGATGTCACTCCTTATATGCGAGCGCATAGGCAGTCTGAAGTATCGTTCAAAATCCACGCCTTGACCGCTACCACAGATGCCATTTCGATAGCAAGTAAAGAAAATACCAATACGGCAATGCATCCTCAGTTGCATCTGGTATTACAAGGCTCCAATACGGCTACGTTGATAGACCCACTGGTAGATACAGGATACAGTAAAGCCGTTTCTATTACAGGGCAGTATGTGGGAGAGAATATAGACAATCTGTCTTCGGGAATATATATAATCAATCATAAGAAAGTGCTCGTTCCATGAAGCAATGGGTATCTGTCATAGGTCTGTTGCTCGTCCTGCGGGAAGACCTGCTTTATTGGCATGAAGTATATGATGATGGCGTAACCTCTTTCGTGAATGGTGTTGGATCCGGTGAATTTGATATATGGGTATCTGCTAATAGCGCAAGCGGTACTGCTAAACGATTTATTTTGCAATAAGCAATGAAAATATTTTTTTATATATTAACGATATTGCCTCTCTTTAGTCCGCACACATGGAATACACAGGATGCAATGGATGATACCCCGGGTTATTATCGGGGAGACTCGGTCTATACAACCTCGTTCATCCTCAATGCCACTCATCCGCAGGAT
>CACYZT010000035.1 GCA_902778935.1 uncultured Bacteroidales bacterium
GAAAATCGAGGTCAACGGAGAGAACGAGAGTCCGCTCTTCACATACCTCAAGGAGAATGGTCCGGAGGAGAAATACGAAGGCCTGAAAGCCAAAGCTACCGCTACGATGCTCAAAGGCATCAGCAAGACCTTTAAGAAAGAGAACGACATCCGTTGGAACTTCACCAAGTTCCTTGTCGATCGCGAGGGTAACGTAGTGGGACGCTATGCGCCGACCACCAAACCCGAGGATATCGAGAAAGATGTACTCAAATACTTATAATTCCTGATTAGATTATATGTACGAGCAATTAAAATTAGATAACCAGCTTTGCTTCCGTCTCTACACGGCAGCCAGGCTCGTTACGAACATCTATCAGCCCTATTTTGCGCCCTTAGGAATCACCTATCCGCAATACCTGGTTCTGCTCGTGCTGTGGGAAAAAGACAAGCAACCGGTGTGCGATATCGGAAAGCGTCTGATGCTCGATACCAATACCATTACGCCGCTACTTCAGCGGATGGAGAAGGCCGGACTGATTGTCCGTACACGCGGTACCGAAGATACACGCCAGCGAATCGTTTCGCTCACTCCCAAAGGAATGGAACTGCAAGAGCAAATGGTGAATATACCGGACTGCCTGAGCGCGAGAATCACAGACAAAATAGGATCCGTAGATGAGATTGTTGCGATGATTCCCACACTCGATAAACTGATAGAAGGACTATCTAAAATACAAAAATAACTTAAATTTATACAATGATGTAATCCTGTCTCCGGTACAATGAAAAAATTCCGTATATCGCAACTCCCTATTATCGTGCAGGTTTTCCTCGCGATGTTTTTGGGCATGTCACAAGGCTGGTTTATGCCGGCTTGGTTTATCCGCATCTTTGTGACATTCAATGATTTTTTCGGACAATTTATAGGTTTCCTTGTACCGCTGATTATCTTGGCGTTGGTAACAGCCTCTATCGCCAACTCGCAACATGGTGCCGGCAGAATGCTGCGCGTCACTATGGCAGTTGTGCTGCTGAGTACTTTTCTGGCTGGAGTCGCCTCTATGGGCGTTAGCGAATGGATCATTCCGATGTTTGTCACCACCGGAGAAGAGGTCGTGCTGGCGCCCCGTGGAGGCGAAGAGTTGGCACCCTTCTTCACCCTCCAGTTGCCTCCTGCCTTGGATGTCATGAGTGCGTTGATGATGGCGCTGATGCTGGGATTAGGTATGCGTGCTGTTCAGGCTGATTCGCTGCGCAAAGGTATATCCGAACTCCAGAAACTGGTGATGCTTTCTATCGAGAAAGCGATTATTCCGCTGCTGCCGGTATATATCTTCGGCGTTTTTCTGAAGATGTCTGCTTCTGGAGGCATAATAGAATTGGCAAGTGATTTTCTTTGGGTAATTCTGTTGGTGATTGCCATGTTGGTGGTATGGACATTGTTCCTGTACAGCATAGCCGGCCTTCTCGCGCATCGCAATCCGTTCAAGTTGTTATGGGCGATGATGCCTGCCGGTATGGTCGCTTTTGCCACCTGTTCTTCTGCGGCTACCATTCCTGTTTCGCTCGAAAGAGCCAAACACCTGACACGAGATGAGAACACCGCTTCGTTCGTCATTCCGCTGTGCGCCAACCTGCATATCCCTTCTGTCAGCATCCATTTTGTCATCTGCGCTATTGCTGTGATGATGATGGTCGGACAGCCTGTAGAACTGGGCTCGTTCATTCCCTATATGATTATGCTGACGATGACTTGTGTCGCTGTTCCGGGCGTACCCGGAGGCGTAGTGGCGGTCTTGCCGGTTATGGCAAGTATGCTCGGTTTCACGCCGGAGATGCAGGCATTGTGCCTCTCATTGGGCGTGTTGCTGGACGCACCGCTTACGGCTATGAATGTCCTCTGCGACGGAGCGGTATGTACGATTGTTGATAATCGAGTAAATAATAGCTAAAAATCCTTCCTCATCGGTTCGCTCTCCGGCGTAGTGGAACCCATCGGCTTTGTCCTCATGATGGTCCTCGATGTCGTTTTAGGGTAAAATATGAATCATCAGAATAAAAATATAGGTTTCACCACTTTGGTGGTATTGATAATCTCTGTTTTAGGGCTCTCTTCGTCGGTTAGCGCCCATAACGCTTACCGCGATACGTGTTATTCGGTGGGTGCATCGGGAGGGTACGCCTATAATATCATTTACGGACATCACGGAGTTTTCGATGTGAATGCTTTTTTGCCTGTTAATCCGCATTTTGAGGGAGAGATAAATCTGCATGCCACAACGGCTAATACATATGCGGTGGCTATCAGTGCACAGCCTAAATTTCCCATCAGGAGAAACGGTAAAGATTACGGAGAGATCCTTATGGACACACGGCTGATGTACGAGCTGTTTCTCCGTAACCGTATTCATGGCTTGGCTGCCTCTTTTGCGGTCGGTTACCGGTGGGATTATATTTATGTAAAGGTCGGTTACGGTTTGCGTTTAGCCTCTATGATGGATTTAACTTCTCATTCGACAGATAACGGCATTTTGGAACCCCATAATCTGGTTTATCATGCGGAGGTCTTTGTCCGTCCTCATACCTCTCCATGGAATCTTTCGTTTTGCGTTACCGACATGACGGAGAGCCAGATGGAGCGCATGTTTACGCCGATTTTTATTGTCAATAGTTATGTCGATTTGTCTCCTCATTGGAGGCTTGAAATGAGCGGAAAATGCAAGCCGGTCGGGATAGCTAACTTGGCGCCGTCTTTCTTCGGCGCAGAAGGAAAAATAGGAGCACGTTATAGATTTTGAGAGAGATGAAAAAACTAATATATATCTATATTGTTGCCATTGTCGCGTTGCTGTTCAACAGTTGCGACGAAGACATGAAAGCACTGGTAAAAAGCAAGGCGCCTACGGTGAACGAACGCTACAAGCAGTACATGAAATATAATTTGGAGCATGGTTATACCACGATTCAAGTGCACGACGATGAATATACCGTATATGTGTGCACGGATACCCATGTGGCGACGGTCAACAAGAAACTGCAAACCTTCATACAGACATACCGCAACGACAAGACCTGTCCTGTGGCCGTTTGTCTGGGTGATTTGGTTGACGCATACCATTCCTATTATTGGTTCAATGATGCTTTCAAACATGTGAAGACGATTCCTTCCAAACCGGATACGATGTTTGTCACCATCGGTAATCACGATGTGTTCTTCAACCAATGGGAGCATTACTTGGAATATTGGCCTACGGCGATGTATTATTTCGTGGTGGAGACCAACGGAAAAAACAAAGCGAAAGACCTCTATATCTGCCTGGATAATGCGCAAGGGACATTTGGCGAGTTGCAGATTAAATGGTTGAAACATCTCCTCGCGGAGCATGGGCAATACCGCCATATTATCGTCTATGCGCATGTCAATATCTTCCGGCGTGACAATACTTCGGCGGATATTGCCACTGTGTCGTTGGAAGAAACCTACGAACTGATGTCGCTTTTCTCGCAAAACGGAGTAGAGCAGTTCTGGTCCGGGCATGACCATGCACGGGAAGAGTTTACACATGGCGGAGTGAAATATATCATAGTGGATAGTATGGAGCAGGAGAATAACAACTCTTTTTATATGATTTTACACGTAGGAGACAAACTCAATAATACCTTCCATCATATAGAAACGGATCCGGCTCTGTTGGATGAATAATAAAACATCCAACGTTTTCCTCATGATACCTTCCATTCCGCGGGAAGCCATCTGGCTTTTTCTTCTTGGCTGTTGCCGGCGTTTGGCAAACGCCGCTCCTTCTCCGTCCATTTCGTCGGGATTTGATCCCGACATCGGCTCTGCCGACATCTGTCCTCGGTGTCCCGTGCCATCGGTGTCCTGTGTCCGAGGTCGGATGTTCTCTGACTCGACGAGGTCGGGCTTTGCAGGGGTTCGCAAGTTCCGCATTGTTGCACAATACCGTAGCCCTTCCAATCCCTAACGCGGGATTAGCTTATTCCTCGAACTGCTGACGATGCTTCATGATCGTCGGCAAGTTCTTGGATGCCCACGCTGTCAATTCTTGCACGATGGGTACCAGTTCCTTGCCCATCGGTGTG
>CACYZT010000036.1 GCA_902778935.1 uncultured Bacteroidales bacterium
GAGGCTTATCCCGGACCGTCGCTCATCATCGCTTACGCTCCGTGTATCAACCACGGTCTGAAAGCAGGTATGGGCAAGTCCCAGGCTGAGGAGGCTAAGGCTGTTGAGTGCGGTTACTGGCACCTCTGGCGTTACAACCCGCAACTCGAGGCAGAAGGCAAGAACCCGTTCTCGCTCGACTCCAAAGAGCCGCAGTGGGATAAGTTCCAAGACTACCTGAAGGGTGAGGTTCGTTTCGCTTCCGTAGCAAAGCAGTTCCCGAAAGAGGCAGACGAGCTCTTCGCTGCCGCTCAGGAGAACGCGCAGTGGCGTTACAAATCCTACCTCCGCATGCTCGGAACAGCATGGTAATAAGGTACGCACGCATGTGCGCATATATGGAGAGAGCGTCCTTCGGGGCGCTCTCTTCGTTTATGTATCCTCTGCTCTGTCGGTTCATGCATGATTTGTTTCTCTTTTTATTCTTTTCTCTCGCTTCGCGAAAAAATGGGGGAAAGAAAAATCTTTTTATTTCTAATTACCATCGGTCGGATGTCACGGTGTTCTGTGCGCGCGATTTCCGTGATCGCATTTTTCTTCGTCAATTAGCCCGGCATTTGATGCCGGTTTTTCTTTTCCTTCGATTTCTCGATAACCCGGTCTCTAGATCTATCGGAAAAAGGAGCGGCACTCTGCCGCTCCCTCTCTATATCCGCCAAGTTTGGCGGATCTCCTACAATCCTTTCTTCGAAGCATCGTAGGTTTCGATAGTTTTAGTCTGGATGACGACGGATGTGTCGCCTTTCTGCCATGCCTCGCTGCGGGTGGTTATCGTTCGCGTCACATTGCACGAACTCAGTCCGAACGCTGCTCCCAGAGCCGTCAAGGCGGCGATAAGCACGGAGATGACGATTTTCATAATCTGTTGCTTACTCATAACAATTTAACGGTTTAACAGTTTAACAATTTCCTACAGGCCGCAGGCCGGTCTTACAGCATAACGGTCTTACAGGCGGCTATGACGCCGGTCCTACAGCCCGCAGGGCGGTCAATGGTGCCAGCCATTAATCTTGCGCCTCGTCGTATTCCAAGCCGCAGACTTTCCACAGATACGCATTCATGGTGCGCTTGCCGTTGGCGAGGTCTTTCTGCGCGAGGAAGTCGATCTGGTCTTGGGTGACCTTGCTCAGGTCTTCCTTACGCGCCTCTACCATCGCACGGACAGCTTGGAAACGCTGACGAGCAGCCACCTCTCTCTGTTTGAGCGGCGTGGTACGAACCACTTTCTTTCGCAGGTACAATCGGTTGCAGTCGCTGCTCTGTGTCGCCGCTACGCGGTGCGTTCCCAACAGCATCTTTGCACAACTGTGCTGTCCGTTCTTTCCGGGTTTACTCAGTGCGCCCGACACATGGTCGATACCCGCACTCCATTCTACTTTTGCCATAATAGTTAAAATTAGGTTTAATGGTTAATACTTTGTTCATTGACCCGGCATTTAATGCCGGTTTCTCTCCCCTTGAGGGGGAGTTGGAGGGGGTTAAATCAAATCTCCGCTCTCGTCGTAGTTCCCGTTCAGCTTGTGCATCGCATAGCCGAACAAACTACCGTACTTGTTCTGAACCTTGTACTCAGCCACCAACTGGGTCTTCTGCTCGCTCGTACCTGCCAAAATCGCACGTACAGCTGCCGACACTTTCGCAAAACGCGCTTTCGCTGCAATCTGCGCCGCACTCGGCTCTTTCGTACTCGGGTTACACAACTTACCGGTCGTCACTTTTCCGGTCTTCTTGTTCGTGCGGAAATACACATCGCTGTGCTCGCACACTTTCTTTTTCATGCTCTCAATGAGCGCCATAGGCTTAATCTCTGCCATAGTTAAAATTTGGTTTAATGGTTAATTATGTTTATTCCCCCGCATTGTATGCAGGCTTTCATTTTCTTCGTTTTGTTCGCGGGTCTTTAGCCCCGCGTTGTTAATACTTCAGTGGCGTTTATGTGCCGCGTGTCTATGCGCGGTTTGCTTTCTTCTGTCCGTAAGTAGCGATGAACTTCTCGCGTGCAGCCTTCCGTGCTGGCGTGTCCGTCCATTTCTTCGGACACCGCTGCACAATCTGCTGCCCCTTGTAGATCCGGAAGTAATATCCGTCTCTTTTCAGTGCCCCTCTTAGGGTCTCTATAGGTATGATCAATTCTGCTTTCATAAATACAAAATTTTGTTCTCAAAATTCAGGACTCCCGATGTAAACCAGCGTTAGCGTTTGCAGCGGGAAGAGCGTAGTGCAAAACGTAGCGTAATTGAGCGGCTTTGCTGCGAATCACGCGAGTTTTAGCATAAGCGAGCGTTCGCATCTCGTTCGCATCGCGTACGTCACTGTAAGATCGCAATAAAAACACCGGACCTTTATTCAAAATCCGGTGCAAAGATAATACGATATTAAATTTAGTGTTCCTCCAACAGTGCGAATTTTTCCAAAAAATCGTACTTTTTTCGTTTTCGGGCTTCTTGACAGAACCAAATGATGCAGTGCAGTACTTTTTTCGGCGTCATCCCGTGCTTCGTGGCTACTTGCATTCGCGCCTCATGTGCCGAAGCCCCTTTGTCGCGTGCTACAAAGTAATCATCCACCACCGCTTGATTCCTCACCTCTATCCGATGCCGTTTAGCCGACATCCGAAACTCATTCGGGTCGCGTACCAACCACGGTACGTCATATAAAGGATATTCTGCCATATTTTTTCTTCGTTTATTAGCCCCGGATATCATCCGGCTTTTACGTAAATCACTTGCTGCCCCGTCGGGTTCTCCATCTTCCAGCCGCCTTGCTCCTCGGTCGTGCCGAATTTGGCGTAGTACTCCGCAAAAGTCAGCGTCTCGCGGCGTTTGGTCTGAAAATCCAAGATGAAGAAATAGGGATTCCTTCCGGGGTACCGTCCATGTGTCTGCAGCCATGCAATAATCGCTTGCTGCTTGTCCGGAGCACATAGGCTCCAAGCGCGTTGCGCAGCCATCTTGCGGTCCGCAAAATTGACATCGCCGCCTATTAAAGTCCAAGTATATAGGGGACTACAGATACAGGACTTGACATTTTTAATTTTTCTTTTTGGTTCTTTTTCTTTTGTCGTGCTTGGCACTCAGCCGCCACCCTTTTCCCTCCCTTGTGGGGTGAAGAGCTCTGCTCGATCGGACTGCCGGTGGCCGTCCGTAGAACATTGTTAGGGAGGGGTTATTTAATCGACACAAACCAGCGTGTACTCCACGCTATCCGGCGCGATATTCGGGTGCGTCGTGGGGAAAGCATCTTTGATCGCTTTCAGCGCCTTCGTGATCGAGGCCGACTGCGCTTTGAGCACGGTCTGCTCACCGCTTTTCTGACGGAAGGCCACACCCTCTGCCATGGTGTATTTCTGCGGCTTGCCGACGAAATCGAAATTCTCTGCACGGCGGAGCTCAAAATGATGGTCGTTGAGCAGGAACTTGCCTTTCTGTTCGCCATTCTGCTCGAAGGCGAATTGCTTGGCGTCCTCCAGAGCGGCTGTTTCGAGTTCCTCGATACGGGTGTTCGCCGAGGCGATGAGTTGGCGGAGAGCACGAGTCTCTTCCAATGCGCTGGCACCTAATACTTCTGTTGTCTTGATTGCCTCCATGAGGGCTTGATTCATTTCTATTGCTTTCATAATTCTTCTTTCGTTAATTGCGCCGTCTGGGAGACGGCATTGTTATTAGTTTTGTTAATTGTTAGGGATATTATCCCGTTTGTCTTCGTCCATTAGTCCGGAATTGAATTCCGGAACTCATATTTCGCGAAAATTGCTTGCAGTTCTTCACGGCTCATCTGTTTGGGATCGCGACCGATGGAACGGAGGACACGCAATAGTTTCGCACGCTTGTTATTCTCCGCAGGTGTCACGTACTCCAGATTGTCGGCTGACCAGTCGAGAATATTGCCGTTGAGGTGGTCAATGACCATGCCATCCGGACGCGAACCGAGCCAAGCCGCTGCCACAAGGAAATGACAGTGTTTGTTTTGAAAATTGCGCATGAAGGGGTAATGCGTACCTGTGCCATTGGTGAAGGTGCATCTGCGTGTGCCAGACTGCTTGAGCACCGGTTTAATCTCACGCATCACCCAACCGTCATCTGTTAGAATGGCGTTGTGTACGCTGTAGAATTTGCCTGCTCGTGAACAATAGAGCGGCTTGATCGTGGGGCATTTTCGTACAATAGTGCCGTCCACTAATCGTAATTGTTCTGTTGCCATAATAATTACTTGTTTAAAAGTTAAAATTATGGCTGGCGCCAGCCGTTAGCTGTGAAATTTCACTGCAAAGGTATATACGAAAAATGAGACCCGCAAAATTGGGTCTCATATTCGGACAGATTAGGACAAACTTTCGGACAAACTGCCGCAAAAAGGTTTATTTGTCCTCGGACATTTTCGGACAATTATTGCTTTGTGCGTCGATTGCGTGCCTTGGTAAAATCGTCACCGCAAAAAGTAAATTTGGGAGCAGCAAACGGATTGATAAGTTTGGCTTTACAATCATCGCCCACGTTGCTAATAAGGATATAGCCTTGTGTGTCAAGTGCCATAATACGCCTACACGCATCGGCTTTGCTTGAAGCTGATTCGATGGCGTTGCGTAGGTTTTTCTCAATAATGTCAGAGGTAAATTGTTGTGTACAGAAGAAGGAGGTATCTACGGGAGTTACATCCTCTGTTTGTTTCTCTGTTTCTGCCGTTTGTCGGTCAGCAGTAAAAGAACGGAAAAGTTCTGCAATCTGTGTTGCAGAGGTAGATATATTGTTATGGTGAATATCAATATGCACCGCGCCGGGTGCGTAGTTATAAGTGCTCATGCTATTTCTTGTTTTTGGAAAATGCATGGACACGTGGAGCAACGAACGGAGTCGGCAAACTCTTGATAAAATGCCCCACGTGCCCATACAAGGGTAGTGGAACATATTTCTTCTTTTATCAATTAAAGTTTTGCCGACTCGTTCGTAAAGGAATATGCCTTTTTGCGCTTACGCGCAATAATATATGTCATCCCATTTTACGTCTCAGATCTGACGATTTCGGGTGCAAAGTTACTAAAATTTTCTCATATATGCAAATAAATTGTTAATTAGTTAATAAATTATCATGTATTTCCATGTGAATTGCTCCCTCATGATAGTGGTGCTCTTCACAGATAATATTTACAATAACGATGGGCGCATCTGAAGTAGAGGTATCACAAAGACGCTCTATATTATCACCAGTCCGTGCAAGGCACTTGTCACGTACCATCTTTAGAACATGCGTTTGGTCGGGTTCTATACTATCGCGTCCATTCCATAGTTCCGCATACACATCTTGCACGCAGTCACGCGCCTCATTACGGTCACGGAGAAGATTATACGCAAGTGCGTACATCTTCCCACATAACGGCAAATATTGGCGTGTGAACTGTTCGTGTGTCATGGTGTGCTGTTATTTTGCGCCACTCAAAATACCACTTTCGGTATCTTCGTTGTCGATACGTTTCCAGCCCTCGTTGTGCTTGGTACCGAAGTCCAGATTGACGTTGAAATTGAGCATCAGCACTTGACGATAGTTCTGCATAACGGCTGTATTGGCAGTCGGGGCAAGGGCAGACAAGTCCTTTGTGACGGTTCTGGATTCGTGCGGCGAGAACGGATTAACCATCATAATACCAAAACCAAAATGCTCCGAGTTATAATTGATACCTATATCGTGCGTCAATTCGCCGAGGGTCAGCGTTTCGCCCCATAAGTTATGCTGCGCCGTGACTACATCGGCATAGAACCGCCAACCTTTCAGCAGATAGAAAATGCCGCCACGCACACCGTAATTGACATGCTCATGATTGTAGTTGTTTCCCTGACTGACCATGTATTTGACAAATGGCGTGACATTGAACATCAGTTTGTTATCAAGCAGTTTGACCTGTACACTCGGTGAAACATTCAATTTGTGATAGCCGCGCTGATTGTCATACATGCGGATGGCATAAGGCGACCCGTCTATAATTTCCTCAAAGGTTTCTTCCATAATAGGCTTGTGGTCGTAGCTATAGTTTGCCCAAAGGTTGAGATTGACATGCTTGGACTGCCATGACAATTCCATTTCGTTCGATACGTACATGACGGATTTCAGGTTCGGGTTGCCTCGCCGCATTTGGTACTTGTCAATCTGTTGCGTAATATCGGACAACTGCGACAAAGAGGGTTGGTAGCCGGACACATAGCCTTTGTATTTCCAGAACCAGCCTTTGCCAAAATCGTAACTCATGGTCAACTGCGGGCGAGCAATCCAAGTGCTTTGTTTCTGTCCGGCTTGGTCAATGAGAGTGTGCATAACTCCGATACCTACCACATACGAGAACTTATCCACTCTATGCCGCATTTCTGCAAACGCGTAGGTCTCGGCAGTTGTCATGTTAACGGTCGCTTCGGTACTGCCTAAGTACGTGTTCTTCACCCATTGTTGGTTATGCCGTGCGCCTACGGTGAGCATGATATTTTCCCATTCCTTTTCATAGATAGCTTCGCCGATGAGCGACCACTTGTCTCCTCTCACACGCGATATTACATCGGTCGTATCTGTCGAAGCTGAGCCCCGAAGCGGTGTTTGCAGAAAACGGCGGTCGCTGTGGGTGTTGATATATGTTCCTACCACATCAAAATACAAGTGCTGCTTGTGCGGTAGGTTGTGCTGATAGTAAATATCAAGTGACGGCGACTGACTGCTGCTTTTGTCGTGATCGTGTATCTCAAATGAGTCCGTTGGCTGATACAGACGGCTGTCGCGGTCTGACGGTCCGTAAGGAGTATATGCCATATTATCACGCAAGCGGATGTTCAGCATATTCTTATCCCCGTTCGTCCAGTTGTAATTCAACGAGACATTTACGGGGTACGTTCGTCCAGTTGTAATTCAACGAGACATTTACGGGGTAGGTCTTATAGCGTGTCGGTTCTCCTACTTCGTTGTTCTCTACCTTGCCCGTACTGAAATTGTAGGTCTCATTATTGGTACGCGTCCAATAAATATCGTACGGCGCATAAGTAGCGACAGCTTGTAAAGACGATTTACCGAAATGAACCTTACCCGCCAGATAGTAATTACCGATACCCGGAAGGGTCAAACCGTTTGTGCCAGCAAGCATGAGCGAACCGCCTGTGTCGCGGTGTTTGACGATATAATCCACCACCGCAGCTGCGCCGTTGTATCGCACGCCCGGTTGGTCGTGGTACTCCACGCGGATAATATCTTTCGGGTTGATGGCTTTCACATCCGATGTGCTTGCCTCTACACCGTTGATGCGTAACTGTACACTCTCGTCATAAAGCGTTTTGACGGAATTGTCAATAGGACTGATTACGATACGCGGAATTTGCAAGTTCTGTAACAGAGAAACGCCATCTGAGGAAGCCTGCATCTGCTCTTTTGATGGCAGAAGGATTTGCCGATCTACTTTCTGAATAATGGCTTGACTTTCTACCACCACTTCGCCTAATTCCGTTGCGCCTTCTTGCATGAGGATGTCGCCGATGTGGGTGTTTTCGTTTACGGTTAAAGCCATGCGGATGGTTTCATAACCGATATAGGAAAGTTCCAAGATGTAATCACCATTTCCGGCATCAATGGTGAATTTGCCGTTGATGTCGGTGGTGGTACCTGCAACCTGACCGCTATCATTGCTTAGCGTCACATTGACACCAATTAGTTTGGAGTTGTCCGTCCTATCTATTACGGTTCCATTCACTTTGTTTTGGGCACACAACGTCCCTGCACTGACGATTGCCAGTGCTACAAATAGCACACGTGTTTTCATGTTACACTATGTTTTAGGGAGCGTTATTTGTCTTTGAGCAAGACCACCACCGAGCAATCTTCCTCACGGATGTTGCAGATAATGAACTCGTTGGGGTTGGCTTTCTCGTTGTGCAAGAATGTTGCATCGTTGCCGTCTGCCGAATGGGACTGCATCAGTAGTTCGTAGTCCTTATCTTTTGCCAACTTCTGAATATCGTTGTAAAGTACCTGCTTCTTGTCGCCTTTGGCAGTAATGATGATCATTCGGTTATAGTTGGCGAACTTGCTGAGGTCAGTGCCTTGCGTGTTCGCTTCATCGACAACCACTTGACCGCCTGTCGCGATAGACAAACCGGCACTGAACATGGCTTGGTTGATGCAAACGTATTCCACGCCTTCCATTTTGGCGTACTTCTCAAATATCTTATTTTGGGCTTGTGCAGCGATGCCGCAAAGGGCGATGACTGCAACTAAAAGAATTCGTTTCATATCAGTATAATTTATTGGTTTATATACGGTTGAATTTTGCCTAATGTCTCATTGATGTCGTTCACTTGCTCGGTTGCAATCATCGTTGAGCGCAAGAACGGAGCCGTTGAACGATTGATGATGTCATTGGCATAGAAAATCGCGTCCGCAGCTTCTTCCGGTGTCTTGCATGTGTCGCGGAATGGGTCTGTTGTTAATGTCCGCTGCTGATGTATGAACATGCCGCCACCTATAGCGAGAAGAATAGCCACCGTTGCTGCTACGCGATACCACATCTTCGGAGGTGTTTTCAAACGGAAAATCACACCTTTGCGCTGTTTGTCTTCCGGGATAAGTGGTTGTATCTTCGTTTGCCCGAGGTTGTTCACAAAAGCGGTGATTTCCTCGGCTATGTCTTGCGGCATCTCTCGGTCGGATGTCTGTGCAAGCAATAGGAAGAGTTGCTTGTCTTCCTGCAAATCTTCCGGCACATCCTCACGACGGAAGAAATCAGCCAGCAGCCTTTCTTCTTCCGGTGTCGTTTGCCCCTCGTAGAAACGAGCGAGTAACGATTTGATTTGTTCTATGTTCATATCGTATGTCATAGTTTTGCAGTCAGTT
>CACYZT010000037.1 GCA_902778935.1 uncultured Bacteroidales bacterium
GCACAATATGGCGCGATCTTGCTGACTTGCAAAAGAAGGGTGTTTTAATTCGCGAGGGCAACACCAGTGCCGGGCATTGGGTAATAATTGAATAGTCACTCGACAGGTTAACAGACCTATTCACCGAGCGATGAGCGGGAGATGACCGAGAGATGACCGAGAGATAAACATGGCGAAAATCGCCAAAAACTGATTTGATATTAAATTGAAAAATATGGCAACATCAACGCAACAGAAACAGGAGTTATTCAAGTCTATTTGGGCGATCGCGAATGAGTTACGCGGGTCGGTAGATGGTTGGGATTTCAAGCAGTATGTGTTAGGCATGCTGTTCTATCGGTATATTTCCGAGAACATCACCAACTATATCAATGCGCTTCAGCGCAAGGCGGGTTACCCGGATTTCGATTATGCGGCGTTTGATGATGCGCAAGCGGAGTCCGCTCGTGAGAGTATCGTGACGGAGAAAGGTTTCTTTATTCTGCCATCGCAACTCTTCAGCAATGTGCGCAAACGCGCTGCGAAAGATGAGAACCTGAATATGACGCTTGCGGCTGCGTTTAAGTCCATCGAGGCTTCGGCTATCGGAACAGACAGCGAGGATGATATGAAGGGTTTGTTTGATGACCTCGATGTCAACTCTTCCAAGCTCGGTTCGTCGGTTGCCAAACGTAATGAGCGGTTGGTGAAGATCTTGGATGCTGTGGGAGATATGAACCTTGGTGGTCCGCAGGATAATAAGATTGATGCTTTCGGCGATGCGTATGAGTTCCTGATGAAGATGTACGCAGGCAATGCAGGCAAGAGCGGAGGTGAGTATTTCACGCCGCAGGAAGTGAGCGAACTGCTGGCGCGTATCGCTACGTATGGCAAGCAGAAAGTGCGTAAGGTGTATGACCCGGCTTGCGGTAGTGGTTCGCTACTGATGCAGGTAGCCAAGGTCATCGGCAAAGAGAACGTGCAGCAAGGATTCTATGGTCAGGAGATCAACCAAACGACCTATAACCTCTGCCGAATAAACATGTTCCTCCATGACATCAATTTCAACCATTTCGATATAGCTTTAGGCGATACTTTGTTAGACCCGAAGCATTGGGATGATGAGCCGTTTGATGCCATCGTCTCCAATCCGCCGTATTCGATCAAATGGAAAGGTGACGAGGACCCTGTGCTGATCAACGATGAGCGTTTTGCGCCTGCCGGAGTGCTTGCGCCTAAGAGCAAGGCGGACTTGGCTTTCACGATGCACATGCTCAGCTGGCTCTCTGCCGATGGAGCAGCGGCTATCGTGGAGTTCCCCGGTGTGCTTTATCGTGGCGGAGCGGAACAGAAGATCCGTCAGTACCTGGTAGATAACGATTACGTGGATGCCGTCATCCAACTGCCGGCCAACCTCTTCTTTGGTGTGTCTATCGCCACCTGTATCATCGTGATACGCAAGAACAAACGCGATAACAAAGTACTCTTTATCGACGCTTCCGAAGAGTTCGTACACGAGGGCAACAAGAACAAACTTACGGAAGAGAATATCCAACATATCCTCGACCTTTATACCAACCGTGAGGATGTAGCGCACAAAGCCGCCCTTGTACCGCAACGCACGATTGCGGACAACGGCTTCAACCTCTCTGTGAACTCGTATGTGGAGCAAGAAGATACGCGTGAGCATATAGACATTGACAAACTCAATGCCGAACTGAAGCAGATTGTAGCACGCGAGAATGAATTACGTGCACAGATTGACGAACTGATTGCTAACCTCTAATGTAACGCCTTATGACACATATAGAACAAATGATACAGGACATGTGTCCGAATGGCGTGGAGTTCAAAAAACTCGGAGATTTAGGTGTATTTGAAAATACCGGTGTTGACAAAAAGAGTCATGACGATGAGCAAGAGGTGACACTATTAAACTTCATGGATGTTTGCCGACATAAATATATTGACGCATCTATTCCATCTATGGTTGTTACTGCTCCAGATAGGAAAATCGAACAATGTAATGTGCTGAAAGATGATATCTTCATCACTCCTTCCTCTGAGACTATTGACGAAATAGGATTTGCTGCCGTTATTATGGAAGACTTGCCTAATGTGGTTTATAGTTACCATATTATGCGTTATAGGTTAAAACAGCCCAATACAACAACAGCAAAGTTCATTCGTTATTTGTTTGAAGCACCTGTTATAAGAAAGCAGATATTAAAAGGTGCTAAAGGTCTCACGCGTTTTGGTTTATCGAAGTATCAGTTTGCGGATATCGAAATTCCCCTTCCCCCTCTTGAAATTCAAAAAAAAATCGTCGAGTGCCTCGATAAATTCTCGGCACTCGCAGCGGAGCTGCAAGCGGAGCTGCAAATGCGTCGTAAGCAGTATGAGTACTATCGTACCCAACTACTTACGCCACACTCGGATTGCAATTCTGCTACCAAATCCGATGATGCGCAATGGGAATGGAAAACACTGGGAGAGATTACGCTTCCTGCAGTGAATATTAAGTGGAAACATGTTGATGCTACGACAGAATATCAATATGTAGATTTGACGTCTGTTAATAGAGAGAATAGAAATATTGAAGGTACGAATATCATTAATAAAGAAACTGCTCCAAGTAGAGCCCAACAAATAATTGAAACAGGTGATATCTTATTTGGCACTACTCGTCCTACTTTACAAAGATATTGTTATGTTCCGAAAGAATATAATGGGCAAATATGCAGTACTGGATATTGTGTATTAAGAGCAAATAAAAATGTCGTTCTGCCCAAATGGATATACTATCAATTATCACTCAACTCCTTTATTGATTATGTTACAGCTAATCAATCAGGGGCAGCGTATCCTTCTATATCAGATTCACAAGTAAAAGCCTACAAAATCCCCCTTCCCCCTCTCGCAGAGCAAGAGCGTATAGTCTCCATCTTGGATAAGTTCGAAGCCCTGACGACGAGCCTTTCCGATGGTATCCCTGCGGAGCAAGCAGCACAGCAGAAACGCTATGAGTATTACCGAGACCTATTACTAACCTTTGACCGCAAAGCCGTATGAAACTGATTGCTGAAAATACTGAATCGACGGTTGTTCTGCGCTACGAGCATAAACAATCGCAACGCATCGCCTATCAGAGCGAAGCGCAGTTGGAGGACGCGCTGATTGAACAGCTACAGGCGCAAGGATATGAGTATCTCGATATTCATACCGAGGAAGAACTGATTGCCAATCTCCGCAAGCAGCTGGAGAAACTCAATCATATCGAGTTTACCGACAATGAGTGGAAAGGTTTCTTCCGTACGAAACTCGCGAACACAGGCGCATCTATAGCCGACAAAGCCGAACTGCTGCAAGACGATCGTACTGCCCAACTGCAATACATCAAAGAGGATAACTCCGGTTTTCAGAATGTCAAACTGATTGACAAGGCGCATATCTTTGAGAACAGCCTGCAGGTCATTCATCAGTACACACCGACAGACGGCAAACACCGCACAAGGTATGACGTGACGATTCTCGTTAATGGTCTGCCGATGGTACATATCGAACTCAAGCGTAGAGGTGTGGCGGTTCGTGAGGCTTTCAATCAGATCAAGCGATACAGCAATGATTCGTTTTGGGCGGATAGCGGACTGTTTGAGTATATCCAGTTGTTCGTCATCTCCAATGGTTCGGACACCAAGTATTACTCCAACACCACGCGTAACAAAGCGCAGATAGAGAACCGCAAACGGACGAACAAGACCGGCGAGGAGCAGATCAAGAAATCCACCAAACG
>CACYZT010000038.1 GCA_902778935.1 uncultured Bacteroidales bacterium
GTGTTCATCAGATCCGAGTTCAGAAACTCATCAAATACTGTTGGGAACCAACTGTTTCTACGATACATTGCAGGTGTCATAATTCAATCTCCTAAATTTACGGGCTTCGTCATCTTGTTTGATTCCGAAACCCCGGGTTAAACAATCTTGCGTTGTTTGCGGTCTGTAGGAGAATCTCCTCTTTATGGGGTCCCAAAGGATTTCTAATCCTTGGGGAGAGGAGGGAGCACAACAACTACATTTGTTACGGAGTAACTTAATCGTTGATTGTCGCTCCCGACGAAGCAGGTCGCTTTTAAACGTTTTCACTTTGAATATTGCAATCTCCGTGCCAGTGCCTCCATCCCTGCCATTTTGTCCACCTCTGTGCCAAATTGTCCACTTTCGTGCCATTTTGTCCACCTCTGTGCCAAAATGTCCCTTTTTCTCTTGTGTATGTCAAAAAATTGTTGTACCTTTGCATCGTATTTCGGTCTAATGCCGACGGTCAACCGACAGTCAACCGACAGTCAACCGACAGTCAAATATGACGTACGTATAACGAACAACCATTTCTGCACCACTCTCCGCGGCTTCATCATCTCCACCCTGAAGTCCGCCGAGTGAAGAACACCCAGCCTGTGAACAGAAAATCCCATCCCTAAATGCAAATAAATTTCTTATTTCGCTACGCTCAAACGATTATTTTTGTAATTTTTACAAAAATCTTGCATATATCAAAAAATTATTGTACCTTTGCACCCGAAATTATAAACTATGGCAGATATCAAAGTTTTCATAAGTAGCGTCCAAAAGGAATTCGCTAGCGAGCGGCGGCTCTTGTACGATTACATCCGCACAGACAGCTTGCTCGGTCGGTTCTTTGTGCCGTTTATTTTTGAAGATATGCCGGCATCGGAGGTCTCTGCGCAGAAAGCCTATCTCACCCAAGCGGCGGAATGTCATATCTACCTCGGCATTCTCGGCACCCAATATGGCTACGAGGACGAAGAAGGTATCTCGCCTACCGAACGCGAATACGATACGGCTACGGCTCACCACGCGCACCGGCTGATTTATACGCTGCGCACAGACACGCCGCGTAACCCTAAAGAGCAAGCCCTTATAGGCAAGGTGGAGCAAGAGGTCGTCCGTCGTGGTTTTGCTACTTACGACGAACTGCGCACGGCTGTTTATAATTCGCTTGTGGATTATCTGGTTCGGAAAGAGATCATCCGCCGTGTGCCTTTTGACGCAGCGGCTCATCCGGTAGCCACGTATGACGATATCGACCCGGAGAAAGTGCGCACTTTTGTGAACCGAGCCAAAGAGAAACGCAATTTCCCGCTGAACTTCGAAGACGGTATCGAGAAAATCTTCTCCGCTATCCATGTGCTCACGGATGACGGCCGCCTGACGAACTCTGCCTTACTGCTTTTTGCCAAAGACCCGCAACGCTTCTTCCGCACATCGGAAGTCCGCTGTGCGCAGTTCTATGGAACGAAAGTGGAAAAGCCCATCCGCAATTACCAGGTCTTTACCGGTTCGCTCTTTGAGATGATTGACAAGGCGGTGGGTTTTGTCATGTCGCGTATTGACGCACGTGTGGGCAAACGCGACCTCTCGCCGGACGCTCCTGTGGAGTACGAACTGCCGGAGAGTGCGGTAGCCGAGGCGATTGCCAATGCCGTAGCGCACCGTGACTACACGAGCAATGCAAGTGTGCAGGTCATGCTTTTCCGCGACCGTCTGGAGATCTGGAATCCCGGCAGACTGCCCGATGGCTTTACTATTCAGAAACTGCATGAGGTACATCGCTCCGAACCGACCAACCCCGTACTGGCTCATCCGCTTTTCATGGCAGGTTATATCGAGCATCTGGGCACGGGTACTACGGATATGATTGCCGACTGCGAAGCTTTGGGGCTCCGTACACCCGAATTTATCCAAGCGGACGACTTCCGTACGATTATCTATCGTCAGGAAAAAGTAACAGAGCGGCCCCCAAAAGTGTCAGACCCGACCGAAAAAGTAACAGAGCAGGGGCAAAAAGTAATAGAGCTCGGCGAAAAAGTAATAGAGCAGGAGCAGAAAAGTAACCAAGCTGAACAAGAAAGTAACCAAGTGCGTTTAACGGCAAAGCAACGAAAAGTGTTAGAGTTTTGTGATGTGATGCCGCGAACAGCCCAAGAAATTTTAGAAATGGTTGGCGTAAAATACCAAACACGCACTCTGCAACAATATGTAACCAAATTAGTGCTTGCCGGACTTCTGCGCCCGACCACCACGCATAAAAACGACTCTAACCGCCGTTACATCACCGCCCATCCCTCCACCGACCGATGACTGGGACACGACCGAGAGATAACCGAGAAACAAAACAGACATAAACTAATACATAAATACAGCGCATAGCGCAACAGGCATATACCTTTAAAGACAAGTCGGCAAAACTTAATGTGGTAAGGAGATATATGTCCCTGCTATCCGTGTCTTGGCATGGGTAAGCGGGGTATTACCACAAGTTTGCCGACTCTGTCTTTTACCCCGCTTGCCTGTGCTTTTTTTCTCTTCCCGAGAATACCCGACCGGATAGCCCATGCTATCCGGTTTTTGATTTTTATGGCTTTAGAACGCAAAATATGGACTAGAGATGAGCTGATTTTAGCTCTCAGCGTATATTTCCAACTTCCGTTTGGACGGTTGAACCGTACCACACCGGAAGTAAAGGAGTTGGCACGCTTAATCGGTCGCACGGATAACTCCGCGGCATTGCGTCTTGTTAATTTTGCTGCCTGTGATCCATATATTACCGATTCCGGGCGAACAGGAATGCCGGCAGGCAAAGCTGTTTGCGAACCTATCTGGAACGAGTTTGCCAATGACAAAGAGCGTCTGTTTATAGAGGCACAGCGAATAAAAGCACAACTACAGAACAAAAGTATTGAGGATTCATTGAATATCATGCCAACAGAGTTAGAAGGCAAGGAACGAGAAGCGGTTATTCGCCAAAGAGTCAATCAGTCGGCTTTCCGCTCAATGATTCTTTCCAATTACGAAGGGCGTTGTGCAATAACGGGCATAAACATTCCGGAGTTACTGGTGGCAAGTCATATTATCCCATGGGTAGATAGTACGCCTCAGCAGAAACTTAATCCGGAAAACGGCATTTGTCTTTCTGCACTGTATGACAAAGCGTTTGACAAAGGATTCATCACTATCTCGCCGGACGATTACACAGTTTGTTTATCCTCTGCACTGCGGGAATACGAAACACAAGATTATTATAATACACATTTCGGCAGCATAGCCGGACATAAATTAATCATGCCAATAGAGCACACCCCTAATCGCGACTATTTGGCATATCATAGAGACAGAATTTTTAGAGGCTCATAGATATGGATAAACTCACTCCCGAACAACGACATAAAAACATGGTTGCCGTAAAAGCAAAAGGAACAAAGATTGAAGTTCTGTTTGCGAAAGCACTATGGGCTGCGGGAATACGATACAGGAAAAACGATAAAACAGTTTTCGGACATCCCGACTTCTCACATAAAGGAAAGAAAATAGCAATCTTCTGTGACGGGGAAATGTGGCACGGAAAAGAC
>CACYZT010000039.1 GCA_902778935.1 uncultured Bacteroidales bacterium
CTGTTAGTAGAACTAATACGCCGAATTCCTGTTATCAGATGGTGCGTACTGGGAGAGAAAACAAAACAAATCAAGAATTGAAAAATAACTATGAATAGAGCAGATTTTCCGATATTAAAGGAGACCGTTCACGGACGACCGTTAGTCTATCTTGATAATGCGGCAACGAGCCAGAAGCCGCAAGTTGTGATGGACGCTATCACCGAGGCGTACAGCCATTGGAACAGCAATATCCACCGCGGCGTGCACCATCTGAGCCAGATCGCTACCTCCCACCACGAGGCAGCGCGGCAAGCCGTGGCGTTCCTTCCTCATCGGTTCGCTCTCCGGCGTCGTCGAACCCATCGGCGGACTGCTCGTCATTCTCTTGGCAGCATGGCTTACACCCATACTCCCGTACCTCCTCGCCTTCGCCGCAGGAGCGATGCTCTATGTGGTAGTCGAAGAACTCATCCCCGAAGCCTCGCAGGGCACCCATTCCAACCTCTCCACCATCGGTTTCGCCCTCGGCTTCGTCCTTATGATGGTCCTCGATGTGGTGTTGGGGTAAAGGAAAACTGACAACTGATTGACCATCATCCGATGAAGCAACTCTGTCACTACATATCGAAATACATGGCCGTGCTGGTTTTAGTGTGCGCCGTGCTTTCGCTGCTGTTTCCGGCTGTGTTGCAACCCATACCCACCAAAACCATCAACTACCTGTTGGGCGTGGTGATGTTCGGTATGGGACTGGCGCTCAACCTGCACGATTTCCAAGTTGTCTTCAGTCGTCCGAAAGATATTATCATCGGCTGTCTGGCGCAGTTCACCGTCATGCCGCTGCTGGCATGGGGGCTGACTAAAGTTTTTCAACTGGACGAAGCGCTGGCGCTTGGTGTGATATTGGTAGGCTGCTGTCCCGGCGGCACGGCATCGAACGTCATCACCTATCTGGCGAAAGGTGACCTTGCCTTGTCGGTCGGGATGACAGGTGTGTCCACTGTGCTTGCCCCGCTGCTTACGCCTTTGCTGACATGGCTACTGGCTGGAGAGAGCATCCATGTGGACGTGGCAGGCATGCTGCTGAGTATTCTGTGGGTGGTCATTTTGCCTATCGTATTAGGTTTGATTATCAAGAGCCTGTGGCCTAAGTTCACGGAGAAGGCGATGGATTATCTTCCTGCTTTCTCGTCCGTTGCCATCGCCTTTACGGTCTCTATCGTCATCTCCGCCAACGCCTCCAAGTTGCTGGCAAGCGGTATGCTAATCATCATTGTAGTGGTGCTTCACAACCTGTTCGGGTTGGGGCTCGGCTATCTGATAGGCCGATTGTTTGGAATGTCAGAGCCTAAGAAACGGGCTGTCTCCATCGAAGTGGGCATGCAGAACTCCGGCCTTGCCTCTTCCTTGGCGACACTGCATTTTGCCGCCTATCCGATGGCAACTATCCCAGGTGCCATCTTCAGCGTATGGCACAATATAAGCGGTGCGATAGTCGCCTGGTTATATACAAAGAAAGATATAAGAACGAATTTCTAAATCGTAAATAAAATGAGAAAAATCTTTTTGTTAACTATTGCGATTGCGGCACTGACTGCCTGCACGCCCAAAGCGGAACAGACCCTTGAACCCGTCTATGACCGTTCGGATTTTGTGGAAGTAACCGAAGTTATTCCCGATGCCATTCTGGAGATCCGCTATTACAGCACCTATAATTTCGTCGGCGCGCGTATTGACGGCTACGAGCGGCCGTTGGCGCTTATGACCAAACAGGCGGCGGACTCGCTCAAAGCGGTCAGCGACGAACTCAAGGCACGCGGTTACCGTCTGAAGATATGGGACACCTACCGTCCGCAACGCGCCGTCAACCATTTCATCCGCTGGGCGGAGGATGTGCAGGACACGGCGATGAAAGCGGTCTTCTATCCGATGGTGGACAAGAGCCTGCTTTTCGAGCAAGGCTATATCTACGCGCGTTCGAGTCATAGCCGCGGTTCGACGGTGGACCTCACGCTTCTGGATGCGGCTACCGGAAAGGAACTGGATATGGGCTCGCCTTTCGACTGGTTCGGTGTTGAGAGCCATCCGGATTACCGCTGCAAGCTCTACCGGCAATCCGAGAACCGACTTATTCTCCGCGAGGCGATGCTTCGCCATGGCTTTGAGGGCATTGACAGCGAGTGGTGGCACTTCACGCTGAAGAACGAACCGTACCCCGATACCTATTTTGACTTCCCGATAGAATAACCTTTGCAGTCGCTTTGGAAGGAGACGCCGAGATTGTCTTGCAGCACGCTGCATCAGCAACGGGTACTCTTTCTCCATATTGCTGAAATCGTGATCTTGCGCCTTTGCTGCCGGTAGAACCGACAGCAACGCCATCATACAAGTAAGGAAAAATT
>CACYZT010000040.1 GCA_902778935.1 uncultured Bacteroidales bacterium
AAATCTGCGGCTTTAGCACATCGGTAGTGCATCAGCTTCCCAAGCTGAGGAGGCGGGTTCGACTCCCGTAAGCCGCTCTTCTTTATATAGTAGACCGGTTAGTCGCTATATGCGGGCAGAAATAGATGCATCTATTATCCCCGCAGTAGAGGAAAGTCCGGGCAGCATAGAGTACCACAGAGGTTAACGGCCTTCCGGCAGCAATGTTGGGTCACTGGTACAGAGACGAGTCGCCTTACGGCGGGTGAAACGACTACACTGTGGGCTGCAATTCCAAGTATACCGACGCTTGAGGCTTACTCGGCTGAGTCGGAGGGTAGGAAGCGAGAGAAGTGAGCAGTAATGTTTACTCGAGATTAATGACTAACGCGTAACACGTACAGAACCCGGCTTATAGGTCTACTATTATTTTTTTTAATACTATGGGCAACAAAACCGCTAAAATCAAAAACTACGTCACTTACGACCTCTGGCGGAAAAACTCCGCAGAAATGGGCAGATTACACCGATTCGGAGTGAGACTCATGCGCACCATCGTGCTCGTCATTCGATCCTTCGGTAGCAAGGCTCTCAGCGTCAAAGCCGACCACCTCACGTACTCGCTCCTCTTCGCTATTGTGCCCATCTTAGCCATGATTCTCGCTGTTGCGAAAGGCTTCGGATTTGCCGAACTCATCGAAGCACAACTACTCAAAACAGCCGCCGGCAAATCGGAGATAATGCCCGTCATGATGGATGTCGTACACCGATATCTCGACACAAGCGCTGAAGGGGCATTCATCGGAATCGGTATCATCATACTCATCTCAGCCGTCTATACATTCTTCCGCAGCGTCGAGACTTCATTTAACGAGATTTGGAACGTCAAACAGAACCGCTCCATCCTCCGACAATCCGTCACATATATCGCGATACTTTTCCTCATTCCGGTCATGATTATTGTCACAACCGGACTAAATATCTACCTCCATACAGCTGCCGATAAGTTACAGTTCTTCAGCTTCTTAACTACCTATCGCAACGGATTTCTGAACTTCTTCCAGTTCCTCGTCATCACCTTCGTCTTCACGTGGATGTATATCGCCATTCCGAATACCAAAGTGCGATTCCTTCCGGCTATCATTCCGGGAATCATCACCGCCGCTTTAATCATGGCTATTGGCGCATTATCCGTTTTCGTAGTCGCGTACCTCTCACGCACCAGCATCGTTTACGGTGCCTTTGCGTTTATCCCGATACTGCTGATTATTGTCAAGTGGATCAGTCTCATTACGCTAATTGGTGCGGAGCTCTCATATGCCATTCAGAACAATGAGATGTTTGCCTTTGAGCATGATTTGGAGACGATGTCCCGCCGTTACAAGGACTTTCTGACGTTAGCGTTGTTGTCCGATATCATCAAGCGTTTTGAGAACGACGAACAGCCACTGACAGCGTACGAGTTAGCCCTTACTAACGGCATTCCCGTTCGCCAAGCATCACTCCTGCTCGAACGACTCGTAGATATAGGTATCGTGCGCGAAGTATATGTGGAAGGCAAAGAAGAAAAAACCTTCCAGCCGGCAATGGATACGCATACTATCACTATCGGCAAAGTCTTTGACCGCATTGACGCACAAGGAACTGAAGACTTCCTTGATGCCAGCACAAAGCACCAACAAGCCATGTGGCAACACTTCCTCGAACTAAGACAAAAAGAAAGACATATTAACGACATACTTGTAAATCAATTATAACATGAAACGCTATCTATTTCTGGCACTCGCTGCCATCCTTTCTGTAGCCTCAGCTACTTCTTGTCTCCACGCCGCTCCTGCGGTACAACGTGTAGAACCGCTCTCTTGGTGGACTGAAATGAACTGCCCGCTCACACTGATGTTCTACGGTACAGACCTTGCAGACGCACAGGTTTCCATCAGCAAAATGACCGCTAAAGGGAAGTGGGACACAACGACCAAAGGCATCGTTGTCAAATCACAACACAATGCCGAATCACCCAACTATCTCTTTGTAGATGTGGATGTTAACGAACCAGGTAACTATCGCTTCCTGCTCCAGAAAAATGGACAACGCGCCGTCTATGATTACACCATCAACACTCGCCGTGAAGGTTCAAAAGACCGCCAGTCTTTCACCTCTGCCGACGTCATCTACCTCATCATGAGTGACCGTTTTGTGGACGGAGACCCGAAAAACAACTCCACCAAGGACACCAAAGAGAAAGCCGACAAAGCCAATGTTCACGGACGTTGGGGCGGAGATATACAAGGTATCATCAACTCCTTTGACCATATATCCA
>CACYZT010000041.1 GCA_902778935.1 uncultured Bacteroidales bacterium
GCACAATATGGCGCGATCTTGCTGACTTGCAAAAGAAGGGTGTTTTAATTCGCGAGGGCAACACCAGTGCCGGGCATTGGGTAATAATTGAATAGTCACAAAATAGGTTCACATAGGAGTGAAAATGTTCACGTAGAAAGTTCACATAAGGGCGAAAAATGTTCACATAGAAAGTTCATATAGGCAATAGCCCTTCGGGGCAGACGGGGTATTAGCTCATCTGGCTAGAGCGCAACACTGGCAGTGTTGAGGTGAGCGGTTCGAGTCCGCTATACTCCACGAATGATATTAAATTGATACTATGGTTCCTGTACAACAGCAAAAAGCAGCAAAAGAATTTGCAGAAAGATGGCAAGGTAAAGGATACGAGAAAGGTGAGAGCCAAAAGTTTTGGACTACTTTGCTTACAGAGGTATTCGGCATTGAACATGTCGATTCATTCTTGCTTTTTGAGCAGCAAGTCAAATTAGACCATACTTCTTTCATCGACGGTTTCATTCCTTCTACCAAGGTTATGATTGCTATGCCGCCGAACTGCCGTACAGCCAACGCCCTCGTTGGATTGTAACCTGTAATTTCGCGGAGTTCTGGGTTTATGACATGGAACAGCCCAACGGAGAGCCGCAGAAGATTCTACTGAAAGATCTCGAAAAAGAGTATTATCGCTTGCAATTTCTCGTGGACGAGGGCAACGAGCACCTCAAACGCGAAATGGAGGTTTCTGTCAAAGCCGGTAATCTGGTCGGAATTATCTATGATAAGTTATTAGAGCAGTACGGAGCCGACGATCCCGAAACGCTCCGTTCGCTGAATATCTGTTCAACAACCGTACGGCTTTCCATGACTACCTCAATGCTTATCCCTCGCAAAAACTCCGTCGCGCTTTGGTGGATCTTTTCGAGGTACTGGATACGCCCCTTGCTGAGCGCGATAAATATTTGGAGGACGATCTGGCAGCCTTCCCTTATGTCAACGGTGGTTTGTTCTCGGATAAGACAATAGAGATTCCGCAGTTCACCGACGAACTCAAGCACCTCATTTTGGAAGATGCGTCAGCCGATTTCGATTGGTCTGAAATCTCGCCTACTATCTTCGGCGCAGTCTTTGAGAGCACGCTGAACCCCGAGACGCGCCGTAGCGGCGGAATGCACTATACGAGTATCGAGAATATACACAAGGTTATTGACCCGCTTTTCTTGGACGAGCTCAAAGACGAGTTCGGCAAGATTCAGGAGATGAAACAAGCAGCTCCGAGAAAGCAGGCATTAGCTACTTTCCAAGATAAGTTGTCAACTCTCACGTTCTTCGACCCTGCCTGCGGTAGTGGTAACTTCCTTACGGAAACATTCCTTTCGCTTCGCCGTCTAGAAAACAAAGTGATACAAGCCATGTTCGGCGGAGAGAATGTACTCACGTTCGATATTCTCATCAAAGTCAATATATCTCAGTTCTACGGCATTGAGATCAATGATTTTGCATGCACGGTTGCTAAAACCGCCCTATGGATTGCCGAGAGTCAAACCCTCAAAGAGACCTCGGCTATAGCAGGACGGGCGATTGATTTCCTGCCGCTCAAAACCAACGCTTATATCCACGAAGGCAATGCCCTCCGCACCGATTGGAGCGAGGTCATTGCGCCCGAAAAGCTCAACTACATCATGGGCAATCCGCCGTTTGTAGGAGCACGTTTAATGGCTTCTTCACAAAAGGATGATTTATTGGAGATTTTCGGGAAGAAATGGAAGAACATTGGAAATATGGATTACGTATGTGGGTGGTATTTGAAATCGGCACAATTGATCAAAGCAAATCCCGCAATCAAAGCTGCCCTCGTTTCCACCAACTCCATTACTCAAGGTGAACAAGTGGCAGCTCTTTGGCAACCACTCTTTATGCAATATGGTATTCATTTTGACTTTGCTTATCGTACCTTCCGCTGGGATAGCGAGGCGGACATCAAAGCCCATGTCCATTGTGTCATCATCGGTTTTTCTGCTGCAATGAACGCCAGCTATAAGACTATATTTCTTTCTAACTCCCAAACAATTCCTGCTTCCAATATCAATGGCTATCTTATAGATGCCCCCGATATTTGGATAGATAGCCGGTCAAAACCACTCTGCGATGTGCCAGAAATTGGAATTGGAAACAAGCCTATAGATGGTGGATTCTATTTATTCAAAGAGGAAGAGAAAGAGGAATTTATTACTAAAGAACCAAAGTCTGCTGCCTATTTTCGCCCTTGGTACGGAGCAGAAGAATTCATTAATAATAAGAAGCGTTTCTGTTTATGGTTAGGAGAATGCTCTCCTGCTGAACTCCGCACAATGCCACATTGCTATGAGCGCGTTATGAACGTCCGCGAGTACCGTTTACAAAGCCCGAGTGAGGGTACTCGAAAAATAGCCGATAAACCAACGCGTTTCCATGTGGAGAACATGCCGGATGATAATTATTTGTTAATACCTCGCGTTAGTAGTGAACGTAGAAGATATGTTCCTATGGGGTATATGTCACCGAATAGTTTGAGTAGTGATGCCGTGCAAATTATCCCCAACGCAACCCTCTACCATTTCGGAGTCCTTACCTCCAATGTCCACATGGCATGGATGCGTGTTGTTTGTGGACGTTTGAAATCGGATTACCGCTATTCAAAGGATATCGTCTATAACAACTTCCCATGGTGTCAGCCGACACCGCCCAAGCCATCCTCGATGCACGCGCCAAGTATCCGGATTGCTCTTTGGCTGATCTTTACGACGAGGTTACTATGCCGCCGGAACTCCGTCGTGCCCACCAAGAGAACGACCGTGCGGTCATGCTTGCCTACGGTTTCACACCTGGCAAGATTTCTGAATCGGAGTGTGTGGCAAAGTTATTTGAGAGGTATCAGGAATTGACCAAATGATAGATAGTCTGCAGCTCTAATGTCCTTCATTATCCTCACAACGCTATTTTTTGTTGCTCTAATTGCTTTTGGCGTTTGGAGCAGACGGACATATGCAAGTCGAAGAGGAGATTGGACGGAAAGCAGGGTGGCAAAAGAACTGGCAAAGTTACCAAAGGACGAGTATATAGTGCTTAACGACTTGATGCTACCAACAAGTTATGGCACGACCCAGATTGATCACGTAGTGTTATCGCGTTACGGTGTGTACGTCATTGAGACGAAGAACTACACCGGCAGTCTGGTTGGAAACGAGAAGTCAGAGCATTGGGAGCAGAATATTAACGGCTTTATGTACAAGACTGGTAATGCGCTCCGGCAAAACAAGGCACACATAGCGGCTGTACGTTACCATGCAAGTGTGCAGGCGAACGTACCAATGCACAACATTGTTGTTTTTGCCAATGCTACAGACTTTGATATCTATCACGATGAGGGCGAAGTGATTTATATTGACGAGTTGGTTCCGACCATTATTCGCTTGCGTTCTGCAGAGCCGGTCTATACGCAGGAGCAACTGCAAATCAAGGCGAACTTGCTTTTAGAGAAGAACATCACTGATCCGGAACTGCGCAAGCAGCATAATCAAGCAGCAAATGTCGCCAAATACGAAAGACGGGCAAAGATAGAATCCGGCATTTGCCCTCGATGTGGCGGACAGTTAGTCCTTCGTGAGGGAATGTATGGACAATTCTACGGATGTAGCAACTATCCAAAGTGCGATTTCAATGTCAAGGACTTGCGCACGGACTACGAGGATATAAATGACGAGAGGCGTTGGAGCAGACGTTTCTATCGCAGACGAAGACGATATTGGTAAATTGATATAATTTAACCTCCGGAACGAATTGATGCGTTTCACGATGCTATCTGGGATAGCGGTTTGAGTATGCGGGCGAAGATTGCAATACACGGAATGTGTGAAACTCCCGCCCAGTTGAAGGAGGTAATTGATAACGACTTTACCGGTCGCCGTTTCTATGGCATTGGCGTGAAAACTAAAGCAGAGATTCGTTCATTTTTCGATAAGTTCGAGAAAGAACATCCAGCAGAAGCCTATAAGGAACTTTCTCCTCGCGAAAAGATGTCTTACAATCTGCATCGGAATATTGATGAGTTGACGGATGATGAGATAAACTTCATCCTCGATTATCATGACGAGAAGGGACATTATCCCATGTTCTACATCTTTACGAAAGTCTTTGAGCATACCGAAAGATTTTCTTTCATGGTTGCTCGCGACTACATGGGAATATGTGGAGTGCGCAGGACGCATGAGCAAATCAAAGAGTTGTACGACATCAGCAAAGATGCCACTCGTAGAGGCATTGACCGGTCAATGCGGTACGTTCAGGAGGTAGCCGCACAAATCGCTCGTATCATTGGCGACGATTGGGAAGCGTATGCTGATATGTTTACCACTCCTATCATCAATCCGGATGACATTGTTGCGCCTTTCGAAGAATTGAAGAAGGCTGAAAAGTTGACGATGGATTTTGATTGCTTCTTGCATATACCCATCTATTCTGTTACGACTGGATGCTTCGCGATCTTCGTGCAGCGAGACGTATAAAAAAGAATGAGTTCTTCGACCTATCCGAGTACTGCCGTAATCCGGAGAATTGGCGTGGTGGCAAAGTTAAACGCAATGCCATTCCAACGGTTATTGAGTTGTGCAAGCGCATTGCCGCTCACGTGTTAGGTCTGAGTGCTGAAGGTAACAAAATCATTCTTGCACGCAAGAAATAACATTGCATTGCCATGACCAGCGGTAAATTACTCAAGAAATACTTTTGGTTCTTGCGAGCCTTTCAGTCCGGCCCAATCACCAGAGAGGAGATTAGCAGACGGTGGCTTAGTTCGCCATTGAACGACGAGAAGAAGCGTCTCGCTCGTAGTTCCTTCTATCACATGAAGAATGAGTTAGAGGAACTGTTTGACGTGAGCATCGCCTGCGATAAGAAGGACGGTTGGTATATCGAGCAATCCTTTCGGGAGGACGAGGAGTTTCGCAAGTGGTTGCTCAATAGCCTTGCTGTCGAGAGTTCGCTGGAGGACTATGCCAACATGCACGGACGGATCATGTACGAGTCCATCCCCGGCGGCATACAGCATTTGCAGACCGTCGTGGACGCTATGCAGCACTGCTACCGTATCATTATTCGCTACGGCAGCTTCGTCCATGAACCGCGCGAGTTTATCTTCGCACCGTACGCCGTTCGTATCTACAAGCAGCGCTGGTACGCCATTGGTGAAAGCTCGGATCATCCGGGCGAGATACGCACGTACGCTTTTGACCGCTTCATGCAAGTCTCAACCACCAATTCCACCTACAAGATTCCTGATGGCTTCGACGTGAAGAAATACTTTGCCGATTGTATCGGCATGACCAAAGGCGAAGCCGGGGAAGTGCAAGATATAGTCGTGCGCGTCGCACGCAAAGGCGTTTCGTATTTGCGCACGCTTCCGCTCCACAAGTCGCAGCAGGAAATCAATACTACACCTGAGTACTCTGATTTCCAGTTCCATCTTGCACCGAACTTTGAGTTTATGCAGGAGATTTTTGCTTTCGCCTGAGTCCATCCGCACCAAGTTCGCGGACATCATCGCCAATTTACACGCTAAATATAACAAATAATATGATACGATTAAATTGCTTTTTTCAGGCCACCGATGGTGACCACTACAAGGACGCTCTGCGTGCTGCAGTAGCTCTGACCGAGAAATCCCGTAATCATGCCGGGTGCATCGCGTATGATGTGTTCCAGAGCGCGACCCGCTCGGACGTTTTCATGTTCTGCGAAACATGGAAAGATGATGCTTCGCTCAAGGCTCATGCCGAAACGCCGGAGTTCAAGAAATACGTAGCCGAGATAGAGGCTTGCGGTCAAATGAAGTTGGAACGATTTGAATTTTGATCCTTATTGGTTAAAACTGTTGCTGAAAGTATAAAGAATAAGAAGAAATAATATGAGAAAACTAATCATCCTTGCAATCGCTGCGACAATGTTTGCAGCGTGCAGACAGACGAAAAAAGCAGATGGTTTTGCTTGGAACAAAGCTACCGTTTATTTTGTGCTGGTAGACCGCTTTTGCAACGGCGATAGCACCAATGACCAACAGTATGGTCGCTGCACCGACTATGGTAGTGAGCGCATGAATGCTTCT